>CAZICD010000006.1:19501-26718 GCA_964537725.1 uncultured Spirochaetaceae bacterium | reverse complement strand
CGTCGTCCGCGACCACGCACTCGACCTCGAGGAAGTCGCCGAGCCCCTCCACGCGGACGAGCTCTACCGTGAGCCCGTCGTGGCTGAAGTGAAGCCCCTCCTTCACCTTGGCGAAGGTCTCGCGGCAGCGGAAGCTCGTGACGAACTCGACGAACGCCTCCGCGTCGTCCACGCCGAACTCGCGCTCGAGGTTCACCTCCACGCCGTCGCGGACCTCCTTCTCCTTGTAGGTGACGTACCCCGGCCCGTGATTACCGGGCGCGCCGGCGTCGATCCGCACGCGGAAGAGCCCCTCGCCGTCGGGCGGTGCGAAGTAGCGGTCGTCCTTGCGGAAGGAGCGTTCGAAGGTGCACCGATCGCGGAGCGCGCGCTCGACCGCCGCCCAGTCATCGACCCACGCCTTCATCTCGATCTCGTACGCCATCCCCGCCTCCGCTCAGTCGAACACGACGGTCCGGTTCCCGAGCGCCATCACCCGGTGCTCGAGGTGGAGCTTCACCGCGCGCGAGAGCACGAGCTTCTCCAGGTCGCGCCCCTTCTGCACCATGCTGCGGATCGAGTCTCGGTGCGAGACGCGCGTGACGTCCTGCTCGATGATGGGCCCCTGGTCGAGGTCCTCGGTCACGTAGTGGCTCGTCGCGCCGATGATCTTCACCCCGCGCTCGTACGCCTGGTGGTACGGCTTCGCGCCCACGAACGCCGGGAGGAAGCTGTGGTGGATGTTGATGATCCGGTTCGGGAAGGCGCCGACGAAGCCCGGCGAGAGGATCTGCATGTAGCGCGCGAGCACGACGAGGTCAATCTCGTGCTCCTGCAGAAGCGCTACCTGCCGCGCCTCGGCCTCCGCCTTGTCCCTGCGCGGGACGGGGACATGGTGAAAGTCGATGTCGAAGAGCTCGGCGACCGGCCTCAGCTTGTCGTGGTTGCTGATCACGAGCCGGATGTCCGCGTGCGTCTCTCCCTCACGGTTGCGCAGCAGGAGATCGTAGAGACAGTGGTCGTACTGGCTCACCATGATCGCCATGCGCGTCGTGCGACTCGAGAACTCGATCCGGTAGGTCATCCCGAACTTGATCGCGATAGGCTCGAAGGCGTCCGAAATCTTCTCCTCCGGCAGCGCGAAGTCGGCGAGGTCCCACTCGATGCGCATGAGGAAGGTGTCGCTCACCGGGTCGCTGTGCTGGCTCGACTCGAGGATGTTGCCGCCGTAGGTGAAGATGAAGTGCGAAACCTCCGCCACGATCCCGGGCCGATCCGGCGACCAGAGCAGCAGAATGGCGCGCTGCGAGGTGGTGTCAGCCATCGATCCGGAGTATAGCGGAGACGCCGGACCGTGGAAAGAAACCCGTGGAATCCGTCCTCGCGTGCCGTATATTGGTAACAATCGGGGAACCGAGTGGTGTTACAGTCGATGAGAGGCGCCGGAATACGCGGCGCCGGACACCAATCTTTGGAGGACATATGAGCAAGCGACTTCTGATGCGCGTGGGAATACTCGCGATTGCGACGGTGTTCGCGCTGAGCGGGTGTGTTTTCATCTTCACAGGTTTCGACCCGGAGGACTACACCGCGGACCTGCAGATCGTCGGCCAGTGGGACGAGGACAGCGCGGAGATCGACCTCTGGATTTCGTACCCCTACCCGGACGACCTCACGACCGCTGACAACCCGACGACGAACGACACGGTGGTGCCCCTGTTCCTATACCCGTATGACGACCGCAGCGAGGTCGGCATCTCCGAGGGCGATCCGGGATTCTTCCTCGCCGACGCCGAACGCGAGTTCGTGAACCCCTCGTCGAAGGAGAGCTTCTACACCTCCAGCGGCAACCCGGCAATCGAGCTCGAGGACGAGAGCTCGGAAGGAGAGCAGCTCATCCTCGTGAACCGACCGCCGTGGAGCTATGACGGCGGCGCGCTGGACTTCCGCAACGACCCTGACGCGGACATCGGCCTGCCGAACGGCCCCGAACGCTACGCGTGGGTCGGCGTAAGCGAGCTCTACGCTCATGCGGGGAGCGGCAACATCCCGGCGGCTGATCTCGAGGTCACGATCTACGACAAGAACGACAACCCGCTCATCAGCTTCCGTCCGCCCGACGACACGAGCTACTCGTCGGCGAGCGTCGCGCGGATCCACTACTTCATCGCCGACAGTGGAACGAGCTACGAACCCTACTACCTGATCGTCCCCGACCAGCGGTGGATTACGAACGGCACCGACGGCTTCCGCAGCGTCACCGGGACGACGAGCGACGGTGAAACCTTCGTGGGCGCCTTCGGCCGCGCGGAGACCGAGTAGCCCCAGTCAGACAAAGGAGTTCATCGATGAAGCTCGGCAAGATTGCACTCATGGCGACCGCCCTCCTCCTGGTGGGGGCGGTCGGCCTCTTCGCCCAGGCGGGCACCTTCGGCGACAGCGACGACGACGACGGCGGCAGCCGCCGCGTGGTCACCCACCGGCTCACCGTCCGCTCGAACGTCCGCGGCGCCGACGTCTACATCGACGGCGTACGTCAGCGGCAGACCGCACCGGCGACGTTCACGCTGCGGCCGGACACGTACACGATCCGCGTCGAAGCGCGCGGCTACCAGCCGTGGCAGGTTCGCGTTAACCTCGACTCCGACCAGACGGTGGTCGCGGATCTGCTGCCGCCCACGGCGACGATCCTGCTGCAGATACCGTCGGAGTTTTTGAACGACCGCGTGCGAGACCCGTGGCGCCAGATCGACCTCTACGTCGACGGGCGGCTCCGCACCGAATCGCGCGTCGAGGTCGATCCCGGCTATCACGACGTCGCGATCGCATCGGGAGGGCTCATGATCGAGAACGAGCTCTACTTCGAGGCGGGCCGCACGTACACGCTCGAGCTCATCATGCGACTGGGGTTCTTCCAGAGCGGACGGTAGCGCGCACCCGGGCGCGGAGATACGTCCGCGCCCCGCACCCTACTTCTTCTTCGCCTGGTTCGCTACCGCCTGCGCGGCCGCTTCGATCGCCTCCTGGTCGCCCAGGTAGTAGTGCTTGATCGGAGAGAGGTCGTCGTTGAGCTCGTAGACGAGCGGGATTCCCGTGGGGATGTTGAGCCCCGGGATGTCGTCGTCCGAGATGTTGTCCAGGTACTTCACGAGCGCGCGCAGGGAATTGCCGTGCGCGGCGATGATGATCCGCTTGCCGGTCTTGATGGTGGGCGCGATCTCGTCGTGCCAGAACGGCAGGAACCGCTCGACGGTGTCCTTCAGGCACTCGGTCGCCGGCACCTCTTCGGGCTTCAGGTCGGCGTAGCGCGGGTCGCGGCCGGGGAAGCGCTCGTCGTCCTTGTCCAGCTCCGGCGGCGGGGTCGCGTAGCTGCGGCGCCAGACGTGCACCTGCTCGTCGCCGAACTTCTCGGCGGTTTCGGCCTTGTTCAGACCCTGCAGCGCACCGTAGTGACGCTCGTTCAGCCGCCAGTTCTTGATCTCCGGAATCCAGTGCAGGTCCATGATGTCGAGCGCGAGGTGCAGCGTGTTGATCGCCCGTCGCAGCACGCTCGTGTACGCGAGATCGAAGACCAGGCCTTCGGCCTTCATCACGTGACCGGCGTTCATCGCCTCCTCGACGCCCTTCTCGCTGAGCTCGACGTCGGTCCATCCGGTGAACTGATTCGACTTGTTCCAGATGCTCTCGCCGTGGCGGAGCAGTACGATCTTATACATGCAGCCTCCTCGCGCTACACTATCCACGCCGGAAGTTCCATGTCAACGCTGTGGGCTCTCGCCGCGCATCTCGCCCACGATCTGGCCGAGCGTGTTCCACGACAGGAGCGCGCACTTGATGCGCACCGGGTAGTTCGCCACGCCCTGGATCGCCTCCAGGTCCTCCGCGCCGTCGGGGAACTCGGGCTCCTCGCCGCGGGTGAGCATACCCTTCACCCGTTCGATCATCGCCTCCGCCTCGCTGACCTTCATGCCCTTGATCGACTCGCAGAGCATGTTCGCGCTCGCGAGGCAGATGGAGCAGCCCATGCCGTCGTACGAGACGTCGGTGATGCGCTCGCCGTCCGAGCGGAGAAAGAGCTCTATATCGTCGCCGCACGACGGGTTCACTCCCTCTTCGTGGTAGTCGGCCGGTTCGAGCGGATGCTTGTTCTTCGTCGCCTTGTAGTTCTCGAGGATGATCTCGCGGTAGAGGTCGTCGCCAAGATTCATGCAAACACGTCCCGTACGCGGTCGAGCGCCGACACGAGTTGGTCGACGTCGTCGCGCGTGTTGTAGAGATAGAAGCTGGCACGAACCGTGCCGTGGATACCCAGGAACCTCATGAACGGCTGCGCGCAGTGGAATCCGGTACGCACCGCCACGCCCTCGGAATCGAGGATGCTGCCCACGTCGTGCGGGTGCACATCGCCCACGTTCAGGCTGAGAATGCCCCCGCGCCGGCGCACGTCGCGCGGCCCGTAGAGCGTGACCCCCTCGGCCTCGGAGAGCCGCTCGACGGCGTAGTCGAGGACCGCTTCCTCGTGTGCCGCGATCCGGTCCATGCCGATGCCGCTCAGGTAATCGACGGCGGCGCCGAGGCCGATCGCGCCCGCGATATTCGGCGTGCCGGTTTCGAACCGTTCCGGCGCGTCGGTGAACGAGGCGCGGTCCTTGTAGACGCGGACGATCATGTCGCCGCCGTAGAGCAGCGGGTCCATCGCGTCGAGCAGGTCCTTCCGTCCGTAGAGCACGCCGATGCCGGTAGGCCCGCACATCTTGTGCCCGCTGAAGTGGAGGAAGTCCACGTCGAGCTCGCTCACGTTCACCGGGTAGTGGCTCACGAGCTGCGCGCCGTCGACCGCGACGATCGCGCCGCGCGCGTGGGCGGCGCGGGTGATATCCGCGACCGGCGGCATGAAGCCGGTCACGTTCGACATCCCCGTGACCGCGACGATCTTCGTTCTGTCGCTCAGCGCCGCATCCACCGCCTCCGCGGTGATCTCGCCGGCAGGACCCAGCTCGACGAAGCGCAACTCGGCCCCGGTCTGCGCGGCGACCTGCTGCCACGGGATCAGGTTCGCGTGGTGCTCGACCTCGGTCGTGAGGATTTCGTCTCCGGGCTGGAGGTACTTCCTCCCCCACCCGAAGGCGACGAGGTTGCTCGCCTCGGTGCAGCTCTTCGTGAAGACGGCCTCCCCGTCGGTCGGCGCGCCGATGAACCGCTTGATCTTCTCGCGCGCCTCGTCGAAGAGGACGGTCGCGCGCTCGCTGAGCTCGTAGACGCCGCGGTGGATGTTCGCGCTGATCTGCGTGAGGTACTCGATCTCCGCGTCGATCACCGCCTGCGGCTTGAGCGCGGTCGCCCCGTTGTCCAGGTAGACGAGCCGCTTGCCGCGCATCGGCCTCGCGAGGACGGGAAAGTCGGCGCGGATCGCCTCCGCGTTGTATGTCGTATCTGCGTGGGTAACGCTCACAATCGTGCTCCTTCGAAGGTCAGGCGACCGCGTCCGCTGTCCACCGGCGCCGGCGCCGGCGCCGAGTGCTCGAGCAGCTCGCCCACCGACGTGGCGGCGAGCAGATCGACGATCCGCGCGCTGAGCTCGTGGACCGATCCCGCGACGGTGCACGTATCGGTGCGCTCGCAGCTCCCGTCGCCGTTCGTATCGCACGCCGCCGTCCGGATGGGTCCCTCGACCGCCTCCGAGAGCTCGAGAAAGCTCAGCTCCCCCGGGTCGCGCGCGAGCCGGTACCCGCCGCGCACGCCCTGCTCGCTTTCGACGACGCCGGCGGCTGCGAGCCGCTGCATGATCTTCGCGAGCAGGCCGGAAGGCAGCTCGTAGTGCTCGCTGAGGTCACGGGCGCTCACGAGCGATTCGGGGTGGTCGTTCATATGTCGCACGGCGACGAGCGCGTACTCGACGGCCTTCGATATCCTGACCATAAATCGGACTTCCTTAGTCCTATTTAGGGTACGACGCTCGCCGACAGATGTCAATTGCGCGCGCGCTATCCGGTGGCGGCGTAGAGCTTCTCGACCATCGGCCAGTGCACGATCTCGAAGAACGCGTCCACGTACTCGGCGCGACGGTTCTGGTACTTCAGGTAGTACGCGTGCTCCCAGACGTCGAGACCGAAGATCGGGGTCGCACCCCGGGAAAGCGGGCTGTCCTGGTTCGGCGTGCTCGTGATCGAGAGCGCTCGGTCGACGGTGACGACGAGCCACGCCCACCCGCTGCCGAAGCGGCCGGTCGCGGCGGCGGCGAAGCGTTCGCGGAACGAGTCGAAGCTTCCGAACGTCGCGTCGATCGCGCCCGCGAGCTCGCCGCCGGGGGATCCGCCCCCGTCGGGCGAGAGGACCTGCCAGAACAGGGCGTGGTTCGCGTGCCCGCCGCCGTGATTACGGACGGCGGTCCGGATCTGCTCCGGTAGCTCGTCGAGAGCAGCGAGCAGCGACTCCACGGTCCGGCCCTCGAAACCCGTGCCGTCGATGGCGGCGTTCAGCTTGGCCGTGTAGCCTGCGTGATGCTTGTCGTGGTGCAGCCGCATCGTCTGCTCGTCTATGTGCGGCTCGAGTGCCGCGTACCCGTAGGGAAGATCGGGTGTCGTGTATGCCATGATTCCCTCCTAACATGATCATTCTAATCATAATTAGGCTTGTATGCAAACAAAAAGCGTCCGGTGGTGAATTAATCCCATTTAATGTGACAGCTGTTGCGTAAACTCCGTTACTTGTACGTTAACGGACGCCATGGTAAGATAACGTATCGACGCAAGAGATAAGGTCTCGAGCGATATATCCTGAGGAGGACACCATGGGTAATTTCGGAGATTTGCTGCAGCAGGCGGACTGGAAGAGCGAGAAGCACGCACCGGTCATCGAGGCGCCCGAATCGGTGAAGGCCGACGAGGCGGTCACGGTCAGTGCGTCGGTGGGCAAGGAGATTGCGCACCCGAATACGACCGAGCATCACATCGTATGGATCGAGCTCTACTTCAAGCCGGACAGCGAGAAGTTTGCTCACCAGCTTTCGGTCAACCGGTTCACGGCGCACGGCGAGTCCGCCAAGGGCGCGAACGAGGGTTCGGCCTACACCGAGCCGGTCTGCCAGAGCACCGTCAAGCTGAAGGAGTCGGGTACGCTGTACGCGACGAGCTACTGCAACATCCACGGGCTCTGGGAAGCCCAGCAGCGCATCGAGGTCAAGTGAGCTCGCGCGGTCCGGCCTGAGGGCCGGACCGCAGGCCTGCGAGCTCCTGCTC
>CAZICD010000006.1:0-19401 GCA_964537725.1 uncultured Spirochaetaceae bacterium | reverse complement strand
TGAGCTCGCGCGGTCCGGCCTGAGGGCCGGACCGCAGGCCTGCGAGCTCCTGCTCCCGCGGTCCGGCCTGAGGGCCGGACCGCGGCCTACTCTGCCCCGCCGTAGAAGGCGTCGCCCGGCAGCGAGCCGCCCACCGACGCCGGTTCGAACTCGTACAGAATTGAGAGGTACCGCTCGAGCGCGCTCCGGCTCTCCGCCGCGTCTTCGACCCGCAGGTTGAGCCGCGGAAGGCTCGCGCGTACCGTCGCTTCGTCGAGCCCCAGGCCCAGCCCGGCCACGAGCGTCGCCGACGCCTCCGGATCCGCGAGCACGGCCTCTACGCTGCCGTCGAGCAGATCGACGAGCTCTCCGGTTGCGTCGTCGCCCGGGCGCACGACGAGCGTGGTCTGCGGCAGACCACTCTCCGCGTGCTCGGCGAAGCGTTCCTGGAGGTCCGCGACGATCCCGAGATCCCCGTTCTCCGCGAGCACTCGCGTCACGAACGGCTCGGGAAGCACGCCGGCGTCCACGCGACCGGAGATCAGCAACTGCGAGAGCTCGACCTGAGCGTACCCGTAGGCGACCTCGATCTCATCGGCCAGCCCCTCCTGCTCGAGCACGTAGCGGAAGACCACGTCGGGGCTCGCCCCGCGTCCAATCGAGTAGACTTGGCCGCCCAGCTCGTCGAGCGTCGCACCCGCCGGGCCGACGACGTAGAGCACGCCCCAGATGAAGGTCGACGCGACCTGCACCGGCGCGCCGCGCCCCGAAAGCTGCGCCGCGGCGTTGCTGGGAAGGGTCGCCGCGTCCACCTCCCCGCCCAGGTAGGCGGCGATGAGGTTGGGCGGCGTGGGAAAGGTCACGACCTCCACGCCGCGCCCGTCCTCGAGCACCGGCGGCTCGTCGATCAGCGGCGCGAAGGCGACGGCCGTGGGGCCGCGGAGCACACCGATGCGGTACGTATCCTGCGCGTACAGCGCTCCCGCGGCGAGCAACATCGCCGCCGCGAGCGTGAGTATGATGCCTCTCTTGAGGTACGACATGGGTTCCTCCGTGTAGTTCGGGATATCAGTCTCCGATGAAGGTCTCGACGACGCGATCGCGGTCCCACCCCTCGCGGACCGCCTGCTGGTACTCCTTCGCGCGATCGCGGTCGTTGACCATGATCGCTCCAAAGAGGCGGTCGTCGTCGAAGTAGAAGCACTGGTAGCGCGAGTCGAACTCGTGCTCCTCGATCTCGTGCTGAAGCGGCTGACGAGGCTTGTTGATGCTGAAGAAGTACGAGCCGAAGACCTCGCACTTGAGCCGGAACGGCGGGTCGTCGAACTCGAGGGCGTGGCCCATCGCGTTCTTCGCGGCCACCTCGCCCTGGTATTCGGCCGCGTGCCACAGGTCGGTGATATTGCCGTTCGCGTGCTCGGCGCAGTCGCCGGCGGCGTAGATCGCGGGGTCGCTCGTGCGCATGTGCTCGTCGACGATGATCCCTTCGCCCACGTCGAGACCCGCGGCCTCGGCGAGCTCGGTCCGCGGCGCGACGCCGATGCAGAACACGATCATGTCGTAGGCGCCCGATTCGCGGATCATCGAAACCGAGAACCCGCCCTTCTTGCGCGGTTCGAAGGAGAGGATCTCCTCCTGGAAGCGCAGCTTCACGCCGTTCGACGTCAGCAGCTCCTCCATGATCTCACCGGCGCGGACGTTGAGATGGCGCGGCATGACCTGACCGGTCGCGCCGACCATCGTCGTCTGCTTGTTCATCGCGCGCAGCTCCGCGGCCACTTCAACGGCGAGCACGCCCATGCCGTCGACCAGGATCCGCTTGGCACGGGATGCCGAGCGGCGCAGGCGGTCGATATCGGCCTCGGATCGGACCACGAAGAACGACTCGGCCTCGTGAGGACGGACCGTCTTCGGGTAGAGCGGTGCCGCCCCGGTCGCGAGGATCAGCGCCTCGTAGCGGTGCTCGCTGCCGTCCGAGAGCTTCACCACCCGATCGCCCGGTCGGATCTCGTCTACCGTGGCGCCGGTGCGCAGCTCTACGTTGTTCTCGCGATACCACGCCTCGGGCTCGAGCAGGAACTCCTCCGGCGAGAAGCCTTTCGCGATGTTCTTGCTGATCTTCGTGCGCTTGTACGGCGCGCTTCGCTCGCCGTTGACGAGCAGCACCCGCCGCGATCCGCCGTCGGATGCGACCGTCCGGACCGCAGAGACTCCGGCAATGCCCGCCCCTACTATTACGATGTCCCAACTATCCATACGGGCATAACCTCGCTTGCTTGCGCTCAGCGTCGTCGAGTATACTCAGACTACAATACAAGAATTCGAACCGACTTTCTACCGATCAAGGCAGGAGATCATGCCAAGCACCGCCACGCGCTATCTCGGGCTGGACCTGAACAGCCCGGTCATCCTCTCGAGCTCGAACCTCAGCAACACGATGAACGGGATTCGACGCGCCGCCGACGCGGGCGTCGGCGCGGTGGTGCTGAAGTCGCTCTTCGAAGAGCAGATCGAAGCCGAAACGGCGCAGGACAGCGAAGAAGTCGACTACTCGATCCACCCCGAAGCCGAGGAGTACGTTCGCCAGATGGGCAAGCACCTGGGACCGGATCGATACCTCAAGCTCCTCGCGGAGGCAAAGAGCAGCGTCGACGTGCCGATCATCGCGAGCGTCAACTGCGTCACGCCGCGCTGGTGGGGCGACTACGGCCGCCAGATCGAGAGCGCCGGAGCCGACGCGATCGAGCTCAACATCGCGATCATGCCCCGGGAGGGCGAGGACGCCGCGTCGGTGGAGAACGCCTACGTGGAGATCGTCGAGCGCGTTCGCGACCAGGTGGGTCTGCCCATCGCGGTGAAGATCGGTCCGTACTTCACGAGCCTCCAACCGCTGCTCGAGCGGTTCCACCGCGCCGGCGCCGCCGCGGCGGTCCTGTTCAACCGCTTCTACCAGCTCGACATAGACACGGAGAAGCTGGAGCTCGCCGCCGGATACCAGTACTCGGCACCGGAGGAGATCCACACCGTGCTTCGCTGGGTCAGCATCCTGAGCGGCGATACGCCGCTCGAGCTCGCCGGATCCACAGCGGTCTACACCGGCAACGACGTCGTGAAGATGCTGCTCGCCGGGGCCACCGCGGTCCAGGCGTGCTCGACCGTCTACCGCAACGGCTACGAGCGCATCGGGGAGATGAACGCCGAGCTCGAATCGTGGATGCAGGGGCACGGGTTCACGACGATCGAGGAGTTCCGCGGGCGACTCAGCCAGGCCGGCAGCGACTCTCCGGAGTCGTACGAGCGATTGCAGTACATCAAGGCGCTCACCGGGATCTCGTAGCCGGGCCCGCCCCGATCGGGCGCCCTGCGCTCAGCCCGCCGCGGGCGCGAGCTCGCCGCCGGGAACCGGCGGACCCTCGCCGCCGAAGAGCTCGCCCAACGACCTGAACAGCACGACGATCCCCGCCCATACGCGACGGAAGAAACCGCCCCGCTCGACTTCCGGCAATACGAGCGGCGCGCCGGCGAGCTCCACGCCGTCGAGCTCGATCGCCACGCGGCCGACCTCGACAGCGTCGAAGGGCGCGCGCACCTCGAGCTCCTGGTCGAGCACGCCGCGAACGCGCGCGGCCGATCCTTCCGGCACGGTGATCACGAGGCCGTCCGGGCCGTCCGGCACCGCCTCGCGCACCCTGCCGCCGTACACGCGCACCGGCTCCGGAGCCGGGTATCCGAACTCGAGCATCCGGAAAGCCGTGAACCCGTACTCGAGGAGCGCCGCCGCGTCCGCGGCGCGCAACGCACCGCCCGCAGCGTGCGAATCGGCGTCGATTCCCAGCACGATCGCCACGAGCCTGCGCCCGTCGCGCTCGGCGGTGGCCGCGAGGTGGTAGCCCGACTCGTCGATGAACCCCGTCTTGAACCCGTCTGCCCCGGCGAACTCCCACAGCAGCGTGTTGCGGTTGCTCTGCGTGATGGGTTCGCGCGCCCGCGGGCCCGCGCGGTGGCGCTCGTCGGGATAGGTGAACGTTCGGACGCTGTAGAGCTCGTCGAGCGCGTACGGGAAGCGATCCAGGTGCGCGAGCAGGAACCGCGCGAAGCCGTGGGCGGTGATCGTGTTCCGCGGGCTCAGCCCGCTCGGCTCGACGAAGAAGAGGTCGACCAATCCGAGCGCGGCCGCCCGGCGGTTCATCCGGTCGGCAAAGGCGGGCACGCCGCCGTCGAGCAGCAGCGCGAGCGCGACCGCCGCGTCGTTGCCCGACGAAACCGAGAGCCCGAGCAGCAGGTCGCGCCAGCTGAGCCGCTGGTCGGGACCGAGGAACATGAGCGAGGAGCCGGGGGGCTGATTCTCGGCCCACGAAGCCTCAGGCGGGACGAAGGTATCGGTGAGCGCGATCTCGCCGTGGTCGAGCGCGTCGAGCGCCGCGTCGATCGCGACGAGCTTGGTGAGGCTCGCCGGAGGAATGACGAGGTCCGGATTCTTCGCGTGGAGCACGGTGCGCGAGTCGACCTCGAAGAGCAGCGCCGCGCGCGCGGCAAGCTCCGGCGCGGGTGCCACGTCCTCGACGCGGCTCCAGTCGGGAGCGAGAAGCCGCGGCGCCTCGTCGGCGGGCGCGACCGCCAATACGACGACGAGGAGGGTGACCAGCAGCACGAGCGGGGTCGCGCGCGGGACGGGCAGACGAATCGGGCTCATGCGGCGGCAGTATGATCGATGCCTCGTCCTTGGGCAACCGCGCGGCGGACGAAAATCGGCCCGATCGCTCAGGTCGGCCTTGCACCTCGTCGAGACTCAATATATAGTGGAGTTGTCGCCGCGAGCGGCGGCGAACACCCTATATATGGAGCCTGACCAGCAATGTCAGGATAAGCCGATGCGTTGTCCACGGTGTCTGGGCATGGAAGACAGAGTGATCGAATCGCGCACGCTCGCCGACGGCACGAGTATCCGCCGGCGGCGCGAATGCACGAGCTGCGGCTATCGGTACACCTCGTACGAGCGCGTGGAGGAGCGGCCGCTCATGGTCGTCAAGTCGCGCGGCGGTCGGGAGCCGTTCGACCGCTCGAAGCTCGAGCGCGGCGTTCGTCAGGCGATTCGCAAGCGACCGGTCGGCCAGGATCAGATCGAGGAGATCCTCAACCAGATCGAGGACGAGTCGATGCTGCTCGGCAGGACCAACCACGAGATCGCCTCGCACCGGTTGGGCGAGATGGTGCTCGAGAAACTCTACGAGCTCGACCGTGTCGCCTACGTCCGATTCGCATCGGTCTATCGGAACTTCGAAAACGTCGACGAGTTCATCCAGGAGATCGAGCGACTCGGCGAACAGAATGAGGCGCCGCACCCGTCCGACGACGAGTAGACGGCGCACCGTCCAACGGGATCAGGGAGGGTTCTCGTGAGCACTACGATACTGTCACCGGACTGGAGCGAGCTCGTGCGCGGCGACGCGCACGGCCGCGATGGAAACCCGCCGGGCGACGCCGCGCGACCGATCGTCCGTCAGGTCGTCAAGCGCGACGGCACCGCGGAGGGATACGACCGCGAGAAAATCCGCGCCGCGATGGGTGCCGCCTTCGAGGCGGTGGGCGCGACCGCGCCGGCGAATCGGCTCGAAGAGCTCCTGAAGGCCGTCGAAGAGAAGCTCGCCGGGTTCATGTCGTCGCGCCACCCCAACTCGGCGCCGGCGATCGAGGAGATCCAGGACATCGTGGAGACCGTGCTCGTCGAGTCACGCGAGACGGCGGCCGCGAAGGCGTACATCCTCTACCGCGCGCGCCACGAGGCGATGCGCGACACGCAGAAGCTGCTGCTCGACATCAACACGACGATGGACGGCTACCTCTCGCAGTCGGACTGGCGGGTGAACGAGAACGCGAACGTCAACTTCTCGCTCGGCGGGCTGATCCTCCACAACTCCGGCACGATCACCGCGAACTACTGGCTGCGCAACGTCTACCCGGAGGCGATCGCCGACGCGCACCGGAACGCCGACATGCACATCCACGACCTGTCCATGTTCAGCGGCTACTGCGCGGGGTGGAGCCTGCGACAGCTGATCCAGGAAGGACTCGGCGGCGTGCCGGACAAGATCACGAGCAAGCCGGCGAAGCACCTGAACACGCTCATCCAGCAGGTCGTCAACTTTCTGGGCATCATGCAGAACGAGTGGGCGGGCGCGCAGGCGTTCAGCAGCTTCGACACCTACCTCGCGCCGTTCGTGAAGGTCGACGGGCTCGACCTCGCCGAGGTGCGCCAGGCGATCCAGAGCTTCGTCTTCGGCGTCAACACCCCCAGCCGCTGGGGCAGCCAGGCGCCGTTCACGAACATCACGCTCGACTGGAACGTGCCCGGAGACCTCGCCGATAAGCCCGCGATCGTCGCCGGCGAGGAACAGGGGTTCACCTACGGCGAGTGCCAGGCGGAGATGGACCTCATCAACCGCACGTTCATCGAGCTGATGCTCGCCGGAGACGCGAACGGCCGTGGCTTCCAGTACCCCATCCCCACGTACAACATCACCGCCGACTTCGACTGGGACTCGCCGAACGCGAAGCTCCTCTTCGAGATGACCGCGAAGTACGGGACCCCCTACTTCCAGAACTTCGTCAACTCGGATCTGGATCCCGGTGACGTCAGGTCGATGTGCTGCCGCCTGCAGCTCGACAAGCGCGAGCTCCGCAAGCGCGGCGGCGGGCTGTTCGGCTCCGACGAGTTCACCGGGTCTATAGGCGTGGTGACGATCAACCTCCCGCGAATCGGCTACCTCGCCTCGAACGAGGCCGATTACTTCGCCCGGCTCGACCGCCTCATGGACCTCGCCGCCGAGAGCCTGGCCATCAAGCGCAAGGTCATCAACCGCCTGCTCGAGGCCGGCCTCTTCCCGTACACGCGCCGCTACCTGAGCCATCTGAACAACCACTTCTCCACGATCGGCGTCGTGGGGATGCACGAGAGCCTGCAGAACTTCATGGGCAGGGGCATCGTGGATGCCGATGGTCGGGCGTTCGCGCTGCGCGTGCTGCGCCACATGCGCGAGCGGCTCGCCGACTACCAGGAGCGCACCGGCGACCTGTTCAACCTGGAGGCGACGCCGGCCGAAAGCACCAGCTACCGCCTCGCGAAGCACGACCGCGAGGCGTTCCCCCGGATTATCGCAAGCGGCGAGGCCGAGCCCTTCTACACGAACAGCTCGCAGCTCCCGGTCGACGTGACGAGCGACATCTTCGACGCGCTCGACCTGCAGGACGAGCTGCAGACGCAGTACACCGGCGGCACCGTCTTCCACGGGTTCCTCGGCGAGGCGATCGACGACTGGCGAAGCTGCGCCACGCTCGTGAAGAGCATCGCGCACGCCTACAGGCTCCCCTACTTCACGATCTCGCCCACGTTCTCCGTCTGCCCCGACCACGGCTACCTCGCCGGCGAGCACGCGAGCTGCCCGCGCTGCGGAGCGGAGACCGAGATCTACACGCGGATCGTTGGCTACTACCGCAGCCTCAAGAACTGGAACCGCGGCAAGCGCGAGGAGTACCGCCATCGCGTTGCCTTCGACGCGGCCGCAGGCGACGGACCTGCTCGCGGCGCCGCGCGTCGGGCGAGCGCCCCCGCGGGGGAACCCGCGCGCGGCGCCGAGCCGGCGACGTTCACCTACTTCTTCCGCGAGACCTGCCCCAACTGCCCGCCCGTGCGCCGATGGGTCGAGCAGCTCGGGCTCGACGGCGAGATGATAGACGTCGACACCGACGACGGTATGCGCCGGGCGATCGGCGAGCAGGTCCTCTCCACGCCCACGGTGATCCTGCGCGACGCAACGGGCGCCCAGCTCGCGCGCGGCGGCGACCCGCGGAGGCTCGCCGCGGTCGTCGCGGACCTCGCCGCCGGCGGTGCGAACCAGGCGTCTGGCGACGCCGAGGCGACACGCGCGACCGCGGTGAGCCGCGGCGTCGCGCCGGGTGGGCCGGCGACCTGAGTGGCGACGCTCGAGCGGCTCGGCCTGCTGAAGACGAGCCTCATCGACTACCCCGGTGAGGTGGCGGCGGTCGTCTTCACCCCCGGGTGCAACCTGCGCTGCCCGTACTGCCACAACCCGCGCCTCGTCTCCGGCCGGGCCCCGGACGACTTCCTGCCGCGCGAACGCGTACTCGACGTCCTGACCGCGCGCGCCGGCGTCCTGACGGGAGTGTGCTTCACCGGGGGCGAACCGCTCGTTCACGAAGGATTGCCGGAGCTGATCGACGTGGTGCGGCGTTTCGGGCTCAAGGTCAAACTCGACACGAACGGCATGCTTCCGCACCGCCTCGCAGCCCTCGACCTCGACTTCGTCGCGCTCGACCTCAAGCTCGCTCCAGGGCGCTATTCCGAGCTGGGCGGTCCAGCCGACGGGGCCGAGCGAATCTCGCATGCGGTGGACGCGGCGCGCGAGGCGGCACCGCAGCGCGAGTTCCGGACGACCGTCGTTCCGGGGCTCGTCGGTCCGTCCGATGTCGCGGAGATCGCCGCGCTGCTCGGCCCGGGTGAGCGGCTGACGCTCGCCCCGTTTCGGCCCGGCGCGACGCTCGACCCCGGGCTGGCGACCGTGCCACCGCCCGACGCTGAGCTTCTCGCGCGGTGCGTGGACGCTGCGGCAGCCCACGGCGTGAGGTGCCGCGTCCGCAGCACCGGAGACGACCGGGCCGGAGACGACCCGGCCGGCGGCGACTGAAACCACGGCACCGGGGGCGAGAACCTTTCAGATTTGTAATGTTCGTGACATCCTCGTGCAAGGTTCTCAGATTACGGTCATCGCAAGACTACATCTTCAGCGAGAGGCTCTGATGGTCCAGTTCAACCAGATTGGGAAGGATTTCGGCGGCCTGACGGCGCTCGACGACGTGTCGTTCTCGATCCCACGCGGCGGGATCGTCGGACTGCTCGGTCCCAACGGCGCCGGCAAGACGACGACCATGCGCATCATGACCGGGTTTCTCGAGCCCACGCGCGGATCGGTCCGGATCGCCGACCAACCCTTCGGTCCCGACTCGGTCGAGCTCAAGGGACAGATCGGGTACTTGCCCGAGTCTGCGCCCGCGTACGGGGACATGATCACCTGGGACTACCTCGCGTTCGAGGCTCGCGTCCACGGCCTCGACCCGCGGAAGCGCGTCGAGGAGGTCATCCGCGAGGCGGGCCTCGAGTCGCACGCCCACATGCCGGTCCGGCACCTGTCCAAGGGCTTCCGGCAGCGCGTGGGCATCGCGCATACGCTCATCCACGATCCGGAGCTGCTCGTGCTCGACGAGCCCACGAGCGGGCTCGACCCCAACCAGATCCTCCAGGTTCGCGACCTCATCCGCCGGATCGCACGCACGAAGACCGTCATCCTCTCTACGCACATCATGCAGGAGGTAGAGGCCCTCTGCCGGCGCGTCATCGTCATCCACCGCGGCACTATCCGCTACGACGGTTCGATCGATTCGTTCGCACCGTCGGTGCAGCGCGTTCGCCTGCTCGTCGCGGGGATCGAGCCGGAAGCCCTGCGAGAGCGGCTTCAGGCGCTCGCCGGGTGTCGATCGGTGGAAGCGGATGCCGACGACGCGACCGACGAGCCCGGCGGCGACGCGAACCTGCTGTCGGTGACCGTAGGCGCCGACCCGGAGGTCGACCTCCGCCCTGCGATCTTCGAGCTCGCGGCGTCGGGGGCGTTCACGATCTACGAGATGACGCGTGAACGCGCGTCCATGGAAGACATTTTCCGTGAGCTCACCCGGGAGGAACAGCGATGACGTCGAACACCATTACCCCCCTGCAACCGGGCTGGGCGCTCTTCAGGCGCGAGCTCAACTCGTTCTTCCAGACGCCGGTCGCGTACGTCGTCGGGGTGGTCTTCCTCGCTGCGAGCGCGGCGCTCTTCTTCTCCTTCTTCTTCCTGTTCGACCGGGCGGAGATGCGGCAGTTCTTCCGGTTCCTTCCGCTGCTGCTCGCCGTCCTCATGCCGGCGCTCGCCATGCGCGTGATCGCGGAAGAGCGTCGGCGCGGCATGTGGGAGGTCGTGCGCACGCTGCCCCTGCGCACGTCGCACATCGTCCTCGCCAAGTTCGCCGCCGTATGGGTCACCGGGCTCTTTCTGCTCGCCCCCACGGTCATCTTCGTCGTTTCGGCCGGCCTCGTCGGTCCGCTCGACCCCGGACCGGTAATCGCAGGCTACGTCGGAGCGATGCTCCTCGCAGCGGTCTACGGCGCGATCGGCGTCTTCGCCTCCAGCATCTCGCGCAACGAGACCGTGGCGCTCGTCGTGGGCCTCGTGATCTCGCTCGTGCTCGGAATGCTCAATCAGTTCGTGATTCTCTTCCCCGGCACGGTAGTGAGCGTGCTCGAGTTTCTCAGCACGGGGTATCACTTCGACGGCTTCACGCGGGGGATCGTCGACACGCGGTCGGTCGTCTATCTGCTCACGCTGACGGCCGGGTTCCTCATCCTCAGTCGCGATCAGCTCGACCGTCAACGGTAGCCGGAGTTATCGCATGAAACGTACGCACGTCTTCCGAAGGGTGAATCTCCTCCTCCTGCTGGCGATCCTCGTGCTCGTCAACCTCGTCAGCAGCAATACGTACTCCAGGATCGACCTCACACGCTCCGACGCGTACAGCCTCTCGCGTGTGAGCCTCGAGACGCTGTCACGGGTGGAGGATCCGCTTCGAGTGAAGGTCTTCTACAGCGCGGAGGTCCCGGCGCCCTACAACGGCGTCCGGCAGTATCTGCTCGACCTCCTCGCCGAGTACCAGGCCGCAGAGAACCGGCTCTTCTCCTACGAGGTGATCGATACGGCCCGCGACGAGGCACGCGCGGAGGCACAGCAGTACGGGCTGCGACAGGTCGAGGTCCAGGAGGTACGCGAGGACGAGTTTCAGTCGCGCACCGCCTACATGGGCGCCGTGGTCCTCTACGGGACCGTCGCCGAGCGCGTGGACCAGCTGACGAGCACCGACGGTCTCGAGTATCGTCTCACGACCGCGATGCGCTCGGCGATCACGCAGACCGACGCGCTGTCGGGTGCCTCCGAACCGGTGGTCATGCGCGTGTTCGCCTCGCCGCAACTCGACGCGCTGGGCATAGAGGGGTTCGAGACGCTCGAGCAGACGATGCGGGAGATCCACGACCGCATCAACGAGGACAATCGCGGCCGTATCGAGTTCGAATACGTGCAGCCCGGCGCTCGTGACGAGATCGAAGCGTACGCCGGGCGATTCGGTGTCGAGCCCATCCGATGGCAGATGCCCGACGGGTCGACCGGGGTCGGCCTGCTCGACATCGTCCTCACGCACGAGGGGCGGACCGAGCGCGTACCGCTGGAGATCCTCTCCGGTCTGCTCGGCGGGTACTTCCTGCAGGAGCCCGCGGAGGTCGAGGAGTCGATTCGCCGCGCGCTCCGGTCGCTGGTATCGGGGAGCCCGCGGATCGCCTACACGACCGGCCACGGCGAGAAGGCGATCTCCGACTTCCAGCAGGGCGCGGGTCCGTTCTCGCAGTTTCTCGAAGAGCGCTACGAAGTCGTCACGCTGAACCCTGCCCAGGAGCGCATTCCGCCCGACATCGACACGGTTATCGTGAACGGGCCAACGCAGCCGCTTACGGAGGCGGCGCTCTACCGGCTCGACCAGTTCGTAATGGACGGCGGCGCGCTGCTCGCCTTCGTCGACGGGTTCGCTCGGCAGACTCCCGCCGGCCAGGCCGCGCCGGGCGCTCAGCCCGCCTGGCGTCCCAACGAGACGGGGATCGAGCGGCTGCTCGCCGCCTGGGGCGCCGAGACGACCGGAGAGCTCGTGCTCGACGAGGAGGCCTTCGTCGTCCGACAGGGCGGCCGCCAGCAGACGATCTTCCAGGCGCCGGTGATCTCCGGCGACGGCGTGAATCGCGACGCGGTGATCACCGAGCGGCTCGAGGACGTGATCGTGCTGAACGCGGTCGCGCTACGTCCCTCGGCCGACGTCGAGGGTGTCGCCTACCGCCCGCTGCTGCGCACGTCCGACCGCAGCTGGACCGTTGCCGGACCCGACCAGATCACCCCGTGGCTCCAGGGCGCACCGCCCTCCGAGGATACCGCCGCGAGGGACGTCGCGGTCCTCCTCGAAGGAACGTTCACGAGCGCGTTCGACGCGCCGGTGAGCCTCCCCCTCGAGCGCCCCGACGACGGAGATGCCCCGCCTGACTCCGGGGAGCCGGCGCAACCGCAGGCGGCGGAGACCTTCCACCGCTTCCGCGCGAGCGCATCGCAACCGTCGCGCGTGGCCGTGATCGCGTCCTCGGCGCTCACTACGTCCCAGATGCTCAGCGCGGGCACGAGGACTCCGAACAGCACCTTCCTCCTGAACACGGTCGACTACCTCAACGGAGCTCCCGGCTTCGCCGAGCTGCGCAGTAAGGGCCTCGGAGTCGCCCGGCTCGACGACGTTGCGCCTGCGGTTCGCGTGGCGATGCGCTGGACGAACACCATCCTCGTACCGCTGCTCGTCGCCTCGATCGGCGTCGTCGTGTGGGCGCTGCGACGAGCCCACGCGCGGCGCATACGACAGGCGCTCGGCGAGGGCGCTACCCGAACGACGGAGGATCTGCCATGAAACGCTTCACACTCGATCTACCCCGACGAACCGTGATCTACGCGGCGATCGCACTCCTTCTCGCCGTGGTCTTCGTCGTGCAGGAGGCCGCCACGACCCGTCGGGGCACCGTCGCGCTCCCCCGGCTACCCGAGGAGATCGACCGGATCGAGCTCGCCCACGGCGACGATCGGGTCGTCCTGCGGCGCTCCGCGTCGGACGAAGGCGCCGCGGCCTGGACCGTCGGACAGGCCGACTATCCCGCGGACGCGACGGCGATCACCCCGATCATCGACTCGCTGAGAGCGCTCGACGAGGTTGACGTAGTCACCGCGGGCGCAGATTACGACGCCTACGGCCTGGCCGGCGGGGCGCGTACGATCGCCTTCTTCGTCGACGAGGAGCGGGTGCTCTCCCTCGAGGTCGGGGACCGGGCGTCGGTCGGTGACGCGACCTACGCGCGCGTGGACGGCGCAAGCGAGGTCGTCCTCGTGCCCGGCACGCTCGCGACCCGCTTCTCCACCGACCCGGACGACTTCCGACCGGACGAGATCGTCGCCGTAACGGAGAACGAGGTGGAGCAACTCACCATCGCGTCGCCGGGCGCGCCTCCGGTCGTCGTCCGGCGAAGCGCCGCGGCGGACTCCGGTGACGGAGAGGGTACAGATGGGCAGGAGGCGGCGTGGCGGATCGATGCCGAGCAGGAAATCCCGGCGTCGCGCGTGGACCTGCTGCTCGACACGCTCGCGCCGCTTCGCGCCGACGGGTTCGCAGACGAGCCCCCCGCCGGCGAGCCGTTTGCGACGCTCGAGGTAGTGCGGACCGACGGCGAGGTCGTGAAGATCTCGCTCTGGCCGCCGGTCGATGACGACACCTACCCCGCGCTGGCGAGCTCGTACGATTACCCGTTCCTCGTGCGCCGGTGGCGCGCCCGGAGGCTGCTGCTTCAGGTCGACGACTACTTCGCGCCGTTCGAGGACGAGGAGTAGAGCTCGCGCCGGGTGTCGGGTCGTCGCCCGGCACCTCCGAGTGGGTGCGCCCTGCCGGGCGCACCAAGAAAAGGGCCGCCTCTCGGCGGCCCTGTCTGTTCACGCGGTCGTGCGGTCTACCAGCTGTCGACCATGTCGTCCGGATCGCGACTCTCTTCGGCGAAGAGATCGGTAAGGGCGCGCAGACCGTCGAAGTAGACGTAGTACGTGCCGTAGGTCTCCATGAGTGCGGGCTCGATCATGAATCCGAGAATCTGGAGGCCCATGCGATCGTTGTAGTGGAAATCGCGCTGCACGAGCGTGGGCGGGACGGCGGTCGTCATCTCCTTCCAGCCGCTGAAGTTCAGCGTACCCATGTCGAGCATGTTCACGTTGCCGAAATAGTCCCCGACCACGACGTAGAGCCGATGGTTGAAGTTTCTGCCAACCACCCAGACGCTGATCGTCTTCGTGATGCCGGGCACCTGCAGCGGACGAATGGGCTGAATGTAGATCTCAGAGTTGCCACGACGGAAGAACGACGCCTTCACACCGAGCACGAACTCATCCGGCGTCGCGATGCCGACGGCCTCTTCCTCGGGCAGCGGTTCCTTGTCGTTGGGCCCGCCCTCGAACCGGCGGCTCTCGATCACGCCCTGGTCGATGGGCATGTAGACGCGCCAGAAGCCGGAATCCTCGAACTTGGAGATCGAGACTTCCTGCAGCTGCTGCTGCGCCGTGTCCGCGCCGATGTTGGCCGCTTCCGGATCAGCCTGCTGGGCGCTGAGGAGCCCACCCGCAGCAAGAACCAGGATTGTAAGTAGCAGTACGCGCTTCATGGATCTCTCCTACTGTCTCTGCTCGGTGCCCCAGACTTCCTGAACGAAGTCCGGTTCGGCCAGCTGCTCACCGTCGAAGCCGGTTTCGAACATGTCGGTGAGGACCTTGATCTGGTCGAGGTAGAAGTGGAAGCCGGCCACGCTTTCCTCGGGTCTCGTCCAGAGGACAACCTTCACGAGCTCCATGCGCCGGCGCTGCGGGACGAACCGCACCGCACGGGGGATGTAGTTCGGAATGTCGGTCACGAGATTGCGCCACCCCGCGTAGCCGAGATTTCCGAGCTTGAGGTTGTGGACGATGCCACGGTAGTCGCGAACCTGGATCTCGAGGTAGTAGTCGTAGTTGGAACCCCACGCCCACACGTCGATAGCCTCGGGTCGACCGGGGATCGTGATGGCACGGGGAACCGGATTGCCGTCCTCGTCGGGCTCGTCCTCGATGGGAACGAACTCGAGATAGTTGTACCCCCGACGGGTGAACGCCGCCTGAACACCGAGGACACCGGGGTTCTCGGACTCGGGCTCGCCCATATCTTCCGGCCACAGCCCGTCGACGATCTGATACTCGAACGGGTAGTTGTAGTCGTTCTCCGGCTCACCGTCACCGTCTTCGTCCGCAACGGCAAGAAACTTGCCCCCGCGCACGATCCACTGGCTGTCACCGTCATCGAAGTCCTCGAGGACAATCGACTGCCAGTTCCGCGTCACCTCGTCGGCGCCCGCCGCCGCGGTGAGCAACAGTACCAGCAATATCGAGACTCCAATGCCTCGTCTCATGCTCCAGCTCCTTTACCTACAAAAGCGGCAATCATTTCCGGTCTCCTCCGAGTATATTTCCCGCCCTATGCAGTGTCAAACACTTTTCCCGCAAGGAGACACTCGAATCATCGGCACGGGGGTCCATAAAATTCATATCATGTCGTGATTTATTCGACCGGCATCATCGCCGCGCTCGCCTCGAGCACCGCCGGGACGACCAGCGACGGGCCGGGCGACTCGAGCGCCTCCGCGAGTCCGAGCGCAAGGTCGTCGCGTACGGTGAACAGCACCCGTTCGCCGTCGGCCCGGCCCCCGAGATTCCTGCCGCCGAGAAGCAGCTCCTCGTCTCGTGCGATCTCCAGGAGCGTTCCGGTGCGCTCGCCCAGCAGCACCACCAGGGCGACCTCCCCCGCCGCCGGCAGGACGTCCAGACGCGCCCTGAGCTCCTCCCGGGTCGGGGAGCCGTCAAACGCGTGCGTCGTGAGGTCGACCGCTGCGACCGCCCGGTAGCCTTCGGCGAGCGCGCGCGCCTCGTCGGCGAGCCCCGGGCGGCTCTCATCCACGAGGAGCGCCGCCGACCGCGAGCTCGCCTCGAACACCCAGCCGGCGAGCAGCTCTCCGGCCTCGCGCAGGGCAGCCGACGCGTCGAACCGGACACGCGAGAGATTCGGCGCATCCGGGCCCCGGCTGAACGCAACGAACGTCCGTTCGGGAAAGCGCTCGGCGATCGACGCGGCGAAGAGCGACAGGTACGGGCTGAGCCCGATCGCCTGAACCTCGGTCGCCGCCACCGCTGCCTCCGGGTCGAGCGCTTCGAGCGAGTCGGCCTCGGGCCACAGAACTCGTGAGCGTCTCCCAACCCCCGTGATCGCCTCCTCCATGGACGCCTCGAACCGCTCCGCGTCCACCGTGGCCCGCAGCACCGGGTCGCCTATGAAGACGACGTCGGGGGCACACGCGCCGAGCACGAGCGTGAGGGCGGCTGCGATGAGAACTGTAGCGCTTCGGACGCTCACCGGTGGCACCTCAGCGGAAGCGCACCGAACGCGCTCCGCCGGCGGCGAAGAGCGCTGCGGCCCACCCGCCGGCGAAGAGCGCGGCGGTCACCGCAGCACCGGCGAGCGTGTAGTTCATACTGATCAGCAGCGGCGCGACCGACAGCGCAAACGGCGCGGCGATGATCAGCAGCAGATACACGTACCGCAGCCAGAGGGTTTCGGCCGCGTAGTGATACGAGAGCACCGGCAGGATCAGCATGAGCGTGATGCGAAGCGCGGGAAGATGGAAGAGCTCGTACGCGCCCAGGTAGACCGGTCGTACGAAGACATCCATGATCCCGGACAGAGCGAAGAGACCGGCGAAGAACGAGAGCAGCGAGACGAGTCGTTCTTCCGGAGCGAGCCCGCCGGGATCCCGCGTGAACCAGAGGTAGAGCAGGAAGCCGAGGTGCCCCGGAACCACGAAGTCGTAGACGGCGTTGTAGAAGTAGAGACCGGCCCCGGTGAAGGGACGCTCTACGAACCGGTCGATGAACAGCAGCGGGACGAGCACGAGGAGATACGCGATCGCTCCCTTGAGCGCGGATACGGCGGTCAGGACCGCCGGCTGGTTCGCCTCGTCTCGGAGGATCAGGGCATAGATATAGGCCACGGGGACCGATAGCATCAGGAAGATGTGCACAGCGGCCGCATCCTATCACGTCGCCCCGGGTCGGGCAACGCATTGCCGGCGCACGCATTGCCGGCGCACGCATTGCCGGCGCACGCATTGACAGCGCACCCCTCTCGCGTAAGATGGTGCGCCATGGAGCTGCCCGAACGCGCGATCGTAGCGCAACACGACTTCACCTTCGGACACGAGGGCGATGAGCCGCTGCTGCTCGAAAGCGGGCGGCGATTCGGGCCGATCACCGTTCGCTACGAGACGTACGGATCGCTCAACGACGACCGCTCGAACGCCATCCTCCTGCTGCACGCCTTCAGCGGCGACGCCCACGCGGCGGGCCGGCACGCGCCCGAGGATCGGCATCCCGGGTGGTGGGACACGATGGTCGGCCCCGGCCGCGCCTTCGACACCGACCGGTACTTCGTGATCTGTTCGAACGTGCTCGGCGGCTGTCAGGGCACGACCGGCCCGGGCTCGATCGACCCGGCCACCGGCCGTCCCTACGGCCTCTCGTTCCCCGTGGTCACGATCGAGGACATGGTCAACGTTCAGTACCGCCTCGTGCGTCACCTGGGCATCGAGCGGTTGCTTGCCGTCGCCGGCGGTTCGATGGGCGGGATGCAGGCGCTGCAGTGGGCGGTCAGCTATCCGGAATCGGTCGCGGGCGCGATCGTGCTCGCCTCCACCGCGCGGCTGAGCGCTCAGGGCATCGCCTTCAACGCGGTGGGACGCAACGCGATCACCTCCGACGAACGGTGGAACGGCGGCGACTACTACGGCGGCGAGCCGCCCGCCCGCGGACTGGCAATCGCCCGCATGGTCGGTCACATCACCTACCTCTCCGACGCGTCGATGCACGAGAAGTTCGGGCGGCGTCTTCAACGGCGCGACGAGTTCGGGTTCGATTTCTCCGACCAGTTCGAGGTGGAGAGCTATCTGGAATATAAAGGAGGGAGCTTCGTCGACCGGTTCGACGCGAACACCTACCTCTACCTCTCCAAGGCGATCGACTACTTCGATCTCGGCGGCAAGTACGGTTCGCTCGAGGAAGCCTTCCGGAACACGACGAGCAAGTTCCTCGTCGTGAGCTTCACATCGGACTGGCTCTACCCCTCCTACCAGAGCAAGGAGATCGTCGTCGCGCTCATGCGGCGAGGGAAGGACGTCTCGTACACCGAGCTCGACTGCCCGTACGGCCACGACTCGTTCCTGCTCGAGACCGAGCGCCAGCGTCCTCTCATCTCGTCGTTCCTCAGGACGGTATACGCACATGGATAGACAGGCACGCTTCAGCTACGCCGAGATCGCCCGGCTCGTGGACGACGAAAGCACCGTGCTCGACCTCGGGTGCGGAGACGGAGAGCTCCTCCACCGGCTCATCTCCACGCGAGGGGCACGCGGCCGTGGAGTGGAGATCGAGGAGGCGATGATCCGGGAGTGCCTGGCGAAGGGGATCAGCGTCTTCCAGGGCAATCTCGACGAGGGGCTCAAGGAATACGCCACCGGCAGCTACGACTACGTGATCCTCAACGAGACGCTGCAGGCGCTTCACGAGCCGGTGCTCCTGCTGCGCGAGATGCTCCGCGTCGGACGTCGCGCGATCGTGAACTTTCCGAACTTCGGATACCTCGTGAACCGCGCGCAGCTCTTCTTTCGCGGGCGCATGCCGGTCAACCGCGACCTGCCCTACGAGTGGTACGACACGCCGAACATCCATTTCTGCACCCGCCGCGATTTCGTCGAGCTCTGCCGGGCGCTGGAGGTTCGCATCCTCGAAACGATCGATCTGCGTCACGAGCGTCGGGTCGCACCCGGTCTCGCAAATCTCTTTGCCACAGAGTGTTGCTTCCTGCTGCAGGGCTCAGATTGATGGCCGGCGCGTTTGACTCTCCCTGACCGCGATGGTATTCTGTATGTTCCAAGGAAGAGCAAGCCACCAAGGGGGTTGATTGGCTACAAAGGACTTACGGATCAACGACATGATCCGGGTGCGCGAAGTGCGCCTGATAGACGAGGACAACAATCAGGCCGGGATCGTCCCGACGCTCGAAGCCAGGAAGATGGCCGAAGAGAAGGGTCTCGATCTCGTGGAGATTGCGCCGAACGCGAACCCGCCGGTCTGTCGCCTGCTGGATTACGGCAAGTACAAGTTCGACCTGGAGAAGAAGAACCGGGAGAACAAGAAGAGGCAGAAGCAGCAGGAGCTCAAGGAAATTCGCATGCAACCGAAGATCGACACGCACGATCTCGAGTTCAAGGCGAAGCACGTCGGGGAGTTCCTCGACAAGGGCTCCAAGGTCAAGGTCACCATCCGCTTCCGGGGGCGCGAGCTCGCGCACACCGAGCGAGGGAAGGACGTCCTTGGCAAGGTGCTGGACCTGCTCGACCGTGACGTCACCGTGGACCGCCCGCCTGCGATGGAAGGTCGGTTCATGTCGATGATTATCAGCCCGAAGTCCAAGAAAGCCTGAGACCTTCTTCAGGAAGACGGAGAACAAGATGCCGAAGATGAAGACGCGCCGGAGCGCCGCGAAGCGCTACAAGAAGACCGCTACGGGGAAGGTCAAGTACAAGAAGCAGGGCCTTCGACACATCCTGACGAAGAAGTCGCCGAAGCG
>CAZICD010000005.1:27891-83352 GCA_964537725.1 uncultured Spirochaetaceae bacterium | reverse complement strand
ACATAGCGTCTACAAAGGGACCAGGGGGGCCCATGGCGCTATCCGACGACGAGCGCGGCGACGAAACGAGGATCTCGTGGGATCAGATCGACCTCGCCCCGCTGCTGCAGCTCAAGTTCGGCATCACGCGAGAGACACTGCCGCTCGAGAAGCGCGAGACCGGTACGCGCGTACGGTTGCGCTTCGAGAACCGGCACGCGCGGCTCGACGGCAGGTGGCGCGATATCGCCGGGTTCGGAAGCCGTCTCGAGCTGCGGCTGACGAACACGTCGGACGAATCGATCCGCGTGACGCGGCTGATCTTTCCGGCCGACGGCGGGATCAACGCCTACGCGTCGAATATCAGAGCGCAGGACGTCTGCTTCTTTCGAAACGGCTACCAGAGCTGGTCGACCGCGCGAAGCTACCTGCGCAAGGACAAACCGCTGCGACCGTGGCTGCAGCTCGTGAGTCTCGCCAACAGCAATCTCGCCAACCTGCCTTCGAACATCCCGGGAGTCCTTTCGAGCGAGATGTATACGGTGATCACCAATCGCGGGACCGACGAGGCCTTTCTGGTGGGACAGGGCCCCCCGTTCGACCAGTTCTTCTACATTCGTCTCAACCTCTACGACAGCGCCGAGCGCGCGAGCTACTTCGAGCTGACCTACGACTTCGGGCGAGAAATGGTCAGACCGGGTGATTCGATCGACCTCGGATCGATCCACATCGCGAAGGGCACAACCCACCAGCTCGTTCATCGATACTTCCGCGAGATTCGCGACCGGGCCGAGCCGCGCATCCCGACGGAGAACGTCCACGGATGGTGCAGCTGGTACTACTACTACACGAAGATCACACCGCAGATCATCCGGGACAACATCGAGGCGTTGCGGCGCGCGCGCGACGAGCACGGTGCGCGGATCGACTTCGTCCAGATCGACGACGGCTACCAGCAGGCGGTGGGCGACTGGCTTCGACTGACGTCCGACTTCGACGGGCAGATGCGGCGGCTGTCCGACGAGATCCGCGAGGCCGGTTTCCGTCCCGGTCTGTGGATCGCACCGTTCGTCGCGACGAAGAAGTCGGAGCTGCTTCGTGTCCACCCCGAGTACGCGCTGCGCGACGAGAACGGCCGCCGTATCGTCGCTGGGTTCAACTTCTTCTGGCCCGGCCGCTACTACTACGGGCTCGACATAACCAATCCGCGATTTGAAGAGTACCTGCGTCGCGTGATCCGCACCGTGGTCGGCGAGTGGGGGTTTCCGTATCTGAAGTGCGATTTCCTCTTCGGCGGGTGCCTGCGCGGAGGCACGCATCACGACCTCGAGGTCTCACGCGCGCAGGTGCTGCGCCGGGGCATGGGCCTTATCCGCGACGTCGCGGAGGAAGCCACGGACGACGACGTCTTCATCGTCGGGTGCGGGATGCCGTTGACCACCGGCATCGGAACGGTAGACGCCATGCGCGTGGGCCCCGACACCGGCGGCTACTGGATCGAGCGGAAGGGAAAGCTCCTTCGGACCGGAGCGATGGTCGGCGTGCGGAACTCGATCCGCAACAGCGTGGTCCGCGGGCACATGCACCGCGCGCTCTGGCTGAACGACCCCGATTGCCTGATGCTGCGAACCAAGGGCACGAGGCTGAGCCCGGCCCAGCGCCGGACCCAGATCAACGCGATCGCGCTCACCGGGGGGCTGCTGCTCTACTCGGACGATTTCTCCGAGCTCGACCGCGAGACTCTCACCGAGATCTCGCAGATCCAGGCGATCGCCGGCGAGTGCTTCGCGGGACGGCTCATCCCGCTGGACATGATGGCGCACGAGCTGCCGCGCATCGTGTTCAACACGGCCGGCTATCTTGGCGTATTCAACATGAACCGCGGCAGGACCACGGTGCGCATCGACGCCGACCACCTGATGCGCCAGGCGGCCGACGTGGCGGCGATCTGGGGGCTGCCGTTCGCCGATCATCGTCGTTTCGTCGAGGTGTGGAACGGGCACGAGATCGAGATCAACGGCGAGGTCGTGGAAGTCGGACCGCTCGGGGCGTACGAGTCACTCCTGTTCCGTCAGGTCGCGCCGTGACTCCGGCCCGGGGATGACGATGCGCTGGCCGGGCACGATCGTGTCCGGGTCGTCGAGACCGTTGTAGCCGGCGAGCTCGTCCGGACCGACGCCGTACTCGGTAGCGATCCCGCTCAGCGTCTCACCCTCGGCGACGAAGTGGTCGACGTCTTCGGTCAGCTCGAGCCGCACCACGCCGGCGGCGCTCACGGGCAGGTCCGGCGCGCTCGCGTGCATGATGACAGGCTCATCCGCCCCGCTCGCCGCCTCGAGCTCCGGGAGCACGACGACGAGCGTCCCGGCAAGCGCGACGATCGCGACGATGAGAAGCGCGGTCCGAAGCGTTGCGGCAATCGCCCGCCGGGAACCGGGGCCGCGCGAAGGCGTACGCGAAGGCGTGCGCGGCGGCGTACGCCGCCCCTTCGGCCGACGCGACGGTCGTTCGGTGGGTCGGCCGACGGAACGCCGCGTCGAAAGGCGCCGCGCGGAAACGTGCTGTTCGTTGAGCACCCGCATCATCTACTATCATTATCCGTCGCTTTGCCGGTCGGCTTTAGCGGGGCTCACCGCCGTCGTTCGCGTTGCCGCCACGGGCCGGCTCGAACACCCCGAGCTCCCGGTTCTTCCGCACGTTGTCCCACCGAAACAGACGCCCGTTCATCGCGACGTAGACGCCGTCGGGGAGCGTCTGGGCGGCGGACACCGCGCAGCCGAGGTTGAACACCGCGTCGCTGCCCGAGAACGCGTAGGGGATCATCGCACCGGTCAGCACGACCACCCGCGGAAGACGACGCTCACCGATGACCGCGGCCGTCTCGCACATCGTGTCGGTGCCGTGCGTGATGACGATACGGCGTTCCGGTGACGCCGCGCACGCGTCGGCGATCCGGACCCGGTCCTCATCGCGCATCTGGAGGCTGTCGACGAGCTCGTTGATCTCCAGCTCGACCGGCACGGTCACGCGTACCCGTTTGAGGATCTCCGGCAGGTGCGACGACCCGAACGTGAGCTCGCCGCGAAGCTCGTCGTACTGTTTGTCGAACGTTCCGCCGGTGATGATGATGCGAATCGCCGTGCTCACCCCGGCAGTGTGCCACGAGCCGCCGTGTCGACGGAAGTGCCCGCGCAGCGACGAGTCGGGCCCGTTCTTCTGGCCGATGCCGCGCCGAGCAGCTATTTTGAGGAGGACGGAGGCCGCGTGATCCAGACATCGAGCTTCACAACGGAAGTCGCCCGCAAGTACCAGCTCTACAACGGGCTCTTTCTGAGCCTGCCGTTCGAGAACGTACGCTCGGCCGGCATCATGCTCCCGGTATTCGCGAGCTTCTGCACGCAGGAGCTCGCCGCCGGCAGACGCCCCGCCGACATCGTACGTGACTTCATCCGGGAACGCCTGCCCGAGCTCGACGACGAGGAGCGGATCGACTATCTCTTCAAGTTTCTCCAGCTTGCCGAACGCCAGGTGGTGCTCTTCGACGCGCTCGAGGACGCCGCGTTCCCGAAGGTCCACGACATCGACGGGGCCGGATCGGTGCGCGACCTCGCCTCGCGCGTAGCCCTCGAGGGTAAGGCATCCGCGCTGCGCTCGTGCCTGCGAGGGTTCCGCGTGCGCGTCGTGCTGACCGCCCACCCGACGCAGTTCTACCCCGACGAAGTGCTCGGGATCATCACCGATCTCTCCGAAGCGCTCGCCCGCGGCGACACCAACGACGTCTACGAGCTCCTGCTCCAGATGGGCAAGACCCGCTTCCGGAATACGGAGAAACCCACGCCGCTCGACGAGGCCGAGAGCCTGCTGTGGTACCTGCAGAACGTGTTCTACGAGACCGCACCGCGAATCCAGCGCGAGATCGCCCAGCTCGCGTTCGACGATCCCGCCGAAGCGACGCAGATCGAACCGGCGCTCGAGCTCGGCTTCTGGCCGGGGGGCGATCGGGACGGCAACCCGTACGTCACCGCGGACCTCACCGCGCAGATCGGCGAACTGCTGAGGAAGACGATTCTCACCCTGTACCGGCGCGACCTCGAGCAGCTCGGCAGGCGGCTCACGTTCCCCGGCGCCGCCGAGCACGTGAAGCACATCATCGAACGCGTGCAGGCGACGATCACGCCGTTCACCGAGCTGCCGGCGACCTTCGAGGAGGGAATCGAGTTCTGCGCCGAGCCGGACGATCGGCAGTACCCAAACGCGTCGGAATTCCTGTCCGACCTGAGAACGCTCCACGAGGAGCTCATCCGGGATCACATGGGCCTGTTCAGCGACCGCGTCGACGCGCTCATCTACAAGGTGCTCGCCTTCGGCTTCCACTTCGCGAGCATGGACCTGCGGCAGGATTCGCGGGTCCATGCGACGGTCGTGGCCCGGGTTCTCGACGCCATGGGCGTCTCGCTCGATCTGCCCTATCTCGAGCAGACCCCGGGGCGACAGATTGAGACGATGGTCCGGGCCGCCTCGGAACTGCCGGCGCCGAGGGCCCTGCTCGACCGGCTCGAGTCGGGCATCGAATACGATACGATCGCCTCGCTGCAGGCCGCCCAGCGCATCCAGGGCCGCAACGGCGGAAAGGGCGTGCATCGTTACGTCATCAGCAACACGCGCTCCGCAGCGGACGTCATGGCCGTCTGGTTCCTCGCCCGCTGCGCCGGCTTCGACGAGCCGGGTATTGCGCTCGACATCGTACCGCTGTTCGAAACGATCGACGACCTGCACGCCTCGACGCGGGTCATGGAGGAGCTCTACGACGACGCGCGCTACGCCGCGCACCTGAACCGGAGGGGGAACCACCAGACCATCATGCTCGGCTTCTCCGACGGCACCAAGGACGGTGGGTACGTAACCGCCAACTGGGAGATCTTCAAGGCCAAACGGCGCCTGACCGCTCAGGCCGGACGGCGAGAGATCGACGTGACCTTCTTCGACGGGCGCGGCGGTCCGCCGGCGCGCGGCGGAGGCAATACCCACCGGTTCTACCGTGCGATGGGACAGAGCGTCTCGAGTCGGGAGATCCACCTCACGATCCAGGGCCAGACCATCAGCTCCAAGTACGGCACCTGCGACGCGGCACGATTCAACCTCGAACAGCTCGTCACCGCGGGACTCGACACGAACCTGTTCTCGGACGCCAGTCACGTCCTCTCCGACGACGAGAACGCGCTGATCGACGAGCTCTCCGAGCGGGCGCGCGAGACGTACGTGGAGCTCAAGGACCACCCGAAGTTTCTGGACTATCTCCGCGACCGGACGCCGCTCACCTACTACGGCAGAACCAACATCGCGAGCCGTCCCACGCAGCGCGGGTCGGAGAGCGAGCTGTCGCTCGACCGGTTGCGCGCGATCCCCTTTGTGGGCGCGTGGAGCCAGATGAAGCAGAACGTGCCGGGCTACTACGGACTGGGTACGGCGATCGAACGGTTGATCGCCGAAGGCAAGGAGGCGCGCCTTCGGAGACTGTACGCCTCGAGCCTCTTCTTCAGCACGCTCGTGGACAACGCGATGCAGAGTCTCTCGAAGACCTCGTTCGACCTCACCGCCTATCTCGGCGACGACCCGGAGTTCGGCGACTTCTGGCGCATGCTCCACGACGAGGCGGCACGCACCCGCGACGGCGTCCTCGCGATCAGCGGCCAGTCGAACCTGCTCGACAACGAGCCGGGGGTAAGGCAGAGCATTCGGATGCGCGAGGAGATCGTCACGCCGGTCCTCGTGATCCAGCAGTACGCGCTGAACGCAACCTCGGATCCGAGCGTCCGGGTAGCGGGAGAGAGCCGTGAGACGCTCGAACGGATGATCACCAAGAGCCTCGCGGCCGCCGTCAACGCCAGCCGCAACGCGGTCTGATTCACCGGCGGCAGAGCGTCGCTACGCCTCGTATCCGAAGCGCGCCATGACGTCTGCGAAGTAGCGGCCGGCCGCCTCTTCGGCGACCCCGAGCTCGGAGAGCGTGTGGTCGTGTGTTCGCCGGGTACGGGGACGCGCCTGCACGTGGGCGAGCGCCTCGCGCAGCTGCGACGACACGCGCATGCCCAGCCGCTCGAGCGCAGCGGGCACGACCTCCGTCGGGCGCGAGACCAGGTCCTCGTAGCGCAGCAACACGTAGCGGTCGTCCGGAAGGTGTTCGGCGAACCGGGCCGGCCGGAGGTACCACTCGCGCGTGAGCTCGAGCACGGTGGGCAGGAAGGGAAAGCGTTCGCGCGGCGAGGCGAAGAAGTGCCAGGCGAACGAGACCCAGCCGGCGGTGCTCACCACGCAGTCGAACGGATGCCTCACGAGCTCGATGATTCGCGCGTCGGGAAAGGTATCCAGGAGCGAGGCGAGCCGCGCGGTGAACGCGGGGCTCTTCGACACGTAGGTCTGCGCTCCCCGGTGCACCGCGAGGTGGCGACGAACGACCTCGCGGTAGAAGCGCATCGCCTTGTTCCGTCGCCACCCGGGGATCATACGGTCGTACCGCCAGTAGGGGTTGGCGTTCGCGTCGCGCGGCACGAAGAACCAGTTGAACAGGCTGTCCCAGAGGTAGAGGAAGACGCCCTCGTCCTCCTCCGGCTCTTCGAGCCGGACCCGGTGCATGCGCACCTCGCCGAGCTGCCGATCCTGCGCCCGCAGTATCGCCCGCTTGAGGTGACCGCCGAGCCACCCGTCGACGATCCACAGCCCCTGCCAGAAGCGACGCTGCGAGATGGAGGGCGCGAAGTAGATCTCCCACGTGCGCATGGCGGTCAGCATCGGGTCGCGCGCGAGCAGGCGGTGCAGGAGCGTGCTGCCGCTGCGGAAATTGCCGACGATGAACAGCGGCTTTTCGATCTTCGCCCGGCGGAACCAGGGAAAGAGCACGTAGTCGAGCAGGAGCCCCAGCCTCCCCGACCCGCCCATCCACGCCATGCAGAGGAAGAACATGGCGAGCGTGCGCGCACGATGACCGTCGATGCGGAGGTGGGGCTTGCCGATCGGCACGAGCGAGTGGAAGGCGTCGGCGAGGAAGCGGCGCCAGTTGAAATAGAGCATCACGCTCGTCCCACCATCTCAGTACCCGAGCACGCTCGTCAGCCACTTCTCGGTCTCTTCGACCGAGGCGCCCGTGCGCCGCGCGTAGTCGGAGACCTGGTCCCTGCCAAGCTTGCCGACGCCCCAGTACTTGCTCTGCGGGTGGCTGTAGTAGAAGCCGCTGACGCTCGCGCCCGGCGTCATCATCCGGCTTTCGGTGAGGTCGATGCCCGAGCGCGCCTGCGGATCGAGCAGCTTCCAGATCACTTCCTTGTCGCGGTGATCGGGACACGGCGGGTAGCCCGGCGCGGGCCGGATCCCCTGGTACTCGATGCGGAGCATCGCCTCCAGGTCGAGCGACTCGTCTGGCGCGTAGCCCCACACTTCGCGGCGGACCTTCATGTGCATGTACTCGGCGAACGCCTCCGCCAGACGATCGGCGAGGATCTTCACGAGGATGCTCGAGTAGTCGTCGTCGACCGCCTCGAACTCGTCGACCATCTCCTGGATGCCGATGCCGGCGGTCACGGCGAAGGCGCCAAACCAGTCCTCCACCCCGCTCTCCTTCGGCGCGACGTAGTCGCAGAGGCTGAGGTAGTACGGCACCTCCTTCTTCTCCTGCTGCTGGCGAAGCGTGGGCAGCTCGGCGAGCAGCGTGCGGCGGCTCTCGTCCTCGTAGACTTCGATCCGGTCGTCGGCGGTCGAGTTCGCCGGGAAGATGCCGCACACCCCGCTCGCCCTCACGCGCCCCTCGCGGACGAGGCGGTCGATCATCTTCTTCGCGTCTGCGTAGAGCTTGCGCGCCTCCTCGCCGTACTTCTCGTCGTCGAGGATCTGCGGCCACTTGCCCACGATGTCCCACGCGACGAAGAAGTACGCCCAGTCGATGTACTCTGCGAGCGTCGCGATCGGCACGTCGTCCATCACCGTGATCCCGGGCTGCGCCGGTACGAGCGGATCGTAGTCGTCCCAGCCGGGGTCGAACCGCTTCGCGCGCACCTCTTCGAGCGGCAGCAGCTCGCGCCCCTCCCACTTGCCGCTTCGCGCCTCGCGCATGCGCTCGTGCTCGGCGTTCACCTCGGCGACGAAGGGGGCCTTCGCCTCGGCGCTCAGGAGCCTGCTCACCACGCCAACCGCCCGGCTCGCGTCCTTCACGTGTACGACCGGCCCCGAGTACTCGGGGGCGATCTTCACCGCGGTGTGGATCTTGCTCGTCGTGGCCCCGCCGATCAGCAGCGGCACCGTGAAGCCCTGCTTCTCCATCTGCTTCGCGTTGTAGACCATCTCCTCGAGGCTGGGCGTGATCAGCCCCGAAAGCCCGATGATGTCCACGTCGCGCTCGCGCGCCTCGCGCAGGATGTCGGCAGCCGGCACCATGACGCCCAGGTCGATCACCTCGTAGTTGTTGCACTGCAGCACGACACCGACAATGTTCTTGCCTATGTCGTGCACATCGCCCTTCACCGTCGCCATGAGCACACGGCCCTTCGCGCGTCTCTCACCCTGCTGTTCCTCTTCGAGGAAGGGCAGCAGGTAGTTGACCGCCGTCTTCATCACGCGCGCGCTCTTCACGACCTGCGGCAGGAACATCTTTCCGCTTCCGAACAGGTCGCCGACGACGTTCATGCCGTCCATGAGCGGCCCTTCGATCACCTTGAGCGCTTCCCCGAGCTCCTGCCGCGCCGCCTCGGTATCCTCGCTGATGTACGTCGTGATGCCCTTCACGAGCGCGTGGCGGATGCGGTCGGTCACCGGGTCCTCGCGCCACGAGAGATCTTCCACGCGCGCGGTACCCTGCGAGCTCACCGTCTCGGCGAACTCGATGAGTCGGTCGGTCGAATCGTCCCGCCGGTCGAGCAGGACATCCTCCACGCGTTCGAGCAGTTCCGGATCAATGTCGTCGTAGACGGTGAGCTGGCCGGCGTTCACGATCCCCATGTCCATGCCGTTCTGCATGCCGTGGTAGAGGAAGGCCGAGTGCATCGCCTCCCGTACGCCGTTGTTGCCCCGGAAGCTGAAGCTCACGTTGCTCACGCCTCCGGAGACGTGCGCACCGGGAAGGTTCTCCTTGATCCACTTCGCCGCTTCGAAGTAGTCGATCGCGTAGCGTCGGTGCTCTTCGATGCCGGTCGCCACCGCGAAGACGTTCGGGTCGAACACGATGTCTTCCGGCGGAAACCCTACCTCGTTCACGAGGATGTCGTAGCACCGCGTGCAGACGTTGATCCGCCGCTCGAGCGTATCGGCCTGGCCCTCCTCGTCGAAGGCCATGACGATTACCGCGGCGCCGTACTTCTGCACCTCGCGCGCCTGGGTTCGGAACGCCTCTTCGCCCTCCTTGAGGCTGATCGAGTTCACAACGCCCTTGCCCTGCACGCACCGGAGTCCCGCCTCGATGACGGCCCACTTGCTCGAATCGACCATGATGGGCACGCGGGAGATGTCGGGCTCCGAGGCGACGAGGTTGAGAAAGGTCGTCATCGCATCCTCGCCGTCGAGCATGCCCTCGTCCATGTTGACGTCGATGATCTGGGCACCGTTCTCCACCTGCTCGCGCGCGATGTCGAGCGCCTCCGCGTGCTCGCCGGTCTTGATCAGTCGGGCGAACCGGCGGCTGCCGGCGACGTTGGTGCGCTCGCCCACGTTGACGAACCCGCGCGTCTCGTCCATCACCAGCGGCTCGAGACCGGACAGCCGCGTGTATCGCGGGATCTCGGGGATCACGCGCGGGGGCCTGCCCTCCACGGCCTCCGCGATCGCCCGCACGTGCTCGGGCGTCGAACCGCAGCACCCGCCGATGATGTTCACGAGCCCTTCGGCGGCGTACCCCCCGATGATGTCGGCCATGAACCCGGGGCTGTGGTCGTACTCGCCGAGCTCGTTGGGAAGCCCGGCGTTGGGGTGCGCGCTCACCGGATACGGCGCGACGGCGGCGATCGAGGCGACGTGGTCTCGCAGCTGGTCCGCGCCGAGCGCGCAGTTGAGGCCCACGGAGAAGGGGGTGGCGTGAGCCACCGAGTAGTAGAAGGCCTCCGGCGTCTGGCCGGTGAGCGTGCGGCCGCTCGCGTCGGTGATGGTGCCGGAGATCATGATAGGAGCCCGCTCGCCGCGGCGGTCGAACATGGAGAGCAGCCCGTAGATCGCCGCCTTCGCGTTGAGCGTGTCGAAGATGGTCTCGACGAGCAGGAGGTCCGCTCCGCCGTCCATGAGCCCCTCGGCAGCCGTGGCGTAGGTGGAGGCGAGCTCGTCGAAGGTAACGTTGCGCTTGCCGGGGTCGTTGACGTCGGGTGAGATGGAGAGCGTCCGGTTCGTCGGGCCGAGGACCCCGGTCACGAACCGGGGCCGGCCGGTGGTCGCGGCGGTATCGTCGGCGGCCGCGCGCGCGACGCGCGCGCCCTGCAGGTTGAGATCGTAAACGATGTCCTGCAGCGCGTAGTCGCTCTGGCTGACCGCCGTCGCGTTGAAGGTGTTCGTTTCGACGATGTCCGCGCCCGCCTCCATCATCCGGGTGTGGACCTCGTAGATCATGTCGGGGCGGGTGATCGACAGGAGATCGTTGTCTCCCTTCAGCGGCTTCTCGGCCGCGCCGATCGTGCCGATCGTCTCCTCGAGCTGGAAGAGCTCGGGATGACTTCCCTTGAGCGCCTGCGCCGCGGCGAGCCGCTCGCCGCGAAAGTCCTCTTCTGCCGGGACCATGCTCTGGATCATCGTGCCCATCGCCCCGTCGAGGAGGACGATTCGGTCGTTCATGAGGGCACGCAGCGATTCGATTCGTTCGGTACGGGTCATTGCCCGATACTATACTAATTCGGTGCTGGTCCTTCCATCCGCGGGCCCGATCTGCGTCCGCCGCCCGGCCCCCCGCCCGATGGTCGTTACGCCCGCTTTTTCTGCTTCTGCTCCCTGGACCACGTGCAGTTTCGGCAAAGCCGAAACTGCTAATGGTCGTTACGCCCGCCTTTTCTGCTTCTTAGACCATGTGTCCCTGAGTCCCGTAATCCTGTTGTACACCGGCTTCCCAGGCTTCGACTCCTTCTCGTCGGCGATGAAATAACCGTTGCGCAGGAACTGGCATCGCTCGCCGGCTGAGAGCTGCGTCGCGGCAGGCTCGGCGAGCGCGCGGTCGAGCACGACGCACGATTCGGGGTTCACGAAGTCGCGAAAATCCAGATCGCCCAGGTTGACCATGTCCTCGCGGACGAAGAGGTGGTCGTAGAGGCGGACCTCCACGGGGACCGCGTTCGCGGCGTCCACCCAGTGGAGCGTGCCCTTCACCTTACGCCCGTCGGGCGTCTCGCCGCCGCGCGATTCGGGGTCGTAGCTGCACCGCAGCTCGGTGACGTTGCCGGCGTCGTCCCTGATCACCTCGTCGCAGGTGATGTAGTAGGCGTGCTTCAGTCGCACCTCGCGCCCGGGGGCGAGGCGGAAGAACTTCTTCGGCGGGTCTTCCATGAAATCGCCCCGCTCGATGTAGAGCTCGCGGCTGAACGGGAGCTCGCGGCTGCCCGCCTCCGGGTCCTCGGGGTTGTTCTCAGCGGTGAACGATTCTGTCCGGCCGTCCGGATAGTTCGTGATGACGACCTTCACCGGGTCCAGCACGACCATGACGCGCGGCGCGGTCCTGTTGAGCTCCTCGCGTAGGCAGAAGTCGAGCAGACCGCGATCGACCATGATCTCCGTCTTGGACACGCCGACGCGCCCCAGGAACTCCTTGATACTCGACGGCGTGTAGCCGCGCCTTCGGATCCCGCGAATGGTGGGCATGCGCGGGTCGTCCCAGCCGTCCACGATGCCCTCGTTCACGAGCGCCCGCAGGTTACGCTTGCTCAGCAGCGTGTACGAGAGGTTGAGGTTGTTGTACTCGATCTGCTGAGGGTGCCAGACGCCCAGCTCGTCGAGGAACCAGTCGTAGAGGGGTCGATGGTTCTCGAACTCGAGCCCGCAGATGGAGTGGGTGACGCCTTCGATCGAGTCGCTCTGTCCGTGCGCCCAGTCGTACGTCGGGTAGATGCACCACGCGTCACCGGTGCGGTGGTGGTGCGCGTGGAGGATCCGGTACATCACCGGGTCGCGCATGTTGAGGTTCGGGTGCGACATGTCGATCTTCGCCCGCAGCACGTGCTCGCCGTCGGCGAACTCGCCCGAGCGCATGCGTTCGAAGAGCTCGAGGTTCTCCTCGACCGGGCGGTCGCGGTACGGGCTGTTGCGGCCGGGCTCGGTGGGCGTTCCGCGATACCCGGTGATCTCCTCGCGCGAGAGCGAATCGACGTACGCCTTCCCGTCACGGATGAGCTTGACCGCCCACTCGTAGAGCTGTTCGTAGTAGTCGGAGGCGAACACTACCTCTTCCCACTCGTAGCCGAGCCAGCGCACATCGTCCTCGATCGCGACGACGAACTCCTCCTCCTCCTTCGTGGGGTTGGTGTCGTCGAAGCGGAGTTTGCACTTCCCGCCGAACTCCTCTGCGATCCCGAAGCTCAGCCAGATGCCCTTCGCGTGCCCGATGTGGATGTAGCCATTCGGCTCCGGCGGCCACCGCGTCTGGACCTTACCGCCGAAACGGCCGTTTTTCACGTCCTCCGCGACGCGCGCGCGGACGAAATCGACGCCGGTATTCTCTGTGTCGCTCATTGCGGTGAAGTATACCGGACCAGACGCGCCGCAGCCAGACGGCCGGCCCCGGTCGCAGCGGGGAGACGAAGCCGGCGAGACGCTGTATAGTAACGAGGAGAGGAGGACGGGATGCACAGAACTATCGGAGTCGTCGTAGCCCTCGTGGCGCTTCTCGGCGCGTGTGCCAGTGCACCGGAGACGGTGCCGCCGCCGGACGAGGCGTACGACACCGCGAAGAGCCTGAGAGCGCAGATCCAGGAGTACGATCTCGCGCAGTACGCGCAGAGCGAGTTCGACACGGCCGAAGAGCAGTTCGCCGCCGGCGAGGTCGCCTACGAGACCGAAGAGTACACCGTCGCCGAAGAGGCATTCAACCTCGCTATCGATCGCTACACGGAAGTCATCGACCGGGGGTTCCGTGCGATCGCCGGTGCCAGGCGCGAGGAGGCGACCGCGCAGAAGGAGCTCGCCGACGAGGCGAAGGCCGGCGTAGCCGTCCCGGACGCCTACGAGGCCGCAGAGGCGGTCTACAACGAGGCGATCGACGCGGAGACCGACGGGAACGACCAGCACGCGGCAGAGCTCTTCGAAAACGCCGCGGTCCTGTTCGCGGAGGCCTACCAGCAGGCGGACGAAAAGCGTGAGCAGGCGCTCGACGCGATGAACAGAGTCGACCAGCGGGTAGAGAATCTCGACGTGCAGCGCGAGACGCTCGAGGGCGCGGCGCGCGAAGACCTCGACGACGACGACGCGACCGGTGAGGAGGAGTGAGCATGCGCAGAGCGATAGTACTGACCGTTACGCTGATCCTCGTTGTCGCGTCGCTCGGGGCGCAATCGCTGCTCGAGGACCCGGGATACCGCGAGCTCATCGACCGGATCGAAGAGCTGAAGGCGCAGGCACAGACCGCCCTCGACGACGGTCGCTACGACGACGCGGTGGAGTACTCCCGGCAGGCCGAGGAGGTAGCTGCGGAGGCGGAGGAGTACGCCGAACAACGGGTGCTCGCCTACCGGGCGGTCGCCTGGACGGACCGCGCGCGGCAACGTATCCGCTACGCCGAATCGATCAACGCCCAGACGCACTACGCCGAGGCGTGGGAGCTCGCCAACCAGCACATGGTCGACGCGACCGCTTCCTACGAGGCGGAGGACTGGGCGGAGGCGATCGCGGCCTCGCGTCTCGTCGTGTCGACGCTCGAAGACGTGAAGCCTGTGCGGGTCACCGAGGAGCCCGAGCCGGAACCAGAGCCGGAGCCTGAACCCGAGCCTGAACCCGAGCCCGAACCGGAGCCGGAGCCGGAGCCGGAGCCGGAGCCGGAGCCGGAAGCCGAGCCGGTGGAGCCCGTTCTACCGAAGTACTACGTCGTCCGGCTGATCCCGGAGCGGCGTGACTGCTTCTGGCGCATCGCCGAGTACGACTTCGTCTACGGCGACCCCTGGCAGTGGCGCGAGCTCTACGAGGCGAACCGGGACAAGATCCCCGACCCGAACAACCCCGACCTCATCCTGCCCGGGATGATCGTCGAGATCCCTTCCATCGACGGGGAGGAGCGGGCCGGAACGTGGAACCCGGTCGACCTGCCACCGGGAACCGCGGATCCGGGCGCTGACGAGTAGATTCGAGCAGGACGCTCGCGAGGGGGGCTCCGATCGGGCCCTCCCGCGGGCCCCTTCCCTCCCGCGCACAGGCGAGTCGCTCAGAACCGGCTCGCCCACTCCTCGATCCACCTCCTGATCGCCCTGCCCGACCGCTCGCCGTCGCGCGCCCGCAGCGACGCGATGAGCTCGCCGTGCAGCCGGACGGCGTTGCGCCCGTTCTCGTCCGACCCGTGCGTGCGACGGATCATGGGCGCGAAGTAATCCATGACGAGCGCGTAGGTGCGCGCGATGAGCTCGTTGTGCGTGGCCCCGCCGAGCGCCCGGTGGAAGTCGATGTCGCGCTCGGTGAGCGTTGCCTCGTCGGCTCCCGCCGCGACTGCCCGGTCCAGCGCTGTGTTCGCGGCCTCGAGCGCGTCGAGATCCTCCGCCTGCGCGTTCGCACGGATGAGCCGTTCGATGCCCAGCTCGATCGTCTCCCGGAACTCGACGAGCTCGCGCCGGCTTGGCTGGGTGAGCGCGAGGCTGAACACCAGGGGATTCACGAGCGCGTCCCGCGGCGAGTCCGCCACGTAGGTACCGTCGCCGCGGACGATCCGCACCGCGCCGAGCGCCTCGAGCACCTTGATCGCCTCGCGCACCGGCCCCCTGCTCACGCCGAGGCGCTCGGCGAGCTCGAGCTCGGTCGGAAGGCGCGAGCCCGGCTCGAGCTCGCCGGCGACGAGCGAGCGCTTGATCTCGTTTACGACGAACTCGACCGCAGACTCCCGCGTCCGCGCTCGCGTCGTGCGCGTTGACATCATACGTCTGACATTATACAACTTTCTCGTGGGTGACCAGTGGGTCGAGCACGACGATTACTCCTTCTCCGTGGACACGGCGACCGGGACGATCGCTCGGTTGTCCGTGGCCGGCGAGTGCCTCGTCTACCGCGCGTTCTCTGCGCTGCGCGACGAACACTGGGGCACCCCGGCGCCGCGCACCTCGCTCATCGAGTCGCAGGATCGCTTCGTCTTCGCGCACGACTATCAACCTTCGGGATACGGGCTGGAGGCGCGAACGGTCATCGACCACGACCCGGACCACGTGCGTCTCTCCTACACCGCCACCGTCACCGAACCGTTCCGGCGCAACCGCCTCGGTCTCTGCCTGCTCCTGCCCGCGACGCTCGCCGGGGCAGGCATCGAGAAGATCGGATCGAAGGGACGCGTTGAGCGTCTGCAGCTCCCGCGCCTGATCGAGCCCCACCAGCCGTGCACGGACATCGCGACGCTCTCGTTCGTCGCTTCGGGCGCAGCGGTCCGCATCGGTTTCTCCGGCGACGTGTTCGAGATGGAGGACCAGCGCAACTGGACCGACTTCTCCTTCAAGGTCTACGGCACCCCGCTCGCGCTCCCCTTCCCCGTGCGTCTCGATGCCGGAGAGCGTGTCGAGCAGTCGATTACGATCGGGATCGAGCGCATGGGCGACGAATCCGCAGCCCCGCTGCGTCCGGGCCGATCGTCGCACGCCGCGCGGACGTGGCACACCGGACGCATGCCGGCGGTCGGGTCGCGCGTCCGATCGGGTTTCGGCGAAGCGCGGCGGCCGACCGTAGCGCTCCCGCTCGACTACTACCGGGTCGACGTCGAGGGTGACGCGACGGCCAGCGGCGACGTCGGAGGCGGCAGCACGCCTCGGGATCACGTGTACCACTGGACGCACGACCGCCGACCGGCCGACGAGCGGCTGGGCGACCGTGGAGTCCACGTCCTCGCCGACCCGACGGGCGCCGAGGTATCACCGGGCGCGCCGGGGTCCGGGATGATCGGCACCGACGCGGCCTTCGCCGAGCTCAACCGCTCGCGCCCCGCCGCGCCTGACCCGGACGTGCCGATCGTGTTCACCGCGAGTCCGCAGGTCCACGACCGCGACGACGAGACCGTCGTGGACAATCTGTTCGGCCTGCGCGCGACGCTCGCATCCGCGAAGGCCCTCTACCCGGGCCACCCCATCGGCATAGGCCTTCTCGAGCTCACCCCGCACTTCAACCCCGCCGCCGGCGATCTCGCCGTGAACCGCTCGATCCGGCGCGCGGATCCGCGACAGGAGACGACCTTCGCGCTCGTATGGGCACTCGCGGCGCTCTGCGAGGCGTCGGCCGCCGGCTGCAGCTTCGTCACCCTCTTCGACACGTCGCGCGCGTACGGGTGGGAGGCCGACGGCCGTCTCCTGCCGGCGGCCCACCTCCTCTTCGATCTCGCCGAAGGTGGGTTCACCGGCCCGGCCGCGCGCCGACCTGCGGCCGGGCGCGGCGATCCGAGCGACGGCGCGACGGTCGAGATCCGGTTGCCTCCCGAAAGCCTGTCGGCGCCCCGCCGCTACGCGCTGCGCCGCGGAACTCCGCCCCACGCCGCGATAGCGGCCAACGCGGGTCTCGAGCCGTGGGAGGCCGACCCGGTCTCGCTCGGCGGTGGGACGGCCGACGCCTGGCGCATCCGGGCGATCGGTCCCCACGCGCCGGCCCGGACTCCCGCCGAGTTCCGCTCGTTCCGCCGCGAATCGGTCCAGGAGATCCCGGGCACCGCTCGCGTGGTCGTGCCGCCCGGCTCATACCTGTTCCTGAAGGAGCACGAGCGATGAACACCGTACGCGTGGGCGTGATCGGCGCAGGATTCTGGGCGCGCTACCAGATCCTCGCGTGGCAGCAGATCGAGGGCGTCGAGGTGCGCGCGATCACGAATCGCACGCTCGAGAAGGCCGAACGACTCGCCGCCGACCTGGGCATCCCGACGGTGGCGGCGACGCCGCAGGAACTCGTGAACCGTGACGACGTCGACGTGGTGGACATCGTCACGAGCGAATCGACCCATCACGAGTACACGCTGCTCGCCGCGCGCGCGGGCAGGCACGCGATCGCGCAGAAGCCTATGGCCGAATCCTTCGACGAGTGCCGCGAGATGGTCGACGCGTGCGAGGCGGCGGGCGTGCGCCTGTTCGTCCACGACAACTGGCGGTTCCAGACGCCGGTACGATCGTTCCTCGAGTGGTACCGGGAACGACCCGTAGGGGCGGTGCGCCGTGCACGTTTCAGCTACCTCAGCAGCTTCCCGGTATTCGAGATGCAGCCCGCGCTGCGGGAGGCCGAGCGGTTCATGCTCATGGACATGGGCACGCACATCGTGGACACCGCCCGCGCCTTCGTGGGCGACCTCGCGTGGGTCGCCGCGCAGACGGCCACCGTTACGCCGGGCATAGCCGGGGAGGACGTCGCGACGATCCTCGCCGGTACGACGGCCGGTGGACACTGCGTTATCGAGCTCTCCTACGCGAGCCCCACCGAGCACGAACACGAGCTCGAGACGCTCATCCAGCTCGAGTGCGACGAAGGAGTGATGCAGCTCGACCACGATTTCCGCGCGGTCGTGACCCGCCGGGACGGCACGTCGGTCAGCCGTCGATTCGCACCGGTCGTCCACGACTGGCTCATCCCGCGCTACACGCTGAGCATGGGAAGCTGCCTGCCTGCGAACGAGAGCTTCGTGCACGCGCTCAGGACCGGCGAACCGTCCGAGTCCGACGGACGCGGCTATCTCAACACCATGGAGGCGGTGTTCGCGGCCTACCGCTCGGCCGAAGGAAACCGCATCGTGCAATTGACCACAGGAGGAACGTCATGAACCGAATCGCGCTCTACGGCGCCGGAGGCAAGATGGGCCTGCGCTGCGCCCGCAACCTCGTCGCAAGCGAGTTCGCCGTGGACTACGTCGAGATATCCGAATCGGGTATCGAGCGCCTGCGTGAGTTGGGCGTCGAGACGACGCCCGGCGACGAGGCCGCCGCCCGCGCCGACGTCGTGATCCTCGCCGTCCCCGACAAGGCGATGGGATCGGTCGCCGCGCGCGTCGTTCCGGCGATGAAGCCCGGCTCCTTCGTCATGATTCTCGACCCGGCCGCACCGCACGGTGGGAAGATCCCCGAACGCGACGGCGTGGGCGTATTCGTCACCCACCCCTGCCACCCACCGGTGGTGAACGACGAGACCGATCCGGAGGCGAAGCAGGACTTCTACGGAGGCATCAAGGCGAAGCAGAACATCGTCTGCGCGGTCTTCCGCGGCGACGACGCGCTCTACGAGACCGGCGAGGCGGTCGCCCGCACGATCTTCGCGCCGGTCATGCGCAGCCACCGGGTCACCGTCGAGCAGATGGCGATCCTCGAACCCGCGATGGCGGAGACGGTGACGCTCACGCTGATGTACACGATCCGTGAAGCGATGGACGAGGCGATCCGCGCCGGCGTCCCGGAGCAGGCGGCGCGCGACTTCATGCTCGGTCACATCAACGTCAACATTGGCATCCTCTTCGACTTCCTGGGGATCGAGGTCTCCGACGGCGCGAAGCGCGCCGTGGAACGGGGCAGGCGCGCCATTCTGCGCGACGACTGGCGCGACGTGTTCCGACCCGAACGCGTGCGCGAAGAGGTGATGGCCATCGTGGAGGCCGAGTGAAACTCGCGATCAGCAGCTACACCTTCTCCTGGGGCTTCGGCACTTCTGGCTACCCGCAGCCGGCTGAACCGCTCACGCCCGAGCGGCTCATCGGGATCGCCGCGTCGTTGGGCGTGTCGACGGTACAGATCGCAGACAACGCGCCGCTCGACGAGCTCGACCGCGTGCGAGTCGACGAGCTCTTCGCCCGCGCGCGCGAGGACGGCATCGCGCTCGAGCTGGGAACGGGCGGCACGGAACCCGACAACCTGCTGCGCTACCTCGAGCTCGCCACGCGCTGCGAAGCGCGCGTACTCAGGTCGGTCCCGCGTGGCACGGTTTCCATGGGAGACGACGAGGCCGACCGCGCCTTCACCGACGCGACGGTCGCATCGGTCTCCGCCGTGGTAGACGACTTCGAGGCGGCCGGCGTGACGCTCTGCCTCGAGAACTACGAGGGCTACTCGGTTCACTCGCTTCGGCGCGCGGTCGACCGCATCGGGTCGGCTCGCGTGCGCGTCTGCCTCGATTCGCTCAACTCGCTCGGGCGGAGCGAAGGCTACGAGACGGTCGTTCACGCCCTGGCTGACGTCACGGGGAACCTGCACGTGAAGGACTACCGCGCACGGCGCCTCGACCACCGGCTGGGGTACCTCGTGGAAGGTACACCCGCCGGCGAGGGCGACCTCCCGGTGCGCGCGCTGCTGCGCTCTGTGCCGCCGGAGGTGAGCGTCGTGCTCGAACAATGGACGCCGTGGTCGGGCTCGATCGAGGAGACCTCGGCGCTCGAGATGGACTGGGCGCGGCGCAGCGTCGCCTCGCTCGCGCCGCTGGTCGAAGAGATCGACACCGAGCGCGCGCGGTAGGCGGCGCGCCCCGGGTAGGCAACGCTCGCTCAGCCGGGCAGCCGCACCGTCTCCACCGCGTTCTCTTCGAGGTACTTCACGTCGACTTCCTGCCCCATGCCCACGGTTCCTTCGGGCATGCTCGCCATGCCGTCCTTGAGGATGACAGGCAGGCGGGAACCGGCGTCGCGGATCTGCTCCGGGCTCACGACGATGTCCTCGTAGTAGCGGTTGTTCGGCAACGCGAGCCCGAGGTGCAGGTTCGCGGGTCCTCCGCCGTGCACCTCCGCGTACATCCCGTACGATTCGGCGAGGTGCGCTACCTTCAGCCCGCCGGTGAAGCCGGCCTTGTAGTGCGTGCTCGTGCGCATGATGTCGAGCGCGCCGCGCCGGATGAATTCGCCGGCGTTCCAGTGCGCGCCGTCGGGCGTCTCCGCCGCGAGAACGGGGATGTCCAGGTCGCGGCAGAGCTTCGCGTAGCTCTCCAGGTCGAACTCGCGCATGGGCTCCTCGTACCAGAGGTAGTCGAGCTCCTCGAGCCTGCGGCCGAACCAGAGCGCGTCGGTGTAGTCCCAGAGCGCGGAGGCGTCGACGGTGAGCTCGATCTCGTCGCCCACGTGATCGCGCACCCGCTTGCAGAGCTTCGCGTTCGTCTTCACGTCGCGGTAGCGGAAGTGGAGCTTGATCGAGCGGTAGCCCTGCTCGAGCGCGGCGTCGATCACTCGGAGGTACTCCTCCTCGGTGTCGTAGCCAGTCGTAGACGCGTAGGCGGGGATGCTGTCCCGATATCCACCGAGCAACTGGTAGACCGGCATCTTCGCGACCTTACCCTTCAGGTCCCACAGCGCGAGATCCGCGATCCCCTGCGCGTAGATGGGGAACTCTTCGAGGCGGTCCATATCCCACATCCGCTCCCACAGGAACTCGGTGTTCAGCGGATCCGCGCCGAGCAGGAAGTGGCCGAAGCGGCGCTTGACGACGTCGAGCGTGGGCGCGCCGCGGCTTCCAACGACGCCGTGGCCTTCGATGCCCTCGTCGGTCTGGATGCGCAGCACGCACGTCTGACGCATGTCGAGCCCGCGTCCGTCGTCCGAGCCCGGCCGGTCGACCTGCCAGTCGAAGGGGTACTTCGTCTTCGAATCGAAGAGATGAGCAATGATTCCGGTGATCTTCATGATGTCTGTTCCTCGAGCGGTTGCTGTTTGATCGTCGTGACGCCGCTGAGCTCGAGCTCGTCGGCGAAGTGGCACGCCGACCAGTGGCCGGGCTTCACCTCGCGAAGCGGCGGGTGCTCCTGCTTGCAGATATCCTTCGCGTAGCGGCAGCGCGTGTGAAACTTGCACCCCGACGGCGGGTCGACGGGGCTTGGCACGTCGCCCTGCAGGAGCACGCGCTGCGTCTTCTGCCTCGGGTCGGTCTTGGGCACCGCGGAGAGCAGCGCCTCCGAATAGGGATGCATCGGGTGGTGATACAGCTCGTGAGACGTTCCCACCTCGACGAGATCGCCCAGGTACATCACCGCCACGCGGTCGCAGATATGCTGCACGACCGAGAGGTTGTGCGCGATGAAGAGGTACGTGAGCCCGAACTGTTGCTGAAGCCCTTCGAGCAGGTTCAATACCTGCGCCTGGATCGACACGTCGAGCGCCGACACCGGCTCGTCGCAGACGACCAGTCGTGGCTGGAGCGCGAGCGAACGGGCGATTCCCACGCGCTGGCGCTGCCCGCCGCTGAACGCGTACGGGTAGCGGTTCATGTGCTGCGCCTTGAGACCCACGGCCTCGAGCAGCTCCCGGACACGCCCCTTGAGCTCGTCGCCCTTCGCGAGCTTGTGGATACGAAGCGGCTCGCTCACGATGTCCATGACCGTCATCCGCGGGTTGAGCGAGCTGAACGGGTCCTGGAAGATGATCTGCATCTCCGTGCGGAAGGGGTTCAGCTCCGAGCCGTTGAGCTGCGCAAGGTCGTGCATCTCGCCGTCCTTGCGGAACTTGATCTCGCCCTCGGTGGGGTCGAGCGCGCGCAGGATGCACCTGCCGGTCGTCGTCTTGCCGCACCCGGACTCACCGACGAGACCGAGCGTCTCGCCCTCACGAATGGCGAAGGTGACGCCGTCGACAGCGCGTACGTGGCCGACGGTCCGGCGGAAGAGCCCCTTCTGTACCGGGAAGTGCATCTTGAGGTTGTTCACCTCGAGCAGAATATCGTTATCACTCATTCTCAAACGTCTCCGATCACGGCATGTAGAGCGTGCAGCGCACGAAATGGCCCTCTTCCACCTCTACGAGCGGCACCTCTTCCTGGCAGATGTCGCGCTTGGGCATGGGGCAGCGGGGGTAGAACGGGCAGCCCTGCGGAATCGAAAAGGGGTCAGGGACGCTACCGGCGATGGGCGTGAGCGTCTGTCGCTCCCCGGCCTGGATATGCGGGATCGACCGCATGAGCCCGACCGTGTACGGGTGCAGCGGCCGCTCGAAAATCGTATTCACATCCGCGCTCTCGACGATCTTCCCCATGTACATCACGTTCACGCGGTCGGACATCTCGGCGATCACGCCCAGATCGTGCGTGATGATCATGATCGACATGCCGAACCGCTGTTGGAGCGAGTTCATCAGGTCGAGGATCTGGGCCTGGATCGTCACGTCGAGCGCGGTCGTCGGCTCGTCTGCGATCAGGAGCGCCGGGTTGCACGAGAGCGCCATGGCGATCATCGCGCGCTGTCGCATACCGCCGGAGAACTGGTGCGGGTACTCGTCGAAGCGCTGGCGAGGGAGGGCAACGCCCACCGCGTCGAGCATCTCGATCGCCCGCTCCTTCGCCTCGTCCTGCGTCACGTCCTCGTGCAGCAGCACCGCCTCGGCGATCTGGCTGCCGACGGTGTGGACCGGCGAGAGCGAGGTCAGCGGCTCCTGGAAGATCATCGCGATCTCGCCGCCGCGGACTCTGCGCATCACGCTCCCGTTCGGGTCGATCTGCGCGAGATCGAGCGCCTCTTCGCCGCCGCTTCGCGAGTAGATCATCTCGCCACCGGCGATCATACTCGTCTTGGGGAGCAGGCGCAGGATGGAGAACGCGGTAACGCTCTTTCCGCACCCCGACTCGCCCACGACACCGAGCGTCTCGCCCTTCTTCATCGTCAGCGAGACCCCGTCGACGGCGCGCACGACACCGTCGAGCGTGTTGAAATAGGTCTTGAGGTCGTTCACCCGCAGGATCACGTCCTGGTCTTTGTCGTCCATCTTCGTGTCACTCATACGGTATACGGGTCGATCGCGTCGCGGAGTCCATCACCGAGGTAGCTGAACGCGAGGATGGATATGGCCATGACGCCGGCCGGGATGAACAGCCACGGGTAGTGTGCGATCGTCTGGAAATTCTGCGCCTCCTGGATGAGAACGCCCCAACTCGTCACCGGGGGCCGCAACCCCAGTCCGAGGAAGCTGAGCGACGTCTCCGCGATGATCATCGCCGGCATCGCGAGCGTCGAGACGACGATAATGTGCCCCGCGGTCGCCGGAATAAGGTGGCGGAAGATGATCCACCGGTGGCTCGCGCCGGAGAGCCGCGAGGCGAGCACGTAGTCCACGTTGCGCAGCGCGAGCACGCTTCCGCGCAGCTGTCGCGCGAGCCACGTCCATCCGATCAGCGACAGGATGATCGTGATCGCGAAGTAGGTCTGCAGGATCGTCCACTCCTGCGGCACCGCCGCCGACAGCGCCATCCATAGCGATATGGACGGGAAGGAGCGTATCAACTCGATGATCCGCTGTATGAGATCGTCGACCCATTTCCCGAAGTACCCGGAGGTGATCCCCAGGATCGTTCCCAGGAAGAGACTGAATATGACGCCCAGCAGACCGACCGAGAGCGAGATCTGGCTCCCCAGGATCGTCCGGGAGAACACGTCGCGACCCTGCCGGTCGGTCCCCAAAAGCGCTACGACGCCATCGCCCTCGGCCCCGAAGAGATGAATGCTCGCAGGGATGAACCCGAAGAGCTCGTACTCGTCGCCCCTGACGAACAGCCGCACCCGGTAGCGTTCCTCCGGAATCCGGTTATAGACGACCCGGAAGTTCTCGTCGAGTGTGCGCTCCATCCCGTAGACGAAAGGAGCCTGCAGCTCGCCCTCGTGAAAGATCCGAACGCGCTGGGGCGGCATGTGGATATTCGCCTGAAAGCGCGTGGTCAGCCCGTAGGGCGCGATGAAATTTCCGAAGATCGCGGTGAGGTAATAGATGAGGATGATCACCCCGCCCACGATCGCCGCGCGGTTTCGCGCGAACTTCTTGAGGATGAGACGCCACTGCGAGAGCCCGTACTGGCTTTCGGCGAGCTTCCCGTCCGCGATGTCCTGTTCGAGCTCTTCTGCCGACTTGTACCCGAGGGTATCGGCGAGCTTCTCGTAGTATCCGACTATCTCCCGCGACTTCTTCTTACTGTCGAGAGAGGTCCATCGTTCCCAGAGCGTTTGCATGGATTAGCCTCCCTATCAATCGTACGCGATGCGCGGGTCGACGATCGCGAGCACGATGTCCGCAATCAGGTTCGCCACCATGAGCATGACGGTCGTGAAGAGCAGAATCGTGCCCGCCATGTAGATATCCTGCGTGCGGAGCGCACGCAGGAAGACCGGGCCCAGCGTCGGCAGGAACATGACGATCCCGACGAGGATTGACGCGTTGATGATCTTGGGTACCTCGAGCGCCATGACGCTGATGAGCGGGTTGATCGCGATACGGACGGCGTACTTCCGGATCACCTTCTTCTCGCGCAGGCCCTTCGCACGGGCGGTGGTGATATGTTGCTGCCCGAGCACGTCGAGCAGGTTACTGCGCATGATCCGGAAGAGCTGCGCCGTCGAGGCGAGCCCCAGAATGACGACCGGCGGCCACAGGTGGTTGAGGTAGTCGAGTAGCTTCGCGATGCTGAACGGCGCGTTTCGGAACTCCATCGACGCCACACCGCCTACGTCCACCCCGAGTATGACGATCCCCACGAACATCCAGATCAGCGCGAGCAGAAAGCCCGGCAGGCTGATCCCGATGAACCCGAGCGCGGAGAGCGCGATGTCTCCGGGCGAGTACTGGTGCGTCGCGGAGTAGATGCCGATGGGGATCGACACGATGACCATGAAGATGAGCGACAGGAAGCCCAGGCCGATCGTGTAGGCAACGTTGCCCTTGATCACGTCCCACACGGGTGCGTTCCACCCGAGCGAATAGCCAAAATCAAGCCGAGGGAAACCGGATATCCAGCGAAAGTACTGGCGCCACGCCGGCTCGTTCAGCCCGTAGAGCTCCTGGAGATGCTCGACGAGCTCTCGTCCCTGACCACCACCCGTCTCGGCCATCTCCGCCTGGAGCGTCGTGAAGAAGTCGCCCGGCGGCAGCTGGATGATGATGAAGGTGACGATGGAGATGATGAACAGCGTCGGAATGACGATCAGAATCCGGCGCGCGATGTACGTTAGCATTCCTCTCTCTCTTCTCCCCGCGGGTACGTCCGCTGTAGACGGGAACCGGGGGGCCGGCGATGCCGGCCCGCCCGGGATGCTCCTTCATCGAGGAGCCTTTCTTGCTGCCTTACTGCTCGATCCAGAAGTGAGCCGGATCCATCGTCCCCGGCGTCATGATGAGCCAGTCGGCTGTATGCGACTCCTGGACGTTGTGGAAGTTGTCCTTGACGATCGCGAGCGCCGGCGGCATGCCGACCGTCGAGATCACGTAGAGCCGCTCGGTCGAGAGGCGTACGATCTCCTTCGCGATCTCGAGCTGCGCCTCCGGATCCGGAGTCGTGGCGTACTCGTCGTACAGGTCCATGAGCTCCATCATCTCGGGCGTGGGCTCGCGTCCCTGCTCGCCTCCGGTCTTGTACCAGATGCCCCACGAGGGTGCCATCCACGACCGTTCGTCGAAGGGGAACTGGTAGATCGGGTCGATCATCGGGACGAGCCCGCGGTCCGTCGACCACGTTGCGATCATGACGTCGTTACTCGTCGCGCGCGGCCAGTAGACCTCTCGCGTGGAGACGTCCACCTGCGTGTCGAGGCCGACCGCTTCCCAGTTTTCGGCGACGATCTGGATGCCGTCCGCAGTGTTTCCCGACGAGGCCATCGTCTCGACAACGAGCTCGAGCCGGGATCCATCGGGGAAGGTCCGTGTGCCGTCGCTTCCCATCTCAAGCCCGATCTCGTCGAGCAGCGCGTTCGCGCGTTCGACGTCGTACTCTGAGTACACGTCCTCGATCTCCGGCTGGAAGAGCGCGGAGTCTTCGACGACCGTGATCGTGCGCGGATGCGCCTGACCGAGGAACATGACCTCGTTCAGCAGGTCGCGATCGATCGCGTGCGAGAGCGCCTGGCGGAACGTCGGGTTCTGCAGCAGCTCGCGGTACTTCTCGTCGCCGTAGCTCTGGTTCGGGAAGAACGTGAGGAACGACGCCTGCGCGGTCGTCCAGTTGAGCACGCTGTAGTCGTACCGGTCGGCCTGTTCCATGTAGACGCTGACCTGGCTGAAGTCGATGCCGCGGTGCTGCATGTCGAGCTCACCCTGGAGCGCGAGCGTGTTGATCGCGGATACGTCGTCGACCAGATAAAAATAGACCTCGTCAATGTACGGAAGCTGCCGCCCGAGCTCGTCGACCGCCCAGTAGTACGGGTTTCGGGTCGCCACCAGCTCGTCCGCGCCGGGTTCCCAGTCGGTGATTCTCCACGCGGTCATCGACGGACGCTCGGTATTGTACTCCCACGCGGCGTCCTCGAAGTCACGGTAGGTCGCGTCCTCGTTGTAGTCCGGATGGAACTCTTCGAGGTAGTGCCGCGGCGCGAAGAAGCCGAAGCGCTCGAAGCCAAGCGGCCACTGGTTGCCGTGGAACGCGAGACCCACGGTCTCGGCGAGACCGTTCGGACCGGCGAACTTGAGCGTGATCGTGGAGTCGTCGATCTTCTCGAGCTCCATCGGCTCGCCGCCCACGACCCATTCGGTGTGGATCGCCGGGGTGATGTTCTCGTTGGTCTCGATGTCCTCCCACCAGAAGATCACGTCGTCGACGGTAAAGGGCTCACCGTCGGACCACTTGAGGCCTTCGCGGAAGTAGAGCGTCAGCTCGGTACCGTCGTCGTTCCACTCCCAGTCCTTGGCGAGACCGGGCTGAACGGGGTCGGCGGGGTCGCGCGGCCAGCGCAGGACCGGCTCGTAAACAATGCGCCCGAAGGCGTGGAAGTCGTTGACGCCGCGCCAAGCGCGGTGCCAGGTGCCGCCGTACTCGCCGATCGAATCGACGGCCTCGACGACCCGCGGTTCGGCCGGAAGCCGGTCTTCCACGGGCGGAAGCTCACCCGCCTCGACCATCTCGGTGAGCATGGGCGCTTCCATCGCCGCATCTTCGGCGACTTCCGCCGGCTCTGCCGGTGCCTCGCCCTCCTGCTCGCCGGAAGCGAACAGAGCGGTCGCGATCACGAGCATCATCAGGAACGTTAGAGCACGTTTCATGAAACCCTCCTTTTTGTCTTCGGCCGCCGCCCGACCTCGGACGCACGACCGCTCGGCATACGATGCTGCCGAATGCATCTGCCCGGATACGCGGCGTCTGTCGTCACGGGACGCTCCGCCGCGAATCCGAATGGCGAAGAAACCGGTACCGGCCTCTTCAACCTCTTGCAGTGTAGCATTGGTTCTGCGAGAACGCAAACGGTTTCTCACGACGCGTCGCCGCTTCGTCCGACCGCCGTCGAACGGGCAACCGTTTGCGCACCGGCCCGGACCGCGGTAGGATGGACGACGGAAGAGGAGCGGCGATGAAGATAACGGACGTTCGCGCGGCGGTAATCGGGAAGGAAGAACCCCACAGCGGCGGCTCGGTGTGGACGTTTGTCCGCGTGTACACAGACGAGGGGATCGTCGGGACCGGCGAGTGCAACTCGGCCGGTTGGTACACCGGGTTCGCCGTGAAATCGACCGTGATCGCGCTGCGCGAGCTCGTCGTCGGCGCCGATCCGCTCGCGCCGGGGCCGCTCATGGAGACGCTTCGCAGGCGAGGCCGCTACGGCGGCGGCTCGTCGGCGCCGGTGAGCTTCGCGCTCACCGGCATCGAGACCGCGATCTACGACGTAGCCGGAAAGGCGCTGGGAGTGCCGGTTTCGACGCTGCTCGGGGGGCGCTACCGGGACGAGATCGCGCTCTACGCCGACAGCGAAGCCGGAGCCGAGGACACCGTCGCGTCGATTCGCGAAAAGGCGCTCACCGTCATCGCCGAAGGGTACAACGCGCTCAAGTTCGACGCCGACCACATGGGATCGTTCCGGGACGACTGGAACTACCACCCCTCGGCGGCGCATCTCGACCACATCGTGAAGATGGTCTACGCCATCCGCGAGGCGATCGGCCCGGAGATCGACCTCGCGATCGACTGCCACGGCCACTTCGACCTGCCGACCGCGACCACCCTCGCCCGCGAGCTCGAAGCGGCGCGGCTGCTCTTCCTCGAAGACCCGGTCGCCGACGAGAGCGTGGATGCGATGGCGCAGATCAACGCGTCGAGCTCCACGCCGGTCTGTACCGGCGAGGACTTCTACTTCCGCCACTCCTTTCTCGAGCTCTTCGAGAAGCGTGCGGTGTCGGTCGTGATGCCCGACATCACGAAGGCGGGCGGGCTCGCCGAGCTCAAACGAATCGCGGAGCTCGCCCACACCTTCGCGATCCCGATCGCCCCGCACAACGTCTCCTCGCCGCTCGGAATGATGGCCGGCTGTCACGTGATGGCGAGCGTTCCGAACTTCCTGTATCTGGAGTTTCACGGACGGGAGATCGAATGGTGGAGCGACCTCTGCGACGGCGAGAAGCCGTTTCTCGCCGACGGCGCGATGCGGGTCAGCGACGCGCCGGGAATCGGCGTGGAGCTCAACGACGCGGTAGCGCGGACGTTCCTGTGGAACGGGGACGCCTATTTCGACGACTGAGCGTCCGGACGAGGAGTACGCATGACGATCAGAGAACGACTCGAAGCGTTCTGGGCGGGAGACCGCCCGGACGAGATCCCCTACACGATCTACCACACCAAGTGGCAGGACGTGAGAGACGATCCTGCGTGGGAGCCGCTCTTCGAGCGCGGCCTGGGACTCACGTTCAAGGAGTACCCGTTCCGCCTGGAGCGCCGGAATCTGGAGGTCGTCGACCGGACGACGACGGAGAACGGGGTGCCGGTCCGTCGGCTCGTCTGGCGTACGCCGGAGGGTGAGCTCACCGCGCGATGGACGAACAGCTGGCAGCAGGAGTTCTTTCTCAACGACGCCGCCGACTACCGTACCATGACGTCGATCGTCCGCAACACGGCGGTCGTCCCCGCCTACGAGGAGTTCGGGCGTGCCGAGGAGACCATGCAGCCGTACGCGGTGACCTGGTCGATGGTGGGACGGACCCCGTTCCAGGAGATGCTCGTCGACTACGCGGGGCTCGAGAGCTTCAGCTTTCACCTCTTCGACTACGAAGAGGAGGTCCGCGAGCTCTACGAGGCGATGCTCGACCTCTTCCGCCGCAAGGTGGAGGTGGTCGCCGCCGGCCCGGGGACGTTCGTCTCGAACCTCGAAAACTTCACCGCCGAGTCACTCGGGCCCGACCGCTACGCGGAGTTCCTGCTGCCGGTCTACGAGGAGTGCTTCCCGGTGCTGCACGAGGCGGGCAAGATCGTGGGCAGCCACTACGACGGGCAGACGGCGGGCGTGAAGGAGCTCGTCGCGCGCTCGCCCATCGACCTGATCGAGTCGCTCACGCCCCCACCGGAGGGCGACCAGACGCTCGCGCAGGCGCGCGCCGCGTGGCCTGACAAGCTCTTCTGGTCGAACATCAACGCGTCTGCGTACGAGCTCCCGCCGGACGAGCTGCGGCGTCTCGTGCTCGACCGCGTCGAGGAGGGCGCGCCGGACGGGCGCCGCCTCGCCTTCGAAATCTCGGAGGCGAGGCAGGCGAACTGGAAGGAGTCGATTCCCGTCGTGCTCGACGCGCTCGCCGAGACGCGGGCGTAGGGCGGGCCGCGCCCCCCGGGCGCGCGCGGCCGGCGCCGGAAAACGAGCCGCCGGCCACCCGCCTACAGCCGCGCGAGGTTCGCCTTGATGTAGCCGATCGCGTACGCGGTCGCCGCGCCCCGGCCGGCCCACTCGTGCATCTTCGGCGTGTGGTCGAGGATGAGCGAGCCGTCGTATCCGACGTCGCGCAGCGTCTCCATGATGGCGAACATGTCGCCGTAGCCCTCGTCGATGAAGGTCTCCACGAAGTGCGGCAGCGGCGCGGTGATGTTGCGGTAATGGACGATCAGGATCCGGTCGCGGAACTCGCGGATACCCGCGTGAATGTCGCCGAAGCCGTCCTCCCCGCCTTCGAGCCAACAGCCCATGCAGAACTCCATGCCCAGCGCCATGCTCCCGGCGGTTTCGAAGGCGCGCCGGTAGTCGGCCCCGGACCGGATCAGGCAGGGGATGCCCGCGATCTCGTCGACCGGCGGGTCGTTCGGGTGGAGCGCGAGCCGCACGCCGGTCTCCTCGGCGACCGGAATGATCCGCTCCATGAAGTACGCGAAGTTGTCCCAGAGCTCCTCGCGCTCGTAGCGCCGCTCGTGCGTGAACTTCTCGACCGGAAGATCGCCGGCCGTCACCGCACGCGCCACCGCCCCGCCGCGTACCGTTTCGCGGTGCGTCGTCCACACCTTGTCCGGCTCCCAGGTGAACGTCGTCCGCTTGATGCCGGCGCGTGAGAGGTTGCGAAGGAACTCGGCAAAGGCGTCGATGTCGCGATCGCGGTCGGCGAGCGCGAGGTGGATGTTCGGCGACTTGCCCAACTCGTAGTTGCCCAGGTTGAAGGTCGTGAGGCCGGCGCCGCCGACGGTCTCCAGGAAGCGTTCGATCGTCTCGTAGCGGTTGTCGGGCAACCACGAGTAGACGTACTCCAGCCCCATCTGCTTGAGGAAGGCGAGCTCGCCCTCCTCCGGCTCCGGGCTCACGAAGTTCGACAGCTTGATGTGATGATTCGCCATTGTCTGCTCCTTATTTTACCGCGCTGCGCGGTGCTCGCGCACGAGCGTCTCGCACTCTTCGATCTCGTCGTCGCCGAGCCGTCCGCCGCTGACCGCCATGTTGTGGTCAGCCTGCTCGGGCGTGGATGCACCCACGATCGCGAACGTCACCGCGGGATGGCTCAGGACCCACGCGATCGCGAGCTGCGTCACCGACCAGCCGTGCCGGTCGGCGACCTTCTGCAGCTCCGCGTGCAGCGAGGCCATCCGTTCGAACTCGGGTCCCTGGTGGCTCTGATGACGCCGGTCCCACACCGGATACTCGCTGCCGGGCTTCAGCCGCGGTGCGAGCCAGCCCGAGCCGAGCACGCTGTAGACACCCACGGAGATATTGTTCTCGCGGCAGAAGTCGAGGCGGCCGTCGTCGCGCGCCTCGGTATCGAGGAGGCTGAAGCGGATCTGGTAGTTCTGCATGGGCGCGACCGCCTGCGCGCGCCGGAGATGGTCGAGCGAGTAGTTGCTCACGCCGATGTACTTCATCTGCCCGTCGGCCTGGTACTTCGCGAGCGTCCCGAAGGCCGTCTCGATGGGCGTCTTCTGGTCGTCGCGGTGCAGGAGGACGACGTCGAGGGGGTCCTGCTGCAATCGAGCCTTCGACCCGTCGAGGAACTCCGCCTGCGCCTGCGGGCTGCAGTCGCGGATCTTCTCTTCGTCACGGCCCATCCACAGGTACCACTTCGTCATCACGAGCGCCTTCCCCCGCCGAGCGCCTCCCTCGTCGGAGAGCGCGTACCCGATCACGCGCTCGGCGCGCCCCATACCGTAGCCGGTAGCGGTGTCGATCAGGTTCACCCCTCCGTCGACGCACCTCTTGATGGTCTCCACGGTCGCGAGGTCGTTTTGCGGCCCCCAGTCGGTGCCGCCGGCCTTCCACGTACCAAGGACGATGTCGGTGACCTCGAAGTCGGTGTCGCCGAACGGTTCGCGATGCAGCATACTCTCTCCTTCCCGTCGCGAGAGCGCTCCGCACGGGTCGGACGCGGGTCTTCGCAAACGATTGCTCTACCGTAAACCGAGCGCGAGGCTTGTGCAAGTCCGATGGGCGCGCGCGCGGCGCATCGGGGCACCGGCATCGGGCCGCATCAGCCGCGCGCCGATTCCTCCAGCCGACGCACCTTCTCGCCGTACGCGTCCATATCGAACTTCCGCCGGAGGCCGTTCGCGTTCATGTAGCGCACCTTGCCGAACACGTCGCGCTCGGTCCACGGCCGGTCGTGCAGCCCGAAGACCCACGCGACGTTCGCGTAGCTGTTCGCGTCGCGTCCGTCGAGGAACCAGCGGTTGTTGAGCGCGAGCAGCCGCTCGAAGGCGTGCTGCGGGTCGGCCGTCCACTCGAGCACCTTCTTGCCCCAGTACATCCGCATGTAGTTGTGCATGTACCCGGTCGTGAGCATCTCGCGCGTCGCGTTGTTCCAGTGCTCGTCGTGGGTCCGGGCCGATTCGAGCTCTTCGTCCGAGTACTCGAACTCGCGCGGGTCGTCGGCGTGGTCGGCGAGCGTGTCGCGCGCCCACTGCGGCAGCGCGTCGTAGCGGTCGTAGCCGCGCGCGAACCAGACGTAGTTGTACGCGAGCCCCCGCCGCACGAGGAGCTCCTCGAGCAGCGCGTCGCGCGCGCTCGCCCGCTGCTCGCTGTCGGTGCGCATGCCCACCGAGCCGGGCTGGTTCTTCATCTGCGCGTTGCCGGCGTCCAGCCCGGCGACGAAGCTCTCCGCGCCGACGGCGAGCGCGATCTCGAGCGACGAGATCTGCCCGAAGTGGAGGTACGGGCTCAAGCCCGTGCTCACGTCGAGCCCCGGCTCGCTGCGCTTCTCCTCGTAGTCGTCGAGCCGCTCGCTCATGAACCGTTCGAGCCGCCGGTGCGCTTCATCCGGGCCGCCCGAGAAGAAGCCGCCGACGCTCCCGGGCGTCGACGCCGGCCGGAGCTTCCGCAGCAGGCCGTCGACGTCGGCGGGGTCCTCGCCGCGCGGCTCCCGCCGTACGCGGATGCGGAGCTCCTCCTCCGGAAGCGGGACGAGGAACTCGCCGAGCCTGCGGTGAATCTTCGGCCTGATCGTGCGCGCCGCGTACTCCTGCTTCCCCGAGGCCTCCTCGACCGGGACGAGGAGGTCCGACTCGACCTCGACGACGTGGCACGAGGCGGTGTGCCCCACGCGATAGCGCCATTCGCGCAGATGCGCGAGGTAGCCGCGGTCGCAGACGATCGCGGCCGCGTCGCGGCCGAGGTCGAGCGCGACGCCCGCCGGCTCGCCCGTTCTCAGGACGAAGCCGACGCCACGCTCGCGCAGCGCCGCCGCGGTCTCGGCGAGCCCCTCGAGCATGAACCGGTACGCGCGCTCGGATGCCTCCGGGTAGTCGGCGGTCAGGCCGAAGCCGACGACAACCGGCAGCTCGCGATCGTTGGCGATGCGAACCGCGTACTCGAGCGCGTGGTTCGCGCTCGCGCGCTGGCTGCGCTGCATCCAGTAGAGGACGTAGTCGCCGTCGCGAAACGGGGCATCGTTGAGCTCGGTGACGCGTCCGACGAAGGGGTCGGTGGTGCTCATGGGGTCTCCTCCCCTCGCCGCTCGGCCACGCGAGGAAGCGCCGCGTACCGTCGGGCGAGGTCCGCGAAGAGCTCTCCGCCGAGCCTCGTGGTGAGCCTGGGACGGGTAGTGGCGAAGAACTCGTCGAGCCCGGCGTAGTCGGGGAAGTGCGGGTTCGGCGCGTCGGGATCGTAGCGCTCGTCGGCCTCGTAGCGGTACGCCTGCAGGCACATGTCGATCAGGTTCATGTCGCGCACGAAGCGGGCCTCCGGGGTCGCGCGCTCCTCGTACTCGAGCCAACGCGAGCGGACCAGCCCGGCCGCGGCCGAGGGGTACGCCCGGGTGAGCTCGTCGATCGCGGCTTCCTCGCGCTCTCGCTTCGCGCTCGCGACATCGGCATCGTCCATCTCGCGGATCCGCGTCGCGACGTCGCCGGTCACCGCCTCCGCGAGGTCGTGCACGGTCGCGATCTCGAGCGCCGCCGCGCGGTCGACCCCGGCCTCCCCGGCGTAGAGGAGAACGAGGTAGGCGGTGCCCCAGCTGTGGTCGGCCACCGATTCGGGCTCGCGGACTCCGCGCAACTCCCACCCGGTGCGCGCCTGGTCCTTCAGGCGGTAGGCTTCAATGACTGCGTCGATCATCGCTCCCATTGTAGCATCCGTGCGCGGTGCACCCGTATATTGGGCGCATGGTGACCGGCTACGCCACGCTTTCCAACATGGGTCTCCCGTACGTCGTCCTCGGCGAGGCACCGCCGTCGGTGCTGATCGTGCCGGGAATCGAACCGGAACACCGGGTGCCCGAGGGGCTGCGACTGCAGGGCGTGCGCGGCGCCTTCGAGCAGATCGCCGAGGAGCGTTCGCTCGCGGTCGCCTGGCGTGCCGAACGGCCGGCGAGCGAGATGAGCCTGGAGACGATCGCCGACGACTACGTCGACCTCGCGCGCGAGCTCGAGCTGACCGACCTGGCGATCGTCGGTATTTCGACCGGCTGTGCCATGGCGATCGAGACCGCGGCGCGGTTGGGATCCCGGTGCACGAAGCTTGCGCTCGTCGCCGGTGGCGCCTATCTCTCCCAGCAGGGTCGCAGCCTGCTCGAACGCTCGGTGGCTCACGCGGAGGCGGGCGCGTGGAGGCGCCTCGCGCGCGAACAGATCGCCGCGTTCTACCCGGGCCTCTTCGGCGCGGCGGTCCTCTCGAGCGTAGCATGGCTCTTCCCCGGCCTCTACGGCGAGCCGGAGGACCCGGAGCACTACATCGGGCTCACCCGGACGGTCGCGGAGGCAGACCTGCGCGCGCGGTGCAAGGACGTGCCCGCCAGATCGCTCGTCGTCAACGGGGCGCGCGACGTGCTCTACCCGCCCGCGATTGCCCGGGAAACCGCGCTCCTGCTCGCCGACGGCGAGGCGGTCTCGGTTCCGCGCGCCGGACACGGGGTGTTCAAGAGCCACGCCGGCCGCGTGAACAAGCTCCTGCTCACGTACCTGCTCGACTGAGCGCGCCGCGAACGCGCGGACGCGAATCGGCTTCGGGGGCGCCGGGCGCTCTTTACGCTCCGCGCAAGGCGGCGTAGATTGGCCCTCATGTCATCAGCAGAGGCCTCGACCGTACCACCGGCGCCGGCTACGCGCGCGATGCTTCGACGCCTGCTCAACATCGCCTTTCCCATGATCGTTTCGCAGGCGTCCGAGACGGTGATGCAGTTCGTCGACCGGCTCTTCCTCTCGCGCGTGGGCAAGCTCCACCTCTCGGCGGCGATGGCGGGCGGCCTCGTGAACTTCACCGTCGCCTCGATCTTCGTGGGCATCGCCGGCTACGTGAACGCGATCGTCGCGCAGTACTACGGCGCCGACCGCAGGGAGAACTGCGCGAAAGCCGCGGCGCAGTCGGTCTACTTCTCGCTCATGGCGGTTCCCGTCCTGCTCGTGATCGCCCTCTTCGTGCCCCGCTTCTTCGCGTGGATCGGGCACGACCCGGGACAGGTGCCGCTCGAATCGGCATACGCGCAGTGGCTCATCGCAGGGGCGGTCGTGCTGCTCGTGCGGCACGCGCTGACCGGGTTCTTCCTGGGAATCGGGAGGACGCGGATCGTGATGCTCAGTAACATCGCGGCGATGCTCGTGAACGTTCCGCTCAACTACGTCCTCATCTTCGGTCGGCTCGGCTTTCCGGAGCTGGGCATCGTGGGCGCGGCGATCGGAACGCTGGGGGGCGGCTTCACCGGGACGGCGATCCTGTTGGCGGCCTACCTCTCGAAGCGCATCGACCGGATGTACGGTACGCGAAGCGCGTGGGCGTTCGACCGCGAGCTCTTCGCGCGCCTGCTGCGCTTCGGCAGCCCCGCAGGCGTGGAGATCTTTCTCAACGTCCTCGCGTTCAACCTCTTCGTGCAGCTGATGCACGGCTACGGCGCCGACGTGGCCGCGGCGACGACGATCACCTTCAACTGGGACATCGTCGCCTTCATCCCCATGCTCGGACTCGGCGTGGCAACGACGGCGGTGGTGGGCCAGTACATAGGAGCCGACGACACCGAAGGAGCGCGCAAATCCGCGCTGCTCGCGCTGCGGATCGGCTGGATCTACTCAGGGTCGATGATGGTGCTCTTCCTCGTCGCGGCTCCCTCGCTCGTGGGGCTGTTCAGCGCGGGGTTCGCCGACACGGGCGCGGTCTCCTCGCTCGCGCAGACGATGGTGCGGCTCGCCGGTCTCTACACGATGGCCGACTCCACGCAGCTCGTCTTCGCCGGGGCGCTTCGCGGCGCCGGCGACACGAAGTGGGTCATGCGCGCGAGCGTCATCCTCCACTGGATCTTCGCGGTCGTCGCGGTCGTACTCATCCGCGTGGTCCGGGCGGACCCCGTGCTCGTGTGGGTCTTCTTCATCGGCTTCGTGATCTCGATGGGCGTGACCATGTACCTCCGGTTCCGAAGCGGCAAGTGGAAGGAGTTCCGGCTCATTTGACCGGGTCACGGAAGGGACATACCTTCGATTTATGAGAAGATCAGTTCGCATCGGTTCCGGCCTCGTTCCGGCGCTCGCCACGCTCATCGCGCTCGCGCTTCTGCCCGCCCCGCTCTTCGCAGCCGGCGGGAGCGAGGATTCGGCCGGCGAAGAAGTCGCGGGCCCGTCCGACGGCTCGGAATCGATCCCCGAAGACGCACAGACCGCCGTCTTCGCGGGCGGCTGCTTCTGGTGCATGGAGGAGGCCTACGAGAAGGTTCCCGGGGTCTACGAGGCGGTCTCCGGCTACGCCGGCGGCGACGTCCCGGACCCTGGATACTACGAGGTCGTCGGCGGTGGCACCGGCCACGCGGAGGTCGTGCGCGTCTTCTACGACCCCGACCAGCTCGACTACGAGGACCTGCTCTACGTCTTCTGGCGCAACGTCGACCCGCTCGACGCCCGCGGCCAGTTCTGCGACCGCGGCCAGTCGTACCGGACGGGCATCTTCTACCGCACCGAGGAGCAGAAACGCCTCGCCGAAGAGAGCAGACGCGAGCTGAACGAGTCGGGCCGATTCTCGACCGACATCGTCACGCGGATAAACCCGCTCGACGTAATCGAAGGCGACGACAACGACGGGTTCTGGCGCGCCGAGGAGAACCATCAGGACTACTACCTGGAGAACCCGGTACGGTACAACAGCTACAAGACCGCCTGCGGCCGGGTGCGACGGCTCGAGCAGCTCTGGGGCGACGAGGCGGGCGCGCCCTCGTACCAGAAGGCCGGGTGACCGAGCGCGTCTACGGCCGCTCGCCGCCGAGAAGCCTTTCGAAGGCGTCCTCGTCGATCACCGGCACGTCGTTGTCGCGCGCGTCGTCGAGCTTGGAGCCGGGGTCCTCACCCACGACGAGGTAATCGGTCTCGCCGCTCACGCTCGAGGTGGCGCGGCCGCCGCGCCGTTCGATCGCCGTCTTCGCCTCCTCGCGACTGTAGCCCTCGAGCGAACCGGTGACGACGATCGTCAACCCATCGAGCGTGGACGTCCGGTGGCCGTTCGCCTTCGGGCTGACGCCGACGTCGAGAAGGCGGTCGATGACCTCGCGCGTACGCTCTTCGGAGAAGAACCCCGCGATCGACCGTGCAGTCTCCTCGCCTATCTCGGCGACCGCGCGCAGCCGTTCTGCGTCGGCCGCCCGCAGCGATTCGAGATCGCCGAACTCGAGCGCGAGCACCCGTGCGAGGTGCCGCCCCACGCCGGGGATGCCGAGCGCGTAGAGGAACCGGTCGAGCGCCGGCTCGCGGGAGGCGTCGATCGCGTCCACGAGCTGCCCCGCGCTGCGCTCGGCAAAACCTTCGAGCGACGCAACCTCCTCTGTGGACAGTTCGTAGAGCCCCGCGAGGTCGGAGACGAGTTCCTCGTCGACGAGCGCCTTCGCGGTCTTCTCCCCGAGGTGCTCGATGTCGAGCGCCTCACGCGAGCCGTAGTGTTCGAGCGCCCCGGCGAGCTGTGCAGGGCACGCAAGACCGTTCGGACACCGGTGGTAGGCGCCCTCGCGAACGATCCGGGTGCCGCACACCGGGCACCGGTTCGGCATGGCGAAGCGGTCGGGGCGTTCGCGTCCGCGCTCGCCGATACGCTCCACGACGTGCGGGATCACGTCACCGGCGCGCTCGACGCGAATCAGATCGCCTCTGCGCACGTCCAGCCGCTCCACCTCGTCGGCGTTGTGCAGCGACACCCGGCTGACCGTCACGCCACCGATCTCGACCGGGTCGAGGAGCGCGACGGGGGTGAGTTTGCCGGTACGCCCGACGGTAACGGTTATCTCTCTCACCCGGGTGCGCTCGCGTCGGGGAGGGAACTTCCACGCGAACGCCCAGCGCGGGCTGCGGTCGCGAACGCCGAGCTCCTCGCGCGAGGCGAGGTCGTTCAGCTTCACGACCACGCCGTCGAGCTCGACCGGAAGCTCGTCGCGGTCGTCGACGAGCCGGCGACGGTACTCCTCGAGCTCGTCGAAGGAGCCGATCGTCCGGTTCAGGTCGGAGAGCGGGAGTCCCAGCGCGGACAGCAGGTCGAGCTCGTCGGTATGGGTCTCCGGCTGCCGGTCGGCGCCTTCGATCACGAGAATATCGTAGCAGACGATGTCGAGCGGGATGTCGGCGACCGCACGGGAGTCGAGCTGCCGGATCGCGCCGGCGGCCGCGTTCCGTGGGTTGGCGAAGGGCTCGTCGCCGCGTTCGACGCGGCGGGTGTTGAGCTCGACGAACTCGTCGCGCCGGAGCACGACCTCGCCGCGCACGGCCAACACCGCCGGAGCGCCCTCGCCGAGCCGCAGCGGCAGCGACCGGATCGTCCGCGCGTTCGCCGTAACGTCGTCGCCCACGCGGCCGTCGCCGCGCGTCGCCGCGCGCACCAGAACGCCGTCCTCGTAGACCGCCTCGAGCGAGAGGCCGTCGATCTTGGGCTCGGCGACCACCGCCGCTGTGCCGGCTCGATCGTCGCCCGAGCCGGGCGCGGCCGCAACGAGCGCGTCGAATCGCGACCTTGCTTCCTCCGGCTCGAGCACGGCGTTGAGGCTGAGCATGGGCGCGGTGTGCTCTGCGTCGTCGAGCTCGTCCACCGGAGGGACGCCGACCCGACGCGTGGGCGAGGCGGGGTTGCGCAACTCCTCGAATCGGTCCTCGATCGTCTGCAGACGCCGGAACAGGCGGTCCCACGTCTCGTCCGAAACCTCCGGCTCGCCGTCCACGTAGTAGGCGCGGTTGAACCGCTCGATCGCACGGCGAAGCTCCTCCACCTCGTCGCGCGCCTCCTCCCGCGAGAGCTCGGCCGCAGGGGTTCGCTTCGCGTCCGGCTCCTCGACGAACCGGTTCTCAGCCACCGCGTCCTCCCGGCGAAAGCGCCCGCGCCACGTCGTCTGCGCCGAGGGTGTTGAGCACCTGCGACGCCTCGACCCAGCCCCGGCGGGCGGTGTCCACCCCGTAGCGCATGAAGCCGAGGTTCGCGGTGCTGTGCGCGTCGGTGCCGATCGTGAGCGACACGCCGGCCTCGACCGCCGAACGGCACGCCTGGTCGCTCAGGTCGAGTCGCTCGGGGTTCGCGTTGAGCTCGAGCGCGACGCCCGCCTCGGCGGCGGCCTCGCAGAGCGCGCCGAGATCGAGCGGATAGGGGTCGCGCACGCCGATCATGCGCCCGGTCGGGTGTCCGACGCAGGAGACGGGATGATCGGTGATCGCGGTGACGACCCGATCGGTCATCTTCGCCTCCGACATGTCGCGGTCGTAGTGCACCGAGGCGACGACGACGTCGAGCCGAGCGAGGATCTCGTCGGGCAGGTCGAGCGAACCGTCCTTCAGGATGTCGACCTCGATACCCGGGAAGACGCGGATACCGTCGACCTCCCCGTTGACCCGCGCGATCTCCTCGATCTGCCGCTCGAGTCGTTCGGCGTCGAGCCCGTTCGCCATGGACACCCGCTTCGAATGGTCGGTGATCGCGATGTACTCGTAGCCGAGCCCGACGGCGGCCTCGGCCATCTCTCGGATCGAGTTCTTCCCGTCGGTCGCGGTGGAGTGCATGTGGAGGTCGCCCCGGATGTCGTCGAGGCCGATGAGGTCCGGCAGCCTGTCCTCCCTGGCCGCCTCGACCTCGCCCCGGTCCTCGCGGAGCTCCGGCACGATGTAGGGCAGATCGATCGAGTCGAAGACCGACTCCTCGGTGCCGCCTGCGATTCGCTCGTCGCCGTCGAAGACGCCGTACTCGTTGATCTTCAGGCCGCGATCCTGCGCGATCCGCCTCGTCGCGATGTTGTGCTGCTTGCTGCCGGTGAAGTAGTAGAGCGCCGCGCCGTAGCTCTCCTCGCCCACCGCGCGCAGGTCGACGTGCAGCCCGGAGGCGAGCACGACCGTCGATCGGGTGGTACCGTGCGACACGACGCTCTCCACGCGCTCGTAATCGACGAAGGCGTCCATCGCCGCCGACGGATCGTCGCAGACCGCCACGATGTCGAGGTCGCCGATCGTCTCCTTGCGCCGCCGGTAGCTCCCGGCGGCCACGGCGCGGTCCACGCTCGCGCTCTCGTTGAGGTAGTCGAGCAGCGGCGACACGACGTCGTCGGCCTCGCCGAGCGGCAGGCGCTCGCGCGTGCCGCGCTCGAGGAAGCGTCGCGCGTCGCGCAGGAGGTGCTGCTGCGTCGTCTCGCCGAACCCGTCGAGCCGGGCGATCTTCCCGGCTTCCGCGGCGCGCACGACCCCTTCGGCATCGGTCACACCGAGCTCGTTGAAGAGCTTTCGCGCGCCGGCCGGCCCTATGTTCGGGATGTCGAGGAGCTCGGTGACATCGGCGTCCATCTCCGACCGCAGCTCCTCGAGCTGCTCGAGCCGGCCGGTGCGCACGATCTCCTCGAGCTTATCCGCGATGCTGTCGCCCACGTCGGGAAGCGACGAGAGATCGCTGCCGCGCTCCACGAGGTCGGCCACCTGCTCGTCGAGATCCTCCACCGTCCGCGCGGCGCTGCGGTACGAGCGGACGCGGAACGAGTTGGCGTCCTTGATGTCGAGCAGGTCGGCGACCTCGCTGAGGATCCCCGCGATGTCCCGGTTGCGCACGGCCATGGAGGTAACGTACGCCCTCGCCGCGACCGCGCGCCATAGACCATACCGGCTATGTGTGCACGGCTATGTGTGCACGGCTATGTGTGCACGGCTATGTGCGCGCCAGGCGGTTCGCCATGCGTCGCGCGAGGACCGCCGCCGGCGGCACCAGCGCCCCGCAGATCGCAACTGCGACGGCGAGCTCGAGCAGCTGGCCGGCGAGGGTCGCTCCGGAGACGACCATCGCGTAGAGCGGGCCCATGAAGTAGTACGTCGGGAAGATCATCGCGACCCAGTCCGGCACGCCCGGAAAGAGAAACAGGATCGCCGGGGCGAAGAGGATCAGCCCGCCCGACTTCCAGACGCTGAACAGCGCGGTCATCGTGGGAACCGCGGCCCCGACCACGAGGCCCAGCTCGACACACATGAGCGCCGCGACGGCGAGCACGAGGAGCAGACTCGCGTTCGCGCCGGTGAACCCGCCGTTCACGAGGAGGGTCAACGCCCCCACCCCGAAGGCGAGCACGAAGCCGACCACCCCCTTCCCCGCGAGCACCTCTCCGACGGTCGCCGGTGTCACCAGCAGCGCGCGCAGCGTTCCCGCCTCGCGTTCCTGCACGATCGCCGATCCCGGCAGAAAGACGCCGGCGAAGGCGACCGCGACGAGCACGAGCAGCGGTACGAAGCGTTCCTCGAGCGGAACCGAGGGGCCCTCGCCCACGGTCACGACGTTCACCTCGAGCGGCGACGGCTGTCCGGCGATCGAACGTACGATGTCGATCACCTCCACGGCGACGATCGATCGGTCGGCGTCCTCCGCGCGGCTGCTGACCGAGAGGTGAAGCTCTGGCCGGTCGCCTGCGCGCACCATCTCGTCGAACCCCTCCTGGAGCACGAGCCCGGCGTCCTCGTCGTTGGCGGCGACCGCTTCGCGCAGTCGATCCGCGCCCGGATACCGCGTCACCTCGAGCGTACCCGCCTCCCCGGCGAGCTCGACGAAGACGGACCGTCCTTCGTCTACCACACCGAGACGTGGCGTCGGCGAGGCGAGCCCCCCGAAGACGAGCCTTACGATCGCGGTGATGAGAAAGGGCATGACGAGCACGAAGACGAACATCATGCCGCGCGGGCCGACGGAGAACTCCTTTCCGGCGACGAGCGCGACGTTTCGGATTCTCATGCAACCCCCATCCGTCGTCGAAGCACGACGATGCCCAGCCCGGCGATCGCGACGCACCATGCGGCGAGCATCCCCAGCTCGGGCAGACTCTCCGCCCAGCCGAGCCCGTTGACCGATGTGTCGAGGATGGCGCGAACGAGACCGTACGACGGCAGCACCATCACCCAGAACCCCGGGGTCCCCGGGAAGAGCACCGCGAAGGCGGGGACGGCGAGCGGCAGGAGGATCACCATGCCGTTGAGCATCGTCCCCATGAGGTCCTTCCCCGCCGAGCCGGCGATCATCGCGACGCCGGTCACGAGGACCGCGCCGAGGAAGAGCGCGAGCAGCACGAGCCCGGGCGCCGGTCCGAAGCCCCGGACGAGCAGCAACACGACGGCCGCCTCGGTGAACGCGATCAGCGTACCGAGAGCCCCCTTCGACAGGAGAACATCGGAGACTCGCGCGGGCGTGGCGAGCATCGCGACGAGCGTCCGCTGCTGCACCTCCGAGGAGATCAGCGTCCCCAGCGCAACCGCTTCCATGATCAGGACCATGAAGGCGTAGAGCGGGCGCATCCGGTCGCGCAGCGGGACAGGCCCGGAATCCGGCCCGAGGACGACGCGCTCCTCGGCCGGCTCGACGACCGGCAGCTCGTATCCGGCGATCGCGAATGCGATCTCCCGCACCATCGTCGAGACGGCTCCGCTGTACTCCGGAGGAAGGGTCGGCCGCGCGAATACGGTGACGGTGACCGCTTCACCGGAACGCACGTCGGCGGCGAATCCGTCCGGCAGGTCGATGCCAACGTCGAGATCACCTGCCTCCACGGCCGCCCGAAGCGCATCGGCGCGCTCGAAGAACTCGATCGGCACCCCCTCGTCCTCCGCGCCCGCGAGCTCTTCGATCGCCGTCCGTAGCTGAGTTCCCCGCACGCCGAGGCGGAACGCCGGCTCGACCTCCGCCGGAAGCACGTAGTAGAGCGCGACGAAGATCGCAACGCTCGCGATCGTGAGCGCGAGGAAGAGCCAGTCACGCCCGAAGAGCAGCAGGTCTTTGCGGAAGATCGTGGCGAGCACGCCCAGCCGACTCGTCCTCGCGGTCGGTGATCGACCCTTCATACGAGCCCCCGTCCGGTGAGCTTCACGAAGATGTCCTCAAGGCTCGCCTCTTCGGTGTGGATCGTCATGAGTCGAGGGTCGTCGGCGACGCTGCGCAGGAGCTCGCCCGCCCCGCCGTCGCCGAGGGCAACGACGCGCTCCTCCACCCCGTCGTCGCCGCGCATCCGGACCTTCACCGAACGACTGCCGTGCTCGAGCTTGAGGTTCTCCGGCGTGTCCAAGGCGACGATGCGGCCGTCGTTGATGAAGGCGACGCGGTCGGAGAGCTGATCGGCTTCGTTCATGTCGTGAGTCGTCAGGAAGACCGCCGCCCCGCGCTGCGCCTCCTCGGTGATGACCGACCGGATCGCGCGCGCAGAAACCGGGTCGAGCCCGTCGGTCGGCTCGTCGAGAAACAGGACGTCGGGCGTATTGACGAGCGCGCGGGCGACCATCAGCCGCTGCCGCATTCCCTTGGAGTAACGCTTCACGCGATCGTCCATGCGACTCTCCAGTCCGACGCGACGGAGCACCGCCCGGCAGTCGTAGCCCCGGATCCCGAACAACCGCGCGAAGAAGTCGAGGTTCTCCCTCGCCGTCATCTCCACGTAGAGGTTCTTCTCCTCGAAGCAGACACCCATGCGCTCGTGCACCCGTGCCCGCTCGCGCGTGACGTCGTAGCCGAGCATGGAAATCGCGCCGCCGTCCGGCCGCAGCATCCCCGTGAGCAACTTCACCGTCGTCGACTTGCCCGCACCGTTCGGACCGAGGAACCCGACCACCTCGCCGCGGCCGACCGTGAAGCTGATACCGTCCACGGCGAGCGTCTCGCCATACGAGTAGCGGACCTCGTCCGCCTCGATCGCCAGCGTACTCATCGCCACCTCCCGCTTACTTGTACTATTACTATAGTACAAGTCGTCCGGTCCGTCCAGAGGGTGTTTCCCAACCGCTCGCGCTCGTGTAGCGTAGGCGGATGCTCGCATCCCGCCGCGGCACCGCCGTGTACCTGCTCTTCTACGCCGCAAACGCCACGGTCCTGCCGGTGCTCACGCTCTACTACGAGACGCTCGGGATCACCGGCGCGCGACTCGGCCTGCTCGCGGCGCTGTGGCCCGCAGGAAGCATCCTCGGCGCGTCGCTGTGGGGTGCGGTCGCCGACGCGACCGGCCGCCACCGGCTCGTGCTCGCCGTCGCGATGCTGCTCGCCGCGGCTTCGGCGCAGGCGTTCCTCGCCGCCTCGAGCTTCGCGGTGCTCATTCCCGTCGTCGTGGCCTTCTCGATAGCCGTGGCTCCGGTGGGACCCATGCTCGACCACGCGGTCCTCGAGGACCTCGGCGAGCGGCAGGAGCGCTTCGGGCGGGTCCGGCTCTGGGGTGCGATCGGCTGGGGCGTAGCGGCGCCGGCGATCGGCATCGTCGTCGACCGCGCGGGGCTCGGCTCGGTCTTCCCCGTCTACGGCGCGCTGATGATCGGACTGTTCTTCGCGAGCTTCACGCTGCGAATCCCGCGAACCCGGCTCGGGTCGGATATCCTCTCCGGCTTCGTGTCGATCGCGAAAGACCCGCGGTGGAGGTACTTCCTTCTCACCGTCTTCGTCGCGGGAACCGGCAGCACCTTCATCCACCACTACCTGTTCATCTATCTCAACTCGATCGGCGGATCGGGCACGCTGCGCGGCGTCGCGCTCGCGGTGTCGACGCTGAGCGAGCTCCTCGTCTTCGGTCTCGCCGATCGGCTCCTGAAACGGTTCCGGGCGCTCTCGCTCATTCTCGTCGCGATGGGCGGCGTCGGCGTGCGAATGGTCCTCTACGGCATCATCTCCGACCCGATACTCGCGCTCGTGCCGCAGCTGATGCACGGACTGACCTTCTCGCTGTTCCTGGTTGCCGGCGTCTCGATCGCGCGGGAGCTCGCCCCCGAGGGTATGCGGGCGACCGCGCAGGCGCTCTTCTCGAGCACCCACATGGGCGCCGCCGGCGTCACCGGCGCGCTCGTGGGCGGCATCCTCTACCGCTCCATGAGCGTAGCCGACGTGTTCCTCGTCGGAGGTCTCGCCGAGCTCGGCTTCCTGCTCCTCTTCCTCGTCGCGCGACGCGCGGGAATCGGGCGCACTCAGCCGACGGGCCGATAGAGCCTCAGCCGCGCGGAGCCGTCGAAGCGCGTCTCGTCGAAGTACGTGTCCTCGGTACCGCCGAACGATCCGGGGGTCACGATGCCGCGCCGGCCCTCGTCGTCGTGCGGACCGAGCAGGTTCTGCATCGAGTTGTGCACGACGAGCGTGACGCGGTTCGCCCCCGGCCGTACGAGGCGGCCGACGTCGAGCGTCCAGGGCGCCCAGCCCATCGTGCCGGCCGGCTGCTCGTTCACGATGACGTCGACCGCGATCGCCTCAAGCCCTTCGAGCTCGAGCGCCACCGCGCGCTCGGCGGGTACCGGAAGGTCGGCGGGCAGGTCGACGGTCGCCTCGTACCGTACCGAGCCCGAGTAGTACGGCCGACCCTGCGCGGTCCACTCGCCCACGGTGAGCGGGGTCTGCGAGACGATCGCGGGCTCGACCGCCCCAGCGCCGGCGACGGCGAAGTCCCCGACCACGTAGATCCACTCCATGCCGTCGTCCACGCCGTAGTCGCTCCACGAGAGCTCGACGGTGTTCTCGCCGACCGTGCAGAGCGCGGCGATGTCGACGAGCCGGAACGCCTCGTCGCGGTACCATTCGTCGCTTCGAGGTGCGACCGGCGTGCCGTTCACGCTGATCTCCACCCGCTCGGGGTCCTCGAGCGCGAGCTCGAGTCGCCCGTCCGGTAGAGCGGCGACATGGAAGGTGAACCGCGCGCGTACAGCCGCGGTCACCGAGCGCTCCTCATCGGAGTACATCCACGGCTGGCGCGCGCCCATCGATCGACGTTCGATGCCCAGCTTCTCGCGCACGCGATCATCGGCCGCGAGCACACCTTCCTCGCCGCTCCACTCGCCGTCGTTCAGCTTCACCCGGCAGCGCTTGAGCACGAGCGCGTTCATGCCGAGCTGCTCCACGCTCCAGGCATCCGGTCCAACGGTCACCGATCCGTGCGATTGCAGCTCGGGCCGGCGAATCGCGAACCGCTCGGCCGCCTGGCCCGGAACGCGGATCAGCAGGGAGCCCGCCGGCGGCAGCACGAAGGTCCCGCTGCCGGCGTGGTGCGGCTCGAGCGCCGTCACGGTGCCGTCGACCGGATCCCAGAGCTCGGCGCCGGCGAGCGCCTCGTAGAGCGCGACGCTCACGCTCTGCGCGCGGTCCACGTTCGCGAGGAACAGAATCTTCTCCGCATCGGTCTCGCGACGCTGGTAGAACAGCGACTCCCGCGGACCCGACACCGACTGGACGCGCAGGTGCTCCACATCCGCCTCGAGAAGCGCTGCGACCAGCTGGTCGCCGGTCAGCGGCTCGCCGAGGTCGAGCTGGGCCCCGAGCCGTGGCGCTGCCCGACCCTCCAGAAGCTGTGGGGCGCTCCCCGCGGCGAGGACGACTCCGCCCGCGGTGACGAACTCCGAGAGCAGCTGCAGCGTCTCGGTGCGGATCGTCACCATGGTCGGAAGCACGACCACGCGGTACGCCATACGACCCACGACGAGCGACGGGCCGGCGCCCACCGAGCCGTGGCGCTCGAGCAGGTGTTCGTCACCGAGGTCGTGCGCGATCTGGTTCGCCGACAGCGTCGCGAGCACGCCGGCTATGCCGTCGTTGATCGCCTGCATCGCCGGTTCTGCGGCCGGGTCTTCGGCGAGCGGGTCCCACTCGGTCCACGTCGAGCCGGCGGGGTGGAGGACGAGCACGTCGGCGCACTGACGACCGGCGCTCACCGCGTAGCTCAGACGTCCAATGTAGTCGCCGAGCAGGCGATACGACTGCGACCAGGGCTGGTGCGGGCCGAACGACTGCGGGAAGTCGCGCTTGCGGTAGCCGCGAAGGCTGTAGTGGTAGAGGTGCTGGCAGACGAGGTTGACGCCGTGCGCGAACTGCCAGTCGAGCATGCGCTTCATCGCGGAGAACTCGTAGTCCCAGCCGCCTGCCCCGTGCGTTTCGGAGAGCAACCGGCGCTTGCCGAGCTGGTTGCCCACGCTCACGAGCTCGCGCACGACGAGGTTGTTCCCGAACTGGACCTCCGCGCGCCCGGCGGTCCAGTCGGGGTGGAAGAGCATATCGATCCCCGGAGCCTGCATCCGGGCGTAGTTCGGCATGACGCTGCCGGTGAAGGTCGGATTGGGGAACACGTGCTCCCAGAAGTGACCGGTGAACATGATGCCGTGCTCGTCGCACCAGCGGGCGATCTGCGCGGTGAACCGCTCCTCGAAGAGCGAGGCGATCACCTCCCAGTAGTCGTAGCGGACCTGCTGCGCCCCATCGCCGCCCTCGAACAGCGCGTCGAGCTCGTCGGCGATGTCGTAGCCCTTGCGCTCGCGAAACACGTCGGCGAAGTCGGCGGCCCAGGGTAGCGAGACGATTCGTCTGTCGGTACGAACGTTCGGCTCGTCGGTGAAGAACGCCGGTATCTCGCTGCCGAAGAGCGCACCGTAGCGCGCGGCGTACGCGTCGTAGGTGACCCGAATGAACTCGGCCACCGCCTCCTCGCTGAGCAGGCTGGGAAAGGGCCGATTCGCGAAGCGGCTCGTCGCGCTGACGGGCACGACGTCGTACGATGGTGTCTGCGTGTCGTCATCGACCGTGCGCACGAGCTGCAGCGCCGCGTGGCGTTCATCGGCCTCCATCACGTACCCGCCGGCGAAGCCGGAGGGAAAGCGGTCCTCGTCGTAGAGGTAGAAGAGCATCCCCTGCGCGCGGCTCTCTGCGAGCGCTGCGTCCACGCCCTCGAAGAAGCGGCGACCGAGGTAGGCGTCGGTCATGCCGGGGCGAGGATGGTAGAACGCCCCGCCCTGGCCCTGGCGGTGCATGTGCCGCACCTGCTCGCGGATGCGACGCTCGTCGACCCGATCGTTGATGCTCCAGAAGTAGGCACCGCGCCACGTTGCCGGCGGACAGGCGAAGATTGTGGGGTCGAGTGTGTGCATATCGTCTCCTGATCGGTGGCTACGCGGACGGCGCCGGCGGATGGGTCAGCGCGTAGGAGAGGAATCCGGGATACGGTTCCCACGCGTGTTCACCGTAGCCGCCTGCCATCAGCCAGGCCTGGGGCACGCCGAGCCGCTTCAGCGTCTCGAATACCAACAGGTCCCGCGCGTGCATCTGGTCGAGCGTGAGGCGAAGGCCCTGCGTGGAGGGAAGCTCGTCCTTCTCGTACGGGTCGGCGCCCGCGAGGACGTAGGCGACGTCGGGCAGCGGTCGGGTAGCGAGGTCGGCGAGGGCCGCACCGAGCGCCGGGACATAGGTCGCCTCGGCGCCCGGCTCCACCGGCACGTCGATATCGCTGTCGGTGTAGCTCGGATGTCGCCGTCCCTCGGCGTCGAACTCGGGCAGGTCGAGCGGCCATCCACGCGCCATATGAACGCTGAGCGTCACGATCGACTCGTCGCCCTGCGTGAGCGCCGCCGTGCCGTCGCCCTTGTGCGCGTCCACGTCGATCACCCACGCGGTGCGGATCCGCCCCTCGCTCTGAAGCTTGCGCATCGCGATGACCGAATCGTTGACGACGCAGAACCCGTGACCGAAGTCGTAGTGCCCGTGGTGAGCGCCACCGCCGAGGTAGAAACAGAAGCCCCGTTTCAGCGCCTCGAGCCCGCACTGATAGGTCCCGGCGAGCCCGTGAAGCGTACCGTCGAACATCTTCGACAGGGGTTCGGTCGCGATCGTGGGATCGTAGCGATGATACTCGCCGTGCTCGTCGACGAGCTCGAATACCGACACGAGGACCGCCTCGAGCCCCTCCGAGAAGAGCCGTTCGACGTAGGCCGGGTCGTGTACGCGCTCGAGATCGCGCCGGTCGATCGTGCTGCCGTCGGGGCCGATGCGCCACTGCGCCTCAGGACCGAGCGCGGGGTCCTCGCGCAGTGCATCGAGAATCTGTTGGGGGCGGTTTCGCGCGGCGGGAATCAGGATCCCGAAGTCGCGCAGCGGGATCTTGGTGCCTTCGTAGCGGAGGATCATCCCCCCATTCTACGCGTGACCCCCTACGGCAGCAACCGAAGCAGGCGTTCTTCGAGCTCGGCGAAGTTGATCTGCAGCGTCGCGGACTTGCCCTGAGGCTTGGCGAGCACGTCGGCGGCGCCGAGCATGCGCGCGCGCCTGACGTTCGCGTCGTTCTCGTGCATGGTTCCGCTGAGCACGACCACCGGAGGCGGCGTCTCGAGCGTGCCCTCGCGTCTGAGCTCGCCGAGCCTCGTGAGGACCTGCAGGCCGTCCATCACCGGCATCTCGATGTCGAGGCACACGATGTCGGGACGCTCGGCGACGAGGACGTCGAGTCCCTCCTTGCCGTCCTTCGCGGTGAGCACCCGCTCCCACTGCTCGCCCTTCGCGAACATGGTTTCGAGACCCGACCGCACGATCATGGAATCGTCGATGATGAGAACCGTATACGCCATCTATACCTCCGGCGAGACCGAGTGCAGGAGCGCGTCCCACACGCTCGTCCCGACGAGCGGATACTCGCCGAGGACGTCCGCGAGCAGACGCGTCCCGAGCTCGCCCCGCGAATCGTTGTTCATGATGAAGAAGACCGTGTGCCGGGAGCTGGATCCGGCCCTGCGCATGCGCTCCAGGTTTCGACCGGTCCGCGCGAGCACATCGAACGGCACGCGGATGGTCACCGCGATGAGTCGCTCGCCGTCGAGCTGCTCGACCGCCTCGGGCAGGCGCTCCACCTGCTCGGCGTCCTCCACGAGGATGCTCGTCAGATGCGGCGACTCGATCAGCTCGGCCTTCAGGTATTGCTCCACGTCGCCGATCAGTCGTCCCACGAGCGGGAAGCGTTCGGCGTCGTAGTCGACCCCCGCCATCGCGACGAGGCTGAGCGCGTCTTCGAGGTAGCGCGCGACTCGCCCGACCGGCTCGAACGAGGCGGGCACCGCGTCCGCGAAGTCGAGCACGGCCATGCCCAGATCCGCGACGATGCGCGCGCGCGCCGCGGAATCGCATGCGGCCGCGTCGAGGAGTCGGCCGTAGACCCGCGCGACCGGCGCGAAGGCAGCGACCAGCGCCCGGAACGACCCGAGATCGAGACGCCCGGGCGCACAGGCGGGCGCGGCAGGCCGCGAACCGGCACCCGGCGCCGGGGTGGCACGCGCCGGCTCGTCATCCGGCGCCTGTGGGCGCTCGTCCGCCGCGGCGAGCCCATGCAACTGCTCCCGGCACTCCGACGAGGAGCCGGCCGACGCGCAGGCGCGCAGCAGATCAAGCGCCTCGAACCCGTGCTGGATGAGCGACTGCGGCAGCGCGCCTCCGCGAACAGCCGAGAGCGACGACTCGAGCGCGTGGCACGCGGTCTGGATCTCGAGCTCGCCCACGAGTCCGGCGTTTCCCTTCACCGTGTGAAACGCGCGGAAGAGCGCGTGAATGCGCTCCGGATCGTCGGGATACTGCTCGAGGCTCAGGAGGTTCGCCTCCACCTCGTCCATCGTCTCGGCGAGGTCGGCAAAGAACTGATCGTTGAGCGCGGTCAGCTCCGAGTCCATACCAAAAACTCCATTACATAACTTTAGAGACCAACGGCGATTATGTCAATACAGATGGGTCTTCAAAATGCCTATATTGAGCGCATGGAGCGGAACCTGCTCGTGATCGTCAACGCACGAGGCGGCAAGACGATCGCGCGGCGAGTGAGTCGCATCGTCGCGGGGATCCTCGGTCGTGCGGGGCTTCGGCACGAGATCGTGGTTCCGGCGAGCGTGCGGCGGGTCCGCACGATCGCCGCGGGAGCGGCGAAACGCGGGTTCACCGAGATCGTCTGCGCCGGTGGCGATGGGACGCTCAGCCTCGTCGCGCAGGCGATGCAGGCGGACCCGCTCCCGCTCTCGCTCGTGCCCCGCGGGACGGGCAACGTACTCGCGAAGTACCTGGGCATCCCGCTTCGGCTGCGACCGGCGCTCGGGCTCGTCGTCGGGGAGGCGCCACCGGTCGAGCTCGACGCGATCGTGCGGGAGGACGGCCTGTCGGTACTCAACCTGAGCATCGGGCTGAGCTCGCTCACGATGTCGGACGTCGACACGGCGACAAAACGCGTGTTCGGAACGGCGACCTACTTCTTCGGCGTGCTGCTCTACCTGATTCGACGAAACCCCGCGAGGTTCCGCGTGGTCGCCGACGGGCACGAGTACCTGGTTCGCGGCCGCGAAGTCCTGATCGCCAACGCCGGTTTCCGTCGGACGGCGATCGAGACCTTCTTCGCCGACAGCCGGCCCGACGACGGCGTCATCGAATGTTCGATCTTCCTCGCCGGTGGCCTCAGCGGGGCGTTCGCGATGCTCGCCGACGTGCTCGCCGGGCGGCCGGTGCGCAGCGGCCGCTACCTGAAACGCGTCCTCGTCCGGGAGACGATCTCCATCGAGAGCGATCCGCCGCTACCGGTACAGGCCGACGGCGACCCGGTCGGGTTCGGGGCCACGAGCGCCGGCGTGCGGCGCCGCGCGCTCGCGGTCCGCGCACCGGCGGGTGGCGCCTACTCGGGATCGCGCCAGCTGTGAGCGGGCTTCCAGCCGAAGAACCGCTCCATCTTGCCGCAGTCGAAGGCCGAGTCGAAGTCACCGTGACCGGAGGCGAAATTCCCCTCCCGGCCGTATCGCTCCTTCACCGCCTCCCGGATGGGAACCTCGATGCACGTGTCGGCGGCGGCGATCAGGAACACCTCGTGGCCGGTGCTCTCGCCCTCCAGCGCGGCGCGAAACGCCCCTCCGACGTCGCGCGCGTCGATGTAGCTCCAGTAGTTCGCGCTCCCGGGACCCGGGTAGCGCTCGCGCCGCGGGCGCAGCATCTCGTCGCGCTTCTCGGGCGGGATGACGTTGTTGATCCGCAGCGTGCAGATGGGCATCTCGGGATAGCGTACGGAGAGCGAGTCGGCGATCACCTCGCTCATGAACTTGCTCAGCGCGTACGCGTTGCCGCTCGGAACACGGTCCTCTTCGCTGAACGGGAACCGCGGCGGCAGCTCCTCGGTGGTCAGCCAGCCCGTTGCCATCTCGCTTCCCGCGCTCACGAACCGCTTCACGCCCAGATCGCCGCTCGCCTGCATGACGTTGTAGGTGATCATGGTGTTTCCGCGGAAGGTGTCGCTTCGGGCGTAGCCGCTCGGTGACGGATTCGCCGCGAGGTGACACACCCCGTCGGGCCGGAACTCGCCGAACACGTCGTAGACCGCCCCCGTGTCCTCCAGATCGATCCGGATAGTGCGCACGGGAAGCGCGTCGAGATGCACCCGATCGACGTTGATCACCTCGTGCCCGCCTGCGACGAGCGATTCGACGACGTGGCGTCCGGCCTTGCCGCTGCCTCCGGTTACGATGACCTTCATGGCTGCCCCCTTTCGGCCATTGTGCCCATCTGTTCCTTCGCGCGTCAATCGCGGCCGCGGCAAGCCGGTGGCGCTCTCACCGCATCCGCGCTACAGTGGCGTCGAGGAGGACGCATGGAACGGATCGATCCGGCGGAGACGGGTTTTTCACCGCGACGACTCGCCCAGGTGGAGACCGTGGCGAAGCGCTACGTGGACTCGGGTGAGGTCGCCGGCGTGATCGTGGGCATCGCGCGTCGCGGTCGGCTCGCGTACCTGGACTCGTGGGGTTCGCGCGACCTCGCCGCAGCACGCCCCATGACCCGCGACACGCTCGTACGCATCTACTCGATGACCAAGCCGATCACCTCTGCGGCGACGATGCTGCTCTGCGAACGCGCCCAGATCAGGCTGACCGATTCGATCGCGCGCTACTTCCCCTCCTTCGAGGAGATGGAGGTCTACCTTGGCGGCACCGAACCACCGTTCCGGACCAGCCCGGCCGAGCGCGAGATCAGGATCCAGGACCTTCTGACGCACACCGCGGGGCTCGCCTACGGCATCGGCGACGAGCACCCGGTGGAGCAGGAGTTCGAGCGCGCCGTGTGGGGGAAGGTCGCGCGGGAGCCGGATGTGTCGCTCCAATCGATGACCGAAGCCATCGCAGAGCTGCCCCTCGTCCACCAGCCGCGCACCGCGTGGCGCTACAGCGTGGCGATCGACGTGCTCGGCGCCCTCGTCGAGAAGGTCGACGGACGCCCCTTCGCGCGCTTTCTCTCCGAGGAGCTCTTCGAGCCGCTGGGCATGCACGACACGTGGTTCACCGTACCGGAGTCCGAGCGCGAGCGGCTCGCCGTGGTCTACACCCCGGGCGAGGACGGCCTCGAGCCGTCCGAGGACCCGCCGGTCATGGCGTACACCGACCCGCGGCGCCCGGCCAGCGGCGGCGGCGGTCTCGTCTCCACGGTGGACGACTACCTCCGGTTCGCGCAGATGCTCCTGAATGGCGGGCGGGCCGGCGATCGATGGCTGCTCTCGCCACGGACGGTGGACCTCATGATGACCGATCACCTGCCGCCCGACGTCGAAGGCTGGGACCGGCCCGGCTCGGGCTTCGGACTCGGCGGGCAGGTCGTCACCGATCCCGTCCAGTGGACCGACTACGGATCGCCGGGCCGCTTCTCGTGGGGCGGGGCGGCCAGCACGCTCTTCTGGGTCGACCCGGCCGAAGAGCTCGCGGCCGTCTTCATGCTGCAACTCGTCCCCGGCTTCTCGAGCCGTATCACCGACGACCTCTACGCGAGCGTCTACCAGGCGATCGTCGAGTAGTCGACGAAGCGCCCCGCCTCGTCGAGCAGGGGGTACTCGTCGGTGCCCAACTCGACGTCGGTGCGGTCGGCAAGGGCCTGCGCCGCTGCGGGCGACACGAGCATCGTGTCGAGCTCGAGCGTGGATTTGATCCGCACGATGCGCGCCCGCTCGAGAGCGCGGCGCTCGTCGGTGTCGAGCGCGGCGAACCGCATGCCCGCGCGAACGGCGTCGGCGTGTGTTTCGGCGACGAAGGGCACCTTGATGCGCTCGCTGAAGCTGCTCGTCAGCCCGTTCTCGTAGGTCGCCTGAAAGTCGACCGCGTCGTAGAGCTCGCGCGTGATCGCGTCGGCGAGGCCCATGCCGATCGCGTTGCCGTGGCTCGCGGGCGTAAGACCGCAGCACACCACGCTCTTCACCCGGGGCGCGGCCGGTTCGGCCTCGCCGCGGATGCGGATCCGACCGATCACGCTCGTGTCCATTCCCGTACCGCTGACGTCCTTGCCTATCTCGTCGACGATGAGCAGGTCGATGTCGTCGAGCGGCAGGCGCGCCATCGAGCGCGTGGCGAGATCGAGGAGCTCGCGCTCCATCGGCTCGATGTCCGCCGCCTTCGCCGCCCGGATCTCGCGCGGCCGGTCGTACGCGTTCTCCACGATCGCAACCCCGCCGATGATCTTCCCCGAACCGATGATGCGCCGCGCCGCGGGGAGAATCTGGTGCTTGAGTCCCTCGATCCCGAGGCTGTGAACCGCGCGCGCCTGCGCGTGCTTGCCCAGGCCGATCACGCTCATCTTGAAGAGCCCGCTCTCGGGGAACCCGTGAAAATCGGTATGCGGCTTCACCCGGTTCACGAGCAGTACGCCGTCGGCCTCCCACGCGAAGCGGTCCATGAACAGGTCGACGTCGACGCCGGACGAATCGAGGCGCACCGTCTCCATGGACGAGCGAATCGGCACGCCCATCGTCTCTGCGGTGATGCCGTACGATGCGAGCACCCCTGCCTGACCTTCGGCGGTCGCACCGCCGTGGCTGCCCATCGCGGGCACGATGAACGGTCGTGCGCCGCAGTCGCGGAGCCACTCGACCGTCGTGCGGACGATGAGGTCGATCGACGCGATGCCGCGGCTGCCCACGGCGACGGCGATGGTCGCGCCGCTGGATACGTCGAGGTGCGCACCGTCGAGCGCCGCCCTCACCGCGGCCGCCGGATCGTCGATCGCCGCGTCGTCGAAGCGCACCGTCGCCGGGCGCATGTTCAGGGTACGGTCCGTGTCCACAGAGGGGATTCTACCAGAGACGGCGCCGGCGGTCATCGACCACCGACAGCGGAGCCGCGGACAGCGCGCTCCCGATCAGGTGATCGTATTCGCGAACGCCCGGACTACCTCGTCCGCCTTGTCGGACTGGAACGTGACTCGATGCGGGTTCCCGTACTCGACGTCGACGACGACGTGCCTGCCCAGATTCCCGGTATCGTCGAAGTGGAGCAGGAAGCGGGCGGGCTGGTAGCCGTACTGCGTGCGCGCGAAATCAGCGATCGAGTCGATGCGGCCGCGCGCCTCCTCGGGGTTGCCGATATTGGTGATCGTCACGTCGAGCGCCTGACCGTCGTGATGGAGGTGCGAGACGAATTCGGTCACCCCCATCCCCTCCTGGTCTGCGAAGCGTGCGACGGCCTTGTCTATGAGCGTCTCCGGATCCTTCCGGCTCTGAACTTCCAGGTTGAGCATGGTGCCTCCTGTGAAGAAACTGGCCACGCCCGGGAGGACGGTGAATAGCCGGTTCGTGCTATTCGGCCG
>CAZICD010000005.1:0-27791 GCA_964537725.1 uncultured Spirochaetaceae bacterium | reverse complement strand
CTATTCGGCCGTCTGCGGCGCGAGCGAGGCGCGTTCGGCGAGCGGGGCACGAAGCTCGGCGAGCTTCGCTTCGACCCACGAGACCACCTCCGCGCGCGGCACGAGGCCGCGGTCGTCCTCGTGTCGCAGCTTCGTCTCCACGCCGTTCTGCTCGAGGCTGCGCTTGCTCACCGTGAGGCGCAGCGGGAAACCGAGCAGGTCGGCGTCGTTGAACATGACGCCCGGACGCTCGCCCCGGTCGTCGTAGAGAACGTCCACGCCCGCGACGGTGAGCTCGTCGTAGATCGCATCGGCCTCCGCCTCGCCGCCCTTCAGCGCCACCAGGTGTACGCTGAACGGCGCGACGCTCACCGGCCAGATCATGCCCGCGTCGTCGTTGTGCTCTTCGGCGATGCTCGCGAGGAGCCTTCCCACGCCGATGCCGTAGCTTCCCATGATGACCGGCTTGCGTTTGCCCTCTTCGTCGAGGAAGTAGCAACCCATCGTCTCGCTGTAGCGCGTGCCGAGCTTGAAGATGTTGCCCAGCTCGACACCGCGATGAGCCTCGAGCGGCTTGCCGCATTCCGGGCAGGGGTGACCCGCCTCGGCCGCGGCGATATCGGTGACGATGGACGCGGTGAAGTCGCGGCCGTAGTTGACGTTGCGGACGTGATACCCCTCGCGGTTCGATCCGGCGACGAGGTTGGGGGTCGATTCGATACTCGGGTCGGCGATGACCTCCACGCCCTCGAGGCCGACCGGCGAGGCGTAGCCGGGCACCGCGCCGGTGGCGACGATCTCCTCCGGGCGCGCCGGGCGCAGCGCCCGCGCGCCGGCGGCGTTCGCGAGCTTCGTCTCGTTCACCTCCAGGTCGCCGCGCACGAGCGCGAAGACGAGCTTGCTCTCCTCGTCGTTGATCTCGGCGACCATGAAGACCGCCTTCGCGGTCTTCGCCGCCGGGACGCCCAGATACGCGGCCAGCTCCTCGATGGTGCTCGCGTCCGGCGTCGCAACCTCCTCCGCGGGCAGAAGCTCCTCGCTCTGCGGTTCGGCCCGCCCGAAAGCGGCGACCTGGCGGTTCGCGCGGAACCCGCACGCGGGGCAGACCATGATCGTATCCTCGCCGATAGGCGTGAGGTACATGAACTCGTGCGCGACCTTGCCGCCCATCATGCCCACGTCGGACTTGACCGCGAGCACGTCGAGCCCGCAGCGCGCGAAGATGCGGTGGTACGCCTCGTAGTGACGATCGTACTGCGCGTCGAGTCCCGCGTCGTCGCGGTCGAGGCTGTAGCTGTCCTTCATGATGAACTCGCGTACGCGGATCAGCCCCGCGCGCGGACGCGGGTCGTCGCGCCACTTCGTCTGCAGGTGGTAGACCAGCCGCGGGAGCTGCCGATAGCTGCGGATCTCCTGCCGCACGAGGTCGCTCACCGCCTCCTCGTGCGTCATCGCGAGCACCATGTCGCGGTCCTGGCGGTCGGTGAACCGCGTGAGCTCCGGGCCGATCACGTCCCATCGGCCCGAATCCTTCCAGATGTCCGCGGTATTCACGACCGGCATCAGCAGCTCCTGCCCGCCGATGCGGTTCATCTCTTCGCGGATGATCTCGTTGATCTTCGATACCGCGCGCCAGCCCAGCGGCATGTAGCTGAAAATGCCGGTGCCGAGCTGCCGGATACAGCCCGACCGCAGCAGCAGCCGGTGGCTCGCTACTTCGACGTCGGCGGGGGCTTCGCGCAGTGTCTGGCCGAACAACTGTGACATCCGCATTGAGGTCCTCCAGGAGCTCGTGGTGAGTCCGACGAGCTTACCACATGCCGGTACACGCGTCATCAGGACGTCGTACGGCGGCTACGGCCCCGGCACGGGAAGCGTGAGGTAGCGCTCGGGAATCTCCCACACGACGAGCCGCGGTTTCGGGTCGCGGATCGTCTCGCCTTCGAGGTACTCGCGCATGGGCGCGAAGGGGCCTTCGCCCTCGGACGCGACGTTCAGCACATCCGCGTCGAGCGCGAGCTTGAGCTCCTCGGCGAAGCCCCACCGTTCGTCGCGGCTATAGCTCGTACCGACGAGCGCTACCGGGATATCCACGGGCCCGAAGAGCCCGCCCGCGCCTCCGGTCGAACCGGGCGCCGGCTCGGCCCGGGCCGGCACTGCCTCCTCTGCCTCCAGGCCGAACGCGGCGCGCAGCCGCCCGAGCGGGAGGAAGCTCATGAGGTCTCCGGGCACCTCCGCCGGCTCTCCGGCGACCCGGACGCAGTCGCTCGCCGACGCGTCGGGGGCGACTCCCGCGCGCCGCGCCTCCCGTGCGACCGCCGCCGCCGCGCGGCGGGCGCCCTCGGGCGTCCAGTGCGTGTCGCGCGCGAAGAACAGCCGCTCACCGCCGGCACCGCCGCCGAGCGCGTCTCGCAGGTCGACGACGGTGACACGCCGCCTCCCGAGCTCCTCGACGGCTGCGTCGAGCCGCGGGTGCCGGGCGAGCGAACGCCACCGTCGAGGGAGCCGCCCCGCGACGACGCGTGCCTTCGACGGCACGAGGGCGACCGCGAGATCGATACCCATCGACTCCAGCCGCCCGGCAACCTCCCCGATCTCATCGATACGACGGGCAATTCGCTCGTCGTCGCCCGGTCGGCGCTCGAACTCCTCCAGCGTGAACAGCCATCCGTCGCGACCGACGACCGCCGGACCGGTCGCGTCGCGGAAGAGCACGTAACGCACCGCGGCGACCAGCGACACGGCGGGAGCGCGCAGGAGGTGACGCTCCTCGACGATCTCTTCGAACTCGGTGGTGAGCGAACCGTCGACCAGCGACAGCCCGCCGCTCGTCGACGCCGAGGGTGCGCTACCCGCGCCTCCGAGCACGCCGGCGGCAGCGAGCAGCAGTCCGGCGCTCACCGTCGCGAGGAAGAGGATGGCGCTCGTCGTACCGTCGTGTCTCATCGCTGCCTCAGAACTGAAAGTAGAGAAAGGGCGAATACGACGAGGCGAGCACGCGCACGACGCTCGCGACGAAGACCACGTACGCGGAGAAGCGCAGGACGTGCCCCCACACCACCGCCCGTCCCGGCCGCGGTGGCGTCGTCTCTGTGCCGGCCGCGGCCCGCATCCGCGGCTCTGCGACGACGAGGAGCCATCCGGCCGCGAGCGCGACGAGGCTCCCTGTCGAGAGCTGCCACCCGATCTCCGGCGGGACGGCGAGCCCGTGTGCCCCCACGAGACCGGCGTACAGGGTCAACGCGTCGCCGAAGCTCTCCGAGCGGAAGAGCACCCAGCCGAGCATCACGATGAGCACCGTGGCGACGTGGCGAGCCAGGGTGCGAACCGCATCGCGTCGACGCGCGTGGGTTACCCCTGCCCGCTCCGGGCCCGCCGCCTCGCCAGCCCGCGCGCGTCCACGCACGCCGGCGAGCCGCTCGGCGACCAGCCACCCTCCGTGCCAGAGACCCCACACGACGAACGACCACGCCGCACCGTGCCAGAGCCCGCCGAGCGCCATCACCGTCATCAGGTTCACCACCGTGCGGCGGGGTCCCAGCCGGTTGCCGCCGAGGGGGATGTAGAGGTAGTCGCGCAACCACCGGGAAAGCGTCATATGCCAGCGTCGCCAGAACTCGGTGATCGAACGCGCGTGATAGGGACAGTCGAAGTTCTCCGGGAAACGGAAGCCGAGCATACGCCCCATGCCAACGGCCATGTCCGAGTAGGCGGCGAAATCGAAGTAGATCTGGATCGTGTACGCCGCGACGCCGATCCAGGCCGCTGCCAGCCCGGGCGCAGGCGACGCGTAGACCGCGTCGACGATCGGGGCGACCGCGTCGGCGATGAGGACCTTGCGAGCCAGTCCCACCATGAACCGCAGGGCCCCCTCGTTGAACTTCGCCCACGTGTGCTCGCGCGAGCGCAGCTGGTCGGCGATCTCCACGTAGCGGACGATGGGACCGGCGACGAGCTGCGGGAAGAGCGAGACGTAGGCGGCCACGTCTACGAAGCTGCGCGCCACCGGGGCGTTTCCGCGATACACGTCGACCACGTAGCTGATGATCTGGAAGGTGTAGAACGATATGCCGATGGGCAGCACCACGTGCCACGCCGCGATTCCGTCGCCCCGGACCGAGCCGAGGAGCGCCGAAAGCGTCTCCACGCCGAAGTTGAAGTACTTGAAGTACGCGAGCACCCCCAGCGCGATCGTCACGCCCAGCGCGACCCACCGTCTCGCGATCCGAGGCGCGCGCTCGCGCGCTCGCGCGATCCGCGTCCCTGCGAACCAGCCCGAGGTCGCCGCGAGGACGAGCAGGAGGAGGAAGTCGAGGCGCCACCACCCGTAGAAGACCCAGCTTCCCACGAGAATCCACGCCGAGCGCAGCCGGAACGGGAGCGCATAGTAGACGACGAGGAAGATCGGCAGAAACAGGAACAGGAAGGTGACGCTCGAGAAGACCACGCGCTACTCTGAAGAAACCGATGCACGGACGACGAATCCGGGAACCCCGCTGCCGGGGGCCGGGACGACGAGCGCGTAGGACTCGCCGCGCTCCAGGTCCAGCCGTGCCGTGGCGACGGGATCGTCGCCGACGAAGGCTCCGACTTCGACGCGGATCGCGTTGACGACGCGCGCGGCCGAGGCGCCCGGCATCACGTCCGAGACGAGCCCGGCTTCGGGCGATACGGCGCGGAAGTCCAGCGGCTGCGAGCCGACGTTGTAGACCACGAGCTGCGAGCGCGCCGGGTCGGTGTGGCGTTCATCGGTGAACACGGTGATTCCGACCGGCGATGCAACGACCGACAGGAACGCCCGGGCGGGAGGCTCGACGACGGTGCGCTCACCGCCGAGGGCGACGACGAAGATTCCGGGCTGAAGCGGCCGGTAGGCGCTCGCCGAGCGCGGGCCTACATCGTAGCGCAGCGGACCCAGATCGATCGACAGCGGCTCGTTCGTCGCGTTCACGACCCGAACGAGCGCCGCGTCCTCGGGCACCGAGGGGGCGTAGAGACCATCCTGGGAAAACAGCGCCCCGGCGCTGACGAGCAACAGGAGCGCGAGCGGGAGTCGTTTCACATCGACCTCACCCAGGAGAATACTCGCCGCGCGCCGGTGCTTCAAGCGGCCAGGGCATGCGTCGAGCCGGGGCATTGCGCGCGCGGCGCCTGACCACGTAGTATACCCGGGACCCATGCGCGAGCGACCGACGGCGATCATCGCGATACTGCTCTTGCTCCCACTCCTCGGGTTGTCGGCCCGGGAGGCGAGTTTCGAGCAACGCCTCTCCCCGGCCGATCTCGACTCGTTCATCGCACCGCTGTTCGAAGGCGTCGCGCCACCGCAGGCCCGGTACGCGGTCGACGTCTACGAGCTCTTCGTGGATACCGAGCACCCGTCGGGAACGCTGACACCGGTGCGCGTGCAGCTCTTCGTGCCGGTCACAGAGCCCGACACGCCCCGAGGCTCGTATCTGTTCGCCCCCGGTTCTACGGGACTCATCAATCCGTGCCGGGTCTCCCGCGAGCACATCGCCGGTATCCGCTGGGGCCTCTACCGCGCACACGTGCTCTCGCTCGCGGGCCAGGGTTACGTCGGAATCCTCCCCGACTACATGGGGTTCGAGGACTGGGACCTCATCCAGCCCTACTTCCACGCCGAAAGCGAGGCCCGGCTCATCGCGGACGTGACCGCCGCCGTCGACGCCTTTCTCGCCGAACGCGTTCCCGGCGGGCTGCGGTCGATGACACGGGTCGCCGCCGGGTACTCGCAGGGCGGGCACGCGATCTTCGCGGCCGCCGACCGCAACGACGAGTTTCCCGACGGGCTCGAGCTCGACGGGCTGATCGGATACGGACCCACGACGGCCGTCGACGCGCTCTTCCTCGAGTATCCGTCGGTCGCGCCCATGGTGGTCCAGGCGTATCGTACGATCTACGGCGACGAGACGTTCGACCCGCTGCGGGTCCTGGCCGAGCCGTGGGCGTCGAAGCTCGCCTACGACACGACCCGGCAGTGCGTGGGCGCAATGCAGAGCTACTACCCGGACCGCGCGACCGACCTCTTTCGGGCCGACTTCATGAAGTCGCTCTGGGCGGGGACGCTCGCGCTCACCCATCCGCAGCTGAACCGGATCATGGAGGACAACCGCGCCGGCCTGACCGGGCACGCCGTCCCGGTACTCATCCTCCAGGGGACGAACGACATCGTCGTCGACCGGCGGACGCAGGACGACTTCGTGATCGCGCTGCGCGAGGCCGGCAGCGACGTTCGCTACCTCGTCTACGAGGGAGCGAGGCACGACACGCGGCAGATATCGTGGCCGGCGGTCGTCGAATGGATCGATGCATTACCGTAAGAACAGGACCGATGGAGGACCCGATATGAGACACACGACGATCCGGAGGCTCGCGCTGCTGGCGGCCCTGATCGCATCTACCGCGCTCCCGGCTGCCGCGCAGCTGGTTCGCGAAGGCTGGGACGAACCGCTGCCGGGCACGCCGCTTTCGATCGTCTTCGAGGAGCGCGTCACGCCGCAGCAGATCGCCGCCGAGGGGATCCCCTTCTTCGAGGACCACCCCATGCCCGAGCCGGTCTACGGTGCCGATGTCTACCGGCTGGTGTTCTGGACGAGCGACCACGACGGCAGCGCCGTCCGTGCTCAGGCGTCGCTCTACATCCCGGTGAGCGCCGAGCCGATTGCCGCGCCGGTGCTCGCCTTCGGGTCGGGGACTACCGGCGTGGGCGACCACTGCGCGCCGAGCCTCGAGAATCCGGAGATCGTGCGGTTCGGCTGGTACCGGTCGAATATGCTCGCCTACGCCGGGCAGGGGTTCATCACGATCTTCCCCGATTACGTCGGCTTCAACGACACAACGATCCCGCAGCGCTACTTCAGCAAGTTCGCCGAGGGTCACCTGATGCTCGACGGCATTCGCGCGGCCCGGGAAGTGGCATCGAGCGTGCGGACGCTGCTGCGAACGCGCGCTATGCCCGCCGCCGAAAGCTTCACCGCAGGGTACTCGCAGGGCGGTCACGCCGCCCTCGCCGCGGCGGACCTGCGAGCCGACTACGCTCCGGAGATCGAGCTTGCGGGAGCGATCGGATTCGGTTCGACGAACAGCGTAGAAGCGCTCTTCCGGGACGCCGGCTACTACCCGCCGAATATCGTCTACGTCTACAGCAGACTCTACGGCGAGGAGGCCGTACCGGTCGACCGCATCCTTCAGCCGCGGTGGGCGGACAGCCTCGAGCAGGATGTCCTGACGCAGTGCGTCAACGAGTTCCAGCGCTACTACCCGTTCGACGTACGGGGGATTTACACCGACGAGTTCTACGAGGCGCTGGTGGAGCGGCGGCTCGATCAGGCGTTTCCGGTCTTCAAGAGCGTCCTCGACGAGAACTACAGCGGGCTCGACGGACACGGAGTGCCCACGCTGATCGTGCAGGGACTTCTCGACCCCATCGCCTCGGTGCCCAGCCAGCGCGAGTTCGTAGACCGGCTGCGCGCCACCGGCGTCGAGGTAGACTACGTGGAGCTCGAAGGCATCACGCACCGTTACACGCGCCCCGCCGGCTTCGTCCAGTCGGTCGAGTTCATGGAGACCCACGCTACTCGGTGACACGAAGACGGCACCCGCACCGCCGACAGATCGCTGTCGACGGGCGGATGCCGTCAGGATGCGATGACGCGGATACTACCAGCGGCCGCGTGGCGTACGGGGATCGCCGGGGCGCGCGGGACCGCGCTCCCGGTCATCGTCGTCGTCGTCGTCGAACCGACCGAAGGGGCGGTCATCGGGATCGGCGTCCAAGCGGCCGAAGGGCCGCATACCAGGTCCGCCGTGCATGGGACCGCGCATCGCGACCGCCGGACCTCGACCGCCGAACGCGCCCATCCGCCCGATCGGGTAGACTTCGCCGTCGACGACCGCCTGGTCGACCGCGATGTGCGCGTCGGTTTCCACATCGACCTCCACAGCGGGTTCGTCGACGAGGTGCCCTCGCACGGTGATAGTCTGCCCGTCGTCGATCTCGTCGAGGTACCACGCCGCCCGGGGCGCGCCGAGCAGGTAGGTCTCGCCGTCCGCCGTGAGCACCGGGTAGTCGTCGACGACCGAAACGGTTCCGGTGATCTCCACCGGGTTCCACACCGGCTCGCGTGGCCCCTCCTGCGCTCCGTTCGCGAAGAGCGCGACCGCGCTCGCCATCATTGCTGCCATCAGAACTGTGCGCTTCATAACGCCTCCTATGTTGGTCTGCCAGCTAAATAGCAGGAAGCGTGCCAAGGCAGGCCAGCGCAAAGCATCCAGGGCGGCCCGTGGGCCGTCCTGAACGCCGGCAGAGGAGCGGCGCGCCGTCGAGGGCGGGTAATGTCTGCAGGTCGGGTTCCCGCGGGAAAGGATTGCCCTTCGGACCGCTACATGATGCGCGCGCGAATCTCGGCGCTCACGTAGTCGAGGATGGCCACCGTGATCGCGATGAACCAGACGGCGATGCCGGCGGCCCGATAGTCGAGCAGGCGGATGTACTGCACGAGCAGGAAGCCGATGCCGCCGCCGCCGACGAGACCGATGACCGTCGACATCCGGACGTTGATGTCCCAACGGTAGATGGAGAACGAGACGAACGGAGAGATCATCTGCGGCACGACGGCGAACATGATCGTCTGGAACCCGTTCGCCCCGGTCGCCCGGACTGCCTCGATCGGCCCCTGGTCGATACCCTCGATCGCCTCCGAGTAGAGCTTGCCGAGCGCGGCGACCGAGTGGAGCGTCAGCGCGACGATGCCCGCGAAGGGTCCGAGCCCGACCCACACGACCGCGATGAGCGCCCAGATCAGCGGCTCGATCGATCGCACGATGTTCATCAGCGTCCGCGTGAGGTAGTAGATCGCCATCGTCAGCGGCGAGCCGGACATGATATTGCGCGCCGCGAGGAAACTCACCGGTACCGCAAAGACGATCCCGAAGAGCGTCGCCATCATGCCCATGAAGATCGTTTCGATCATCCTGCTGATGGTGAACCGCAACGGCTCGCTGGGCATGGGCGGGCCCACATCGCTCGTCTGCCGCGCCGCGATCGTATGGTACTGCGGCCCCGCCGCGCTCGGCGGGGTCAGCCGGTAGGGCATCGTCACCTCGATGCGGAAGCTTCCCTCCGAATCGGTCATGACGGTGATGTATTCGCCCTCCTGTCGGACGCGAAACTCGTTCCCCAGCGCATCTTCCCACCAGATCTGGGTCTCTGTGTTCGGCGTGAAATTCCCGCCGCGGACGGTCAGCGTCGTTCCAAGCTCGACGTCGCCGGTCTGGATGTCCTGCGTCGACATCTCTCCGGTGCGGGGCTCCACGAGGATGTACGCTTCCTCTTCGGAAGGCTCGTTCGCCTCGGGGACCTCCCCCTCACCGACGAGGATCTGCTGCGAGTCGCCGACGGTCGCGGTCTCGTACTCGATCGCCGCCTCCCACGGCCACAGCACCCGCGAGAGCGGGGGCAGCGCGTCGGGCGCCTGGCGGACCATCTTCACGACGTCGATCTCGCTGATCTGCCAGCCGAGGACGAAGAACGTCGCGAGCACGGCCGCGAAGAGGCCCGAACCGCCCCGCTTGTGACGCTTCGCCGTGCGGTACGCGTCGTACGCTGCGAGCAACCAGACCAGCGCGAGAAAGACGATGGCGAGAATGACGAAGGTGGGACTCAGATCGATCGACTTCTGAAACTTGTCCCACGCCCCCTCGGCGCGCCGACCGAGATCGTCGATCCGCCAGACGAGAATGCCACCGGCGCTCACCACTGCCGCGAGAATGAGCAGCCCCCGGTAGACCTGCCCGATGATCGCCTGCCCCAGGCCGGGAACGATGAGCGAAGCGATGCCGGCAACCGGCGCCGGCACCCTCGTCTTCACCGCGAGCCGTTCGTTGGACGCTGTCGTCTTAGCCATGCTGTTCCTCCGCAGCCGGTCGGCCCGCGCTCACACGCTCGGCCTCCTCGCCGTAGATCTCCTTGAACTCCTCGTCGGTCATCGCGCGGATCGCCTCGCTGTCGCCCTGCCACACGATCCTTCCGTCGCGCAGGCCGATGATCTTCGTGCCGTAGCGCTGCACGAGGTCGAGGTAGTGGAGGCTGCAGACGACGGTCATCCGGTCCTCCCGGTTGAGGCGCTCCAGGTAGCCGAGAATCGTGTGCGCGAGAACGGGGTCGAGACTCGCGACCGGCTCGTCGGCGAGGATGACGTCGGGCTCCTGCATGAGTGCGCGCGCGATGCCCACTCGTTGCTGCTGACCGCCGGAGAGCTCCCGCGCAAGTTTGTTCGCCTGTTCTTCGAGCCCGACGCGCCGCAATGCAGCGTGGGCCATATCCCGATCGGCCTGAGGGAAGCGGTGAAAGAGGCTCTGCCACGGCTCAAGGTACCCGAGCCGCCCGGTCAACACGTTCGTGAGCACCGTGGAGCGTCGGACGAGGTTGAAGTGCTGGAAGATCATCCCGAAGCTGCGTCGCACCTTCCGCAACCCGGCCTGGTCGGCTGCAGTGACGTCCACGTCGTTCCAGAAGATCTGCCCCTCGGTCGGCTCCACGAGCCGATTCATGCACCGAAGCAGCGTCGACTTCCCGCTTCCCGAGAGGCCGATGACGATGAGAAACTCGCCGTCTTCCACAGTGAAACTCACGTCCTGCAGCGCGCGCGTCCCGTCGTCGTACACCTTCGTCAGATTCCTGATCTCGATCATCCGGCCTCCTGGCTGAGACTATCAGCAAAAAGCCCCCGGCGTGTACCGGGGGCGTGGGTTCGCGCGAGCAGCGCTCAGTCGTCGGGCATCAGGTCTTCGACCGACATACCGGACGCCTGAAGCACCTGGCGGAACGGATCGTAGAAGCCGTCGTCGCGCTCGACCAGGCCGGTCCACTCGTACGCGAGGGCGAGCGCCTCCGCGCCATCCTCGGTGGATGCGATGTCGAGCAGTGCGTCGACGATCTGGCTCCTGGTCTCTTCGGGAACCGACGGATGGAACTGGACCCCGTCGTTGGGGATGTCCTCGGTCGTGGCGACGACCTTCACCTTATCCATGACGTCGGGATTGTCCTCTTCGATGTTCCCGCGTGCATCCACGAAGGTGGCACCGGCGTCCACGTCACCGCTGTATACCGCCGAGGCGACCGCCGTGTGTCCACCGGCGTCCACGATCTGGTCCAGGTCCTCTTCCGGCACAATACCCGCGGCGCGCATGGTGAGCATGGGGATGATCCAGCCGGATGTGGAGAGGGGGTCGGGACGGGCGAAGCTCTTGCCCTCGAGGTCCTCGAGCGAGTCGATGCCGCTGTCGACGTTGGCGATGATCTGCCCGTTGTAGGTGGGGCTGCCGTAGCGAACGGCGACGAGCTCGGCCTCTGCGACACCGCGGTCGGCGGCGAGGACGTAGCTGAAGGTCGCGAGCGACGCCATGTGCGCCGACGGGGGATCGCTCGAGAGCGCCTCGATGACTCCGGCGTACTCTGTCGCGACGTTCACCTCGACGACCAGCTCGGTGCGGTCGTAGATCATCTCGGCGACCTGCTCGCCGCCGGCGACGATCGTGTTCGTGTCACCGGAAGGAACGAACGACCAGACGATCGGGTTCTCTTCGGTTCCAAGCTCCGCTTGCTGCTGCTGACATCCGCTCAGCACGAGCAGCAGAGCCACGACGGCGAGCGTCGTGACCACAAGAATTTTCTTCATTGGATCCTCCTTGGTGTTGTGCGTCCATCCTCACCGTAAACGGTTAGATTTCGATGAGCATCGTACCACGATGCCCGGCGTATGCGTACCACGCTGCGGCGCGCCGGGACAACCCTTTGACTTTTTTCTGATCCCGATCACACTTGAACTATGAACGGACTGCTGGAGACAGAGATCGTTGGAATCGCCGTATCGGTCTGGCTGAGCGCGCTGGCGGCCGGGATCACAGGCGTGCTCGTCGCGCTCGTCGTCAGGTGGGCCGCAGCCGCGATCGTCCGCCGCAGGAGCGCGCGCGAAGACGCGGCGGAACGCTCGGAGGCAGGAGAAGGCACCGACGTCCGACCACGCGGAAGCGCGCGCTTCCTCTTCGCGCTGCGCATGATCCGCAGCTTCATCTTCCCGGCGCTCGTCCTCGCCGGCTTCTACGTCGGCGTGACGATGCTCGGCCTGGAGGGACAGGCAGGAGCCGTGGTCTCCGCGGTCTTCGTCGTGCTCTTCAGCCTCGTGACGATCAGGTTCCTCGTCGCGGTGGTCAACGAGCTCTTCCGGCGCGCTGCGGAGGAGAAGGAGCGGGTCGATCTGGCTCGCATCCGGCCGCTGCGCGCGATCGCGGTGTTCGCGGTCTGGATCGCCGGCCTGCTCTTCCTTCTCGACAACCTCGGTTTCGACATCACCGCGGTGATCGCAGGGCTCGGGATCGGCGGTATCGCGGTGGCGCTCGCCGCTCAGGCGCTGCTCGGCGACCTGTTCAGCTACTTCGTGATCCTCTTCGACAAGCCCTTCGAGCTCGGCGACTTCCTCATCTTCGGCGACGTGCTCGGCTCGGTCGAGCGGATCGGCGTGAAGACCACGCGCCTGCGATCGCTCGGCGGCGAGCAGATCATCGTCTCCAATTCGGACCTCACGAACTCGCGCGTTCGCAACTACAAGCGTATGGAGCAACGGCGTGTCGTGTTCAACGTCGGGGTCGTCTACGGCACCGAACCGGAAGCCGTGCGCGCCATTCCGGGGATCATCGAGTCGATCATCAAAGGCGAGGAGCTCGCGGTGTTCGACCGGGCGCACTTCGCGAGCTACGGCGACTGGAGCCTCGTCTTCGAGGTCGTGTACTACGTCGCCTCCCCCGACTACAACCTCTACATGGACATCCAGCAGCGCATCAACCTCGCGATCTACGACGCCTTCGCCGAACGCGACATCGAGTTCGCGTTCCCCACGCAGACGCTCCACCTCGCGCGGGAGGACGCCGGACCGGAACGGGACGTCGCGCACGACCGGTGAGCGCCCTGCAGGCGGCCCCTCTCACGGCCGTGACCGGCGGAACTGGCCCGGGGTCATCCCGGTCGTCGACCTGAACACGCGGCAGAAGTAGTTCGCGCTCTCGAATCCGCACCGTTCGCCGACCGCCCCTGTAGGGAGGTCGGTTGTCGCGAGCAGGTTCGCGGCCGCGTCGCAGCGCGCCTCGCGGAGGTAGCGCACCGGAGGCAACCCGACCGCGGCCGAGAACCGCCGGGTGAAGTGGTGCCGGCTCAACCCGGCGACCGCGGCGAGTCGTTCCACCGACAACGGTTCGTGGAGGTGGTCGCGGAGGTAGCGCCGTGCGCGATCGATCGCGCCGTCGGCGTCCGGCTCCGCCGGCTCGAGCAGCGCTGTGCCGAGCCGATAGGCGAGCGCGCTGAGCTCGTAGGGCGAAGCGATCCGTCCGGCAAGCGACGTGAGAACGTCGTAGAGAACGCGTTCGGACGGCCCGGTAGGGCTCCAGTCGATGACCGGCCGCTCCGGCACCGTGACGTGACGCAGCAGTCGCAGGAGCTCGCGGCCGTTCACCACGGCGTACGCGAACTCCCACCGCTCTGCGTCCGGGTGGACCCGGTAGACGTGCGGGTCGGGAACGAAGGCGATCATCGCGCGTCCGGGCGGTACCCCGTAGTACGCGCCGTCGCGCTCGACGAGACCACAGCCGTCGAGCGTCACCTGCACCACGGCAAACGGCCGGCGACCGCGCTTCAGCCCGTCGTGGCGGTAGCCGTGGTGATCCTCACGCGCCCGGCCGGCCGAAGTCACCATCGCGTGCAGATCGACCTCCCTCCGCAGGCGGACGGCCGACCAGTGGCCCAGGGGCAGCAGCTCCAGCAGACGAGGCATGACCCTGCATAGCACAAATGTGCTATAAGCCGCAAGAAATCTCCCTTGCGCGCGACGGCGTCGCGGCTACGATGAAGCCAAGGAGGGCACATGGCACGGATTGCATTCGTGGGCGCGGGGAGCATCGGCTTCACGCGGAAGCTCGTCGCGGACCTCATGGGCGTCCCGGAGCTCCGGCAGAGCGAGCTCGTCTTCATGGACATCGACGAGCAGAATCTGGACCGGGTGGAGCGGCTGGTGCGGCGTGACCTCGAGGCGAACGGGCTGCCGGGGTCCATGCTGACCGCGACGACCGACCGTCGCGAGGCGCTCGCCGGCGCGAACTACGTCTTCAGCACCGTCCGCATCGGAGGACTGCCCGCGTTCGAGACCGACATCGAGATACCGCTTCGCTACGGTGTCGACCAGTGCGTGGGCGACACGCTGTCGGCGGGCGGCATCATGTACGGACAGCGTAACATCCCGTTCATCCTGGACCTCGCGGCGGAGATCCGCGAGCTCTCTGCGCCCGATTGTCTGTTCATGAACTACGCGAATCCCATGGCGATGAACATCTGGGCAGCGAGCCACTACGGCGGCATCCCTGCGGTGGGCCTGTGCCACGGGGTCCAGGGGGGTCATCAGCTGATCGCGCGGGTCTTCGGGATCCCGGCGGACGAGTTGCACTACGTCTGCATAGGAATCAACCACCAGACGTGGTATACGCAGCTCGTGCACGACGGCCGCGACCTCACCGGCGAGCTCCTCGAGCGTCTCGAACGCTCGGAGGTCGCCGACCAGGAGCGGGTCCGCATCGACATGCTTCGCCGCTTCGGGTACTTCAGCACGGAGAGCAACGGGCACCTCAGCGAGTACCTCCCGTGGTACCGGTCGCGTCCGGACGAGGCGGAGGGGTGGATCGGCACCGACGCGTGGATCAACGGTGAGACCGGCGGGTACCTGCGCGTGTGCCGCGAGTGGCGCGGCTACTTCGACGAGGAGTTTCCGACCTGGCTCGAGGAGCCGCCGTACGAGTACGGACCGGACAAGCGCAGCCACGAGCACGGCTCGCGGATCGTCGAGGCGCTCGAGACCGGACGGCTCTACCGGGGGCACTTCAACATGGTCAACGGCGGAGCGATCGAGAATCTCCCCGACGAGGCGATCGTCGAGGGGCCGGGACTCGTCGACGCGACCGGGATCCGCCTCCTGCAGGCCGGTACACTGCCGGCGGGGCCCGCAGCGGTGTGCAACCGCAGTATCGACGTCCAGCGCCTGAGCGTCGAGGCGGCCGTTCGCGGCGACGACGCTCTGCTGCGCCAGGCGATGCTGATGGACCCGCTCGTCGGGGCCGTCTGCACGACCGACGAAGTCTGGCGGCTCGTCGACGAGATGCTCGTCGCGCAGCGCGAGTGGCTCCCGCAGTACGGGCGGGCGATCACCGAGGCGGAGCGGCGAATCGACGCCGAGCGCGCAGCCGGCACGCCGAGCGGGACCCACCGCGCCACCGAAGGAGCGTTCCGCCGGCCGGTGAGGACGCCGGAGGAGATGGCGAGGGAGGAGCAACGCCGGAAACGACCGGACGAGGGGTGAGGAGCCCGGCGCCGTCGGATCGCGGCGGCGCTGTTCGCGCCCCGGTTGCGGCGGCGTCCGCGGCGGCGTCCAGAGCCGCGCTTTCGCTCGCGAGGGGCCGTTTTGATTTGACCGCCGCTGTTACTACCCTTGTAGTATGGGTGTGGCAGAATCCACCTCCTTTGGAGGTGCTCGTTCGCAAACCGGCTCGACCCGCGTATGGCCCGGGCTGCCCTATCCGCTCGGCGCGACCTGGGACGGACGGGGAACCAATTTCGCGATCTTCTCGGCCAACGCCGAGCGCGTCGATCTCTGCCTGTTCGACGCCTCCGGCACGACGGAAACCGCGCGGGTTTCGCTGCCGGAGTTCACGCACGAGATCTGGCACGCCTACCTCCCGGAGGTCCGCCCGGGCCAGCTCTACGGGTACCGCGTCTACGGTCCCTACGCCCCGGAATCCGGCCACCGGTTCAACCACCACAAGCTCCTCATCGACCCGTACGCGCGCGCGCTCACCGGCGCGCTTCGATGGTCGGACGCGCACTTCGGCTACACGATTGGCAGCGACGACGAGGACCTCTCGTTCGATACCCGCGACAGCGCGCCGTTTATGCCCAAGTGCCAGGTGATCGACCCGGCGTTCACGTGGGGCGACGACGCGCCGCCGCGAACGCCGTGGGACCGTACCGTCGTCTATGAGCTCCATACGCGCGGCTACACGATGAAGCACCCGGACGTTCCCCACGGCTACCGCGGGACCTTCGACGGACTCGCACGGCCGGAGGTCGTCGACTATCTCTCGACGCTCGGGGTAACGGCGATCGAGCTGCTGCCGGTCCACGCCTTCGTGCAGGACCGACACCTCATCGAGCGGGGCCTCTCGAACTACTGGGGCTACAACACGATCGGGTTCTTCGCTCCGCATCCGGCCTACCTGGGGCCGAACGGGATCGGCGGGTTCAAGACGTTCGTGAAGCTGATGCACGACGCAGGGATCGAGGTGATGCTCGACGTCGTATTCAACCACACCGCCGAGGGCAATCATCTGGGCCCGACGCTCTCGTTCCGGGGAATCGACAACCGCTCCTACTACTACCTCACCGAGGACGCCCCGCGCTACTACAACGACTTCACCGGGACTGGTAATGCGCTCGAACTGCGCCACCCGCAGGTGCTGAGGATGGTGACCGACTCGCTGCGCTACTGGGTAGAGGAGATGCACGTCGATGGCTTCAGGTTCGATCTGGCCACGACGATGGCGCGCGTTCACGGACGGTTCGACGAGCACGCGGCCTTCCTGGACGCCGTCGCGCAGGACCCGGCACTCTCCGGCGTGAAGCTCGTCGCCGAACCGTGGGACACCGGTGAGGGCGGCTACCAGCTCGGCGCCTTTCCGCCCGGCTGGAGCGAGTGGAACGACCGCTACCGCGATACCGTTCGGCGATTCTGGCGCGGGGACACCGGCCAGGTTCCCGAGCTCGCCTCGCGCGTGGCCGGGTCGAGCGACATCTTCGACCGGCGCGGTCGTCGACCGTGGTCGAGCGTCAATTTCGTCACGGCGCACGACGGGTTCACCCTCCACGATCTCGTCAGCTACAACGACAAGCACAACGAAGAGAACGGTGAGGACAACAACGACGGCACCGACGCGAACTACAGCTGGAACTGCGGCGTCGAAGGTCCGACCGACGAGCCGGGCATCGTGAGCCGCAGGCAGCGTCAGATGCGGAACATGCTGCTGACGCTGCTGCTCTCGCAGGGCGTCCCGATGATCACCGCCGGCGACGAGTTCGCACGAACGCAGCGCGGAAACAACAACGCCTACTGCCAGGACAACGAGCTGAGCTGGGTGCTGTGGGACGACATCGGTGAGGCGGAACGGCAGCTGCTCTCGTTTACCCGTGAGCTGCTCGCGCTGCGCGATAACCACATCGTCTTCCGCAGGTCGCGCTTCTTCCACGGAGAGCCGATCCCGGGGACCGATGTCCACGACGTGAAGTGGCTGACCCCTTCCGGCGCGGCGATTACCACCGAGGAATGGGCCGACCCGGGTCGGCGCACGCTCGGGATGATGGTCAGCGGACAGGCCGGCCTGCGTTTCCTGACCGAGCGCGGCGAGCCGGAGCCCGACGATACCTTTCTCGTCCTCATGAACGCCGGCGAGAAGCGGGTGACGTGGACGCTGCCCGACGGCGCCGAGCACCGGCCGTGGAGGGTGCGCCTGTCGACCGCCTATCCATCCGGCCTGCCGTCGTCGCGGCGTTCGGCGACGAGCCGGATCGTCGTGGGAGCACGGACGGCGACGGTGCTCGTGCAGTATCGCGATCGACACCCGGGAAAACGCTTTCGATCATGAAGGAGCAGACCGTGAACACACCGAGGGAATCCCAACCGCAGGCTCAGTTACGATTCGTGCGGCCCCGCGGCCCCAGGCAGGAGTTCCACGTGAGGCGCGCGATGCGGGACGCGCTGGGCCTGGACACGGCGGTCTTCTCGATCACGGGGTCGGTCGTGTTCGCAGACCTGCACGCGGCGCGCAGCTTCGCCCACGACTTCGAATCTCACCGGGCAGCCTCCGGTCATCCGGATCCATCGGTGCGACCGGGGGAGATCGTCGCGATGGGACTGCTCGACGAGGTGATGCATCACCTCCTTGCCATGCACCGCGAGGAGCGCGGCAACGACCTTCCCGCGCGAACGCTCGACGCGCTCGAGCGCTCGCTCGGGCGCGATGCACTCGACGATACGATCCGATCGTTCTGCCGGGAGTTCCCGCCGGCCGCCGTCTACCGAGGCGAACAGTCGCTGGACGATTTCCTCGCCGAGCGGGTCGACGGGCTCTCGGGGCGCGAGCGGGTGATCGAAGAGATCGTGGTTCTGCGCCTGACGAACGAGAATCCGGCGTGCCGGCGTTACCGCGAGCTCTTCGACGAGCAGCCCCTCGCCGAGCGCACCGCCTATCAGACACTCGTGGCGGAGGTCGAGCGCGTCTACGCGGATGAGCCGGCGCGCGACCCCGGCACACAGAACCGCGTTTCGATCTTCGACCTCCTGCGTGCTCCCGCGCGCGCGCACCCCGACAGTCTGGAGGACCAGCTCGCCTACGCGCGCGACCACTGGAGCGCGTACACCGGCAAGTTCCTCTCGCGCATCCTGCGGTCGATGGACGTCATGCGCGAAGAGAGCAAGGTTCACGCGGATCCGGGTGCCGGGCCACCGCCGGCGGAGGTCTACCGGTACGAGGATGCCGATGAGAAGCGATTCTCGGCCGACACCGAGTGGATGCCGGGTGTCGTCATGATCGCGAAGAGCACGCTCGTGTGGCTCTACCAGCTCAGCGAGCGCTACGGCCGCGAGATCGACCGCCTCGACCTGGTGCCGGACGAGGAGCTCGACCGGCTCGCCGCCTCGGGGTTCAACGCGCTCTGGCTCATCGGGCTGTGGGAGCGCAGCCCGGCGTCGCGGCGCATCAAACACCTTTCGGGGAACCCGGACGCCGAGGCATCGGCATACGCGCTCTATTCCTACGATATCGCGCACGAGATAGGCGCGTGGGACGGGCTGGAAAACCTGCGACGTCGCTGCAGCGACCGCGGCATCCGTCTCGCGAGCGACATGGTCCCGAACCACACCGGAATCGACAGCCCGTGGGTTCACGACCATCCGGACTGGTACATCCATCTCGACCACCCGCCCTACCCGTCGTACCGATTCACCGGCGAAAACCTCTCGGGCCGCGGCGATGTGGCCGTACAGCTCGAGGACCACTACTTCGACCGCACCGACGCGGCGGTCGTGTTCCAGCACACCGACGCGAGCGGGAGACAGCGCTACATCTACCACGGAAACGACGGAACCTCGATGCCGTGGAACGACACCGCCCAGCTCAACTACCTCAACCCGGAGGTCCGCGAGACCGTCATCCAGACGATTCTGCACGTCGCGCGCAACTTCCCGATCATCAGGTTCGACGCCGCGATGACGCTCGCGCGCAAGCACTTCCGCAGGCTCTGGTATCCGGAGCCCGGTTCCGGTGGCGACATCGCCTCGCGCTCGGAGCACGGCCTCTCGCGGGAGGAGTTCGAGGCGGCGATGCCGCGCGAATTCTGGCGGGAGGTCGTCGAGCGCGTCGCCGCGGAGGCTCCGGGCACGCTGCTGCTCGCCGAGGCGTTCTGGATGATGGAGGGCTACTTCGTACGGACGCTCGGCATGCACCGCGTGTACAACTCGGCCTTCATGAACATGCTGAAGCGCGAACAGAACGCGGAGTATCGCGAGATCATCCGAAATACGCTCACCTTCGACCCCGAGATTCTCAAGCGGTTCGTGAACTTCATGAACAATCCAGACGAGGAAACCGCCGTGACCCAGTTCGGCACGGGCGACAAATACTTCGCCGTGGTGACGCTGCTGGCGACGATGCCCGGACTGCCCATGTTCGGACACGGCCAGGTGGAGGGGCTCGCGGAGAAGTACGGCATGGAGTTTCGACGCCCCTACTGGGACGAGCAGACCGACGAGCAGCTCGTCGCACGGCACGAGCGCGAGATCTTCCCGCTCCTGCGTCGGCGCGAGCTGTTCGCGTCCGCGGCAAACTACCGGCTCTTCGACCTCCGCGACGCCAACGGTGCCGTCAACGAGAACGTGTTCGTCTTCACGAACGGGCAGGAAGACGACCGCGTGCTCGTCGCGGTGAACAACTCCTACGAACGAGCGGCCGGGACGATCTCGGATTCGGCGCCGTACGCCGAGGGAGATGGCCAGCGGTCTCAATCGATCGGCGAGGCCCTCGCCGCGAGCGACCGGGACGACGAGTTCATGATCATGCAGGAGCAGCGCTCTGGTCTCTGGCATATCCGACCTTCTCGCGAGGTGGCTCGAGAGGGGTTGCACCTCGTGGTCGACGGCTATCAGTCGACGATCTTCTGGGGCATCCATCGGCGTGAGGATCCCGACGGGCGACTCGCCCGGCTCGCGGCGTCGCTCGACGGCGCCGGCGTTCCGGACATCGATCTCGCGCTCGTCGGTCTGGACATAGAACCGGTGCGCGAGGCGTTTCGAACAGTCGCGAGCGAGACGCTTCTCGGCGAGCTCGACGAAGCGCTCCAGGGGTTCCGTCCGCTGTCTCAGGAGCGCTTCGATCGCGTCCGCGCGGAGGCACGCACCGTCCTCGAACGGGCGATCGCCGCCGCCGACACGAAGGTCCCGCCGGGCCGCGGACTGACGGTTCTCGAGCGCCATCTGTCTACCGTCATCGCGCTGCCCCACTACGCCGGCGGGCGCGCGGAGACCGGACGGTCGAAGCAGGCGCGCGGGCACTACTACACCGGTCTGCGGGCGAGCCCCGAGCGTCGCCGCCTGATCGCCGAGTGGACGCTCCTCCTGCCGATCGTCGAGGTCGTCGGAGACGACCGCGCGGCAGCCTGGGGCGTCGCCACGTGGCCCGAGGCCGGCTCGAGGTCGCTGATACTCGGTGCCGCGTTACGCTGGGCGGACTGGTGGCAGGAGGGTCTCGAGGCCGACGAGCTCGTCCGCCGCCTGTTCGGGGACAGCGACGTGCTCGAGCTGATCGGGTTCAACACGCACGCCGGCGTCGAGTTCTACCACCTCGAGTCGCTGGACGAGCTCCTGTGGATGCTCTTCGCGGTCGCGCTCATCCGAATACTCAGCACGTCGACACTCGGCGGGACGACGGTCCGCCGTCGGATCGAGTCGGCTCACCGTACGATCACTGCGGTCGAGCAGGCGAACAACGAGGCGCAGGGGCGCGCGGAGATTCTGCTGCGAAAGCTCGCGAAGGCGCGCCCGAGCGTCTCAACGGCTCGTTCGGGCCGAAGCGCCGACGCGCCATAGAAGCGCAGCCGGCCAGCGGGTCAGCAGCGGCGCGAGCTCGATGCTCGCGTCGACGACGTCCACCGTCGCACCCGACAGCAGGTCGATGTACTCGCCGGTCGCGAGTTCGTACGGTAACTGGAGACGCATCCCGGCCGACGATGAGGCGTGGTGGCGAAGCGCGACGGTGGCCATCGTTCGGTCGCCGCCTGCGCTCCTCGCGAACGCGATCGCGCGATCGGGGCTGAGCCCGCTCACGCTGAGCGGTGTGTAGCCGCCCGAGAAGAGATCGGGGAGCTCGCGCCGCGCGTTCAGCACGAGACCCATGACCGCGAGCTTGCGCGTTGCCAGGTCGAACCCGGAGGCGTCCGGCAGATCGGCGTGCCTGCCGAGCCCGATGAGCTCCATACGAGGGGCGAGCCAGGGCTCGATCCGCTCGCGCATCGACGCGCGCGCCGACCAGTCGACCGGACGCCGGTTGTCGGGGTCTACGAGCGACTGGTCGACGGCCTCGCTGCCGCGATAGACGTCGGGGACCCCCGGCGCGGTGAGCCGGACGACCTGGTGCGCGACGACCGAGCTCTCCCACTCGGCGCGAACCCCGGCGACGAAGGCCCGGAAGGAGTCGGCGAACTCGTCCCCGCCGCCGGCGAGGCGGTCGAGCACGCCCGACAGGAACGAGAGTGTCGCCTGCTCGTACGCTTCGTCGGGGCTGGTCCAGTCGGTATGGCGCTTCGCCTCGCGCAGAGCCTTGATCGTGTAGTCGCGGACTCGCCCGCGAAGCTCGTCGTCCACCGTGCCGTCGGGAGGCATCACCCCGAGCAGCGTCTGGTAGACGAGGTACTCGTCGTTCGCGTCCGGCGCGATCGCTCCCCCTACGCGTCGGCGAAGCCGGCGATTCGCGGTCCGCCAGCCTCGTACCGCCCCGCTCCACTCGTCGATGTTCGCGGCGATCGTGTTGATCCGGAGTCGCGTATCCTCGCCTCGCTTCGTGTCGTGCGTCGAGCTCGCGGTCATCGACCGCGGATAGACGTCGGCGAGCCGCCTCATCGCCGCGTGAAACACACGGGCCTCGCACCCGAGCACATCCGGGCTGCCGCCCACCTCGTTGACCGAGGCGAGCGGAACGTAGGCGTACATGAGCGTGTCTTCCAGCCCCTTCGCCATCAGCGGCCCGGTGAACTGCTGGAAGCGCAGCACAACGTCACCCCAGCGCCGTCGCGTATCGTCCGGGACGTGCTCGTCGTACGAGAGCAGGAGGAAGGTCTCGATGTAGTCGAGCTCGTAGTCGTGGTACGGGAGGCGCCTGCGGGCCTTCGCGAGCGCGGTCTTCACGTATTCCACGTCGCGGGAGCGGTTGATCCGGTCGGTCACGTACGTGCGGTACACCGGCAGATGGACCATTACCTCCGCGAGCGCGCGCTTGAGGCTTGGCGCCGTGATATCGATCCCGTAGCGGTCGTCACCCACGACGCGACGCATGTAGCGCGCGAGATTGTCCAGGTCGCCTGCCATCTGCGAGGTGAGAATCAGGCGCTTGCGCTCGAAGAGCGCGCTCTCGAAGTCCTCCCGCACGCCGGTCAGGCTGCGGTAGAACGACCGCACGCGCCGCGCGTTCCCGGAGTCGATGAAGAGACCGTTGAGCAGGTTGAGCGTGTCGTAGCCGGTGGTCCCGTCGACCGGCCAGTGCGAGGGAAGCTCCTCGCCCGGGTGCAGGATCTTCTCAACGTAGATGGGGCGGTCGCCCACGCGCTCGCGCAGCCGTCGCAGATACGTGCCCGGCTCGTAGAGCCCGTCGATGTGGTCGATCCGCAGACCATCGATCATGCCCGCCTCGACGAGCTCGAAGAGCAGCCGATGGCTGTACTCGAAGACACGCTCGTCCTCCACGCGCAGGCAGATGAGGTCGTTGATGCTGAAGAAGCGACGGTAGTTGATCTCCTCGCTCGCGACCTTCCAGTACGCCAGGCGATACACCTGCTTCCAGTGCAGCTCGTTGAGCGCGCTGTAGCTGTCCGAATCGCCGGGGGTACCGTTGAACTCGTCGACCGTGCGCGTGAGGTACGACCGCACGTCGCCGCTCCCGCGGTAGAGCTCCCAGAGCATCCGCTTCGCGAAGGCGACCTTGTCGGCGCGCGCCGCCGGGTCTCGTTCGTCGGGCAGGCTCTCGAGCGTGTAGAGGACGCCGAGCAGCTTGAGCATGTCGGGATGCTCGCGACCGAGTCTCGCTTCGAGGCGCACGAGCCTCCGGGTGAGCACGTCCCGGTACGTCTCCACCCGCAAGGGGAACCGCTTCTCGTAGTACCGGATGGCGAAGCCTGTCTCGCCGTACTCGAGCGTGAGCTCGCCGCGGTCGAGGACCTGCCCGTAGAGGTCACCGAGGAACGGGGCGATGAGGCGGCCGGCCATCGACTGATACGGAGTCTCCCAATCGACGTCGAAGAAGCCGCGGAACCGACTGTGCTCGCCGTTCTCGAAGAGATCCACGAGCAGCGGGTTCTCGGGCGAATAGGCCATGTGGTTCGGCACCATGTCCTGAATCCATCCGAGTCCATGCCGATGAGCCTCGCCCAGCAGGTCCTCCAGACCCGAGCGCCCCCCGAGCTCCGGATTGATCTCACCGTGGTCGACGACGTCGTACCCGTGTCCGCTTCCCGGCTGCGCGCGGAACACCGGCGACGCGTAGATGTGGCTGATACCCAGCCGGTTGAGGTACGGTACGATACGCGTCGCGTCGGCGAAGGTGAACTCGGGGGAGAACTGCAGGCGATAGGTCGCGGTTACGGGTTTCACGCGCGCGACTCCCCGGACTCCCGGGGGGCCACCGCCGCGACCACTCCCCAGGCGCCCAGCGCGAGCGAGGCTCCCTCGGTCACGAGCGAGCCCTCGGAAATCGTCTCGTCGAGCGAGACGACCACCTCGAACGCGCCGCCGGCGCCGTCGACTCGGCTACCGGTCGATGTCGAGTTCGCCGGCCCGCTCGCTCTGCCGACGAGCGTCGCGGTTGCGGGGTTCCCGCTCAGGTTGGCGGCGACGAGTCCGCGCGACGTCGGGCCGGTCAGGTCGTAGACGACGCAGTCGCCCGAAGCCGTCGCGCGCGGTTCGACGTCCGGACCGCCGGTACCGCCGGGACGGAAGCAGTCGTAGCGTCGGCGCAGCGCGATCAGCGTCCGCGTCAGGTCGAGCTCGTCGCCGGCTCCCGGGGCGCCGTCAGTGGTCGCCGCCCCGTACGCGGGCCGGCCCGGATAGGCTGCCGGCCAGTCGAGAACGCACCGACGAAACGTCTCCTCCGCACCCGGGTCCGGCGGGGTACCCTGAGACGCGAAATCGGCGAACTCGCGCGCCCGACCCTTCCTCGTGGCCTCGAGCAGGTCCGCGTCGGTATGATCGACGAAATAGAGGAAGGGGCGCCCCTCGCCGTATTCCTGTCCCATGAACAGGAGAGGAACGTAGGGAGCGAGCAGCAGCAGGGCGCGCGCGGCGCGGTCTGCTTCGGAGCCGGCGAGCGACCGCAGCCGGTCGCCGAGCATGCGGTTGCCCACCTGGTCGTGGTTCTGCGTGCAGAAGACGAAGCTGCGGCGTGGCAGCCGGCTGGGATCGTTGCCGTGGTGCCGCTCGTGGGCGATCGAGTAGTCCCACGCGAGGCACCAGCCGAGCTCGACCGCGCGGGCAATCTGCTCCACCGGTCCGAAGTCGGCGTAGTAGCCGTCGGTCTCGCCGGTCAGGTGCGAGTGGATCGCGTGGTGAAAATCGTCGGCCCACGCGGCGTCCATCCCCCGACCGCCCCGATCGGTCGGCTCGACTACCCTGCGGTCGTTCAGTCCGCTTTCGGCGATGAGAAGACGCCGTCGGACCGTCCGGGCGCCTACCCGCGCTACGAGGTCACTGAGCTCGGAGAGAAAGGGAACCGCGCTCTCGTCGTGGATCTCGTGGATCGCGTCGAGCCGGAACCCGTCGACGTGACAGTCGACGAGCCAGTGCTCGGCGCAGCCGAAGAAGAAGGCGCGTACCTCGTCGCTGCCCGGGCCGTCGAAGTTCACCGCGGCGCCCCACGGCGAGCGGTACCTCTCGGTCGAGTACTCGCCGAAGCGCCCCGAGTAGTTGCCCTCGGGGCCGAAGTGGTTGAACACGAGGTCGAGCAGCACGGAGAGACCGGCCGCGTGCGCGGCGTCCACGAAGCGGGCGAACTCGAGCGGCCCGCCGTAGCTCGAGTCGGCGGCGTAGAGCGACACCCCGTCGTAGCCCCAGTTCCGCCGACCGGCGAACTCGGCGACGGGCATGATCTCGACGGCCGTGACGCCGAGCGCGGCGAGCTGCGGCAGTCGACGCGCGGCCGCCTCGAAGGTGCCGTCGGCGGTGAAGGTCCCCACGTGCAACTCGTAGATGACGAGGTCGGCGAGATCGTGCGGCTCGAACCCGTCGTCGTGCCACTCGACAAGCGAGAAGTCGACGACCTGCGAGGCGCCGTGCACGCCGTCGGGCTGCGACCGGCTCGCCGGATCGGGGAAGTCGGTCCCGTCGAGCCGGAAGAAGTACCGAGAACCGGCGCCGGCGCGGTCGGTGTGCACCGTGCGGTAGCCGCGGTCGAGCGGCCTCATGGGCAGCACGACGTCGGGGTCGACGAGGTGGAGCTCCACCTCGTCTGCACGCGGGGCCCAGACGGTGAACGTCACCGACCCGTCGGCCTCGACGAGCGGCCCCGGTACGATCGGCCTGTCACTCACCCGAGACCTCCAGCGATCCGAGCACGAAGTCCACTCCGCGCAGCGGTATCATGAGCCAGTCGGGACGGTTGTTGATCTCGTAGCCGATCTCGTAGACCGCCTTCTCGAGGATGAACGTGCCCAGCAGGAGCTCGGCGTCTGCACGGTCGTCGGGAACGAAACCGGCGCCGTCGACCGTGTCCAGGTACGAGCTGAGGAAGGTCGATGAGGCGTAGCCGTACCACGGCTCGATCCACGGCTCGAGCGTCTCGCGGTCCTCGGGGCGCAGCGTCGTGCGCTCGAGGAAGCGCGACGACACCGCGTAGTGGAAGCTGCGGATCATCCCGGCCACGTCGCGGAACGCGCTGTACTTCAGGCGGCGCTCGCTGAGCGTACGCGCCGGCTCACCCTCCAGGTCGATGATCACGAAGTCACGCCCCGTAAACAGCACCTGGCCCAGGTGATAGTCGCCGTGGATGCGGATCTTCTCGGCGTCGATCTTATGGTCGGTGATACGCGCGACGAAGTCGAGCATGCGCTGCTCGCTCGCGAGGAAGGTGTCCGCGAGCCCGCGTCCGGCGTCGTCGAGCCGTCGTGCCGCCTTTCGGACCATCGTCATGGTTCGGCGGATCTGACTCCGCAGGTTCTGGTACGCCGAGCGCTGGTAGAGCTTGCTGAACGCCTCCGGAGCGAACTCCGGCCGGGTTGCCCCGTCGGCGAGCGCGAGATGCAGCTCTCCGGTGCGTCTGCCGAGGAGGTCGAGCATTTCGAAGAAGAGCCCGTCGGCGAGGTCGAGGAAGTCGTGCGGCACGTCGGCGATCCCGACTTCGAAGATCGACGCCGGAGCACGGAACTCGTTCCCGTCCGACCGCTCGAGCACGTTGTCGAAGAAGCGGTCGACGGCGGCCGTCGCGTACGACCAGCCGTCGCCCTGGTTCGCCTCGAGGCTGATGAGGAGCCCGGCGGCGGCGTTCTCACGCCGACCTCGCGCGTACTCGAGCGATCCCGCGTACGTGGGCACGTGCGGGAAGCGCTTGACCTCGGTGAGGTACTGCAGCAGCTCGACGTCGGGGTTCACCCCTTCTTCGAGCTTGCGGTAGAGCTTGAAGAAGAACGCGTCGGGGTAGAGGATGCTCGTGTTCGACTGCTCAACCTTGAGCACGCGGCTCGAACCGGGATCCGCCTCGCGCGCCAGCCCGGTGAGGCTCTTCCCGCGACGGACGGCGATCTCGCCCTTCTGAAGCCGCAGCTTGCGCCGCGAGGTGAACATCTGCAGGAGCGCTGTTCGCACGACCGGATTGGCAACCCCGTCGTACAGGACACCGTCGCTGCCGCCGGCGCCGATCCCGCAGATCACGGCGGTGGGGTTCTCGCTCACGACGTACTCCGCCTCCGCCGCGCTCGCACGCGAGATGACGAGCAGATACGTGTCGGATCGGTCGTTGGCCAGGTCGACGCGCACGACGACGAGCCAGCTCCTCGCATCCGCCGGGCCGAGCGAGCCGTAGTCGTCGATCCGAAGCCGCCGGATCCGGCTGCTCTTCTCCCGGTACCACCGACTCGCGGTCAGATACGCCTGGAGCGTACCCTGCTCGAGCGCCTCCTTCAGCGCGGGCGAGAACGACGACCAGTCGCGGCTCGTAACCGATATCTCGAGCGGCTGCGCGCCGCCGTCCTCGACGGCGGGCTCCGCGATCCGGCGGAGCGCGAACCAGTAGTAGTCGCTCGAGCCGATCATGATCGACCAGGGACGATCGGTGATCGTGGGGAACTCGTTCTGCGAGAAGATCTCCTCGGGAACGTGGTCTGCGTACTCCTCCAGGTAGAGGTCGGCCGACTGGCTGTAGCGGCTGAAGTTCGCGACGACGAGCACCTTCTCGTC
>CAZICD010000004.1:0-88425 GCA_964537725.1 uncultured Spirochaetaceae bacterium | reverse complement strand
GGCTCAGCCGGCGGGCGGCTCGGGGAACGAGCCCGAAGGGAACGGGTCGCCGGTGCGTTCCATCCAGGAATCGAGCGCGGAGGAGAGCTCCGAGACGACGCCGGCGTAACGGGGATCGCCGATCCGGTTGCACGCCTCCTGCGGGTCGAGGTAGAGGTCGTAGAGCTCTTCGGTCGCGTCGCTGCGCTCGTACCATCCGATCTCCTCGAGCGAGCCCGTGGTGGGGCCGTCGTGCCGCTGGACCGGAGCCGGGGTGACGATTCGACGAACGAGCTTGTAGCGCTCCGACCGGACCGCGCGCAGCGGCTCGGCCGACCCGTGGTAGGTCTGCTCGGTGTAGACGTAGTCGTGGAGCGCGTCGGTCTCGCCGTGTACCAGCGGCAGGAGGCTCCTGCCCTCGGTCCACGGCCTCGGATCGGCCCCGATGAGCTCGAGAATCGTGGGATAGAGATCGAACTGTTCGACGATGGGCTCGATCACTCGTCCTCCCTCGAACCCGCCGGGGCCACGGACGATCAGCATCACGCCGGTGCCCAGATCGCCCAGCGTCTTCTTGCCGCCGGCGAATTCGATGCCGTGATCCGTCGTCGCGATCACGAGCGTGGTGTCGCCCAGCCCGTGCTGATCGATCGCGCCGATGATCCGTCCCATGTACTCGTCCATGATCCGCACGCCCTCGCGCAGGCTCTCCACGTCGCGGCGGATCTCGGGCAGGTCCGGGAGATTCGCAAGCGGCGCGGTGTAGCGCGCGTCGAGTTTCTGCGGGTCGTAGTAGCGGGTCTTGCTGAAGCGTGCCGATTCCCTGCCGATGCCCAGCTCCGGGCGGGCTATGTTGTTGCGGTGCGGTTCGTCGATCCCGACCGAGAGGAAGAACGGTCCGCTTGCAGCGGTGTCTCCGCCGGCGCTCCCGGTGTTCCCGGCGCTCTCGGCAGCCTGCCGCGCGATGAACTCCTCCGCCCGGGTCAGCGATTCCTGATGGAACTCTCCCCCATCCTCGGGGTCGAGAATCTCCTGGTAGCCGAGCGGCGAGAGGTCGTCGTGGCCCGCCTCGTGCTGGCACCCGGCGAGCGCGGTGTGATAGCCCTCTTCACCGAGTACCCGAACGAGGTGGTGCGCGTAGTCGTGGAACCGCCACCCCTGACCGGTGAGCCCGAACATCCCGCACTGGTGGGGGTACTGTCCCGACAGGAGCGCCGACCGGCTCGGCGTGCACGTGGGCGCCGCCGCGAACGCCTTCCTGAAGAGAACCCCCTCCTTCGCGAGGCGCATGAGCGCCGGCGTCTCGACTGGAAATCCGTACGGTTCGATGAACCTGCCTGCGTCGTGCGAGTGGAGATAGACGATGTTCGGCTTCATGCGTCGAGTATACGTGGCCGGGGCGGAAGCCACAAACGGGCACGGGTAAGCTTTACTCAGAGCGGCCGCTGGCACAGGCCTTGCATTCTCTCTTGTGGAGGACCTATGCCAGAACTTGGACCAGCATTGCTTACGCGACTCTCTGAACCGACCGGGTTCCCCCGCGTCACCATACACACGCCCATGGTTCGTGCCGGATCCCAGGTACGACAGAACCGGATCCACCTCACGAACGGGGTATCGGCCGCGGTTGAGCGGCTCGTCGACCTGGGGATGGCCGAGCGTGACGCGCAGGCCCTCCTGCAGCCGGTCACCGAACTCGCGCATAACGACGCGGAGATGGAGCGGCAGCTCGACGGTACCAGTGTCTTTGCCGACGACTCCGGGTACGAGACGATCACCGTGCCGTTCCAGCTGAACGAGCAGGTGGAGGTAGGTTCCCGCTACGCGATCACGCAGCTCGTGGAACCCGCTGTGGAGAACGGTGATTACGCGATTCTCGCGCTCTCGCTCGGGGGAGTTGGGCTCTACCGTGCGTCGCGCTTCACCGCCGAGCTCGTCGAGCTCGCCGGACTGCCGGAGGATCTGTGCTACGTGCTGCGCTACGACCAGTTCGAAAAGTCCGGTCACGTGCACACGACGTCGGCCCGCGGCGACTCCATGCACCACGGCCACGGGGCCGGGAAGGACGAACACGACGCGTTCGTGAAGCGGTTCGTCGACGCGGTCCGTCCGGTGGTCACCGACTGGCTGCGGCGCGAGCGAATGCCGCTCGTGGTCATCGGTCTGGAGGACGCGGTCGGCCTCTATCTCAAGGAGAACGACTACGACGATACGGCGGCGGAGCACCGGTTCGTCGACCCGCACGCTCTGTCGATCGACGACGTGATCGCGCTGGGCTGGGAGTGCATGGCCCCGCGCTACGAACAGCGGCGGCGCGACGCGATCGACCGGTTCCACGCGGCCGACAACCGGGCCGTCGACGTGTACGGCGTGCTCGAGGCGCTCCTGCAGGGGCGGGCGGCGACGCTTCTGGTCAACCCGAATCGCGAGATCCGGGGGACCTTCGACGCGACGACCGGGGGGGTGCACGTCGACACCGACCCGAAGCACATGACCGAGAATCTCGTGGATACGGCCGTGGCCCGCGCGCTCGCAACCGACACCGAGATCGTCGTCGTGGAGGACGAGATCGAGTCCCCGGCTGCCATCCTGTACTGAGATCTGCTATAGTCCCGGCATGTCGACCCTTTTCGCCGCGCTGTCGGCACTCGCCTACGGCGCGGCCGACTATTCGGGCGGGCGTGCGACCCGGGCGAACAACGTGCTGGGCGTTCTCGTGCTTTCGCAGTCGATCGGGCTGGGCGGTATCGTGGTGATGGCGCTCGTACTGCGGCAACCGTTCCCGGCTCCGGTGGATATCCTCTGGGGTGTCGCCGCCGGGCTCTCCGGCGTGTTCGGACTCAGCTCGCTCTATCGTGGCCTCGCCGTCGGGTCGGCCGCCGTCGTATCCCCCACCGCGGCGCTCGTCGGGACCGGCGCCCCGGTCGTCGCCGGCGTCCTGCTCGGCGAGGCGCCCGGGCTCACCGCGTGGCTCGGTGTGGCCGTCGCGGTCCCGGCGATTCTGCTGCTCTCCCTCTCGCGGGGAGCGACGCGCCGTTTCGACACGACCTCGCTGATCCCGGGGATCGCAGCCGGAATCGGCTTCGGGGGCTACTTCATCCTCATAGACCGGACCTCCGCCGCCTCGGGCTTCTGGCCGCTCGCCGGCGCGCGATGCGCGTCGATCCTCGCGGTCCTGATCGTCGCAGGCTTCGCGCGACGCAGCCTCGTCGTCGCCCGACGCGCGCGCGGCGCCGCATCGCTCGCCGGGGCGCTGGACATGGCCGCCAACGCCTTCTTCCTCGTCGCGGTTCGAACCGGTCTCCTCGTGACGAGCTCGGTCGTATCGTCGCTCTACCCCGCGCCCACGGTCGTGCTCGCCCGCCTGTTCGACGGTGAAAGGCTCGGCGCGCGTCGCGTGGCCGGCCTGCTCGCCGCGCTCGTCGGCGTCGCGCTCATGGCCGTTCAGGAGGCAGGGTGATCCGACCCGCGTGCCTGCTCGCGGCGGCCCTCCTGTCCGGCGCCGTTGCCGCGGCCGAGACACCCGAGGAGATCGCCGGCGACCGGCTCGTCGAGCGCCGTATCACCTGTGAGCTGCCGTCGGTGAACGTCAGACTCGTCGGGCCCGACGGATGGGGGGCCGACGGATGGGGGGGCGATGGGACGCTGCTGCCGCTGATCGTCGTGCCGGCGCCGTCGGGAGCCGTCGTGCCCGGTGCACAGGCGTGGGCGACCTACTCGATGGGCGTGCTCGTCCGCACCGATTCGAACGTGCGGCGGCAGGCGTTCGTCGCGGAGCTCGCGCTCGCCGACGCGGGCGGTGCGAGCGAGGCGGACGATCGTCATCTCGCCGCGCTCGCCCGGGCGGTCGGCTTACTCACCAGAGACTACCCCGTGGACCCGGCGAGCGTCGTGGTCGTAGGCGAGGGCGACGGTGCAGGACTCGCCTGGCAGCTCCTCGCGCGCGCGCCGGAGTCCTACGCCGCCGGCGTCTTCATCGCGGGGCGTCTCTCTCCTCAGGGTGCCGAACGACTTGCCGGTACCCCACTGTGGATCTTCCAGGGCGATCGCGACGGGGGCGAGGCGATCGCGCGCACGCGCGCGGTGGTGAGCGCCGTGTGGGCCGCGGGCGGGACGAACGCCCGGTACACCGAAATCAGGGAGCCGGGACCGGTGTGGGTTCCGGCGTGGCAAGAGAAACGGCTCCTGCCATGGCTCTTCAGCCAGAGCCGAGAGTGAGGTAGAGTCAGGCGATGGGACCTGTTACCGATCGGCTTCGTTCGCGCGTCCTCGCCGTTGGATCGGGCAAGGGAGGAGTCGGCAAATCGACGACGAGCGTCAACCTCGCGATCACCGCCGCACGAGCCGGCCGTCGCGTGGGTATCGTGGACCTCGACCCGCTCTCCAACATCGCCACGATCCTCGACGTCCGGGAAACCGACGTCGAACGGGTCCGTGAGCGGGTGGAGCGCGGCGAGCGGTCGCTGGACGAGCAGACGGTGCGGCTCTTCCACAACGTCGATCTCCTCTTCCCTCGGCCGAAGCTCGGACGCGGGGAGAGCGCTCGGCTGCGCGCCACGCTCTTCGGGAACGCAGCCCACGAGCTCGCCGACCGCTACGACCTGGTGATCTGCGACATGCCTGCCGGCATCGGCCGCGACGAGAACCTGGCCTTTCTGCCGTACGTCGGCCTGCTGATCGTCGTCACCAACCCCGAGCCGACCTCGCACGTCTCGGCCGGGGGGTACATCCGCGTCGCGCTCGAGATCCGGCCCGACCTGCCGGTGGCATTCTGGCACAACCGGTACCGGGAGATTCTGCCGGGCGGGTTCCACCCGACCGACGTGATCGGCAACTACAATCGGTACGTGGACGACGAGCTGCGGATAGATCCCGACTCCGGCGCCCGCTTCGCGCACGCGGCGATTATCCCCGACGATCCGTCGCTCAACCTTCTCCAGCAGACGCTTTCGTTCGAGGCGCACGTTCTCGGCAAGGTGCTCGACGCGGCGCAGATGCTGCACAAGTCGGTCATCGCGAGTATTCAGGCGGCCGGTGTGGTCGGCGCGGAGACGGCGAACGAGCTTCGCTTCTACCTCAGCCGCAATTCGGGCACGCTCACCCCCGACGAGCTCTCAAACGAGGCGGCGGGCCACCTGCGCTCGTCGAGCGATTCGGAGGCCGCGACCGATCGCGCCCGCATCGACGTCGCGGGTGTGGACACGTTCATCCGGCGCTACGCCGATCATCCGCTGACCGCACCGCTGCGCGAGGCGATCGCCGCGATCGAGCGGGCGGCCGAGCACGTCGTCGACCAGCAGCGCCTCTTCGCCGCCGGCACCGCCGATCGCCGCCCGCTGCTCCAGGCGGCATCGGCCACGCGTCGGTTGCTGGATCGCGTCAATCGCCACGCGACGTCGGCGTTCGAGCGCAACCTCGGCGGCGTGCTGCTCTGCTACCTCGCGACGCTCCTGATCTGCTCGTCGCCGCGGGTGCGCGAGCTCATCAGCGCCGTGATGCCGCGGCGCAAGGAGGCCGGAAGGGTCGTCCGGGACCGTCGGACGCAGATCCACCACCTCATCGAGCGCAACGACGCGTACCACCGCCGCTACTTCGCGCTCGTTCGCAAGCTCTTTCCCGTGCTCGTCCACCAGATCAATCGGCTCGTCGATCAGGCCGGCTGGACCTCGCTCCTGCTGCGGTCGAGCGACGGCTCGGTCAGCAAGAACGCCTACCTGAAGCTGCTCACGCACGTCCTGCACGACTCGCTGCACGCCGGGCTGGGGGTCTACGTCGGGTTTCGGTACAACAACGCGGGTCGCGCGATCGAGGAGGGGGCGAAGAAGGTGCTCGCGGGGCTCGACGCGCGCTGACGCGCCCGTTCGCGGCTCGCGCGGTCCGAGGGCGGGGCCGTCAGTATCCCTGCGGCTCCCAGGTACCCTCCACCCACGCCTTCCACGAGTGCTGCGCCTTGCCCACGTACTCGTAGCGGTCGAAGCGATCGCCTTCCCCGTACACGCGCGGATCTCCCTGGCCGCGCAGGTACCCCCGCAGCTCGTTCCACAGGTCGCGGCGTACGCTCTCGTAGGCGGGGTCGTCGGCGAGGTTCTCCATGCACTCGGGATCCTCTGCGATCGCGTAGAGCTCTTCCGCCGGTCGCTTGCCGAAGGCCAGGGCGAAGTAGCGTTCCTCGCCCCGGTCGTGCTGCTCGACGATGAGGCGCTTCGTCGGCGAGCTGTCGCAGCCGGTGAAGCCGGTCTCCGGGTTACCGGCGGGCCACAATTCGGGTTTGAGGTTCCGGACGTAGAGATATTCGTCGGTGCGCACGCAGCGGACCGGGTAGCCCACGTCGCCCTCGCGGCCCAGGTCGTGGCGCTCGCGGCCCATGAACGCCCGGTCGCGGGCGGGATCGTGCCGCCCCGATGCTTCGGCGTGGAGCAGACCCAGGAAGCTGCGCCCGGCCATCTCCGGTCGACTGTCCAGACCCGCGGCCTCGAGAAAGGTGGGCGCGAGGTCGGTGAACGAGACCATGTCGGTGAGAACGCGCCGCGCGGTCGCCGTTCTCCCGGTCCCGGGTATCTCCAGCGTGTCCGGTCGTCCGGCTCCCCGCTGCTCGGTGGCACCGCGCCACATCATCGCCATGGGGAGATTGAAGTCGTAGTCGTACATGTTGCCCTTTGCGCGCGGGAAGGGCATGCCGTTGTCGGAGGTGACGATCACGAGCGTATCGTCGAGCTCGCCGCGCCGCTCGAGCTCGTCGAGCATCGCGCCCAGTTGAGCATCGAACCACTCGACCTCGAACGCGTAGTCGGCGAGATCCTCCTGCACGGTGGCGACCCGCGGAAGGTAGGCGGGGATGTCGTCGCTGCTCACCCGGACTCCGTGGGCGGCGCCTTCGCCGGGGTCGTACGGTCGGTGCGGTTCGTGGCCCCCGTACCAGAAGCAGAACGGAGCCCCTTCCGGCCGCGCGTCGAGGAAGTCGGAGAAGTTCGCCGCGTAGTCCTTGGAGCTGACCGTCGTGCTCGGCGGGGCGAGCGTACGCCCGGCGTACTCGGGCCCGGCCGGGTTTGTGACCCGGCCGCGGCGGCGCCAGTCCCCGGGCGCCCACCCCTTGCCCGTATGGCCGACGTGGTACCCCGCGTCGGCCAGGATGTCGGGATACACGGGAAACTTCGCCGGCCACACGTTCCAGTGGTCGCACGCCTCCTCGAGCTGCCACGTGTGGCGCCCTGTGAGGATGCTCGCGCGGCTGGGTGCGCACTTCGGATTCGTGGTGAACGCGTTCGTGAAGAGCACTCCCTCCCGCGCCACCCGGTCGAACGCCGGCGTACGGACGAATCGGTGTCCGTAGGCGCCCATATGCGACGCGTCGTCGGCGATGGCGAAGAGGATGTTCGGGCGCCGAGCCATCGTCAGCTCCGTTCGCTGAACAGCTCGACCGGCTCTCCATCGGGGCCCTTCACGAAGGCGATGCGGATGGCGTACGGCTCCTCCGCCTGGAGGTCCACGTCGCGCGGAGTCGTCTGCTCGGAGGCTCCCTCCGCGAGCGCCTGCTCGTAGGCGGCGTCCACGTCGTCGGCTCGCAGCGCGATGTGGATCAGCGCCCCCTCCCGTCCGGCGGCCGCGGGTCGTTCGAACATCTCCAGGATCGCGCCGTCACCCATGTCGAGCATGGCCGCACGAGGGTCGTCGCCCCAGCGGCGAACGACGCTCATGCCGAATGCCCGGCTGTAGAAATCGACCGATCGTTCCAGATTGCCGACGTTGAGCGCTACGTGATGAAGTCCGGCGGTGTGCTTCATGGAACCTCCTGCTGCCATGATAGATCGATGCGCAGCGGCGGGCAAGCGGGCGTCCTGCGGCCGGGCGTCCTGCGGCCAGGCGTCGTGCGGCCGGGCGTCGTGGGTAGACCGGCAGCGCGAGCCGGTCTACCGATCGAGCCCGAGCGCGGACCGCTGGGCGGCCTGGATCTCGGCGATCCCCTCGTCGGCGGTGTCCATGAGCCGGTCGAGCTCCTCGCGGGTGAAGACACCTTTCTCGCCCGTGCCCTGCACCTCCACGAGGTCGTCGTCGCGTTTGACGATGTTCATGTCGACCTCCGCCTGCGAATCGTGCTCGTAGTCGAGGTCGCAGACGATCTGTCCGCCCACGATTCCAACGCTCACCGCGGCGACCTGTCCGAGCAGGTAGTAGTCGGCACCGGAGAGGCCGGAATCGGCGGCGAGCGACGCGAGCGCGTCGTGAAGCGCGACCCAGCCGCCGGAGATCGCCGCGGTACGCGTACCGCCGTCCGCCTCGATGACGTCGCAGTCGATCGTGATGGAGACCTCGCCCAGCCTGGTCATGTCGACGGCGGCGCGCAGGCTGCGTCCGACGAGGCGCTGAATCTCGGTGCTCCGCCCGTCGCGCTTGCCGATTTCGCGTCGCTTGCGGCCGCCCGGCGTGCTGCCGGGAAGCATCGAGTACTCGGCGGTGATCCAGCCGTTGCCGGTGTCCCGCAGGAACGGCGGGACCGAGCGGTCGATGGTCGCCGCACACAGCACCTGCGTGTTGCCGAACGATACGAGGCACGAGCCGGCGGGGTTTCGGAGCGCGTTTCGTTTGAATCCGAGCTGCCTCATGCGTCGATTACCACTCCCTTTTTGAGTATGACGTTCGCGTAGAGCGCGCTCTCGCCGGTGGCGACGATCGCGTACGCCTGCTTCGCCCGTTCGTAGAACGCGAACCGCTCGACGTGCTCGACGCCGCTCGCGTCCGGCGAGCGTCGCCCGACGATCTCGCGGTAGGTCTTCCAGATGGGCGGCTCGTCGCCGCCGCCAACCACCGCCATCAGGGCGACGGGAGAATCGACGAAGGTATCGAGCGGGAAGAGCGCGAGGATCGCGTCGAGCAGCGGGGGCACGGGGTGCCCGTCGCAGCGCGCGAGTCGCTGCGCCATCGAAGCGGCGGGGAAGTTCCCGTCGCCGATCACGAGCTCGTCGCCGTGACCCATCTCCATGAGGATCTTGAGCAGCTCTGGCGAGAGGATCGATGGTATTCCCGTGAGCATTGCGGCCTCCCGTGCGGCGGTGTGCCCGCGGCGCGAGACTCGCGTCGCAGGCGACCACCAGCGTAGCCAGCTCGCCGCACGGCGTCAATCGGCCTGTCCCGGCCGGCTGCCGCTAATCGGCGTGGAAGACCTCCTCGAGCGGCTTCACCACCGGAGAGTTGTCCGGATTGACCTCCATCAGGTCGGCCATATAGTCCCACCACTTCCGCATGATTGCGGTTTCCGGCAGCCCGTCCACCTCGTTGGGCTCGGTTACCCTCTGAAAGGCGAAGAGCGTCAGCGTCTCGCGGTCGAGGAAGATCGTGTAGTCCCGCACGCCCCGGGCGGCGAGCTCGCGCGAGAGCTCGGGCCAGATCTCGTCGTGACGACGCTTGTACTCGGCCTCGTTTCCGGGCTTGAGCTTCATCGTGAACCCTCGGCGTTCCATTTCCCCTCCGTCCTACGCCTTGTCTCGCTTCGACAGCACCTGCTGCTCGTAGCTCGCGACGTCCTGCAGCCAGTCGGTGCCCGCGGGAACCTCCTGCCGACGGCAGAACTCGTTCCAGACCGCTCCGAACGGCATGGTCTTCGCCTCTTCCTGAAGCGCGAGCCGATCGCCCAGCCGCCACTCGGTCTCTGCCTGCTTCACCCGTTCGATCGGCTCGAGCAGCGAGAAGAGCGCGCTCTTCAGCGCCGCGCGCGTACCGATGACCCACGCCTCGATGCGGTTGATGCTCGCGTCGAAGAAGTCGAGCGCCACGAAGACGCGGTCCCACGCCTTCGCACGGGTGATCTCGCGCATGATGGCGCGGGTCTCGTCGTCGAAGAGGACCACGTGATCGGAGTCCCAGCGCACCGGCCGCGAGACGTGCAGCAGCAGCTGCGGGAAGAACGGCAGCAGCGCGCTGACCTTCTCCGCGATCGACTCGGTGGGGTGATAGTGGCCGGCGTCCATGCACAGAAGCGTCTTTCGCGACTGCGCGTACGCGAGGTAGAACTCGTGCGAGCCCACGACGTAGCTCTCGCTCGCGATCCCGAAGAGCTTGCTCTCCACCGCGTCGAGCGTGTGTCCGGGGTCGAGCTTCTCGGCGAAGACCGCGTCGAGCGCCTCCACGAGGAGCTCGCGGTGCAGGAGCCGGTCAGCCGGCTGATCCTTCCAGCCGTCGGGGATCCAGAAGTTGTCGATGCTCGGCGTGCCGAGTTGTCGGCCCATCTCCGCGGATATCAACCGCGAGCGGCGGCCGTGCTCGATCCAGAACTCGCGGATCGCCTTGTCGCGATGCGCCAGGGTAAACCCGTCGTCCGACTTCGGGTGCGAGAAGAACGTGGGGTTGAAGTCGAGCGCGAGCCCCATCTCCTTCGCCCAGTCGATCCAGCCGCTGAAGTGCGCCGGCTCGATCTGGTCACGATCGATCTGCTTGCCGCCGTTCTCGAGGTAGATCGCGTGCAGGTTGAACCGGTGCGAGCCGGGGATCAGGCTGTACGCCTTCTCGAAGTCGGCGCGCAGCTCGTCCGGCGTCCGGGCCTTGCCGGGATGGTTGCCGGTCGCGAGGATACCGCCGGTCAGCGGCCCGGTGCTCTCGAACCCGGTGACGTCGTCACCCTGCCAGCAGTGGATGGAGATTCCGATCTTCGCCAGCTCGTCGAGCGCCCGTTCGGTGTCGACGCCGAGCTCCGCGTACGCGTCGCGCGCGGCAGCGTAGCCTTCGCGTATCTGTTTGTCGTTCATGCAGCCTCCGGCGTTCATTCTCACCCGGATGGCGCCGGCTGTGAATAGACAGATCGATCCGGGGGATGTAGATTTCGGTCATGATCGGCACGGCCCGGCACGGTCCTCCCTCCGTCAGCGGCAACCGCATCCACTACCTCACGCCACCCGGCGCGGTGCGCGCGTTCGGTACGTGGTGCGTGACCGTCGGCGAAGCGAGGACGCTTCCCGGGCGCGACTATCCTCCCGACGGCATGCGCCACCCGCACCGCTACCGGGCGGTCAGCTCCGAGGGGCGGGTGCTCGACGAGCTGCAGGTCGTCTTCGTCGCCGAGGGCACCGGCGTGTTCGAGGACGCGTCGGGGGTTGCGCGCCGGGTGACCGCGGGTTCCTGTCTGGTTCTGGTGCAGGGGCGTTGGCACCGCTACCACCCGCTTCGCGAGACCGGCTGGCGCGAGTACTGGGTCGGCGTTCGCGGCGAGCTGGCCGACCGCGCGATGTCGCTGCTTCGAATCGACGCGAAGGGACCGGTGATCAGGCCGGGCGGTGACGACGAGATCGTCGCGCTCTACGAGCGGCTGATCGAGCTCGCCTCCATTCACGATACGGTCGCGCACGTGGAGATGGCCGCCGAGGTCCTGAAACTCGTCGCGCTGCTCGCGCGGGGCGATGCCGACGGCGGACGCCCGGCTCCAGACGCGGCGGTGGAGCACGCCATCCGCCGGATGCGAGCCTCGATCGCGGGCCGGCTCGATCTGACCGCGCTCGCCGGCGAATGCGGCGTCAGCGAATCGACGCTCCGACGCTCCTTCCGGGCGCGTACCGGATCGTCACCGTACCGGTACTACATGGCGCTCAAGGTCAACGCGGTCAAGCGCGAGCTCGCGCATTCGGCGTTGCCGATCAAGGCGATCGCCGAAGCTCTCGGCTTCACCGACCAGTACCACCTCTCCCGCGTCTTCAAGGAGTACGCCGGGGTCTCCCCGTCGGAATGGAGACGACGCGGCGGGTAGAGCGCCGATCGGCCCCGGCACTCAGATGTGGAAGATCTTCCTGAACTCCGCGTGACGCTCGCGCAGGCGTTTATTGATGAAGAGGATCAGGAAGAAGAGCGAGAGGGTGCACGCGAACGCGATGAGCGACCAGCTCACCACCAGCTCGTCCCGGAGCGCGCGGTTGATCACGAACTCGATGCCCACGACGAGAAAGCCCGCGCCCAGCAGTCCGACGGCGACGCCCTGGAGCGCGTTCAGCCGCAGCCGCGATACGACGAGCGCAACGACGCCGGTCACGACGGCGACGAGGAGCGTGATGGGCAGACCCAGCTCGAGGAACCACGCCTGCTCACCGATCAGCAGAAAGAGCAGCAGGAGGAATCCTGCGACGATGGCGGTTTCGACCGAAAGCAGCACCACCGGGGTACGGACGAATCCGATGAGCGCCGCGACGACGAGGTAGACGAAGCCGATCGCGAGCAGCGGGTAGAGCGACCACGAGAGCGTGAAGTCGGACGCGAAATCGGCGGCGAAGATCACGATGCCCGCGGTGAACGCGACGAGCGAGACCATTTCGAAGAGCCAGATCTTCGCGCTGCGGACGGTGTTCTCGTCCTCGGGCTCCACGCTCGCTCCCGGCCTCAGCGCGTTGCCCTGCTCCTGCTGCGTCTCCTTCTGGCGCCGGGCTTCCTCGGTAACCGGCTCGCCGCAGAGCGGGCACTCCTCGAGACCGTCTTCGATCATCACGCCGCAGTTCCTGCACTTGGTCATGATTGTTGCTCCGTTACGATGACGTTCAGACCTTCGCGGACGAGCGTTCGGAAGAACCCGCGCTCGACCGCCCGGTTCTGGATCACGCTGCCGAACGTCACGTAGAGCTCGTCGGCGTAGCTCACGACCGCGCAGCAGGTCTTGTACGATGTGTTGGGGCCCAGCACGAACCCGACCGACTTCACGAACGGCCGCGCCTCGTCGGGCAGAATGAACCGTCCCAGATTCGAGACGACCCCGGAGTAGCTGCGGTCGCCGATCGTCCGGTGGAGATAGCCCAGGTACGCGTCCTTCAGCACGCGCGGGACGACGCGGACCAACCGGTTCCGCTCGCCGCCGACGTTGCGCGCGATCTGCCGCGCGAGCTCGTTCGGCTCGAGCTGGATGTTCATCTCGTGGTGAACGCGACGAATGATGCTCTCGAACTCCCAGTCTCCGAGTCGCAGGTCGATCTCCGGGGAGACGAAGAGCGAGAAGTTGCGCATGGTCTGCGACGGGTAGAGACGTCGCATATTCACGGGCACCTCGATACGAATGATCTTCGACCGCGGCTTGAACAGCCCTTCGGCCTGGTGCTCGTGGACGGACTTGATCGCGTCCATGTACACCGAGACGATATATTCGGTGAGCGTCGCCCCGTACCGCTTCGCGGTTGCAAGGGCGTCCGCGACGGGCATGCGGCCGGTTACCGTCCGGTAGCCTCGGACGAACGGCATCCCCCCTACGTGGTACGCGGGCTCGAGGTCCGGCGCCTTGGGAACGCCCGGCCGGTAGAGCTCCTGAAACGCGTCCTGATACTCTTCCTGCGGTACCGGCTCGCGCGGGTCCATGAGAAGCGAGCCGCGCGGGATGTCCGCGCCGGTCAGGCGGAGATACTCGACGATGAGCGACCCGAGGAACCTCATCGCCCCGTACCCGTCGGTGAGGACGTGCGAGAAGTCCACCGCCACCGTCGCTTCACGCGCGTAGACGTGCAGGAGTTGCTCGTCGGCGCGGTGCAGCGAGATTTGCGTCAGCGGCTGCTCCGGAAGCGGTTCGATCCGGGGCTCTCGGCCGTGGCGTTGCAGGTAGTACCAGAAGAAGCCACGCTTGAGGTGGACCTGGTAGTAGGGTACCCGGGCGATGAGCCGGTCGAGCGCCTCCTGCAGCTCCGCGATGCGCAGCGGCTCGCGAAGCGTCACCGAGGTGCGGAACACCGCGGGTGTCGCATCGCTTTCGGCGGGTGGGTAGATCTTTGCCGCGTTATCCAGGCGCAGCCAGTCGTCGTCGACGGGTAGTTCACTCATAGCGCGAGGGTCCCGTTCCTAGGGTACTGTCGGCAGGGCGGTTGAACAAGGCCGATTCACCCGAAGGCCGTCGTGAGCAGCGGCGCGAGCGGATCGTGGCCCATCACGAGGAAGTAGAACAGCGAGGCGAACCATCCGTGCAGCACCCCGATCGCCCAGAGGTTGCGGGTGCGGAAGAAGATGAGCGTCGTGACCGCGCCAAGGAAGAAGGTGGCGATCATCAGATCGGTTTCGGGGAAGTGGATCGCGCTGAACACCAGCGCGGAAATCATCACGATGACGAACTCCGGCGTCCGCTCGCGGGTGAGCGCCATCAGGTTGTCCGCGAGCAGAGCGACGAGCAGGAACTGCTGCACGAGCCCCCAAGCGGGGTAGAGTAGCATGATGAGCGCGAGGTTTCCGTTGACGACCGCCCCGCCGGCGAGAACGGCGTAGACGACGCAGAATCCTCCGCCGACGGCCAGTGCGATCGCGCTGAGGATGGACGCCTCGTCGATGCCGGCCCTCCGGAAACCCCACCGCTGGAGGATGGTCCGGTTCGCCTTGTGCCGGAGGACGACGTAGGCAACCCAGAACGCGATGGCCCCGATGGTGTACTCCAGCTCGAGCCCGAGCCAGTCGGCGAGAACGAACTTGCCCGCGGCTGTGATGCCCGCCGCGACGAGCTCGGTCGCACGACCGCGCAGACTCTCGCGAAGCTTCGGCACTCTGGTGTGTCTCACGAGCCCTCCGTCGCAGAGCATATCGAAGAACGCCGGCCGGGTCACGCAGGGCAAACGCACGTGAGGATGCACTCGGCTCGGGAGGTGACACCAGCGTTCGCGATCTGGTATGATCCCGCCTGAAACTTCCAGAGCGATCAATGTCCAACGTAACCGACTACTGCGAACACATCCCTGACTCCACCTACGCGCAGCGCCGTGCCGACTACCGTCGCATGACGCTGGCCTCTCCGGGGACCGGCCCGTTCACCGAGCTCGTCCGCCTCATCGAGGGCGAATCACCCGATCCCGAGCTCCTTCTCGGCGCCGCGGAGAAGCTCGAGGCCCGCGTCGATTGCGCCGATTTCCTCCTCCACGGGATCCTGGCCATCCTGCACCGATTTCCCGAGCCCGAAGACCGCGGCGCGGACCTGTTGGGCGACGAGACGCGGGAAGCGCTGCGCACCGCCGTCCTCGGGTTCAAGTACTGGCCCGACGAGCCCGGCGTTGACAGCATGTGCACCTGGACCGAGAACCACCAGATCATGTTCGCCGCCGGGGCGTACCTCGCCGGGCAACTCTACCCGGATGAGGTGTTCACCAATACGGGCCGAACCGGGCGGGAGCAGATGAACAGGTTCCGCCCGCGGATCGAGCGCTGGCTCGATCTGCGGTTCCGTTCCGGGTTCAGCGAGTGGCTGAGCAACGTCTACTACGACGAGGACATGCCCCCGCTGCTCAACCTCGCCGAGTTCGCGCACGACCCGAAGCTCGGACGCAGGGCGGCGATGGTGCTGGACGTGATTCTCCTCGACATCGTGCTGAATCAGTTTCGAGGGACCTTCGGTTCGACCCACGGACGCAGCTACGAGCGGCACAAGACCGACGGCGGGCAGGAGTCCACCGGGTCGGTGCTTCGGCTCGTCGGCGGGACGAACCGATTCCACGTCGGCAATATGAGCGCCACGCTCCTCGCGGTCAGCACGCGCTACGCGGTTCCCGCGGTGCTCGCGCAGATCGCGGCGGATCTCGACCGTCCCGAGCTCGAGAACCGTCAGCGCATGGGCATCCGAATCGACGATGCGGAAGCGTGGGGTCTCGGATTCCGATCGCTCGAGGACGGGATGGTCTTCCTCAGTCTGGAGGCGTACCTGCACGAACGGACGGCCGGCCTGACGCTGCGCATGTTCGACGAGTTCGGCTGGTGGGAGAACGGCTTCTTCGCACCGTTTCGTCGTCGTCGCCGGCTCATCGGGCTTGCGCGCCGCCTCGGGCTGATTCGACCGCTCGTGCGCGCGTTCGAGCGCGATCTGACGCGGAACACGCGCGAAGAGGTGAACACGTACACCTACCGCACGCCGGACTACATGGTGAGTTGCGCGCAGGACTACCGCGCGGGCTTCGGAGGCGATCAGCAGCACATCTGGCAGGCAACGCTCGGCCCGAAGGCGGTCGTGTTCACCACGCATCCGGCGAATCGAGAGCGAGACGGTGAGGCGGGGACACCGAACTACTGGACCGGGTCGGGGACGCTGCCGCGCGCGGTGGCGTACAAGAACGTCGTCATTTGTCACTACCGCATCGATACGTCGCCGGGGCTGTATCCGCGCGACCGCGAGCTCTCGACGCACGCGTGGTTTCCCCGGGAGGAGTTCCACGAGGTGCGCGAGCGGGACGGTTGGGTGCTCGCCCGGCGTGACGAGGGATTCGTCGCACTATGGTCTCAGCTACCGTACGAGTGGAACGGCCCGGCGGAGCTCGTCGCCGACGGCAGGTCGAACATCTGGATCTGCGTGTGCGGGCGACGTACGACGCACGGCTCGTTCGACGAGTTCTGCGACCGAGTCGCGGGAGCGCCCATCCGTACGGCCGGTCGCGGGCGGCGCGAGCGGGTCGAGATCGACGTGCTGCCCCACGGCACGATCGGTTTCGGGTGGAGCGGGCCGCTCACCGTAGGAGGGTGGGAGATGCCCATCACCTCGCACCGGCAGGGCAGCCCGTATCCGGTGGTAGAGGGCTACAAGCGCTACGACAACGCCTACGTCTCGGCGGAGTTCCCGGCGTTGCAGGTTCAGGTTCGCTGCAACGACGAGAGCCTGACGCTGGACTGGCGGGATCAGGCCCGGGGAGCGAGCGCGTTCCTCTGACGCGGCCGGGAAAGGAGTACGAATGGAACTGGGACTGCAGAGCTTCTGCCTGCGCGGGCTCGCCGACAACGACGAGGTCGCCGCCGCCGTGCGCGACTGCGGGCTTCGTCGCATCGAGCTGTGCGCGGTTCATACCGGATTCGACGATCCGGAGGCCTTCGGCTCGCTCGCCGCCCGGTACCGTGAGAACGGAGTGCCGGTCGTCAGCGTCGGCGTGAACCGGATCGATACCGACCGGGCCGCCGCCGAGCGGCTGTTCGCGTGCGCGAAGGCGGCCGGACTCGAGCGGATGAGCGTGGACTTCCCCATCGACGGGGCCGGCGATGCGCTCGCGATCGCCGACGAGCTCGCCGAGCGCCACGGTGTGCTGCTCGGGATCCACAACCACGGCGGGCGGCACTGGCTGGGCTCGCGACAGGCGCTGCGATGGGCGTTCGCCCGCACCGGCAGCAGAGTCGGGCTCAGCCTGGATACGGCGTGGGCGCTGGACGCCGGTGAAGACCCGGTCGAGATGGTCCGCGAGTTCGCAGACCGTCTCCACATCCTCCACCTCAAGGACTTCGTCTTCTCCGGCGCGGGCGTGCCCGAGGACGTGGTCGTCGGCACTGGAAACCTCGACCTCGGCGCGCTCGATCGCGCGTTGCAGGAGACCGGCTTCACCGGCGAGGCGATCCTCGAGTACGAGGGCGACGTCGACAACCCGGTCCCCGCCCTGCGGGCGTGCGTGGCGAAGATAGGCGACGCGATGTCGCTGGTCACGGTTCCGGAGGGCGAGTAGCCGCCCGCGCACGCGCGTGGAAAACGGCTACCCCTTCGCCCCGCGCAATGTTAGAGTACCCGGCATGAAGAAGCTGCTCGTGTTCGTCTCGGTCTACCCGCTCATCGCGCTGCTCTCTCTGCGCGTGGGCGCCGTTCTCACCGGGTTCTCCGGCATCGCGACGTTCTTCGGCGGCGCGCACCCCGTGCTCGTCGTCGTTACCCTGGCGACCGGTTTCGCGCTCGGCTCGTACCTTCTCGGCGCGATCACCGGCGACTACTCGTGGGTCGATCGGCTGTGGAGCACGGCCCCGATCGCGTTCGCGTGGGTGTACGCGGTGCGATCGTCGCTCGCGTTCGCGCCGACGATCGCGGCCATCCTCGTCACGGTGTGGGGTCTGCGTCTCTCGTACAACTTCGCACGCCGGGGCGGGTACACGACGATGGAGGACTATCGATGGCCGATCCTGCGCGAGCGCATCGGCAACGCCGTGCTCTGGCAGTTGTTCAACCTGCTCTTCATTTCGGGCTTTCAGGTGTCGCTCTTCGTGCTCTTCACCGCGCCGGTATACCGGCTCGCCACGCTCGACGTGGCGCTCGCTCCGATCACCGTGGCCGCCGCGGCGATCGCCTTCGTGGTGATGCTCGCCGTCGAAACGATCGCCGACCAGCAGCAGTGGACTTTCCAGAACATCAAGCACGGTGAGCTCGCCGCGGACGAGCCGCCAGGATGGTTCGCCGTGGGAACCGGCGATGCATCCATCGGCCTGCGGGAGGATCTCGAGCGGGGCTTCCTCACGCACGGGCTCTTCCACTACAGTCGGCATCCGAACTACTTCGGCGAGTTGGGCGTGTGGTGGGTTGTCTACCTCTTCGCGGCCGTCGCCGCAGGCGGGTTGATCCACTGGACCGGCGCGGGCGCCGTGCTGTTGACCGCGCTCTTCGTGGGCTCGACCCGGTTCACCGAATCGATCTCAGCCAATCGCTACCCGCGCTACACCGAGTACCAGGAGCGCACCTCCGCGGTCGTTCCCTGGCCCCCGGCGCCGCCAGCCGAGCAGGAACAGGTCGACTGAGCGCGCGCCGGGCCCGCTACCGGCGCCGGGCCCGCTACCGGCCGACCGGCTCGCGCGTGTGCTCGCCGTCGACCAGCCTCATGATGCCGGCCGGGTTGGCGTTCTGAAGCTCGGGTGGGAGCGCGCCTTCGGGGAACCCCTGCCAGCTCACCGGTCGCGCGAAGCGCAGCATCGCCGCCGTTCCGACCGAGGTGAAGTGCGGGTCCGTCGTCGCGGGAAACGGCCCTCCGTGCGTCATCGCGTGGCAGACCTCTACGCCGGTCGGATAGCCGTTGAAGATCAGTCGTCCCGCCTTCTGCTGCAGGACCTCTACCAGATCCGCGTAGTCGGCGAGGTCCTGCTCCGTTCCGTGGACCGTGCACGTGAGGTGCCCGACGAGCTCGCGGGCCACCCGCAGGAGCTCGTCCCGGTCGCCCGCACCGACGAAGAGCGTCGAAGGGCCGAAGACCTCCTCGCTGAGGCTGCGGTCGCGCAGCAGCGAAGACGCCCGCGTCCGGAAGATCGCGGCCTGTCCGGCCGGGGTGTCGGAATCTGACTCCCTGCCGACGGCGATCTGCTCGACGTCGACGTTCGCGCGAAGCGCCGAGACGCCCTCGGCATACGCGCGGTGGATGCGTTCGTTCAGCATCGTTCCCGCCTCGACACCAGATACTTCACGGCCGGTGGCGGACGCGAGGCCGTCGAACGCCTCTCCCTCGAGACCGACTACGAGTCCGGGATTCGTGCAGAACTGCCCCACGCCCAGCGTGACCGACCCGGTGAGCCCCGCGGCGATCTGCTCGGCGCGCTCGCTCGCCGCGCCCGGCAGGACGAACACCGGGTTGATGCTCCCCATCTCGGCGTAGACCGGGATGGGCTTGGGGCGCCTCGCCGCCGCGTCGAAGAGCGCCCTCCCACCGGTGTAGGAACCGGTGAAGCCGACCGCCGTGACGTGTTCGTGCTCGACGAGCCTGATCCCCACGGTCTTGCCCGGCCCGTGCAGCATGGAGAACACGCCCGGCGGGACCTGCTCCGCTTCCGCCGCGTGGACGATCGCCCGTCCGACGAGCTCGGAGGTGCCCGGGTGCGAGCTGTGCGCCTTCACGATGACCGGACAGCCGGCTGCGAGGGCGCTCGCCGTGTCGCCGCCCGCGACCGAGAACGCGAGGGGGAAGTTACTCGCGCCGAAGACCACGACCGGCCCGAGCGAGACGAGCATGCGCCGGATGTCGGGGCGTGGCGCCGGGCTGCGGTCGGGAAGCGCGGTGGTGATTCGCGCGTCCACCCAGGAGCCCTCTTCGATTACGTCGGCGAACAGGCGCAGCTGATTGCAGGTCCGACCGCGTTCGCCCTCGAGCCGTCCGGCCGTGAGGCCGGTTTCGAGGTGGCAGCGCTCGATCAGATCGTCGCCGAGCGCCTCGATCTCATCGGCGATGCGACGAAGGAATCGCGCGCGGTGAGCAGGAGTCAGGCGGCGGTACTCGCCCCACGCCTCGAAGGCGGCTCTGACCGCGTCGTCGACCTCCTCCGCGGTCGCCTGCGCGAAACTCGTGGGCAGCGGGGTTCCGGTGGCCGGCGACACCGCCTGTGCGCGGTCGGCTCCCGCGGCACGGAGCTGTCCGGCGATGATCTGTGATCCTTCGAGCGTCATGTTCTCTCCTCGTTGACCGTGTTGACGAGCGGCGGGAGCGAGCCCACGGTGATGGACACGATGTCTCCTGCCTGCAGCGTGAATGCGTCGTCCGGGACGATGCCGGTACCGGTCATCAGGTAGCATCCCTCGGGGAAGGTCTGGTTGCGGAACAGATACGCGGCGAGCTCGTCCGGCTCGCGCTTGAGCTCTTCGAGCGACGTTCGGCCCTCGAAGGCCGTCGCGTCTCCGCGCGTGATCGACAGCTCGATCGCGAGCGACCGGTCGATCGGCGCCTCGCCGAGGGCGAGCGCGGGTCCGAGCGCGCAGCTCCCGTCGTAGACCTTCGCCTGGGGGAGGTAGAGGGGATTCTCGCCCTCGATATCGCGCGAGCTCATGTCGTTGCCGGCGGTGTAGCCGATGATGCGCCCGTGGCGGTTGATCGCGAGAACGAGCTCGGGTTCGGGCACGTTCCACGCCGAGTCGTTGCGGATCCGGACCGGCGCGCCCGGCGCGACGACCGTGCGCGCGTTTCCCTTGTAGAAGATCTCCGGCCGCTCGGCTTCGTAGACCCGATCGTAGAAGCTGCCACCGCCGGCCTGGCTCGACTCCTCCATCCTGGCGGTCCGGCTCCGGTAGTACGTCACCCCGGCGGCCCAGACCTCCTGGTCCTCGACGAGGGGAAGCAGACTTCCGGCCGGCAGCTCGCTGCGCGTCTGAGCCCGATCGGCCGCGGCGCGAACGAAGTCGACCGGACGCTCGGCCCGGAACACGTCGTCGAGCGAAACCTCAGGGCACAAGACCAGCGTGTCTGGTGCACTTTCCGGATCGCGCACGAATACACCCAGCGTGGATCTGTAGAGATAGATCATAGCCCATCCTATCGCGCCGGGGCCACACCGACCAGACCCCGCTTCGGGGGCTGGAGCGGTTACGCCCGGCGCCGAACGAGATCGGCGACGATCTTGACGACGAGCAGGATCAGCGGTGTCGCGTGCAGCAGAAGGTCGAAGATGTCTATGGGCTTCGAGAGCGTGCCCTGGACGAGCATGCGCACCTTCTCGACGAGGTGCGGTTCCGGACGGAACGGCGCGAGCGCCAGCAGCGCGGCGGCGGGCACGAACACCCAGTAGCTGACCGAGTCGAGCAGTTTGATCATGGTCACAGAATATGGCGCCGGAGCTCCGTCGGCAATCCGGCGCTGGCCAAAGGTCGACGGGTCTACTACCATGGCGACTCTGAGGAGGTGGTGTGCGCTACAAGCTGATCGTATCGGACGTGGACGGGTGCCTCGCCCCCGAAGAGTCGGCCGCGTGGGACTTCCGGGCGTTCTCCCGGCTCGCGGCGCTCGCGCGCGGCGAGGGCCGACAGGAGCCGCTGCCGCTCACCCTCTGCACCGGTCGCCCGCAGCCGTACGTGGAAGTGCTGATGAAGCTGCTCGACGTGAGGCTGCCGGCGATCTGCGAGGGCGGCGCGGTCGTGTACGCGCTGAGCGACAACCGTTCAACGTACGGCCCCGGAGTGACGCCCGAGCGGCTGGAGGAGCTGTACGAGATCCGGCACTTCATCTCGAGCGATCTGCTGCCGCGCTACGGGGACGTCATCTATCAGTTCGGCAAGGAGGCGCAGATCAGCCTCTACGCGGAGGATCCCGCGCGCATCCCGCTGCTCGCCGAGGAGGTTCGACGGTTCTCGGGCCGGTTCACCGACGATCCCGTGGAGGTCAGCGCTACGAGGTACTACCTGAACGTATCGCTGCGCGGAGTCGACAAGGGCAGCGCGCTTCGGATGCTGCTCGCCGACCTGGGCGTCAGGCGCGAGGATGTGGCCTCCGTGGGAGATACGGCCGGCGACCTCCCGCTGCGCGAGGAGTCGGCGTTCTTCGGCTCACCCGCGAACGCGACCGACGAGGCGAAGGCGCACGCCGACTACGTCTCCCCCTATTCTGACGTGCACGGCCTCCTCGACATCATCGAGCACATCACGCGGTAGGTGGCGCCGTCGCGAGGGGGGCGAGCGCCGACCTGCCGGTCAGCGTGTTCGCGACGATGCGGCCGCACAAGGCGGCCGAAATCACGCCGCCGGGCCAGAGCGCGTAGTGTCCCGCGCACACGACGTTGGGTACGGACGTTCTGATGCGGTTGAGCGTGGGGAAGCGCCATACCGGTGACACCTGGTCGTCGTAGCACCACCCGCCGGTCGATCCGTACGAGTTGAAGGAGAAGCGCTCGATCGACAGAGGCGTGCCCACCTCCATGTACTCGATCCGGCTCTCGAGCCCTGGCACCAGGCGTTCGGCGAGGCGCACGAGCTCCATGCCCACCCGCTGCTTGAACTCGCGGTACTCCTTCGATCGACGGTGCGAGTCGCTTTGGTTCCGCCAGTAGTCCTGCCAACGGTAGGAGCTGTACGTCTGGAGGGTCAGCGCGGACTTGCCGCCAGGTGCCGCGGGGCTCTCCAGGCCGAAGTGGTTGAGCGCGACCCACATCCGGCTGTGCACGTCCACCGGCGAGTCGGGATCGGGGAAGACGACGTCGTAGTTTGGGAAATAGAACGGGTGCTGTGCGCCTCCGAGGTGCCCGGCGAGCTCCTCGTCGCTCATGTCCAGGCCCAGGTAGACGCTCAGGATTTCCTCGGTCAACCGAGTGTTGTTCACGCGTTCGACGAATCGCGGCGCGAAGTACCGCGGGCCGAGCACACGGTTCACGAGCCGGAGGTAGTCTCCGGCGTACACGACCCGCTCCGCCTCGATGCGTTCGCCGTCGCCGAGCGTCACGCCGGTCGCGCGTCCGCTCGATTCGTCGACGTCGATCGTGCTCACCTCGGTGTTGAACAGCGCCGTGCCTCCCTGCTCGACGAAGCGATCCGTCAATCGATCGTGCAGCGACTGCATGCCCCCCACCGGGTACCAGTAGTCGTTCGCCCAGATGTGCCAGAATCCGGCGAAGAAGAGATACGGCATCCGGTAGTAGCCGACCTGGGTGAACCACCTTCGCAGACCGGGGTCTCGGACGACCGAGCACGCCTTCTCGCGGTAACGGAACGTCGACCAGCGTTTGAGCTTGGGCAGCCACGGTACGATTCGCGCGACGCTGGAGACGCCGGGCCTGTTGAGCAGCGGAAAATCCCATGGGTCGTAGTTGGATGAGAGGAAGCGGGAGACCTCCTTCACCTCTTTGAACAGCGGCGCGATCCCCGGTTCATCCGGGAAGGCGGATCGCAGCTCGTCCTCGACCTGCGCCGGTGAGTCGACGTAGAAGTCGAAGTCGTCGGAGATCATGCGGTAGCGTGCCTTGACGAAGTCTTCGGGACCGACGCCGATGAGGTCACGCAGGATGGGCAAGACGATGCCCAGGCTCTCGAACGACTGGTCGCCGCCGTCGAACGAGAACCCCTTCCGCTCGAAGCCGGACATGTTTCCGCCGGCGTGATGATTCTGCTCGATCATCACGACGTTCTGGCCCGCCCGCGCGAGGTAATTCGCGCAAACCTGCCCGGCGATTCCTGCTCCCACGACCGCGGTATCGTATCTCATGGAGCAAGTATCGCGGTCTCGGCTGATCGGCTCAACAAAGCGCGACGGTCAGGATTGTGGAGTCGACAGCCTCGCGAACAGATCCCGGTAGATCGAGTCGCGGTCGAGCCGATACGCGAAGCGGCACGCGTGGCGGCGTGGATCGTGGATGTACGAGCCGTCGGTCGCGATGCGAGGCGCCGGGATCGCGAAGCTCGACACCGTCTCCGGCCGCACGAGCCAGGCGATCCCGGCGATGTCCCAGATCTCCTTCGACCAGACTCCGGAGGCGGGTCCGTACGCGGCAAACCGTTCGTAGAGAAACCGCGACAGCGGCTGATCGAGGTCCAGGTAAGCCGCGAGCTCCTCGCGCGTCGTCGTGAGGTGACTCGACACGCCCATCGCCGGAACCACGTAGAGCGGAACTCCGGAGTCGAAGACGACGCCCGCCGCGGTGACGTCTCCGTTCAGGTTGAACTCCCTGTTGGCAGGCCAGTACGGGTAGTTCCCGCCCAGCCACACGACCGTGCACCGGTCGGCGAGACGCGGTTCCATGAGAAGCGCGGATGCGACGTTCGTGATCGCGCCGATCGCGATGACGACCAGGCGGTCCGAGTGCGTCGCGCTCATGCCGCGCTCGACCATGTCGCGCGCCGCGTCGCTCTCCACCGGCGTGCTCGCGTCAGGCAGCGTCCGGTCGGCGCCGCGGAAGTGGGGGAAGTCGTTCATGTCCAGGCGGGCGAGCAGCTGACGGATCTCCTCGTAGCTCCTCTCCATGCCGTCGCCCGGCGAGTCGGAACGCTTGTTGTGAAAGGGGGCGGCGTAGAGCGCCTCGGGACGCGCGACGTCGGCCGACCGCAACAGGTAGGCGACCGCGAACTGGTCGTCGATCTCGTTGTAGGTATCGGTATCGAGGACGACACGCGGTCGCGTGCCGGAGCCGGGATTCGGCGGGGGCAGCATGAGCTCGGACATGATCGGGACCTCCCTGCGTGAGCTGGTCCAATCGTGCCAGAGGGTCGCGAACGTGTCCACGCCCTGTCCGTCCGGCGGCCGCCTTGGGTAGCTTGAGGGTATGGGACGCGACGGCCGGGCAGAGGGGCGGATCCTCATCGGGACATCCGGGTGGCAGTACGACTCATGGTCCGAGCCGTTCTACGGCGGTTCGACGCCGAGCCTGACGGCGTACGCGGCCAGACTGCCTGCGGTGGAGATCAACGGCACCTTCTACGGTCTTCCCGACCGCGACACCGTCGCCGACTGGGCCGCGCGCGCAGGCGAGGGGTTCGTGTTCTCCGCGAAGGCGAGCCGATACCTGACCCACATGAAGAAGCTGAAAGACCCCGACGAGCCGGTCGATCGGTTCTTCGACGCGGTCGCCCCGCTCGGGTCTGCGCTCGAGGTCGTGCTCTACCAGCTCCCGCCACGGTGGCGCTGCAATCCAGATCGGCTTGCGGCCTTTCTCGACTCGCTGCCCGACGGGTACCGGCACGCCTTCGAGTTTCGCGATCCGTCGTGGTACACCGACGAGATCGCGGACATCCTGCGGTCGCACGGTGCGGCCTTCTGCATCTACCACCTCGGCGACCATCGCTCTCCTTCGACCGTCACCGCCGACTTCGTCTACGTTCGCCTGCACGGGGCCGCCGGGCGCTACCGCGGCTCGTACCCCAACGCCGATCTCGCCGCGTGGGCGGGCGCCGTCACCTCGTGGGCGCGCAGCGGTCGTGACGTCTACCTCTACTTCGACAACGACCAGGAGGCCGCCGCCCCGCACGATGCGACGCGACTGATCCACATGGTCACGTGATTGCCGTATGCTCACCGAATCCACGTGGTCCGGGAGCATGATGTCGCTATGCGTCGTGACTGTCCTCGCCCCACGCGGGTTCTATCTCGAGAGCCTGCGTCCCGACGAGGACTCTGCCACCAGCGAGGGAGTCTACGTGGAGACGTATCGCCCGCCGCAGGTCGATCGAGGCGACGTCGTCGCGATCACCGCCCGCGTTGCGGAGGTGTACCCTGGCGGCGCGACGTCCGGCAACCTGCCCGTGACGACGCTCAAGCGCCCGGACATCGAGATCCTCGAATCGGACCGCCCGCTCCCGGACGCCGCGGTGATCGGCACCGGTGGCCGAATCCCGCCCCGAACCGTCGTCTCGAACGACGCCGACGGCCGCGCGGCGGTATCGTGGTCCGCGAAGGTGACTTCAACCCCGAGCGTGTCCTGATCGACTACCTCGAGGACCAGCTCATCGTCCGGCAGCCGGATACCCCGAGGGTCGCCGTGGGAGACCGGTTCGTCGGGCCGATTCACGGCGTGCTCTCCTACTCGTGGTACAACTACAAGGTGCTGCCCACGCGGCCGCTCCCTGCGGTCGAGCCGCGCAACCTGCCCCGCGAGCGAGCCGCGGAGGAGCGTGCGCCGGACATCCTGTCGGTCGCCGCGTTCAACGTGCAGAACCTCTCCGGACGCAGCGAGGGGGCGAAGTTCGACGACATCGCCCGCACCGTCGTGCACGGCCTTCGGGCGCCCGACGTGCTGCTGCTGAGCGAGATCCAGGACAGCGACGGGCCGACCCGAAGCGCGGTCGTCTCGTCCGCAGCGACCGCCGAGCGTCTGCTGGAAGCGCTGAGGGCGGCGGGCGGACCGGTCGATTATCGCTACATCGACATCGCGCCGGAGCACGGCACGAGCGGGGGCCAGCCGCACGCGAACATCCGGGTCGGGTTTCTCTACCGGGCCGATCGGGTTACCCTCGCCGAGGGATTGCTGCAGCAGGTAGCCCCGGACTCCCCGGCGTTCGCGAACGCGCGTATTCCGTTGGCTGCCGGATTCGTGTTCCGGGGCCGAGCGGTACTCGCGGTTGCCAACCACTTCTCCTCGAAGGGCGGCGACGGTCCGCTCTTCGGGCGCGTGCAGCCTCCGTCGGCGAGCTCCGAATCCGGCCGCATCGCCCAGGCGCGCGAAGTGCACGACTACGTTGCGGCGCACCTGGAGGCGAACCCCGACGCGCTGATCATCGCGGGCGGCGACCTCAACGATTTCTCCTTCTCTCGTTCTCTTCGAGTGCTTACAGGCGAGCACCTCCTCAATCCGGCCGAAGCACTGCCGCCGGGCGAGGTCTACAGCTACATCTACGAGGGCAACTCGCAGGCGCTCGATCATCTTCTCGTCTCGCCGGCGCTTCACGAGCGGCTCATCGGCCCGGTGGACTACGTGCACCGCTACGCCGAATACCTCTACGAGGAGCGCTTCAGCGACCATGACCCGCTCCTGGCACGTTTCCGATTCGAGTAGGGATTGCCGATGGGGGGCTGCTCCGGGTTTGTACGAACCGCAGCGGCTCACCCTCGTGCTCCCGTACGGCATCGCGGTTGCCGCGCTGCTCGTGCTCATCGTCTTCTCGCAGCGTATTCCGGGTGACGCGATCCGGCTCGACCGCGGGTGGCAATACACGTGGGACGACCTCACCGTCGACGAGGTGGTCGCCGGAGCCGGTGGCTGGAACGACATCGACTACCCGAGTAACCCCCCGGGCCGCGACGGCCGCTCCTTCGTCTGGTTCAGGCGCGAGCTCCCGCGCTCGCCGGCTGGCCACCGAACGTGATCGAGCTGCCCGACGACTACGAGGGGCGCACGCTCGCCGTTCGCGTCGCGTCCGACTACCGCGACATCGGGCTCTGGGGAATCATCTTCCTCGGCGGCGCTGTGTGTCGCGATGGTCGACCTGGACCATTTCAAGCGGGTCAACGACACCCAGGGCCATCAGGCGGGCGACGAGGCTTATCGGTGACGCCGACCGGGCGCTGTACGGGGCGAAGCGCGCGGGGCGGAATCGGGTCGAGCGCGCGTAGGGCAGAGGGCCGCCCCGAACGAAGCGGAGGCGCCCGCAGGCGCCTCCGATGCACGTAGTCAGGCTTCGCGCCGCTCAGGGAGAGGCGAGCTCGTGTACCTCGTTGGCCTCCGCCTCGAGCTCGGCGAGCGTCTCGGCGATGTCGGCGCCGTCGAGGATCGCGTTGTAGGCGCCCTCGGCGAGGTCGCGCACCTCGTCGTAGCCGGCGTAGGGCGGCTCCGCGGTGGTGTCGCTCTCCTGGAGAACGTTGAACGCGGTCTCGTAGGTCGGGTTCTGGGCGAAGTAGTCGCCGAGGTTGTTCGCGACGCTGCGACGGACCGGGAAGTAGTTCGAGATCCGCACCCACTCGGCCTGCTGATCGGGAGCGCTCATCCAGCGGACGAAGAGCCAGGCCGCGAGCTGCTGCTCGGGGGTGGTCTTCGGAACGCTCAGCGACGCGCCGTAGATGTTGACCTGCGGACGGCTGGTCGTGTGCGGCAGCGGTGCGACGCTCCACTCGAAGGTCCCCCCCTCACCGGCGTCGACAGCCATCTGGTAGTAGGGCAGACCGCTGGTCGAACCCATCGTGAAGAGCACCTTTCGGTTCCCGAAGTCGGTCTGGTCGCCGTAGCGCTCTGCGATCTTCTTGGCGTACCCGTCGTCGTAGAGCTGCTTCATGAACTCCATGCTCGCGCGCATCTCGGGGGTGTCGTACTGGTAGCCTGCTCCGCCCTCGGCTGCGATCTCGCCCCCGCGGGCGATGACCATCGCGTACACGTTCGAGGCGTCCGTGCGGAGCGCGTAGCCGTAGGTTCCTTCTTCGTCGTCGGTCGCCGCGGCGGCCATTTCGCGGAACTCCTCCCACGTGGTCGGCGGGCCGTCGAAGCCGAGCTCCGCGAGCCAGGTCTTGTTGTAGTACATGACCTCCGCCGAGCGGTTGGGCGGGAAGCCCAGGCGCTCACCGCCGAACTGGGCGTTGACGTCCTGGTTGTAGAATCCCTCGAAGAAGTCCTCCGGCTCCTGGATGCCGTAGACGGGATGCTGCACGTAGGGGCGCAGGTCCACCAGCCCGTCTGCGACCTGGTAGCCGGCTGCCTGGTTCTGGTAGGCGACGACCAGATTGGGTACTTCACCGCCGGCGAGGCCGGTGATCATCTTGTTGTAGATGTCGCCGTAACCGCCCTGGTACTCGCCCAGAACCGTGATATCCCACTCGTTGGTCTCGTTGAAGCGCTCGATCATCGAGTTGAGACCTTCCTCGCGCTCGCGGCTGTGCTGGTGCCAGTAGATGACGGTCTGACCGGCTGGATCCACGCCGGCGAGCGGGTCGTCGCCTGCCGGACCCGAACCTTCTTCGGCGGTGCCGGTGGCGAATGCGAAAGCTGCCGTGAGTACGAGCATCAGCAGCACGATCGTTCCTGTGAAGAGCCTGTTCATCTCTCCCTCCTCTGGTTTTCTTACCGCCTCAGCCCTTCAGGCCTGTGCGGGCGATAGCCTCTGTTATCTGTCGCTGCGCGATGATGAACACCACGATCACCGGAAGCAGCGCGATCATCGCTCCGGCGAGTCGGAGATGGATGAGCGCTGCCGCTTCGTTGATGAACGTCGTCAGCCCCACGGTGATGGGGCGCCAGGTGGGCGTCTGGGTGACGACGAGCGGCCACTGGAGCGCGTTCCACGCCCCCGTGAAGGCGAGAAACCCGACGGTGAACAGCGGTGCCCGGGCGAGCGGGATGACGATGCGCCCGAGCATGCCCAGATGGCTGTCCCCGTCGATGCGTGCAGACTCCAGCAGCTGTGTTGGGATTTGATTAAAGAACTGGCGCAGCAGGAAGATGAAGAACGCGCTTCCCATGAACGGGACCGTCAGCGCCGGAAGCCGGTCGATCCACCCGAAGCGGGCGACGATGAGATAGTTCGGTATGAGCAGCACCGTCTCCGGTATCATCAGCGTCGCGAGCAGGATCGTGAAGATGAGGTTCTTGCCCGCGAACTTCAGCTTGCTGAAGGCGAAGGCCGCCGGGATGCTCGCCGCGTAGATGCCCGTGAGCGTTACCGCCGCGATGATCACGCTGTTGACGAAGTACTCGGAGAAGTTGGAATCGGTCCAGGCTTCGGCGTAGTTCTGCCATTGCGGGACCGCGGGCCAGAACTCGGGGGCGAAGGGAATCGCGCTGGTGCGGGTGACCGTCTCGCCGTAGGTCTTGAGACTGTTGGCGAGCATGTAGAGGAACGGCAGCAGCGCGATGAATCCGCCGGCGACGAGGATCGTGTAGAGTGCCGTCCGCGCAACGGCGCGCTGGCGTCGGTAGGAGGATGTGGTCTCGGTGAGGGCGGTGCTACTCGCCATAGTGGACCCTCCGTTCCATCAGCCTTCTCTGGATGAACGTCAGGCCGAGCACGAGGAGGAAGAGCAGCAGCGCCATGGCCGCCGCGTACCCGAATCGGCTGCGCCGGAAGAAGCTGAAGAAGATGTACACGCTCATCGGATCGGTGGCGCCTCCGGTGGCGCTGTTGCGCAGCACGTAGATGCTGTTGAACGCCTTGAACGTGCCGATCACGCCGAGCAGCGAGAGGAAGTAGGTGGACGGCGAGAGCAGCGGGACGATGATCCGGAAGAAAACGGTGGTCTTGCGCGCGCCATCGACCTCCGCGGCCTCGTAGAGCTGTCGGGGGATGTTCGCCAGGCCGTTCGAGTAGATGAGCGCGTAGTAGCCGATGTAGACCCAGTAGTTGAAGATCATGATCGACACGAGCGCCAGGCTCGGCCCCTGCGCCCAGCCCTGCCAGTACTGCGCGAATGCCGTCGTCGCTTCGCCGCTTCCCCAGCCGAAGGCCATCTGGAAGACGCCGGTACGCTCACCCAGCCAGCCGAGCGGCCCCGCCCCGAAGAGGGCGATGAGCTCGTTGGCGAAGCTCTCGGGGCGCAGCGAGAAGAGCACCTGGAAGATGGCCGCGCTCGCGACGGTCGGTACGATGTAGGGAAGGAGGAAGATGACCCGGAACGCCTGCCTGCCGGCGAAGCGCTGATCGAGCAGCACGGCGAGCAGGAGCCCGAAGGCGAGCTGTACCGGGACGGTGCCCGCCGCGTACCAGACCGTGATCCGCAGGCTGTCGAGCATGTCGTCGTCGCCGGTCGCCCAGATCTGCGGGAGCACGACCGCAACCCCGACGACCCCGGCCACCACGCCGAGCCACCCGACGACGACGCGGACGATGTCGGCACCCGTCGTCTCGTGCCGGACCGCCGTTCGCCGGGCGTTCGCCGAGCGGATCAGCCTGCTCGAGAACACGATCGCGAAGATACCGACGACCAGGAGAGCCGCCAGACCCAGGCTGCCCAGCGCGTCGACGAAATTCTCCGCGGCGATGAAATCACCGCGTCGGATTCTCCAGCGGTGGGAGCTCACGAAGACGGTGAAGAAGACCGGAAAGATGCCGAACAGGCCGATCAGCACCACCGCCGGTGCGATGAACGCGTACCCCTCCAGATTCTCGAGCGTCCGGCGCCGTTTGCGGTTCGCATCGAGCTCCGCCTGCGACACCACCCGAACTCCGTCTGTCGCCTGACTCATCGCGCGGACCGTACTCCCCAATTATGAGAATTGTGTGAGGATTCTGTTCGACACCCCCGTTTCACCTTCATGCCGGTTCGTGCTATGATATCCCATATACCAGAACGGAACGAGGAGTTCTCATGCAGTATCGACCCTACGGATCGACGGGCCGCAACGTATCTATGCTCGGTTTCGGCGCGATGCGCCTGCCCCAACTCGAAGACGGCACCTGCGACTACGAGGCATCGGTGCCGCTGCTGCGCCGCGGTATCGATCTTGGCATCAACTATATCGACAGCGCGCGGGGCTACATCAGCGGGACGAGTGAGGTCGCGGTGGGCAAGGCGATCAAGGGCTACGATCGCGAGAAGCTCTTTCTCGTCACCAAGATCCCCAGCAACGACATCAAGAACTCGGTGGGTCGTGAGTGGCGCCGTCAGCTCGAGGAGCAACTCGGTCGTTTCGACATGGACTACATCGACCTGATCCTCTTCCACGGGCTGCGCTGGGACGCGTTCGGGGAGCACGTGAGCAAGCCGGGTTACGCGCTCGAGGCCGCGCGCAAGGCGCAGGACGAGGGGCTCGTGCGTCACGTCGGTTTCTCCAGCCACGACAGTGCAGAGAACATCGTCAGGCTCATCGAGACCGGCGAGTTCGAGGGCGTGCTCCTGCAGTACAACTTTCTCGACGACCACAACATCCCCGCGATCAACGCGGCGAAGAAGCGCGGCATGGGCGTGACGATCATGGGGCCGGTCGCCGGCGGGCGGCTGGGCGTCCCCGGGGCGGTCGCGGTTCCGGGCGAGGGAATCGAGGATCTGCGGCTGCCCGATCTCGCGTTGCGCCACGTGTGGGGCACCGACGGCGTGACCGTCGCGCTCTCCGGCATGAACGAGATGGACCAGATCGAGGAGAACGTCGCGAGCGCCGAGAACACGTCCGCGATGGGCGAGGCGGAGGCTGCTCAGATCGACGCGATCCTCGAGAAGAACCGCGCCCTCACCGAGCTCTACTGCACCGCCTGCGGCTACTGCATGCCCTGCCCCAACGGCGTGAACATCCCGGAGAACTTCCGGTTCATGAACTGGCATCGCGTCTGGGGTCTGACCGAGCAGGCGAAGGAGGCGTACGCGAAGCTGAGCGAGGAGGGCTTCAACGCGCCCTGGTCGCCGCAGAAGATCGTGGGGCTTTCGGCCGAGCACTGCATCCAGTGCGGAGTGTGCGAGCCGAAGTGTCCGCAGAACATCCCCATCCGCAAGCAGATGAAGGAGGTCGCCGCCGCGCTCGGCGGGTGAACCTGCGGCCGCCACCCCCCGCCGGCGGGTGAACCTGCGCCCGCCGTCCGCAGCGACCGCTGTCGGCGGCGGCCGCACCCCCTTTTCGGCAGACCAAACTTTTGGTAGACTCCGGGCATTCCCCACGAGGAGTGCCCATGCTCACCGTCCACGAGATCACCAAGCGCTACGGCGAGACCCTCGCCGTGGACGCGCTCTCGTTCGAAAGCAACGCCGGAGAGATCTTCGGTCTGCTCGGCCCGAACGGCGCCGGAAAGTCCACGACGATCCGGATGATCATGAATATCATCGCGCCCGACTCCGGGCGTATCTCGTTCGCCGGTTCTCCGCTCACCGAGGATGACAAGAACCGGATCGGCTACCTTCCCGAGGAACGGGGCCTCTACGGTAACGTAACGGTGGGCGACATGCTTCTCTACCTCGCCGCGCTCAAGAACGTCAGCCGGGCGGACGCGGAGCCGCGGATGGACGAATGGCTCGAGCGGTTCGATCTCGCCGAGTGGAAGCACCGCAAGATCGAGGAGCTCTCCAAGGGCATGGCGCAGAAGATCCAGCTCATCGCCTCCATCCTGCACGATCCGGAGTTCATCTTCCTCGACGAGCCCTTTGCGGGTCTCGATCCGGTGAGTACCGATGTGCTTCGCGAGGCGATCCTCGACCTCAACCGCGCGGGGAAGACGCTGCTGTTCTCCACGCACAACATGGAGCAGGCCGAGCGGATCTGCCACCGGGTGCTGATCCTCAACCGCGGGCGCACCGTCGTCGACGGACCGCTCGCCCAGGTGAAGGAGCGGTACGGTCATCGCACGATCATGCTCGAGTTCGACGGCGATATCGACTTCCTCCAGCACCACGAGGCGGTCAAGAGCCTGATCCACTATCCGCGGTGGGCCGAGATCGAGCTCGCCGACGGCCACGACGCGGACGCGGTGTTCGCCGCGCTCGCCGGCAGGGTGTCCGTCCGCAAGTTCGAGGTCGTCCTGCCTTCGCTGCACAAAATCTTCGTCGACCAGCTTGGAGGGTCCCGCGATGAGTGATCAGTCGCCTCAGACCGTGCAGGAGCCGCGGAGTCGCGCGAGCGCCGGCCGCGGACGAACGCTTTCGCGGAAGATGCTCCGCGTCGCCGGGATGGAGTTTCGGCTCACCGCGGCGAACAAGGCGTTCGTCATCATCACGATCATCGGTCCGTTTCTCATCGTCGCGATGAGTATCCTGCCCAGTCTGCTCGCGATGGGAGGCGGTGGTGGCGATGCGAGCCGGATCGCGGTGCTCGGCAACCCGGGGCTGCGTGGGGCGCTCGAACCCGCGTTCTCCGCGGCGCCGGTGGAGCTCGTATCGGCCGGTGAGAACGAGATTGAGCTGCGCGAGGCGCTCGCCGAGGGGACGATCGACGGGTACGTCGTCCTGCCGGAAGACGCGACCGAGGCGGAGTCGTTGAGGTTCGTCACCGCCGGCGGCACGAACTTCCAGCTCGTCGGCACGCTCGAAGGCATCATCGGTCAGGTGATCGTCGCGCAACGGCTCGCCGGCGCCGGCTTCGACCCGGCGCAGGTTCGCTCACTCACCGATCCGCCCGATCTCGAGGTCCGCCGTGTCGACGGCGAGGGCGACCAGGCCGGCGAGGACATCATGAGCGTTCTGTTCACCGCGCTCGCGTTCACGTTCCTGCTCTACATGACCATTCTCCTCTACGGGCAGTCGATTGGAAGCTCCGTCCTTCGCGAGAAGCGTTCGAAGACGGTCGAAATCATGCTCTCCTCGGTGAACCCGCGCGAGCTGCTCGTTGGCAAGATCGCCGGAAAGGCCGGGGCGAGTCTGCTCCAGTACGCGATCTGGATCGGCATGGCGGTGCTCTTCCTGCAGGTGCTCGGCCCGCTGTTCGACCTGCAGATATCGCTCGCCGGAGGCGCGACGAACTACGTCTACCTCGTCGGCTTCTTCCTGCTCGCGTTCTTCCTCTATTCGACCGTGTACGCCGCGCTGGGTGCCGCCGCCGAGGACGAGCAGCATCTCGGTCAGCTGGGCTGGCCGGTGATCATGTTTCTCGTGATTCCCATGATCATGATCGGTGCGACGACGAGCAATCCGGACGGCACCGTACCGCAGATCCTCTCGATCTTCCCGCTCACGTCTCCGATCGTGATGTTCCAGCGTCTGATGCTCGGGTCGCCGGCGGCGTGGGAGGTCGGGCTCTGCCTCGTGCTCCTCGTCGGATCGATCGTCCTCGTCGCGCTGCTCGCGGCGAAGATCTTCCGCGTCGGCATCCTCATGACCGGGAAGCGGTTCTCGATGGGCGAGATCGTGAAGTGGGCACGATTCAGGGGGTAGGGGGAGCGTCGTCGGATCTGTCCGGCGCCGTTTCGCCGGCGGCGTACTGCTGCGGCGTGACCCCGTGGAACCTCTTGAACGCACGGGTGAAGTGCTTCGGATAGAGATACCCCACCCGCGCCGCGACCTCGGCAACGGGCAGGCCGGGTTCGTCGAGCAGACGTGCCGCCTCTTCCATGCGTACGCGCGTGAGGTAATGTGAGTACGTCTCGCCGGTCTGCTGCTTGAACAGCGTCGAGAAGTACGCGTAGCTCATCCCGAGCCGATCGGCGACGTCCCGCATCGTGTGCTGCTCGTCGTAATGCTCTGCGACGAACGCTCGTGCCCGGCTCACCGCCCGGTGCTGCGTCGTCGTCGCGTCTTCGCCGGTTCGGTCGAGCGCAGAGACGACGGCCCGGGCGGCCTGTTCGGCCGTGAAGAAGCCGGTGATCGGCGGTAGCCTCAGCGAGCTCGGAGCGCTCGTGCGGCGCAGGTTGTCCTCCAACGCGTCCCAGAGCCCGAGAAGCCGATCCGGATCGCGGGCCGCCTCGCGCACTGCATCTGCCGCCGCGGTCAGACGCGAGCGCTCGGCCTGCGGCGCGCGACGCAGCGCCTCCGCGATTTCGCGTGCTTTCGCCTCCGCCCAGCCGTCCGAGTGGGGGAGCTTCCCGCCCGCATGGTACTGGTGAACGTACCCGTCGTCTACGAGTTTGCGTACCCGGGCGCGACGCAGCGCGTCCATCAGCGCCGGCAGCGAGCGTACGCCGGGACGCGGGCCCGCGTACGAGACGTGCAGGTGCCCCTCGAGCCGCGCAGCCCGGCCGAGCACGTGCGCGGTGTCGGTGAGCGTCTGCAGCGTTGCCGCCGTGAGGATGCCTATCGCCGCCGCACCCTTCTCACGCAGTCGCCAGATGATTCCGTGTCCGGCTCCCGACGCGACACGGCTGAGGATCTCCCCACCGAGCGCACCGGCCTCGTCGGTTTCGCTTTCGAAGGCCACGAGCATCGCGGCGTCGAACCCGATCCGCTCGCGCAGGCCGTCGTCGAGGCGACGGATCGCCGCGGGCGTGATCTCCACACCCTCGGCGAACCACGGCCACGCCGCATCGATGATCGAGTCGAAGTAACCCTGCCGCTCGTTGTCGAGCGCGTTGCGCGTGTCCTGGATTCGACGGATCTCGTCGATCGCGCGCTCGAGCGCTCCGCGCACCTCATCCCTCGTCGCGGGCTTGAGCAGGTAGTCGATCGCCTCGAGCCGGAGCGCCTCGCGTACCAGCTCGAAATCGTCGTACCCGGTTACGATGATCGCGCGCAGGTCCGGCCGTACGCGGCGGGCATCCGCGATGAGCTCGAGCCCCGACTTGCCGGGCATCCGGATGTCGGTGACGAGAATATCCGGCAGAATCTCGCGCACGATCTGCAGCGCGTCGTCGGCGCGATAGGCGGTCCGAATCGTGGTGAGCTCCGGTAGCGCGAGCCTCTCGACGAGCGTTCGCAGGCCGTCGCAGATCACCTTTTCGTCGTCAACGATAAGCGCAGTCATCGTCTGAGACCTCAACGGGCATCCGTACCGTCACCGCAGTAGAGACGCCTTCAGTCGAGTCCACCGCGATCGCAGCCCGCCCGCCGTAGTGAAGCGCGAGTCTCGCCGCGATGTTCCCGAGTCCGATTCCGTTCTCGCCGTCTACCGCGAGGCGCGCCGCCTGATCCTCGATGTGACGTCTGACCTCGGTCAGACGTTCCGTGCTCATGCCCCGTCCGTTGTCGGTCACCGTGAGCGTCAGGCCCTCGTCGTCGAGCGCGGCGGCGATGGTGATACGGAGCGGACGTTCCGAGTCGTCCGTGCGACCGTGGCGGATGGAGTTCTCCACGATGGGCTGGAGCAGGAACCGCAACACCGGCACTTCCCGTTCCCGCTGAACCTCTCGCGGCGCCAGCTCCACGGCATCCGCGTACCGTGTCCGTTCGATCTGCACGTAGCGCTCCACCACGTCGAGCTCGTCGGCGAGCGGTGCGAACAGCGAGTGGCCGGTGATGTTGTAGCGAATCAGCTTGCCGAAGCTGGCCATGCAGTCCGCGAGCTCCTCGTCGCCCGCGATCTCCAGGCGCATCCGAAACGTGTCGATCGTGTTGTAGATGAAGTGTGGGTTGATCTGGAACTGAAGCGCCTTCAGCTGCGTGTCTTTCTGCAGCGTCTCCCGTCGGATCGACTCGGAGACGAGGTCGTCGATCCGGCGGATGAGGATGTTGAAGTCCTTCGCGATCTGGCCGATCTCGTCGTCGGTGTCGACCGGAATGCGGTGCTCGAATTCACCGCCGGCGACGCGATTCATCACGCGCGTCATGGTGGAGAGGCGGCGAAAGCTCTGGTTGAGAATGAGGTACGTCCCTATCTCGAGCGCAATCACGCCGAGTACGATGACCAGTCCGACGACGATCTTCGATGCCGCCGATTCCATGATCTGCCTGTGTGCGTCGACCCGCGCGGACACGATCAGCTGCGGCCCCGGAAGGCTTCGCCAGAAGTAGGTGTAGCGTCCGCTTCGCATCGAACCCGACTGCGCATCCCACGTCTCCACCGGCGCGACGCGCATGACGGCCTCCTGCCAGCGCGCGAGGTCGGGCTCGCCGAGCGGGGTGGTGTCTGCCGCAGCGACCCGACGAAAGGTGCCGTCGGCGCGGAACAAGGAGAAGGCGATCGACTCGAGCGCGAGGTCGTGCATCGCTTCGTGGACCGATTCTTCGAGGACGTCGACGATCACGCTTCCCAGGTGTGCGCCCTGGAGGTCGTAGATCCTTCGGACGTAGGTGTAGACCGGTCGACGGACGATCTGGTCGATCGTGAACGACGAGTGGACCCCGCTCTCGTTCGGGTAGAACCAGCCGCCGGCCTCGCCGGATGCGAGGAACTCCCGGTACCACGGCGCCTCGAGCATGCGTCGCTCGGATACGAAGTACGGCCACGACTCCGGCTGGGTCGGATTGCTCGTGACGACGCGCGCGCCCTCGACTCCACCGCCGCGGAACCGGACCGCGTAGTCGAGGATGGGACGCACCTGGCTGAGAAACGAAACGACCGCGTCGCCGGTCTCCGGAAAATCGGCCTCCAGATAATCGCGGAGCGCGGAGACGAGCGTGATCTGCTCGGCGAGCACGCTGCCGGCGTCGAACGCCCCGGCGACCGCGTCGAACACGTCCCCGGCGATGCTCCTGCTGGTGGCCACGACGCTCTCGTGTGTCGTCCGGCTCGTCGTCACGATGCTGTAGGTCAGGATCGCGAGCGACGGTACGAGAATCGTCGCGAGGAAGACGGCGCTGAAGCGAGTCAGCAGACTCGAACGGAGCGCGGTACGTATCCTGGTCACGATCGGTAGTCGGCCCATAATCAAAAAAAGGGAGCGGGCTTCCGCCCGCTCCCGATTGTAGCCGTTTCGCGCGGTTTCATCACCGCCGGCGGCGGATCAGTTGCGCAGCGTCGGCCACGCGTAATCGATGCCGATGCGATCCTTGTTTTTCTGGAACTGCTCGTTCTGCACGTCGCGCACCTGCTCGATGCCCATGTCCTGCAGCGTATCCAGAGTTTCCTCGTAGGCCTCGCGCATCTCGGCCTCGCTCTCGGCGAGCACCATGCGAGGAAGCTGCTCCTCCATGTAGACGCCGATCTCCGCTGCCATCGCGGACTCGTCGGTGGCTCCGAAGGGTCCCAGGTTCTGGAACGCGGTGTCGTCGTAGACGTACGGACCGAAGTAGGCCCAGACGTCGCGGCCGATCTGCTCGCCTCGGGTCGCCGGAGCCGGCTCGACCTGCTGGTTCGTGACGCTGTTCTGCAGGAGCCAGAGGTTTTCGTTGCCCACGACCGCCGTTGCACTCACGTCGGGATCGTTGACCATCTCGAGGTAACTGTCGGTCCATTCCACGCGGCCTTCGTCGTTGAGCGTGTAGTGCTCGCCCTCGAAGCCGTAGTTGACCGTGAGGAGCCCTTCCTTGCTGTAGAGCCACTCCCAGAAGGGGAGAATGCGGTCGAGGTGGTCGGTGTCGTCGCTGATCATCGAGACGAGCCAGCCTGTCAGACCCGAGCTGACCAGGTGCGACTGTGCACCGTCTTTCGCGTGGAGCGGCCCAACGGGCTTGAAGATCGCGTCGTTGTCGGCGTTGTACAGGTTGCGAAGCTCGCCCTGGTAGTCTGCGACGTTCATCATGAGCGCGAAGATGCTGCCGGAGACGATCTTCTCGGAGATTTGGCTGCGATCCGCGGTGAAGTTCTCCTTGCTGATCAGTCCCTCGCGGAAGAGCTGGTTCGCGAACTGGAGCTGCTCGTACGACTTGGGATCCTCGAGCGGCACGCCGCCGAACTCGCCTCCGCGCCAGTCGCCGTCCTCGTCTTCGCGCGGGATGCCGAACATGCCCGCCCAGACGTAGGTGCCGGGGAAGCCGCCGTTGGGCGTGAAGTAGATGGGGACGACGTCGAGCCCGTTGTACTGGATGTCCGCGTCGCGCACCTTGCGCAGCGCCTCGAGCATCCCCTCCTGGGTCTTGAAGTCGTCGGCCGTGATGTCGAGCTCGTCCATGATGTCCTGGCGAGCGACCATTCCGGCATTCGTCGTCAGGAAGTTCTTCTCGTTCATCTGCTCTTCGGCCCAGAACATGTTCGGGAAGCCGTACCAGTGGCCGTCTTCCTCGAAGGTGTACCAGTTGACCATGAACTCGGGCACTTCTTCCCAGAGACCGGGGGCGTACTCGGGGATGACCTCGTCGAGCGCGTGGACCATCCCCGCCGCCTGGAGGTCCTGGAACTGGCTGTACCACCATCCCATCGTGACGATATCGGTGAGGTCGTCCGCCGCGATCATCGCGTTGAGCTTCTCGGTGCCGGTACCACCGCCCGCGGAGTTCTGGAAGTTGAACTCGACGCCGTGGTTCTCGGTGATGTACGCGTGGACCGGCTTCTCCGTGTCCCACTCGTTGTTGTACCAGCCCTCGTTCACGAACCAGTCGATCGTTACCGGAGCGCCGTCTTCGGCTGCTGTCTCACCCTGGCCGGCGGCGAACGCCATCCCGCCAGCAAGCAGCAGCGCCATTCCCATCAGGAACACACGTCTCATGTGATCCTCCTTTTCCCGGCAGGCGATCCATGTTATCCTGACCACGAAGGTAGGTTTCGGTCGCCTGCCTCTTCTATCCGGATTGTATCCGGGCCGGATCAACGATCCGGGCTCTGGAGCGGGGTGTCCGAGGCTCCAACCGATGGGCGCCCCGCTCCGTCTTCGCTAACCCTTGATCGAACCGATCAGAACGCCCTTCATGAAGTACTTCTGCAGAAAGGGGTAGAGCGCCAGGATGGGCGCCGCGGCGACCAGCATGGTCGCCATCTGAATGGTTCGCGTATTCGTCGCCCTCGCGTCGCCGGCCTCCTGCGACGTTACCGCTCCGCCGGTCATCGCGCTCGCCGCTTCGCGCGTCTGAATGACCTTCAGCAGGTAGACCTGCATGACCTGGAGCTCCCGGCGCGTCGTGAAGACGAGCGAGATGAAGAAGTCGTTCCAGTGGTAGACGGCCGTGAAGAGCCCCAGCGCCGCGAAGACCGCCGTCGACAGCGGGATGATGAGCCGGAAGTAGATCGTGTACTCGTTCGCCCCGTCCATGCGCGCTGATTCGTTGATCGATTCCGGGATCTCGCGGAAGAACGCGCTGAATATGATCACGTTCCAGAAGTTGAACAGCGCCGGCAGGATGAACACCCAGAACGTATTGAGAATCGAGAGCGTTTTGAAGAGCAGGTATGTGGGGATCAACCCACCGTAGAAGAACATGGTGATGACGCCCATGGTCGCGTAGACTGGTTTGCCCACGAGCTTGCGCCGTGAGAACGCGTACGCGAAGAGCGACGTTACGATGAGGTGCGAGACCGTGCCCACTACCGTGCGTGCTATCGTTACGCGGTAGCTCTGCAGAATCTCGGAGTTCCGGAAGACGACGCGGTAGTTCGCAAGGGTGGGCGCGTTCGGCCAGAAGACGGCGTTGCCGCGCGTGAACTCGAGCCCCTCGTTGAACGAACCCACCGCGGAGTACCAGAACGGGAAGAGCGTGACGAACACCAGGAGCGCCATGCCCAGCCCGTTGAGCGTGCGGAATGTACGGTCGCTTTTGACACCTACGACTGCCATGCAGATCTCCTAGAAGAGGCCGCGGTCGGTGATCTTCCGCGAGAGGAAGTTCGCGCCCACCAGCATGAGTACGGCGAAGACGGACTGCAGGAGGCCGACCGCCGTGGCGTACGAGAAACGCATCTGGGTGAGTCCTACCTTGTATACGTAGGTCACGATCACCTCGCTGCGCGAGACGTTCAGCGCGTTCTGCAGCACCCAGATCTGATCGAAGCTGGAGTTCATGATCCCGCTGATCGCGAAGATCAGCAGGATGACGATCGTCCCGGCGATGCTCGGCAGCGTGATGTACCACATCCGCTTGAACCGTCCGGCTCCATCGACGATCGCGGCTTCATAGAGCTGCAGATCGATTCCGGCGATCGCGGCCAGATAAAGGATTGCGTTCCACCCGATCTCCTTCAGCATTCCGGTGAACACCGCGAGGAACCAGAAGAACCTCGGTTCGCCCATGAAGAAGATCGGCTCCTGGATGACACCCAGCCACAGGAGGAAGTTGTTCACCACGCCGCCCTCGATCGAGAGCAACTGCATGGCGAGCCCGCCGAAGATCACCCAACTGATGAAGTGCGGCAGGTAGCTGACGGTCTGTACGAATCGCTTGTACCCGTTATGGACGATCTCGTTGAGGAAGAGCGCGAACACGATCGTCAGCGGAAAACGGATCGCGAGCCCCAGGACATTGATGCCCAGCGTGTTGACCACGACCCGCCCGAAGTATTGGCTCGTGAAGAAGGCGACGAAGTGCTTTAATCCGACCCACGGTGCGGTAAAGAACCCGTCGATGCCCATGATCACGCGGTAGTCCTTGAACGCGATCGTAAGGCCGTAGAGCGGCAGGAAGTTGAAGACGATCATGGCGAGAACACCCGGCAGGATCATCGACTGCAGGTCGAGCTGTCGGAAGAACAGCCCGCGCTTCTGACGCTTGAGCGTACGCGCGTACTGCTCCGCAAGTGCTGTTGACTCACTCATTGATTCAATCGTAGCATCGCCCCTCCACCGCTCAAGACCCACTTTTTTCGATGAGGTACCATTCTTTTCGCTGTTCTTGCGTCTGGACGCGGCGGCGTTAGGATGCCGATGGACGAGCATCATCAAGGAGTACATCCATGACAGTTGACCTCATGACGTTCGTGCCCTGGCAGTGTTCGGTCGAGGAGCAGGAACCGGGGAGCGTGGACATCGTAGCCTCCGGGTCGCAGTGCGCCCTCCACACCGCCGACCGTGCGACCATCGAATCGCTGCTCGGGCGACGGTACATCGTGATCGAGGCAACGAACCTCGTGCAGACGAACGTCGCGTGCACGTTGTTCTTCTGGCGCGAATCGAGCCCGCTCGAGGAACCGGACATGATGGTTCCCCTCGGTCTGTTTCCCGGCCTCCAGACGCGGCTGAGTTTCGACCGGCAGCGGCTGGACGGGCAGCAGCTCTTCCTCGACCGGACCCCGGGCAAGCTCAAGTCGATGGCGTTCGGCTCCGGCATGAGGCCCGATGAGGTCGCCCGGTTCGGAATCGGGATCGTCCGGTCGGCGGCGGACGCAAGGATGCGTGTGAGCGCGGTCCGGGCGCAGGATGAGGAACCCGACTATCCGCTGCCGGACGTCACCCTCGTTGACGAGATCGGCCAGTGGAAGCAGCACGACTGGGACGGCAGGACCGATGGGCTCGAGGAGCTCCGCGACTATCTCTCGAGAGAGACTGCAGGGGCGAAGAACATGCCGGAGCCGCCGACCGGCGCGGCCCGGTGGGGCGCGTTCGACCGCGAGCGCAGCGAGGCCACCGGGTACTTCCGCGTGGAGCACGACGGCTCGCGCTACCATCTCGTCGACCCGGACGGGTACCCGTTCTACTCGCTCGGCCTGGACGTCGTGAGCGAACGCATGCCCGCGCGCGTCGACGGCATCGAGCAGCTCTTCGAATGGCTGCCCCCGCGCGACGGCGAGCTCTCCGAGTTCCGGCTCGGCGATTCCGGCAGATTCCCCGGTGCCGAGCACGTCGACTTCCTCGGCGCCAACCTGCGGCGCGCGCTCGGCGAGAACTGGTTCGACGCCTGGGCGGCGATGACCGAGCGCCGCATGCGCGAGTGGAGCTTCAACACGATCGGAAACTGGTCATCGTCGCGGTTCATCGGCGCGTCGACGCTGCCGTACGTCGTACCGCTCTCCGGCTCGATCGGGACCGAGCGGTCGATCTTCCGCGATTTCCCGGACGTGTTCAGCGACGAGTTCGCTGCGGCGGCCGAGCGGCACGCCCGGCAACTCGAGCGGTTCGCCGGCGATCGTCGCCTGCTCGGTTACTTCATCATGAACGAGCCGCACTGGGCGTTCATCGACAGCCTCAACGTCGCCGAGAAGCTCCTCGCGAACCCCGACGAGCTCGCGAGCAGGGACGCGCTCATAGGCTGGCTCTCCGAGCGGTACGGGGGCGATGCAGGCAAGCTGGCCGCCGCGTGGGGCGTCGACACGATTCGCAGCTTCTCCGACCTGCGACGACCTGTAGAAAACGCGGCGTCGCTCTCGAGCGAGGCCGCTGCCGACCTCGATGAGTTCAACACGATTCTGATCAGGCGGTTCGCGCAGCTGCCCTGCGAGGCGGCCAGGCGCGCCGACCCGGATCATCTCAACCTGGGAATGCGCTACGCGTGGATCAGCCAGCCGGCGCTCTACGAGACCGGCGAGTACTTCGACGTCTTCTCGATCAACCGCTACGGGCCGAGCGCGCGGGAGGCGGTCGACGAGATCGGTGAGCGGTCGCGAAAGCCGGTGATGATCGGTGAGTTCCACCACGGAGCGCTCGACGCGGGGCTGCCCTCGAACGGCATTCGCGGCGTTCGCACGCAGGCGGAGCGGGCACGCGCCTACCGCTACTTCGTGGAAACGACCGCGGCGAGCCCGTGGTCGGTCGGCGTGCACTATTTCACGTTGAATGATCAGCCGATTCTGGGCAGGTTCGACGGAGAGAACTTCCAGATCGGCGTAGTGGACATCTGTCAGCGGCCGTACCGAGATTTTGTATCGGGCGTTCGCGACACGAACGGTGCGCTCGACGAGATCGTCTACGGAGAGCGTCTACCGACCGATGACTACCCCGAGGAGGCTACCGTTGGTTTCTGATATCACACGTCCATCGACCGGTTCGACCGGTGTCCGCCTGCGCGCCGGCGCGCGGGTGGCCGGATCCGCACTCGTCCTGCTCGTCCTGGCCCTCGGTTGTACGTCGAGCCCGGACGTCCCGATCGCGGCCGACGATCTCGCTCCGGAGGCCCTCGCGTCCGAGTCGCTGCCGACCGAATGGGAGCTCGTCTGGAACGACGAGTTCTCCGGGCGCGAGATCGCGTCGCACTGGACGCACGAGGTCAACGCCTGGGGCGGCGGCAACAACGAGCTGCAGTACTACACCGCCCGACCGGAGAACTCGTACGTCCGCGGCGGCCGGTTGCACATCGTCGCGCGCGAGGAGTACTACGAAGGCCCCGAAGGGGCCCGAGCGTATACGAGTGCGAGGCTGAAGACGAAGGGTTCCGGCGACTGGCGCTACGGTCGGTTCGAGATCCGCGCGAAACTGCCCGAAGGGCAGGGGATCTGGCCCGCGATCTGGATGCTGCCGACCGACGAGGTCTACGGCGGCTGGGCGGCGAGCGGGGAGATCGATATCGTCGAGCTCGTCGGTCACGCACCCGACCGCGTCCACGGTACGCTGCACTACGGCGGCGAGTGGCCCATGAACACCTACACCGGCGACTCCTATCGTCTGCCTGACGAGGAGCGGTTCAGCGATTCATTCCACGTCTTCACGCTGATCTGGGAGGAGGGGGCGTTCCACTGGTTCGTCGACGGCGAGCACTACCAGACGCAGCGTCACTGGCGGACTCAGGGGCACGAGTTTCCCGCGCCGTTCGACCAGCGATTCCATATGCTTCTCAACGTGGCCGTGGGTGGCAACTGGCCGGGTCCGCCCGACGAGTCGACCGAGTTCCCGCAGGCGATGGTCGTCGATTACGTTCGCGTCTACGAGTCCGGGCGCTGAGACGCGCCCGGACACCGAGGTGCGGCCCGACGCCGAGCGGAACCCGTGCGGCTGCGCGCGGGTTGGGCTCTCTACAGGATCTTCGCGAGCGCACCGGTGAGCCGTTCGACGCTCGAGGTCTGCGCCGTCTCGCCCATCAACCCGATTCGCCAGATCCTGCCGGCGAGCGGTCCCAGCCCCGCACCGATCTCAATGTCGAACTCCTCGAGCAGTCGGGTGCGTACCGCTGCCTCGTCTACGCCGTCGGGAACGGTGACCGCGTTCAGCATGGGCAGGCGGTAGTCGGGTTCGACGAAGAGCGAGAGCCCGAGCTTCTCCAGACCGGCGGCGAGCTCGCCGTGAACGCGTGCGTGCCGCGCGTGTGCCGCCCCGAGGCCTTCCTCTACCACGTTCGAGAGCGCCTGGTGGAGCCCGTAGATCATGTTGATGGGAGCGGTGTGGTGGTAGGAGCGCTTCGCTCCGGCCCAGTAGCTCGTCAGAAGCGACAGATCGAGGTACCAGTTCGGTACCTTCGAGCTCCGTTCGTTCAGCCGCGCGTGCGCGCGCGCCGATACCGTCATGGGCGCAAGCCCTGGAGGGCACGACAGGCACTTCTGCGTGCCGCTGTAGACGATGTCGGCACCCCAGGCGTCGGTTGTGACGGGGATTCCGCCAAGGCTCGTGACGGTGTCGACCAGGAACAGAGCCCCCGTCGGCCTCACCAGCTCGGCGATCTCAGCGACCGGGTTCCGCACGCCCGTCGACGTCTCCGCGTGGACGACCGCCACGAGGCGATACTCGCCGGCGTCGAGCGCTTCGCGAACCCGATCGACGGTTACCGGCGTTCCCCAATCGAACTCCACCGCCGTTACGTTGGCACCCAGCCGCCCGGCGAGATCCTGCATCCGTTTGCCGAACACGCCGTTGATCAGGATCAACACGGGGTCGCCGGGCTCGACGAAGTTGACGAAGCTCGCCTCCATTCCGGCGGAGCCGGTCCCGGAGATGGGAATCGTGATCTCGTTATCCGTCTCGAAGACGGTGCGCAGCATCGACTTCACCTCGTCCATGATCGAGATGAAGCGCGGGTCCAGGTGGCCGATCGTGGGCAGTCGCAGCGCGTCGCGAACGCTCTGTGCGACCAGCGACGGACCGGGACCCATCAGCAATGTTTCAGTTACGTGGGAAAGCATGCGCCATATTGGCATGGGTTGCCAGTTTTAGCAACCTCGTTTCGGGGCTTCCATGCTGCGCTGGCGGCGTGAGCCTTACGGCTTCTTCAGCAGGTCCGTCACTTCGCGGGTCGTCTCGTCCCACATACCGGCTTCGTACCACCCGGCCATCTCCTCGAGGAACTCGCGGTAGAGGGTCGCGAACTTCTTCGCCGCATCCTTGTCGGACTTCTGCTTCTCGTAGAGCTCCATGAACTCCGGACGCGCGGCCTTCCACTCGTTCTTCTTCTGCTCTACCGCCGCGGGTGCCTCGATCCAGCGGCCGACCTCGTTCCCCGCACCGTCCCAGATCGAAATGACGGGTATGTGATCGTCGCCCTCGCTCTCGTATCTCTCCTTGAGATCCGTGTGCTCGGAACCCCGGAATACCCGCAGCTCGATGCCGGCCTTGTCGAAGAGGCTCGCGAGGATGGGGGTGTTGAGCGCGGAGTCGCCGCACCAGTCTTCGGTCATGATGGTGGCTCGCAGCGGTTGCTCGTAGCCCGCGGCGCGTTGCTTCAGGGTCTGAGCGTGGTCGTCGTTGGCGTCGGCCGTGTCCATGAGGCGGCGGACAAGAGACCGGTAATTGCGGATGTTGCGCACGTACGTGTCTACGCCGTAGCCCTGCTCGAACTTCGTCTGATCCATGGTACCTCACTTCCGTATGGGCAGAAGGTACTCCCGGTGGGGAGGTCAGGCAATCGGGCTACAGCTCGATCCGGTGCATCGCGCCGAGCTCCCGGAAGAGGTGGCTCGCGAGCCACTCGTCCGGGTTGAGGTGCCGGTGGCTTCGCATGCGCATGGGCGAATTGACGACCACACCGTCGGGGTCCAGGTGCGTCTGGGGGTCGGCGAGGTTCATGCGGGCACGTACGACGCCGTCGGTGTAGTGGTGATGGAGATAGTCGATCGTGCCGTCGGGCGAAACGTCGAGTACGAGTCCCACGTGCGTAAGCCAGTCGTTCCACTTCGCGTCGCCGTTCTTGTCGTACGTGTTGTCCCAGAAGATGAGGTCTCCCGGCTGGGGAAGCTGGGTGCGATAGAGCAGGCGGTAGTCGTCCGCGATGCCGTGGAGCCGCTGGACGCCGTTCCCGGCGTAGTTCGGGAACAGATCGACCAGGCGCACGCCGGCCATGGCGTAGATGGCGAGGATTGTTCCGGTGCAGTCGTAGTTGTAGCGGTAGCCGTCGACGACGAAGCGCTGGGTCTCGAGCATGCGTTCGGCCGCGTCGAGGATCCGAGCCTGTCGCGCGGAGAGCCGCGCCGATGCGTCCCGCTCGACCTCCGTTGTCCGTCCGTGGTCGATCGTCTGCGGTTGCACGGTGAGCGACACGCAGCCGGCGAGGAGGAGCGTGCACACCGCGCCGAGCGGGATCGATACCCGTGCCGGGGTGCGGATCGCAGCCTTCGCGGAATCGTGCGCTCTTCGTCTTGCCTGCCTACGTATCACCGCCCTGAGTATAGCGCTCCCGGCGGCCTGTCGACAGGGTTTTTTGCTTTGACGTGCCGATGGTCTCTACCTGCCGAATGTGCCCATCAGCGTGCCCTGCGCGAGCACGTGATCCCCCGCGGCGCCGAGGAAGTCCTGCTTGCTCACACCGGGCGCGAGCCCGAGCTCCGTGTCGAGCGCGTATACGGTGAAGAAGTACCGGTGCGTTCCGCCCGGCGGGCACGGACCGCCGTAGCCCACGTTCCCGAAGCTGTTGCTGCCCTGCGTCCCCCCGGGGACCGGCCGGTCGTCGCCGGCGATGGCCTCCGGCAGCTCGGTCGTGTCCGCGGGGATGTCGTAGTAGACCCAGTGGACGAAGGTTCGCCCGGGTGCGTCGGGATCCTCCATCAGGAGCGCGTAGGTCACCGTGCCTTCGGGCGCTCCGCTCCACGCGAGCTGCGGCGATACGTCCTGCCCGTCACAGCTGTAGCGCGTCGGGATGGGCCCCTCGTGCTCGAACGCCGCGCTCTCCACCGTCATGCTCTGCTCGGCCATGATCGTTCCTCCTTCCTGCGCCTCGCAGGTTTGAATGCTGTCTCATACGTTCAGCATACGATCATCACGGCCGCGGGTGAAATCCGGGGTTGACCCGCAATGTACCGATCGGTATATTGCAGCGTGTGAACGGACGGGACCGCCTGCTGGATCCCGCGCTCGACCTCTTCGTCGAGCACGGGTACGACGCCGTCGGGGTGCAGGAGATCGTCGAGAAGGCGAACGTCACCAAGCCCAGTCTCTACCACCACTTCGGAAGCAAGCGCGGCCTGCTCGGCGCGATCGCGGCGATCGTGGACGATCGGCTCTTCGCGGTGCTCGGCGACGCAGCCGTGTACAAGCACGACCTGCCGCGGGACCTCGAACGCGTGATCTCGGCGCTGCTGCGCTTCGCGGGGGAGTGCCCGCGACACGCGCGCCTCCTGCTCGCCGCGCAGAACGGGCCGGTGGGCAGCGAGACGCGCGACGCCCTCGCAGAGGCGTGGTTGCGGCTTTCGACCGATGTCGATCGGTTCTTCCGCGACGCGTCGGAGGATCACGGCAACATGCGCGGTCGTTCGCGCGAGTACACGGTGTCGCTTCTGGGGATCGTATGGGCGTACGCCGTGTTGCTGCTCGACGGCGAGCTCGAACCGGACCCGGGGCGCGCTCACGCAATAGCACGACAGTTCAGCTACGGTATCTACTCATAACCCTGTGGAGGCGCGCAATGAGCATCGTCGAATCGTGGTGGCACGGCGCCACCTTCTATCACATCTACCCGCTCGGGTACTGCGCGGCGCCGCGCGTCAACGACGCCTCGCAGCCGCCGGTCACGCGGATCGACACGATCACCCGTGACCTCGACCGGATCGTCTCGCTCGGCTTCAACGCGCTCTACCTGGGGCCGGTGTTCGAGTCGGGATCGCACGGCTACGACACGCACGACTACTTCCGGCTCGACCGACGCCTGGGCGAGGACGACGATCTCGCCGCGCTCGCCGCCGCTTCTCACGAGCGGGGAGTCGCGGTGGTCCTCGACGGCGTATACAACCACGTGGGCCGCGGCTTCGAGCCCTTCGTGCGGTTGCGCGAGGAGGGCGAGGGCTCGGCCTACCGCGCGTGGTTTCGCGGCGTCGACTTCGGATCGGACAATCGGTTCGGCGACGGGTTCGTCTACGAGGGCTGGGAAGGCGTGGAGGACCTCGTCGCTCTCAACCACGACGAACCGGAGGTTCGCGAGCACCTCATCCGTGCGGCCGAGCACGCGATCGAGCGCTACGGCGTTGACGGCATTCGCCTCGACGTGGCCTACAGCCTGCCGTTCGACTTCCTCGACGCGCTCGCCGCCCGGCTGCGGAGCCTCAGGGCGGACGCGTGGCTCATGGGCGAGGTCATTCACGGGGATTACGCCGCGTTCGTCGCCCCGGGCCGGCTGGACAGCGTAACGAACTACGAGTGCTACAAGGGCCTCTGGTCGTCGTTCAACGATCGAAACCTGCACGAGATCGCACACTCGCTCGATCGGCTCTTCGGGCCGGGCGGGCTCCTGGCCGATGCGCTCACGCGTGGCAAGCTGCCGTACAACTTTGCGGACAACCACGATGTAGACCGGCTCGCGTCACGGCTGGTGACCGAAGACCACGTATACCCGCTCTACGCGCTTCTCTGGACGATCCCTGGCATCCCCTCGGTCTACTACGGCAGCGAGTACGGCATGGCGGGTGCGAAGGAGCAGGGCGACGAGGCGCTGCGTCCGCCCGCAACCGGGATGCGCCGTGACCGCCCGGAGCTCGCCGCGTACCTGCGCGAGCTCAACGAGGTGCGCGCGAGCTCCGCGGCGCTGCGGACGGGGGGCTTCCGGCTCCTCGCGGTCGACAGCGCGACGATCCTCTTCGCGCGCACGCGCGTCGGCGGCGCGGCGGCCGCGGGCGGTGAAACGGTTCTCGTCGCGGTGAACGCGGACCCGGAGCCGACGCAGCTCGTCGTGCCGCCCGACATGCGGGGCGGCTACGAGTGCCTCTTCGGCGGCGAGCCCGTCACGGTCGACTCGGAGAGCGGCCTGATCGACGTGCCCGCGCGGGGGGTGCGGGTGCTGCGGCGCGTGTAGCCGCGCCCGCCGGCTACACCCGCAGTCGCTGCTCGTAGAGCGTGTGCAGCAGGCGGTGAGAGCGATCGCCGAGCGGCTCGCCGAGGTACCGTTCGTACAGTTCGACGATTGCCGGGTTGAGATGCGACTTGCGCACGGGCTTGCCCTCGTCCTCGCGGTAGATCGCTTCGATCCGTGCTCGTCGCACCGCGTCGGTCGTCATCCGGGGCTGGCCACCCCCGCCGATGCACCCGCCCGGGCAGGTCATGATCTCGACGAAGTGGTACGTTCGCCGCCCGGATTTGATCTCGTCGAGCAGCTTTCGCGTGTTGCCCAGGCCGTGGGCGACGGCGACGTGCAGCTCGACCTCGTCGAGGAACGACCACTCCGGCAGCGGATCGGTGACGACGAGCGATGCCTCCTTGATGCCTTCGAGTCCGGCCACCGGAGCGACGTGAAGATCGTCGGCCGGGAGCTCCCGGCCGGTGACGATCTCCCATGCGGTGCGCAGCGCTGCCTCCATCACGCCGCCGGTATTCGCGAAGATGTCGGCCGCCCCGCTCGAGAAGCCCAGCGGCGAGTCCATGGTTCCATCGTCCAGCGAGTCGAAGTCGATTCCCGCGGAGCGGATCATCCGACCCAGCTCGCGCGTCGTGAGCACGTAGTCGACGTCCTGGTAACCGCTCGCCGACATCTCGTCGCGTTGGGCCTCGAACTTCTTGGCCGTGCACGGCATGATCGACACGACGGTCATCTTCTCCGGATCGACCCCCGCCTGCTCGGCGTACCAGGTCTTCGCGAGCGCGCCGAACATCTGCTGCGGCGACTTGCACGTGGAGACGTTCGCCAGGAACTCGGGGTAGAAGTGCTCGGCGTACTTGATCCAGCCGGGCGAGCAGCTCGTGAACTGCGGCAGCGGACCGGGGGCCGCGTGACCGTGCGCCGCGCCGGCTGCGTCTTCCGCGGCATCCGAGCCCACGATCGCGTGCTTCAGCCGCGTCAGCAGCTCGGTGCCCTCCTCCATGATCGTGAGGTCGGCGGTGAAGTTGGTGTCGAAGACGGCGTCGAAGCCGAGCTCGCGCAGCGCGGTGATCATCTTGCCGGTGACGAGCGTTCCCGGCTCGTAGTCGAAGCACTCGCCGAGCGCGGCGCGGACCGCCGGTGCGGTCTGCACGACGACGTGCCGGTCGGGATCCTCGAGCGCGTTCCACACGGCTTCCAGGTGATCGCGCTCGGAGATGGCGCCGACCGGGCAGACGGCGGCGCACTGGCCGCACTGGACGCAGACCACATCGTCGAGGTCGCCCGCGAACGCGGGGGCGATGAGCGTCCCGTAACCGCGGTACTGCGGGAAGAGCGCGCCGACCTGCTGGACCTCGTTGCACGCGGTCACGCACCGTCGACACTTGATGCACTTTCCGCTGTCGCGGACGAGCGCGGGCGTGCTTCGGTCGAGGACGACCGGCGGTCGCTCGCCCGGGTAGAACGGCTCCCCGATACCGGTGGTGTACGCGAGCTCACGGAGCTCGCAGTCCATGCTGCGGTCGCAGTACTGGCAGTTGCCCTCGTGCTCGCTCAGCAGGAGATCGACGACGGTGCGCCGCGCCGCGCGGACGCGCTTCGTGTTGGTACGCACGACCATGCCGTCGCGAACCGGGGTTGCGCACGATGCGAGCAGCGTCTTCGCGCCCTCGACCTCCACGACGCAGACCCGGCACGCCCCCTGCGCCGCGTGATGCTCGAGGTGACAGAGCGTCGGGATGTGAATGCCTGCCGCCTGGGCGGCCTCGAGGATCGTGGAGCCCGGCTCCACGACGAGCTGCTGGTTGTTGATCGTGATCTCAGGCATGGAGCTCCTCCTTCTTCGTCACGCTGGTCGGTTCGACGGGCTTCGCAATCTGCTTCCCGTAATCGCAGCGCAGGCACCGGTGCGACTGACGCATCGCCACCGCCTCGCACCACGGTTGTTCGACCTCGTCGAAGTTGTGCCGCCGTCGCTCGACCGGAATCGTGCTGTACGGCTCGCGGTGGTAGGGCGCCGGTTCGGCGTCCGGGTCGTAGGCGACGTCGACCTCCTGCGGCTCGCGCCAGAACGCGTCTGCGCGTCCGGTGAGCAGGAGGTTGATGCCGATGGCCGCTCGTTCTCCGGCGGCGATCGCGGTGACGACCGATTCGGGCCCGCTCGCCGCGTCGCCTCCTGCGAAGATCCACGGCTCGCTCGTCTGGCCGGTCTGCGGGTCGGCGGCGATGAAACCGGCGTCCGTGAACTCGAGCTCGGCGAGCTCGCCGAGCGCCGACTCGTCCAGCCGCTGGCCGATCGCGACGATCACCTGGTCGGCCGGCAGCAGGAAACTCTCCTCGCCCGAGCGCCTCGGGCGCCGCCGGCCGCTGCGGTCGAAGCCACCGAGCGTCATCGACTCGCACCTGAGCGCCTTCGCGGCGCCGGTTCGGTCGGTCGTTACTTCCACCGGCTGCGTCAGCGTGCGCAGCTCGACTCCCTCGAGCAGCGCCTCCTCGATCTCCTCCGCGTAGGCGGGCATCTGCTCGCGCGTGCGCCGGTAGATGATCGTGACGCTCTCCGCCCCCAGGCGCAGTGCGGTTCGCGCGGCGTCCACCGCTGCGTTACCGCCGCCCACGACGACGACGTCCTTGCCGACCGGCACCGAGCCGCGGATGTTGTACTGACGCAGGAAATCCCCCGCGCGCACGACGCCCTTCGCGTCCTCGCCGTCGATTCCCATGCCCATGCACTGCGGCGCGCCCAGTCCGAGGAAGAGCGCCTCGTACCCCTCCTCGCGCAGACCCGCCACGCTCACGTCGCGGCCGAGCTTCTGCTCGGTGCGGATATCGACTCCGAGCTGTTCGATCATCCGGATCTCCCGCGCGAGGGTCTCTCGGGGGAGCCGGTAGGCGGGAATCGTCTGCACGAGCATGCCGCCCGGCCGCGATTCGCCCTCGAAGACCGTCGGCCGGTAGCCGAGCCGTGCGAGGAAGTAGGCGCACGAGAGGCCGGCGGGACCCGCACCCACGATCGCGACCTTGCGCGCGGCGTTCTCCTCGCTCTCGCGAACCGTGGGGAGCTGGATGACGACCTCCTGGTCGACCATGAACCGTTTGATACCCCGGATGGCGACGGGGTCGTCGAGCGAGGCGCGTCGGCAGTGGTCCTCGCACGTGTGGAAACAGACGCGCGCGCAGACGGCCGCGAACGGGTTGCGGTTGCGGTGCAGCGCGAGCGCCTCGGCGTACCGACGCTCGCCGACGAGCGCCACGAAGCCGGGTACGTCCACGCCGGCAGGACACGCGCTCTCGCACGGCGCGCGGACGAGCCCCGGGCAGACGCCCGCGGCGCAGTGACGGTCGCGGATGTGCTCTTCGTACTCGTCGCGGAAGTGCCGTATCGTCGAGAGCACCGGGTTGGGCGCGGTCTGCCCGAGGCCGCAGAGCGCGGTCTCCTTGATCTGATTGCCGAGCTCCACGAGCCGGTCGATGTCCTCCATCTCGCCCTCGCCGGAGGTGATCCGGTCGAGGATCTCGAGCATCCGCTTGGTGCCCACGCGGCACGGCACGCACTTGCCGCACGACTCTTCCTGGACGAACTCGAGGAAGAAGCGCGCGACGTCGACCATGCACGTCTCGTCGTCCATGACGATGAGCCCGCCGGAGCCCATGATCGCGCCGAGCTCCTGCAGCGACTCGTAGTCGAGGGGCACGTCGAGGTGATCTCGCGGGACGCAGCCGCCCGACGGGCCGCCGATCTGCGCGGCCTTGAAGGGGCGACCTCCTTTGACGCCCCCTCCTATGTCGTAGACGAGCTCGCCCAGCGTCGTGCCGATCGGTACTTCGACCAGCCCCGTGTTCTCGATCGCCCCGGCGAGCGCGAAGACCTTCGTGCCGCGGCTCTCCGGTGTCCCGTGCGCGGCGAACCACGGTGCGCCGTTCGCGAAGATCGCCGCGACGTTCGCGTACGTCTCCACGTTGTTGAGCAGGCTCGGCTTGCCCCAGAGCCCCTTCTGCGCCGGGAAGGGCGGCCGCGGCCGCGGCTCGCCGCGCTTGCCCTCGATCGAATTGATGAGCGCGGTCTCCTCGCCGCAGACGAAGGCTCCCGACCCGCGCCGGATCTCCAGGTCGAATGAGAAGTCGCTGCCGAAGATCGACTCGCCGAGAAGCCCGGCCTCGCGCGCCTGCCCGAGCGCGTGCTCGAGCCGCTCGATCGCGAGCGGGTACTCGGCTCGGACGTAGACCACGCCCTGGCTCGCCCCCACGCAGCGCGCGGCGATCGCCATGCCTTCGATGAGCGAGTGGGGGTCGCCCTCGAGGACGCTGCGGTCCATGAACGCGCCGGGGTCGCCCTCGTCCGCGTTGCAGAGGACGAACTTGACCTCGCCCTCCGCCTTCCGGGTGAGGTCCCATTTCAGCCAGGTGGGGAAGCCCGCGCCGCCCCGACCGCGGAGTCCCGACTCCTTCATCGTCGCGACGATGTCCTCGGGAGACATGCCGCTGATTACGCGCTCGAGCGCGGCGTACGCGCCGCGGGCGATCGCGTCCTCGATCGCGGCGGGATCTATCGAGCCGCAGTTGCGCAGGACGATCCGCTGTTGCGGCGCGAAGAAGTCTCCCAGGGTTGCATCCGGCGCCGCGGCGTCTGCCTCGGTTTCGCCGAAGCTTCGCGCGACGATTCCCGGGATATCTTCCGCCCGGACGCCGGTGAACGTGTCGCCGGCCGGGAGGACCCGGATGACGGGACCACGGACGCACGGCCCCATGCAGCCGGTTCCGCTCACTTCGACGGTGCCGTTGCGCCCGGCGAGCTCGGCCTCGAGCGCCTCGAGTACCTCGCTCGCGCCCGATGCGATGCAGCTCGCGCCCATGCACACGTGGAACCGCAGCTGCCGCTTCTCGGCGGCTGCCGTTCGTTCGGCGGCGACACGGTCGAGATCCTTCCTCGTGGCGATGCGGTTCATTCGGCTGCCTCCCTTCGGTATCCGGCGAGCAGCTCGCGGACCTTCGCCGGTTTGACCCGCTGGTGGACCTCGTCGTCGATCATCACGACCGGCGCGAGTCCGCACGCGCCGAAGCATCGGCCCACCTCCAGGGAGAAGAGACGGTCGTCGGTCGTCTCACCAACCTCGATGCCGAGCTCGTCGCGGAAGGCGGCGAGGACCTCCTTGCCGCCGCGGACGTAGCACGCCGTCCCCAGGCAGACCCGGACGATGTGCTCGCCGCGAGGCACCGTCGAGAAGAACGAGTAGAAGGTGACCACGCCGGACACTTCGCTGTACGGAATGTCGAGCCGGACGCTGATGTGCTTCAGCACCGGCTTGGGAAGGTAGCCGAAGACCTGCTGCGCGTACTGGAGGACGGGAATCAGATTGCCCTCCATGTCCATGTGCTCGTCGATGTAGCGGTCGAGAGCGATCAGCGACTCGTCACGCTCCACTTCCGGTACGTGCGTGCGTACGTGCTCGTTCACCATGGGACCTCCTCCGGGCCGTTCCAACCGGTTGCTGGTCAAAATGGCACTTCTTATATCGATAATTACAGCGCGAATTCTAGGTCCCTGAGGCGCTGCTGTCAAAGCCAGGACGGGGAGGCGGGGTGAAATTCTCTCTTTTTTTCTCGATTGTGCGCCGTGCGCGCGGTCAGCGGCCCTCGAGCCCGGTGCTCAGCAGGTAGCGGTAGGCGGAGAGCGCCGCCTTTGCTCCCTCGCCGAGCGAGACGAGGATCTGCTCGTAGCCGTTGCCCGTCACGTCTCCGGCCGCGTAGAGGCCGCGAACGTTCGTGCCGTTCGTACCGTCTACGACGATGTAACCGTCCTTGTCGCGACCGACTTCGTCGAAGACGAAATCCGCGTTCGGCACCGGCTCCGGCTCCACGAAGAAACCGTCGGCCTCGATCGTGCGGCTTGCGCCGTCGCTCGAGACGACCGCCTCGCGAGCGTACTCGTCGCCGCGGAACTCGTCGATCGTCGCGTTCTCGATCACGTCGACGCGGTCGAGCCCGCGAGCGCGTTCGACGAGCGTCGAATCGCATGCCCCGCCGGGCAGCAGCGCGAGCGTCACCGCGTCCGCGTGGATCGACAGCTCGATCGCCGAGTTCACGGCGCGATCGGTGTTCCCGGCGATGAACACGCGCTTGCCGCGGAACAGATGCGAATAGCTGATCGATGAGTAGCCGAGCCCGCGCGACAGGAAGGTGAGCTCGCCCGGTACGTCGAGCTTGCGGACGTGCGTGCCCGTGGACACGATGACCGCGCGCGCCGACTCGGTCGAGCCGTCCTCGAGCTCGGCGGTGAATCCGTCGTCGTCGTGTCTGAGGCCGGTGACGCCGACGAGGCGGTACGAGTGACGCAGGTACTCGAGCGTGCTGCGGTAGACCGTGACCAGCTCGTCGGCCCGGATGGTGGCGCCGCGCTCGGTTTCCGGCAGATCCACCGAGTAGTTGCTCTTGCCGCCCAGATCCCTGCTGAGCACGAGGTAGTCGAGGCGCTTCTTCGTCGCGTAGAGCGCTGCGGCCAATCCGGCGGGTCCGGCACCGATGATGATCAGGTCATGCATAGCGCACGATGATAGCAGAAATCGGACCGGAGCGAAAGCGCGAAGTGCCGCCGCCCGGCCTCAGTCGACGAGGTCGGAGAACTCGATCGCGTACGTGTACTCGGACTGTGCGTCCGAGAGCTCGACCCAGAACTCGTAGGCGTCTTCGTCCGCGTCCACGCCGTGGAAGTCGTACCGGGTCACGGTGTCCGTCGCCGGCACGAAGAGGCTGAGCGTCTCGTCGGCCTCCAGTATCGTCTCGTCGTCGAGCATGTCGATACCCCACATCCTCGAATCCCCGGGCGAGAAGAAGACGAACCAGATGTCGTAGCCGGTTTCGTTGATGAAATTGACCGTGGCGAGCTCGGGGAGGTCGTAGCCCCCCTCCAGGTCCTCGAGCGTTACCTCGATCACCGCCGAGTCGCCGTCGGTGATCTCGTAGTCCCAGATGATGTACGCGTCGCCGTCTTCGTCGATGGCGAGGAAATCGAAGGCGTTCGTCGCATCGGGGTAATGGATGTAGAAGCCGACCTTCTCTCCGTCGTCGAGCGTCCTCGTCGTGCCCAGGATGTCCGCGCCCCAGTAGTCGGAGTCGCCGGGCGAGAAGAAGAGGTAGACGATGTCGTACCCGGTGTTGTTCACGAAGGTGATCCGGTTGAGGTTCGCCGGGTCGATCGCCGCCGCTGTGGTCGCGACGACCGCGAGCAGGATCGCCGCGAACAGTACCGCCGCGAGGCGCGTTCGGTTTCTGGCGTGCATCGTGTTCTCCTTTCCGCCGACCGTTTGCCACGGCCAGCATGCTTCCAGTATAGCGGCCGGGGCCAACCCGCGCCACGTCGTCGACCGCGACCGCGTCACCCCTCGTCGCCCGGCGAGAGGTGCTCGCGCGCGTACGATAGCGCGTACGATAGCGCGTACGATAGCGCGTAGGCGACGTACCGCTCGGCGGAGGCGGCGAGGTTCTCCCGCTCGGCGTCGCGCAGCGGCCGAAGCGGTTTCGCCGGAACGCCCGCGACGAGCATCCCCGACGGAACGACCATGCCCGGCGGGACGAGCGCGCCGGCGGCGACCATCGCACCGCTCTCGACGACCGCGCCGTCGAGCACGATCGCGCCGATGCCGATGAGCGATTCGTCGTGGACGGTGCACCCGTGCAGCGTCACGCCGTGACCGCACGTGACCCGGTTGCCCACGACGAGCGGGTGGGTCTCGTGCGTGACGTGGAGCACCGAGTTGTCCTGGATGTTCGTCGCCTCGCCGATCCGGATGTAGTGGATGTCGCCGCGCACGGTACAGTTGAACCAGACGCTCGCGTTCGCTCCGAGCTCGACGTCGCCGATGATAACCGCACCAGTCGCGACGAACGCGTTCGCGGCGACCGTGGGCGACTTCTCCTCGTACGAATAGAGCGTTCCTCCGCCCGGTGCCGTTGCTCTCATTGTCCGCTCCTCCTCCGCCGGCAGTACATTCGACGTATGCAGACGACCGTCGCACGCGCTCCGTCGCCCCGTCGCTTCCTGGTCTTCGCGCTCCTCGCGCTGGCGGGCGCCTCGCTCACCGCGCAGGAATCGCTGGAAGCGTACAACATCAGGCGCGAACGGGTCACCCGCACGGCGATGACCGTCCTCGCCTCCTGGAGCGCCGTGAACCTCACCGCCGGAACGATTCTCTCGTTCACCGCCGACGATCCCGAACGGGCCGCCTTTCATCAGATGAACGCCGGCTGGAACGTCGTGAACGCCGCGCTCGCCGTGCCGTCGCTCATCGGGTCGGCACGCCGGATCGAGGAGGCGCCCTCGCTCGATCTCACCGAGTCGCTCGTGGCGCAGAACCGGATCGAGGACACGCTGCTGTTCAACGCCGGGATCGATGTGGGCTACGTCGCGGCCGGGTTCTACCTCACCGAGCGGGCGCGGCGGGGAGGCCCGGAGGCTGCGAGGCTCGCGGGCTTCGGGAGGTCGCTGATCGTGCAGGGCGGCTTCCTCTTCGCCTTCGACATCGCCGTCTACGCGGTGCAGCGGTCGATCGGCCGCGACATCGCCGAGCTCGCCGGACGACGCTGAACAGCCCGGCCGAGGGTTCAGGCGTGCTTGCGGGTCGGTACCGGGTTGAACCGGCGCGACCAATGCGGGCATAATTGGCCGTTCCATGGAGAAACTCGATCTTCTGTCATCGGTCGACCTCTTCTCGCAGCTCAGCCAGCAGGACATGAGCGTGCTCGCCGAGCACGCGAGCTTCCACGACTTCGATCCGGGGGAGTACATCTTCCGGGCGGGCACGGCCGAGCGCGAGCTGTTCGTCATCGAGCGCGGCGAGGTTCGCATCGTCAAGCGCGGCGAGGACGGCCGGGAGATCGATCTCGCGCGGTTCGTCGCCGGCGAGAGCTTCGGCGAGCAGGACTTCCTGAGCGAGGCCGTGCGCTCGGCGAGCGCGGTCAGCGAGGGAGCGAGTCGGGTTCTCATCTTCCCGAGCCGCGGGACCTCGTTCGACGAGCTGATGATGGACCACCCGCAGCTCTTCGCGCGGATGCTCCACCAGTTCCTCGTCATCGTGGCCGGCCGGATCCGTTCCACGAACCGGCTCGTCAGCGAGAACTCGAGCTGGGTGCAGGAATTACGGCAGCAGGTCTTCGGCGACAAGCTCACCGGGCTGTACTCGAAGAGCTACCTGGACGACGAGCTCGGCGGTCTGCTCGCGCGCAACAGGGGCGAGGCCGGCATACTCATCGTCAAACCCGACAACTTCAAGCTCATCAACGACACGTTCGGCCACGAGGTGGGCGACCACGTGTTGCGCATCCTCGCGAATCAGCTCAAGGGCATCCTCGGCGATTCGGGTATCGCGGTGCGGTTTCGCGGTAACGAATTCGCGGTCGTCCTTCCGTCCACCCCGAAGGACACGATCCTCGCGAAGGCGCGCGAGATCCGCGAGCGAATGGCTCAGGCCGACCTCTCCCCGGTCACCGGCGACCGGAAGGTGCCGCTCACCTTCAGCGTCGGACTGACCGTCTACCCGATCCACGGGTCGAGCGGAGAAGAGCTCGTGACTCACGCCCACCAGCTCGTCTTCCAGGCCCGCGACGAGGGCGGCGATCGGGTGCTCACGCCGCACGACGACGGAGGCCGACCATGATCTCTGCGGGCCTTCTGCGGCGCGTCGACATACTCGGCGACCTCCAGGACGACGAGCTCGAGATCCTGCAGGGCTATCTCGAAGAGACCGAGTGCAGCGCCGACGACGCCGTGTTCAACCAGGGCGAAGAGGGCAGGGACCTCTACATCGTCAGCGACGGACGCGTCGCGATCCGGGTGGCGACGCAGGACGGCTCGTCGGTCGACGTGGCCGAGCTCGGTCCGGGCGACTTCTTCGGCGAGATGGCGATCTTCGAAGACGCGCCGCGGTCTGCGACCTGCGTCATGGTCGACGGCGGCCGGCTCTATCGACTCCGAAAGACCGACTTCTTCGCGCTCATGGACCAGCACCCCGGGACCGCGATCAAGATCATGTATCGCATGGTCGCGATCACCACGAACCGGCTCAACGCGACGAGCTCGTTCCTCTCCGATCTCGTGCAGTGGGGCGAGGGCGCACGGCGACGCGCGATCACCGACGACCTCACCGGGCTGTACAACCGTCGCTATCTGGACGGCGCGCTCGAGCAGCAGGTGGCCGAAGCGCGCGTGAAGAACGGCGTGTTCAGCCTGATCATGATGGACCTGGACCGGTTCCACGAGGTCAACGACGAGTACGGTCAGGCGTTCGGCGACGAGCTGATCGCGACCGTCGCGCCGTCGGTCCGCGACGCGGTTGGCGAGCGCGATATCGCCGCGCGCTACGGGGGTGACGAGTTCACGATCATCCTCCCGGGCCGCCGCGCCGAGGAGGCGCTCGCGATCGCCGAGACGATTCGCACGGCCGTGGAGGAGCTGGACGTGCCGGGCCCCTCGGGCATCGTGAAGGTCACGACCAGCCAGGGGGTGGCCGAGTTTCCGCGGCACGGACGTTCGCTCGAGGCGATCCGTGAAGCTGCCGACCAGGCGCTCTACCGGGCGAAGGAGGCGGGCCGGAACCGGGCGGTGGTCCACGGGTAGCGCGGGTGCGCGTCGCCGGACGCTCAGCTCGCCGTGGACACCTGGCCGCGGCGCCCCGCGAGCAGCCCGCACGCCGCTCCGATATCCTGTCCCCTCGACTCGCGAATCGTCGTCGTAATCCCTGCGCGCTTGAGGACCGCCTGGTACTCCTCGATCGCTGCGCGGTCGCTCGGGCGGTAGGGCGCTCCCGGGAACGGGTTCCACGGGATCAGATTCACCCGCGCCGGCACTCCCTGGATGAGATCCCGGACCGCCTTCGCCTGGTCGGGCCGATCGGTGACGCCGTCGAGCATCGTGATCTCGAACGAGAGTCTGCGTCGGCCGGTCCCGGTGAACGGCGGGAGCGCGAGCGTGGCGCGGTGGCGCAGGAGGTCGACGATCGTCGCGATGGGGTACCGGTTCTCCGACGGCACGAGCGGAAGCCGGTCCTCGCGTCGCGCGGCGTGCATGCTGATCGCGACGTTGACGTCGGTCGCGTCGAGCAGGCGCTCGAGATCCGGCAGGATTCCGACCGTTGAGACGGTGATCCGCCGCGGGCTGAAGCCGTAGCCCCATTCGGCCGTGAGGATCTCCAGGCTCGCGAGCACCTCGTCGGTGTTGTCCAGCGGCTCGCCCATGCCCATGAAGACGAAGTGGGTAACGCGGTCGCGGTCGGGGAGGTTGCGGTACTGTCCGAGGATCTCCGCGGCCGAGAGGTTCTGTCGCAGGCCCTTGCGCGCGGTGAGGCAGAACTTGCAGCCGACGCGGCACCCTGCCTGGCTCGATACGCAGAGCGTGAGGCGATCGCGGTCGGGGATCAGGGCCGATTCGTACACGTCACCCCCGAACGCCGCCCACGTGTGCTTGCGCGTCCCGTCGTCGCTCGTTCCCGCCTCTTCCGGCTCCGGCGCGGCGATCTCGTGCTGCTGCGCCCAGCGTTCGCGCAGCGGTGCGGGGAGGTTACTCATCTCGTGGATCGAGTCTGCGTGGTGGCGGTAGAGCCACTCGGCGACCTGGCGCGCGCGATAGCCGTGCATGCCGTCGGACGACGTGAGCTCTTGGATCGACCCGAGCGGGAGCCCGTAGAGGTTCATCGCCTCCTAATGTACGGGTGGCCGCCGCGCGCGTGTAGCCCGCCCGCGGTTGGCGGCGAACGAGCCCTCCCGGGGCGTGCCTACAGCGTCCCGGCGGCCTGGCGCTCGGTCAGGGTCTTCAGCATGTCGGCGGTCATGAGATCGAGGTCGTACTCCGGTTCCCATCCCCATTCGACGCGCGCGGCGTAGTCCTCCAGCGTGTTCGGCCAGCTGTTAGCGATCGCCTGGCGTACCGGGTCGACGTTATAGATGATCTCGAAGTCGGGGATGTAGCGGCGGATGTACGCCGCCTGGTCCTCCGGCGAGAAGCTCATCGCCGTCACGTTGAAGGCGTTGCGGTGCCGCAGACGGGCCGGATCGGCCTCCATGACGTCGATCGCGGCCTTGATCGCGTCCGGCATGTAGATCATGTCCAGGTACGTATCTCCCTGCAGGAAGCAGGTGTAGCGCCGCTCGAGCACGGCTGCGTAGTAGATCTCCACGGCGTAGTCGGTGGTGCCGCCTCCCGGGGGCGTCACGTTCGAGATGATGCCCGGGAATCGGACACCCCTCGTGTCCACGCCGTACTTGAAGTAGTAGTAGTCGCAGAGCAGTTCGCCGGCGACCTTGGTGACGCCGTACATGGACGTAGGGCGCTGGATCGTGTCCTGGGGCGTGAAGTCCTTCGGAGTCTGCGGTCCGAACGCGCCGATCGAGGACGGCGTGAACACGCTCGCCTCGACCTCGCGGGCGACCTCGAGGACCGCGAACAGCCCCTCCATGTTGATCTCCCACGCGTCCTGCGGGCGCGATTCCGCGACCGCGGAGAGCAACGCGGCGAGATGGTAGATGCGCGTGATGCGCTCGTTGCGCACGATCTCGGCGAGCCGTTTGCCGTCGCGCGCGTCGAGGCGGTAGAATCGGGGAGGCGGGTTCTCCGGTTCACGAAGGTCGGTTACGATGACCGAGTCCTCGCCGTAGCGGGAGCGCAGCTCGGCCGCGAGCTCCGAACCGAGTTGCCCGAGTCCACCGGTGAGTAGGATACGCTCGCCCACGACTGCTCCTTTGACGCTGCGCGCCGTGTTCACTATACTGAACCTGCCGGTATACTATGATGATCGTCCCGAGGCGTCAACCGGTGCCCGCAAGGAGGAGCGATGAAGCCCGTACCCCCGCCCCAGATCGGATCGAACATCCAGCGCATCCGCAAGGAAGAGGGCCTGACCCTCGACGGCCTCGCCGAGCGCAGCGGCGTCTCCAAGGCGATGCTCAGCCAGATCGAGTCGGACAAGGTCAACCCGACGGTCCTGACGATCTGGAAGATCGCGCGCGGTCTCGAGGTCGAGCTCGACGCGATCCTCAAGGGAAGCTGGGAGCCGGCGAGGAGGTTCTCGGTCACGCGGGAGCAGGACGTCGTAACGCTCGACACCTCGGAGAACGGCCCGCACCTTCGCGTCTACTCGCCGCTGTCGATGGCCGAAGACCTCGAGTTCTACGAGCTGAGCTTCGACCCGAAGACCGAGCTCGCGTCCGGGCCGCACGCGCCGCGAACCGAAGAGTATCTCACGGTGCTGGAAGGCCGGATCCGCGTGGAGGCCGGCGAGAAGTCGGCGGATCTCGGCCCGGGCGATTTCATCACCTACCACTGCGACATCGACCACATCATCGCGAACCCGTTCGAGGAGCCCGCGAAGGTCCACATGATCGTGCGGTTCCACCGCAAGCAGTTTGCCTGAACGGACCGCCTACGGTCATATTGAACCCATGAGGATCTGCGTATTCGAGGTAGAGGAGTGGGAGCGGGAGGCGTTCCGCGAGCTCGGTGAAGTCCACGACGTCTGCTTCGTACGCGAGTCGCTGACGCCGGCGACCGTCAAGGATCACACCGACGCGGAAGTCGTGTCGGTGTTCATCTACTCGAAGGTGACCGCGGAGGTCCTGGAGCAGCTTCCGAACCTCAGACTGGTCTCCACGCGCTCGACCGGCTACGACCATATTGACGGTGAGTGGTGCGATGCGCACGCGGTTCCCGTGACCAACGTTCCGACCTACGGCGACAACACCGTCGCCGAGCATACCATGGGCCTGCTGCTCACGATCAGCCACAACCTCACCGAAGCGATCGATCGCACCCGCAAGGGCGACTTCACCTTCACCGGGCTGCAGGGATTCGACCTGCTCGGCAAGGTGTTCGGCGTCATCGGGACGGGCAGCATCGGGCAGCACGTGATCCGCATGGCGCGCGGGTTCGACATGGACGTGATCGCCTTCGACGTGAAGCCCGACGAGGATCTCGCGAGCTCGCTCGGGTTCCGCTACGTCGACATGGACGAGCTGCTCGAGACGGCTGACGTGATCACGCTGCACGTCCCGTACTCGGCGAAGACGCATCACCTCATAGGCGAGGACGAGTTCGCGAAGATGAAGGACGGGGTGGTGTTCCTGAACACCTCGCGCGGTCCGCTCATGGACGTGAAGGCGCTCGTCGGTGCGCTCGCGCGCAGGAAGGTTCGCGCGGTGGGGCTCGACGTGCTACCGGAGGAGCCGACGATCCGCGAGGAGGCCGAGCTCCTCCACCAGGCTTTTCGCGAGCACCACCACATGGAAACGCTGCTCGCGGATCACATCCTCCTGCGGCTGCGCAACGTCTACATCACGCCGCACAGCGCGTTCAATACGCGAGAGGCGGTCGAGCGAATTCTGCGCACCACGGCCGAGAACATCCGGGCGTACGCCGCCGGGTCCGCGCAGAACGTCGTGAATCAGGTCGGCTCATGACGATCGGCGAGCTCTACGAGCTCTTCGACACGCTGCGGCCGCACCGCCGGAGGGCGGCTGCGGCCATCCTCGAGCTGGGTCTGGACAGCGACACCTCGCAGGCGTGCCGTGCTTCCGAACCGTGCCGGCAGGCACTCGATCGGCTGCAGGCAGCCCGGGAGACGCTCGACTCGCTTCCCGGTGAGGGACCGGTGCGCGAGCTCACCGTCGACGGACGTGAGGTTCGCCTGACCCTCGACTACGAGCTCTCCGAGCTCGACCGGGACCTGCTCTGTCTGAGAGAAGGCATGGAGGGCGTCGCCCGCACGCTTCGCGTACCGGGGTCGTTCGAGAACGAGCTCGATCATCTGGTGGGCATGCTCTCCGATCACCGCTACGCGGCCGTCTTCACCGACCGTGACGGGACGATCGCCAACTACTGCGGCCGCTACCGCTCGTCGCATCAGCCGCTCTACACGGCGGTCCGCATCGGGCGCTACGCGCGCGAGTGCACCGACCACTTCGTCGTCGTGACCTCCGGCCCGCTCTACGGGCAGGGCCTGCTGAGCCTCAGCGCCTTCCCCGAGGGGACCGTGCACCTCACCGGGAGCAAGGGGCGCGAGTACCTGTTCGCCGACGGGGAGGCCGGCAGCTATCCGCTCACCGAGGACCAGAGCGCGGCGATCATCGCGCTCGACCGTCGGATCGAGGCGCTGCTCGAGCGGCCCGAGTACCAGATCCTGCCCCTCGTGGGGTCGGGCTACCAGCGGAAGTTCGGTCAGCTGACCGTGAGCCGCCAGGACATGCATCGAAGCGTTCCCGTGGAGGTCTCGCAGGCGTTTCTCGACGACGTGCGAGCAACCGTGCGGGAGCTCGACCCGGGTGGCGAGCGCTTCGTCGTCGACGACACCGGCTTCGACATCGAGCTCACGCTGACCGCCGAGGGCGCCCGCTCGCGGGGCTTCGACAAGGGCGACGGCGTCGGCTTCCTCCTCGGTGAGCTGGGGCTCGAACCGCACGGCGAGCCTGTTCTCGTATGCGGGGACACCGCGAGCGACGTACCCATGGTTGAGTTTCTCGCCGACGCCGGGTATGAAGTAGACGCAGTCTTCGTCGCCGCAGACGCCGAGCTCGAGCGAGCGGTGCGACGCCGATCAACGCGAGCCGGGTTCTGCTCGGGACCCGATGTCCTGGTATCGGCGCTCGGCGCGGTCGGCAGGGTGAAAGGAGCACACTGAATGAACCACATCGACCTTCCCGAAGGAGCCGTCTTCGACCTCGACGGCGTGATCACCGACACCGCGGTCATCCACTTCCGCGCCTGGAAGGAGACCTTTGACGACCTGCTGCGCGCGCGCGGGGGAGAGGGCTTCACCCCCTTCGAGCACGACCGCGACTACGTTCCCTACGTTGACGGGAAGCCGCGCTACGACGGTGTGGCGGCCTTCCTCGCCTCGCGGGGGATCGAGCTCCCGCACGGCGACGCCTCGGACGCGCCGGGGCAGGACACGGTGTGCGCGGTCGGGAACGCGAAGAACGCGCGGTTTCGCGAGATCGTGATGAGCGGAGACATCCCGGTCTTCGAGACGACGATGAAGGTCGTCGCCGATCTCACCTCAGGTGGGGTCCACTGCGGCGTCGCGAGCTCGAGCCGCAACTGCCGGTTCGTGCTCGAACAGACCGGGCTCATCGATCGGTTCGAGACCGTCGTGGACGGTACCGACAGCCGCGAGCTGGGTCTGGCGGGTAAGCCCGCGCCCGACATCTTCGTCACCGCCTGCGAGCGGATGGGCGTCGCGCCCGAGCGGAGCATGATGGTGGAAGACGCCTACTCGGGCGTCGAGGCCGGCAGGAACGGGGCGTTCGGGCTCGTGCTGGGCGTCGCGCGCAACGGCGACCCCGACGGCCTGCGCGAACGCGGCGCTCATATCGTGGTCGCGGATCTGGGCGAGACGAGCGCGAACGAGATCGTAGCGTGGTTCGCCGGGCGGCCCTGACCGGGCCCCGTTTCGGCCCAGCGGCCCTACAGGGAGCCCCGGTTGCGATCGTGGTTGCGCTGCTTCTTCGGTCGCCGCTTGCCGTAGGTCCCTCGCCAGAGCTTTCCCTTTCGGCTTCGTCGGTCACCGCGTCCCATAACACCTCCAAGTGATGTTCGCCGCCTCCACGGCGTTTGGCCAAAGTCAGGCTGAGGTGTATGCTACGGTATGCAGGAATCGATGGTCAAGTTCGCCCTCATCCTCATCGCGCTGCTCGCGCTCGTGGCAGGCGGCGTCCTCCTCATCATTCCGGGATGGTACGTGGAGCTTGCGCAGACCGAGCCTACGAATCTCGCATGGATGCGGTTCTTCGGCGCCGGGCTCGTGTCGGTGCAGGGATTCGGTCTGCTCATCGCGGCGTTCCGCAGGCGCGACACGAACCCGCTCGTGGGGCTCATCGCGCTCGCGAGCACGGCGGAGACGGGCGTGCTGTGGTACTCGCTGGTTACCGGCGAGTTCAGCGCCGGTGCGCTCTGGGCGGTCATCGTCCCCGGTATCGTAGCGACCGCCGGCGCCGTCCTGCTCTGGGGAGCGTGGTTGTCGCGGCGCAAGAGCGTCAGGACGCTTTCGGGGTCCGACCGCGCCGCTGTCGAGGCCGGCGCCGCCGCCGGAGCCGATGAGTCGGAGGGGACGGCGCAGGCCGGGGCCGACGAGCCGCCGGCGTACGCAGAGGCCGAGCAGCCGCACGGCGAAGGTCGCTGAGCCGACGCGGGCGCTGCGGCGCCCGCCGCGCCACCGCTCGGGCCCGCCGGCTCCGCGCGGCGGACGGCAGGAGCGGTCGGTCAGAAGGTGGCGTCGAGCACCAGGATATTGCGGATACCGTCTGCGTTGTCGGTGCTGAGGCCGCCGCGGAGGTCCAGGCGACCCAGGTACTCCAGGTGGTAGCGAAGCGCGAGCGTGGGCCGGATCTGGAAGGTGAACCCGGTGATGCCGGTGAGCTCCCATTCCGAGAGCCGGTCTGCAGACGGCTGCCCGGGTGGCCGGCGCAGGTCGAGCGTGCCGGTCGCTCCCGCCTTGATCCGGAAGCGGTCGGCGAGCTGATACGACGATTCGACGAGGATCGCGTTGCCGAGCGCCTCTTCCGAGTTGTAGCTGAAGAAGTACCGCCCCAGGATATCGAACGACGCCGGCAGGGGGACCCTCACCGCGGCGGTGGGCATGACGAACCAGTAGTCCTTCGCCGGGTAGTACGACCCGCGCGCACCCAGATTCGCGTAGAGTCCCGGCGTCTCGTAGTTGGCGTCGATCGTCAGGTCGTGCGAAAACTCGCGTTGGTCGCCCGCCGCGTCGTTCAACTCCTCGGCGCCCGTACCTATCCCGAGGCCGTAGCGTACGATGTGGTACGTTCTGTCGCCCACGATGAATACCGGAGCCAACGAAATCGTCGTCTCGTGCAGCACCGGTGTGTCCTGCCGTTGCAGCTTGATCTCGCCGCTGAGCCAGTCGGTCAGCCCGAACAACGCGACCTGGTTGATGTCGAGAGCGTAGGTGCCGTCGAAGTTTGCGTCCACCGAGACGCTCGATATATTACGAATCTCCAACTGCGCGAACGCCGTGCCGGCAGCCAGCAGGACGACCGCGGCGCCGAGAATGATGCGTTTCACTTCTGCCTCCCTTTCCGTGCGGCCGATGTGCTTCCGCCGAATCCGGCGCGAACCATCGTGCCCCACCCGGTCTTGCGCGTGAGCGCGCTGATGTAGCCCCGCAGCCTGAGTACGCCAGCATACTGCCTGTAGCCGAAGTTTTCCAGAAATGCGAGGACCATGAGGCGGACCCGGTCGAGCGCGCCGTAGTAGCGCTGGTGGAACTCGGCGAGCAGGAGCGAGGAGAGCGAGACGGCGATCCCGAGCGGAATCGTCGCGGCGAACACGAGGCTCACGACGCCGAGCGGCATGGTGCCCAGCGCGAGCCCGGCGATCAGGAAGACGAATCCCTGGATCTCGACCCAGGGTCCCAGCAGCTCGAACACGAAGAAGTAGGGGAACCCGACCAGCCCCATCGTCCCGTACCGGGGGTTCCCGAGCATGCGGATGTGGTAGAACATCGTGTCGATGAGTCCCCGTTGCCAGCGGTCGCGCTGGTTGCGCAGGATGCGGTGCGTGGTGGGGACCTCGGTCCAGCAGTTCGCGTTGTAGCCGTACTGCACGGCGAACGGGGTGCCCCGCTCGTAGAGCATCCGGGCGACGCGGACGACGAGCTCCATGTCCTCGGCGACGGTGTCCTTGCCGTAGTGCCCCGTCCCGGTGAGGTAGCCGTGCGCGTCCACGACGTCCTTCTTGCGAAAGAGCCCGAACGCCCCGGAGATGATCATGAGCGAGTTCGCCGCCGCCCACCCGGTACGCCCCGCCATGAACGACCTGAGGTACTCGAGCGTCTGAAGCCTGCCGAGCATCTGCCTGGGGAGATGGATCTCGTCGAGTTTACCCCGCGACACGCGGCAGCCGTTGACCGGGAAGATGTTCCCGCCGGAGGCGACCACCGGCACGTCGCTGTCGAGGAAGCGCGCCGCAAGGGTCAGAAGCGAATCGCGCTCGAGCAGCGAGTCCGAATCGATCGCCGCGAAGTACTCCTTGCGCGAGGCGTTGATCCCCGCGTTGAGCGAATCGGCCTTGCCCCCGTTCTGCTTGTCGATAACCACGAGCTCCGGTACGCGCGGATTGCGGTAGACGCCCCGGACCCGCTGCGTCGCCAGATATCCGTGGAGAAAGATATCGGCACGCTCGAGCTCGAAGCTCTCCACGAGGACGCGGAGCGTCTCGTCGGCCGACCCGTCGTTGACGACGATGATCTCGAAGTCGGGGTAGCGGAGGTTGAGGAGCGAGTTCACGCTTTCCGCGATCGTCGCCTCCTCGTTGTACGCCGGCGCGACGATGCTGATCGACGGGAGGATGCGCGGTGTGAACAGGAGCGCGAGCGGCTTGCTCTTCAGCGAGGCCTCCTGCGTCGACACCGCGACGGCCGCGAAGCCGAGCAGGAGCAGGTAGATGGTGTTCAGCACGAAGGCGTAGAAGCCGAAGAACAGCGTGAAGTCGCGGGCGTAGGAGGTGAACCAGTCGAACAGCGACGTCGGCGCCTCCCCGAGCGCCCGCACCCCCACGTACCCGCCGGCCGGGAGGACGATCGTGGCCACGAGGATCGCGACGATGAAGATCGGCTTCACCGACTCGCCCACGCGCGCGCCGCGACTGCGATCGACCTCCAACTCCTCGAGTCCCAGCCGGTTGCGGACGCTGTCTCGGGCGTGGGTCGCGAAGAGATCCCTCGCCTCCGGCGTATCGCGGATCGCCTCCCCGCACGCGTCGGCGAGCTGCGCCTCGACGTCCGCGTCCTCGTTCCTGTTGAAGAATCCGAGGACCCCGCTCGCCCGGCCCGACCGGATGAGCTCGTCGAGGACGACCCGTCGCTCGGTGCTCGGTTCGCGGAGCACCTGCTCGATCAGGTACTCGACGCGGTTCGCGACGACCTCCAGGAGCGCGTCCCGGTCTGACCGGGAATCGTCGGCGAGCGCCTCGTCCACGAGCAACGAGTACGTCTCCGGCCGGTCGTGCACGAGTCGCGCGAGGCCCACGACCGCGCTCTTGCGGGTGCGTGGATCGAGCGTGCCCGCGAGCAGGGGCTCGAGGCTGTCCTCCGGAGGGAGGCGGCCGATCGCTTCGAGCGTGAGGTTGACGACCATGTTGTCGTGGGAACCGAGCAGTGCCGCGGTGTCCACGACGTGGATGTATCCTCGCAGCAGCATCCGCGTCGCCTCGACGGCGAGATCGCGGTCGTCGTCGCGGGTCATGGCGAGCAGGAAGTCCCGCCCCGCGTCGTCGCCGAGGCCCGCCGCGACCTCGAGCAGGAGGCGACGGATTTCCGGTTCCCGGCGGTCGCGCAACAGCGGGAAGTACTCGCGCAGCTCTGCTCCCTGCGAGACGAGCAGTCCCGAAATCTGCCGCTGGTACTCCGGCTCGGACTCCGAGAGCGTGTCGACGATCATCGGTATCACCGCCGGCTGTTCGAGCCGGATCAACGCGTACGCGAGGTGGAGCCGCACCGAGTCGCGGGTCTCGCTCTCGAGCGCCTCCACGAGCGGCCGGACCGCCTGCGCCGGAAGCGCGTAGCTCAACCAGATCGCCGCACGCTTGCGCCTCGACGCGTTCCTGCTCCTCAGATCGCGCAGCAGCGCCGGAAACCGATGCGCCTCGACGAGCGCGCGCTGCAGCGTGGCCTCCTGTTCGGGCGGCAGCTCCACCGAGTCGGCGAGCAGCATGTATTCGTTCATGAACGCATGGGAGTCACGGTGGAACGCGTCCACGACCTGGTCGAGCGGGGCGGAGTCGAACGCGACCCGGAGGAACTCCCGCATCCACCTGCGCCGGCGGTCGCGCACGCGGAGGCGCAGCCGCGCGACGGCGATCCAGACGAGGATCAGCGCATCCACCGCCGCGAGGATTACGAGGAGGAGCGTCTCCCATTCGAGGGACATCACGATGCGCGTCCCCCGGTCAGATTCCGGAGCAGGCCCGTGAGCTCGACGAGCGAGAAGGGCTTGCGCAGGAAGTGGACGATGCCGAGCAGTCCGGCCTTCTCGATGAGCTCGTCGTTCTTGCGATGGGAAATGAGGATGAATGGGATCTCGCTCAGCCGGGACGAGTGGCGAAGCTCCTCCCGAATGGAGAATCCGTTGAGCTTTGGAAGCATCGCCTCGCAGACGATGACGTCGGGTACGATCTGCGCGATCACGTCCAGCGCGTCCTCGCCGTCTTCGGCCACGAGGACCGAGTAGCCGCGCGCGTTGAGCTGACGAGTCAGGACCTCGAGGTACGGCGCATCCGGATCGGCGATGAGGATGTTCGCGCCGCCGGTGAGCGGGCCGCCCTCGGGGTCGGTCGCGCAGACGGTGTTCCGGCCGCCTGCCCGCGCGATGCGCAGGCGCGACTGAGCGCGATCGAGCAGGCGATCGACGAGCACGGCCGCCGCCTTCCCCCCGTCGGCGTCCCCGCCCGCGGCGGTCACCTCGTCGACGGAGGCCACGCCCACCGACACCGTGACCTGCTCGAGGAACATGGCCGATTCGGAGACCGCCTTGCGAAGCTCCTCGGCGAGCCGGGTTGCCTCGGGAAGCGCGTCCTCCTCGAGCACGTAGGCGAGTACCGGTCCGCTCTGCTTGTAGATCCGATGCCGTCATCCCTGCCCGTGCGCCGAGTGGTAGTTCCGCAGGAGGTAGGACACCGCGTGCAGCGCGTCGTCGCCTCCCGAACGTCCGAAGCGCTCGTTGATGCGCTCGATGTTATCCACGCCCACGAGCAGCACCGACACCGGGGCGTCGCCGCGCTCCGCGAGCCGTTCGCCGAGGTGCCGACGACAGACCTCCTCGGTGAGCAGGCCGGTCACCGGGTCGGTCAGACCGTCGTCGCCCGCCTCGGCGACCACGAGGGCTGGCCGGTCGTGTTCGATCTCGCGCACCTGCGGCCGGGGAGCGGCCTGAAGCACGCTCGCGATCGCCTGGAGGCGTCCCGGCAGCGGAAGGCCCACCTCGAGCGAGAGGCGCGCCATGACCATGCGCGTCATCGAGAGAACCGACGCGCCGAGCCACTGCTCCATCTTGCCGTACAAGCCGGCCCACAGCTCGTCCGCGTCGGCATCCGGGGCGTCGTTCTCGTAACCTCGTTCGAGATCGGGCTTCACCACCCCTGCCGCCTGGTAGATACCCGCCGCGGCGGCCTCGCCGAGCAGCCCTGCCAGCCGCAGGTAGAGCCGGTAGAACGCCGACGGAACCGTAGCCTCGCTCCGGTCCGCCTCGAACACCGTCTCGATCAGGCGGCGGCCTCCCATGGCGAGTCGCCCGTGGGCGGGCCCGATCCGGGCTACCTGCACGTCACGGCCGAACGGGCGCGTGACGACCTCCGGGTTCACGCCCGGTGTGAACGCCTCGGTGTACGCGCGGACCGATTCGCGACGAAGGATCGACCGACCCGTCGTCCGTCCGTGGCCGATCGAGCCGAAGAAGGGGCCGGTGAACAGGGTCTGCGTGGCAGGATCGTAGGCGACCATCGCGCCGGCGAGGCCGCAACCGAGCACGGGGACGACGGTGAGCCGCCGTGTGTCGGTCAACGGGACGGCCCCGCCACCCGGCCCGGGCGAACGGACGGTCCACTCTTCCAGCGAGGCCTCCGCGCTCGCGATCGCCGGCCAGCTCGCCACGAGGGCGCAGCGCCGGGCCATCCCGGACAGCAGCTCGAGCCCGCTGAGACAACCCGGAAGCGGCGAGAGGATGACGGCGAAGAGCGTTCCGTCGGGATCGACGTGCGATTCGAGCTCGCCGCGGTGGCGTTCCACGTGCCAGGCCGGCCCAGGATCGACGATAACCGACCGTCCGGGGCCACCGAGTAGAAAAGTCGAGATGTCCGGGGAGAGCGCCTCTCCGGGCGACGACACTGCCGTGACGTCGGCTGCCGGTCCGGTCGACATCGGTTGAGATTCTACCCGGCGCGCGTCGCTCGTGCAAACGTGCTCGCGCCGCGGTAGGGTTCGGGGATTTCGATGCCCACCTCGCCGAGGAGCCGGTGCCACGGGTCGGTCAGGCCCATGCCGGCCTCCATCGGCTGTCCGGTAGCCGGGTGCGCGAAGCGGAGCACGACCGAACGCAGGGCGAGATACCTCTCGCCCAGGCGCGCCCACGCCCAGCGGTTGTACTCGCGGTCGCCGTGCTTGTTGTCGCCGATGACCGGGTGGTTGATGCGGTGCAGGTGCCGGCGCGCCTGATGACTGCGGCCGGTGTGCAGCGAGAGCTCGACCAGGCTGAACCACGCCTCGCCGTAGCGGCCGATCGGTTCCGCGACGCGCCCACGGTCGAGCGTGCGGTAGTCGGTCGTCGCGTCCTGCGCGTCTGCGGTCGAGCGTCCGGCGATGGGCAGCTCGATCGTGCCCTCGTCGTCGAGGTGCCCGCGGACGAGCGCGAGGTAGCGCTTCTCCACCTCGCGTTCGCGGAACTGGCGCGAGAGCTCGCGCGCCGCCTCCGCGTGACGCGCGAGCACCATCGCCCCGGTGGTCATCCGGTCGAGCCGATGTACGTTGTGCACTCGTGCGCCGAGCCTGCTGCCGAGCACCATGACGACGGTCGGGCTGTGCCGGTCGAAGCTGTTCGAGTGCGTGAGCATCGCCGGCGGCTTGTCGATCACGACGATGTCGTCGTCGGCGTGGAGGATGGTGATCGGTGCAGTCGAATCTTCCGGCACCGTTCCATCCTAGCTCATCGCGGCCTCGTGGTGAAGCCGCCCGGTCGCCGCCGTCGTTTCGGTGCGCGCTGGACATTGACCGTCCGAGCGTGCACCTTTGCCGTCATGACGGTACGGCAGTTCCTCTCGGTCGTGGAGCTACGGACGAAGGTGATCAGCGTCTCCACGTACACGCTCGCCACGACCTATACGGCGAGCGCCGGTTTCCGCGTCTCGTGGCTCGAGGCGGTTCTCCTCGCCGTGGCGGTCCTCTGCGTGGACATGGGAACGACCGCGTTCAACAGCTTCTACGACTACGCCCGCCGCGTCGACACGAGGCGCTCCACCGAGGAGCGCGACAAGGTCCTCGTACACGAGGGCGTCGCGCCGGGGCACGCGCTCGTGGTCTCGCTCGTCCTCTACCTGGTGGCCGCCGCCACCGGCATCGCGGTAGCGCTGCTGTCCTCCGGGTGGATCATCGTCGCCGGCGTCGCAGGGATGCTCGTGGGCTTCCTCTACAACGGGGGCCCCGTGCCCATCTCGCGCACGCCGGCAGGCGAGATCTTCGCCGGCGGCTTCCTGGGTACCGTGCTCTTCCTCGTCGTCTACGGGGTGCACGCGGGGCGGCTCGACGCCGCGGCGCTCGTCGCTTCGCTTCCGAGCACGCTCCTCATCGCGGCGGTGCTCACCGTGAACAATACGTGCGATCTGGAAGGGGACCGATCTGCAGGCAGGCGAACGCTCTCCATCGTCCTCGGACGAACGGCGGCGACCATCCTCGTCGACGCGCTCGCCGCCGCCGCCTACGCGTTGCTGCTCGTCATGAGCGTCCCGGCGGCGCGCGAGGCGACGCTCGGCGCGAGCGGGCTTCCGGTCTTTCCGCCCGCCGCGCCGGTGGTCATCGCCGCCGCGGCCGTCGTGAGCGCGGCGGTGCTCGCGGGCATGCACGTACGAGGTTACCGCCGCGCGACGAAGAGCGCGAACATGACGTCGATCATCGGCCTCGTGGCGATCTACACGCTCGCCTACGCCGCGGCGCTCGTGCTCGCGCGGCCGGCGTAGCGGCCTGACCGCGCGGCCGGCCTAGAAGTCGGCCGGCAGCGGTTCGGGGCGTACGCCCGGCCGTTTCGTCTCGTAGCGCGAGCCGGTGTCCGCGGCGATGTGGATGCCGTGCATGACCTCGAGCACGTGCCCGGTGAGCGTTCCGGAAGCGCGGTGCGGCCGGCCTTCCGCGATCGCCTGAGCCATTTCGGCGACGCCGAGTCCCCGGCTGTTCTCCGCGTAGCGGTGGGTGAGATCGACCTCGCGCCACTCATCGTCGTCGTGTCGCTTCACGAGCACCGGTCCTCCGAAGGCATTCGGGTCGGGCACGCTGAGCGAACCTTCGCTGCCGTAGATCTCGATCCGGGGCAGGTGCGCGCCCCAGACGTCGAAGCTCGTGATGATGGTCCCCACCGCCCCACCGGCGAACTCGAGCGTCCCTGCCACGTGGGTGGGGACGTCGACGGTGATCTTCGTGCCGTTCAGCGGTTCGCTCGTGATCAGCCGCTCGGGAAAGGTGATGCGCGTCGCGCCGGTCACGCCTTCCACCGGTCCCACGAGGTTCACGAGCGCGGTCAGGTAGTACGGTCCCATGTCGAACATGGGTCCGCCGCCCTTCTTGTAGTAGAACTCGGGCGCCGGGTGCCAGCTCTCGTGGCCGTGGTTGGTCATGAACGCCGTCGCCGCGATCGGGCGGCCGATCACGCCGTCTTCGATCAGCTTGCGGCAGGTCTGGATGCCGGCGCCGAGGAATGTATCCGGCGCGCCGCCCACGCGTACGCCGCGCTTCTCGGCGAGCTCGGTGAGCCGTGCGGCCTCGTCGAGCTCGATGCACAGCGGCTTCTCCACGTAGACGTGCTTGCCCGCGTCCACCGCCGCCGCGCAGACCTCGTAGTGCGCCATGGGGATCGTGAGGTTGATCACGATGTCGATGTCGTCGTCCGCGAGGAGCTCCTGCGGCGAGCCGTAGCGCCGGGGCAGCGACCACTCTTCGGCCGCCTTTTCCGCGCGCTCGGGCGCGATGTCTGCGCAGCCGAGCAGCTCGACCCGATCGGAGAAGACGCCGGTGAGATTCGTGAGGTAGATCGTACTGATGTTGCCGACGCCGATGATGCCGGCCTTCATGCGTGCCATGCCTTCCTTCCTTTCTAGAACATCTTCGCGTCGCTCGCGAACTCGTCCGCGGTGCGACCCTCTTCGACCGCGATCCGCTTCCCCTCTGCTGCCCAGAGCAGACCCCGTCGCAGCGTCTCGCGCGCCTCGGGTATGTCGAAGATGTCCGCGTGATGGCCGAGCGAGGAGTAGAATACGCGGCCGTGACCCCATCGCTTCGTCCAGATGACCGGCATGTCCACCTCACCGTTGGCCGAGTGGTACCACCGGACCGTAGGGAAGCGGGTAGTCGCGAGCACTTCGACCGCCGGGTCCACGTGCAGATAGTACTGCTCGCTCTTCACCGTGAAGTCCTTGATCCCTTCGAGCAACTCACTGGAGGTGTTGCGGACGTTCACGACGTACTCCACGCCGTCCCCGCCCGGGTGCGCAACCCAGTTTCCGCCGGTGATGAACTGCCAGAGTACGCTCTCGCGGAAGGCATCGCACATGCCGCCGTGGCAGCCGGCCATCCCGACGCCCGATGCGACCGCGGTGCTGACCGCTTCCACCTGCTCCTTCTCGATCTTCCCCATCGTCCAGACCGGAACGATCAGGTCGAGCGACGCGAGCTTCTCCGCGTCGCCGAGCGACTCGAGCGTCTGCGATACCTCGACCTCGAACCCGCTGTCCTCGAGGATCGATGCGGCTATGGAACCGACCTGCTGCGGCTCGTGACCGTCCCAGCCGCCCCATACGATGAGTGCCTTCTTCATGGTGAGCTCCTTTGTTTCAGCTTGAGTGCGCATTGTGGCTCGCGAGGCGCGAATTTGCAAGAAGCTCCGGGCTAGCCCCGCGCGACCGGCCGCCGGGCCGCTGCGCCGTGGTTGAGAGCGCGTCGATCGGGTATAGTCTGGGGTGTGAACGCGTACAAGGAGATCGTAAACCGGTCGAGCGACTACATCACGCTCATCAACCGCGACTACGTCTACGAGATCGCGAACGACGCGTACTGCCGGCAGATCGGTCGGTCGCGCGCGGAGGTCATCGGGCATACGGTGAGCGACGTGTGGGGCGAGGAACGCTTCCAGACCGCGATCAGGCCGAACCTCGACCGCTGTTTCGCCGGCGAGCAGGTCAACTACATCGACAAGTTCACCTTCGGCGAGATCGAGCGGCACATTCACGTCTCGTTCTTCCCGTACACGAGCGAGGGCCAGACGACGCACGCGCTCGTCTTCTCGCACGACATCACTCGCCTGAGCCAGGTCGAGGACCGGCTCACCAACTACGAGGTCCGCGATCCGACGACCGGGCTCTTCAACCGCCGGTCCATGGAGATCATCCTCGACCGCGAGATCGAGCAGGCGCGTCAGTCGAGCGCGAGTCCCCTGCGGGCGCTCATGTTCGTACGCGTGGAGAACCTGGGCCCGATCGTCGATCTCTACGGGCACGATACCGGCGACCTGCTTCTCGAGAACACCGGCCTTCGTATGATGCGCTGCCTGCGCAGCAGCGACTACGCCTTCCGATTCGAAGGCACCGAGCTGACCGTCGTGATCACCGACATACGCGATCGGGTGGAGCTCGCGACGACGGCGATCAACGTCCACCGGGAGATCTCGCTACCCTACCAGCACGGCGCCGCGACGCTCTCGCTCGGCGCGAGCATCGGCATCGCGCTCTTCCCCGACGACGGCTCGAACCGTGACGAGCTCGTACGCAGCGCGCACATCGCCATGTCCGACGCCAAGCGACGGCGGGTGCCGTACGTCTTCTTCGACTCGGAGCTGCACCGCTCGGTTCAGGATCGCCTCGAGCTGCGGTCCGAGCTCGACAGCGCGCTGCGCAGGGGCGAGTTCGAGCTCTACTTCCAGCCCATCGTCAGCGCGAAGGGGGTGATCCTCGGCGCGGAGGCGCTCATCCGGTGGCAGCACCCGCGACGCGGGCTCGTCTCGCCCACGGAGATCATCCCCGCGGCGCTCGAGGCCGGGCTCATGGTCTCCATAGGCCGATGGGTGCTCTTCGAGGCGTGCGAGCTGGTCACGCGGTTCTCGACCGACCGCGAACGGTTCGTGACGGTGAACATGACAGCCGGCGAGTTCCTGCACCCGGACATGCTGGAGAGCGTTCGACGCGCGATCGAGCGCGCCGGCATCCGGCCCGCTCAGATCAAGCTCGAGATCACCGAGACCGAGTCGATGGCGGACCCCGAGGCCGCGATCGCCCGCATCCGCGCGCTGCAGAAGCTGGGCGTCGATGTGCTGATCGACGACTTCGGCACCGGGCAGTCCTCGCTCTCCTACCTGCGTCACCTGCCGGCTCGGATCCTCAAGCTCGACCAGTCGTTCGCCGCCGACCTCGCCGACCGGGACGCCGGCCACGCGTTCCTGGGCCACGTGATCGGGGCGATGAAGAGCCTGTCGAAGATCGTCGTCCTGGAGGGGATCACCGACGCGGCGCAGGCGCGCGAGGCGGTCCGGCTGCACTTCGACCTTCTGCAGGGCGACCATTTCGGCGCCGCGATGCCCGCGGCGGAGTTCGCCTCGCTCGTCGGACGGTAGTCGCCCGCGGTGCCGGGCGCCCGCCGGTCCCCCGCCTCAGGCGAAGCGCCCGCTCTTCTTGATGAACGTGCCCTGCTGGAACTCGGTGAACGCCTGCTGGAGCTCGGCCTGCGTGTTCATGACGATGGGCCCGTACCACGCCACGGGCTCTCGAATCGGCCTTCCCGAAACGAGCAGGAATCGCAGGCCTTCCTCTCCTGCGGCAACGCGTACCTCGTCGCCGGAGTCGAAGACGACGATCGACCTGTTATCCACCTCGACCGGTTTGTGCGCGATCACTCCCTCTTCGACCTCGTACGGGACCGGCTGCGGGTCGGAGGCGCCGCGGAAGCTGCCGGAGCCCTCGAAGACGTAGGCGAACGCCCTGGACTGGAGGTCCATCGGGAACGACTTCGTCCTGCCGGGCGGCACGGTGATATCGAGGTAGCGGGGCGCGGCGGCGATCCCGTCGACCGGTCCGCGGATGCCGCCGTACTCGCCGCAGAGGACGCGCATGATCGTTCCGTCGTCCTCGGACCGTACGGCGATTTGCTCGCCGGGAATGTCCTGGTAGCGCGGGTCGCTCATCTTGAGCTCGCGAGGCAGGTTCGCCCAGAGCTGGAACCCGTGCATGCGGCCGAGCTCGTCTCCCTTCGGCATCTCCTGGTGGACGATGCCGCTGCCGGCGGTCATCCACTGGATGGAGCCGGCTCCGAGCGTCCCGCTGTTGCCCAGGCTGTCGCCGTGATCGACGGTCCCGGCGAGCACGTAGGTCACCGTCTCGATGCCGCGGTGCGGATGCCAGGGAAATCCCGCGATGTAGTCCTCCTCCCGGTCGCCGCGGAAGTCGTCGAACAGGAGGAAGGGGTCGGTCAGCTCCGTATCGCCGAATCCGAAGGCGCGATGGAGGTTCACACCTGCTCCCTCGCGCGTCGGGTGGGCCGTATCGATCCGTCGTACCGGGTTCAGTGACATAGTCGCTCCTTTGCTGAGCAAGAAGGTACTGTTCATCGGTTCGGGTCGGGAAGGCGCTGTAGGGGTTTCGCTGACACGAAGTGTCGCGCTTGGATGACAGCTTTGCGACGCCGATCCGGGTACCCTGCTGACGACCACAGGCGGTGCGGCGCACCGCCGGGCAGCGGAGGAGAGCATGAGAGCAGAGGCGACCGAAGGAGTGCCCGGAGGTCCGGTGAAAGCGGGTGCGCTCGCGTTGATCGTCGCGGTCGTGGCCGTGCTCGGCGCGTGCAGCGGCGGTGCGGACGCCGCGACGGGATTCGCGCTACCGGAGGGTTTCGATTCCGACGCCGGTCCCGAGGGCGAGACCGTGCTCGTCCTGCGCGATTCATCGGTGATCCGGGGCGATGTCTACCTGGACCTGCAAACGGTCATGAGCCTGCCGTCGCGCACGTTCACCTCGCACGACCCCTGGCTCGAGGAGGAGCGTTCGTTCACCGGCGTTCACCTGGCGAGCCTCTTCGACGCGCTGGACTTCGGAACAGCCGCGACCGACGTCGTGATCCACGCATTCAACGGGTACGAGGTCGTCGTGCCGCTCGCTACGGTGCGCGAGTACGACTATCTGCTCTGTTACCGGGAGAACGGTCGGCTCTACGAAGAACTGCCCGATGCCGAAAACAAGGGGCCGCTGGCGATCGGGATCGACTACAGCGCGATGGCCGCGGTCGATCGGGAAGTCTACAAGTTTCACAGCGTGTGGTGGGTCGATGAGATCGAGCTTCGTTGATCCGACCGATTCGGTTCGGACCGCTTCGGGCCGCGGCGTATCCCGGGCCGGCGCCATCATCGCGGGTATCGCCGTCGTGATCGCGTCATTCGTGATCATGGGCATCGCGCTGGCCGCGATCGGACGGACCGACGACCAATCGGGCGACCTGCGCCGAAACATCCTCGAGAACGCCTTCTACCTCACGAAGGTTCAAGCTCAGATGCTGGCCATCGCCGACTACACGCCGAGCGGTACCCCCGAAGAGGTGCGTCGCAAGCTGAACCGGCTACGCTTCCCGCTGTCGGCGCATATGGGCATGTACTTCCGCCCGGAGCTCCAGCAGGCGATGCTCGAGGAGGTTTCGCTCCCCGCCGGTGACCTGCGGAAGCTGCGGGCGAGCTCGTCACAGATGTGGTCGCTCTACCTCGAGCTGCGCTCGACGCTCGAGCGCGCCGCGCTCTCGCCCGACCAGGGGGAGCAGGCATCGCTCATGCGCGATGCCCGGCGAGTCATCGATGCCTGGTTCCCCGTCGCACGCCGCTACAACGACGCGCTCTTCGTCGTGCAGGCGACCGTGCTCGCGCGCCTCGAGCGACGGGTGGCGATTTCCTCCCGGGTCGCGATTGGCATGGGGGCGCTCGCCCTCGTCGCGACGCTGCTGCTCGTGGCGTTTCTCACCCGGTGGATGGTCCGCGAGCGGCGATACCGCCACGAGCTCGAAGCGGCGCGCAAGGAGGCTGAGCGGGCCAACCACGCGAAGAGCGTCTTCCTCGCTACGCTGAGCCACGAGCTTCGCACACCCCTGCACGGCATGTTCGGGCTGATGGAGTTGCTCGACCGCGAAGGCCTCGGTGAGTCTCAGCGCAGGCATCTGCGGCTGCTGCGTACGACCACCGGCGGGTTGCTTCATCAGGTCGAGGGGCTTCTGGACCTCTCCGCAGTCGAGGCCGGGGAGGTGAAGCCGCGCCTCGCGCCGGTGCGGCTTCGCGAGTCGCTCGCCGGTGCCGTGGAGTCGGTCCGCGGCGCGGCGGCGACCGCGGGCCTGAGATTCTCCGTCGCGTGGCCGGAGGACGATCGTCCGAGGATGCTCGATTCGGTGCGCGTCGGACAGATCGTCACGAACCTCGCGTCGAACGCGGTGAAGTACACTCCCGAAGGATTCGTCGATATTTCGCTCGCCCTCGTCGAGGAGACGCTCACGATCGTGGTCTGCGATTCCGGCATAGGTATCGGCGAAGCCGACCGCGAGCGAATCTTCGAGATGTTCGTCCAGGCGGACGAAGGCTATACGCGATCGCACGGCGGGACCGGAGCGGGCCTCGCGATCGTGCGCAGACTCGTCGACGCGCTCGGCGGTGAGATCGGGCTGGAGTCCCACCCGGGTTCGGGATCCGTGTTCACCGTGACCATTCCCGCCCCGCTGAGCGACGACTCCGGTCCCCCCGCCGCGACTGACGCTGCGATCGGTCCGGCGAATCTGGAGATCGAGCGGGACGACGGCGACGGCTCCGGGGCCGACGAGACGCCCGCCGGGCACCGCGGCGTGCGCGTGCTCGTCGCCGAGGACGAGGCGATCAACCGGCTCTATCTGCGCATGGTACTCGAGCGAAACGGGTTCACCGTGACCGAGGTGGGCACCGGCCCTGCAGCGCTCGACGCGCTCAACGCCGGCGGCTTCGAAGTAGGCCTGCTCGACATCAGCATGCCCGGTATGTCGGGACTCGATGTCGTACGGCACATCCGGGCGGCCGATGCAGCGGCGCACCGGTCGTCGATCCCGCTCGTCGCGCTGACGGCTCACGCGCAGGCCGAAGACCGCAGAGCGTGCCTCGACGCGGGCTTCGACGACTACCTCACCAAGCCGTTCGACGAGCAGACGCTCGTCGCGCGGATCGGAGCGTTGCTCGCCGGCGCGCCGGCGCGGTGAATCGGCGCCGTCGGCCTGCATGGGGTCGGTGAAGAGGAATCGTCCACGGGGCGCGAGCACGCGGGCAGCCTCCGCGAGGACGCGATCGCGGTGCGCGCTGTGCAGGATCGCGTCCTGCGACCAGACGAGATCGAAGGCGTCGGTGGTCAGGCGACGGTTGCGCTCATTCTGCACCGCGGAGAGCTTCAAGGCGGCGCTGGTCCGGCCGGCAGCGCGTCGGCCCCGGTCTCCGCGGGCGGGCTACTTCAGCCCGTCGACCAGCTCCGAAATGGATTCGGTGAGCTTGACCGACCGTGCGCTCGACTCGGAGATCGTCTGCTGGAGGTGCTCCATGGAACCGTCGATCGCCGCGATAGCCGCGGTGACGCGTTCGAGCGCCTCTTCCATCTCCTTCGCCGACTCGCCGATCCGGTCCATCTCCTGCCCGGCCTGCTTCTGCTGGCGCGTGATCTCGTCCGAGCCGTCGCGCACCTCCACCGACGAGCTCTGCAGTACCTGCATCGCGTTCATGATCTCGCGCCCGCCGGCAGAGAGCTCCGCAGTGGAGCCCGTGATCTCTTCGAACGCCTGCGAGACTCCGCGTACCTCGTCCGAGATCCGGTTCATCGAGTCGGTCGTCTGCTCGGCGTGACTGCTCGTCTCGGTGATCGAGTCCATGAGACGTTTCAGATTGTCGGAGATCGTCTGCGAGTTCTCGGCGGTGGAGGTGGCGAGCTTGCGGATCTCCTCCGCTACGACGGCGAACCCGCGCCCGCTGTCGCCGGCGTGCGCTGCCTCGATCGCCGCGTTCATGGAGAGGAGGTTCGTCTGCGCGGCGATGTCGCCCACGATCGAGTTGATCTCGAGCAGCGCGTTCATCTCGTTGCGCGCCGTCTCGAACGATCGGTTGGTCTCCTCGATCGCCCGGATACCGTCCTGTGCGACGCGGAGCAGCTGCTCGCTCGACTCCTTGCGGCTCGCGGTGATCTGCGCCACCGAGTCGAGCGACGCCGACATCTCGTTGACCGAGGCGGTGGACTCCTGCACGACCGTATTCTGCTCGTCGACCTGACCGTGAAATCCCACGACGCGATCGGCGATCGCCTTCACCGAGCTCAACGCGTTGGCGAGGTTCTGACGCAGCCTCGTGATACTACCTTCGACGAGTTGCATCTGCTCGCGGATGTCGGCGACGCTCCGCCTGACCTCCGCGTAGTCGCTTTCGACGACCTGCGAGGAATCGAGCGAGCTGCGCGCCTCGCCGCTGACGTCGGCGACGCTCTGGAGCGTCCGGGAGGACTCTTCAGCGGCCTCCTCGACCCGGCGCAGCGCGCGACTGTTGCTCCCGGCCACGAGGACCGCCATGGTCGCGATGATGAGGTAGACGACCGTGGCAACGATCAGGACTTCTCCCACCGCCTCTGCCTCCCCGGCAGCCGCGAGCGTCGGCCGGATCCGGCCCATCGTCACGCCCACGATCGTCGCCACGCCGATCGCGCCGACGACTGCGGTCTGCCATGTTCGCTCGCTCATCGCGAGCGAGAGCAGCAGCGGAGCGGCCATGTACAGAGCGACCGTGTAGCCCTGGTGCTGCGTCTGTACCTCGATCAGCACGGACAGGCCGATGACCGCGACCGTCGCCGCGACGAGCGGGACGACGCTGGCGAAGCGGTAGTGTCCGCGGAAGAGCATGACGATGGAAACGAGCATCGCCGCGAGGATGACCGCCTCCAGGCCCAGGTTCACGAAATCCTGCGCGAGCGCGTCGCTCACCATGATCGCCGGCAGCAGGACGGAGACGATGACGAGCACGACCAGCACGAGCGGTGCCTTTGTGCGTACGATGATCCCGGCGTCCTTGTATACGTCTGCAATCTTCTTCACACGCACCCCCTCTCCGGGCGCCGTCATCATCGGTCTCCCAATCGCGATTGTCAACGGTCTGCCGTTATTGCGGCGCGCGAGGGCGCGCGGGCTGCGGGCGCAAAAAAGCCCCGGGCATCGCCCGGGGCTCCAGTTCGCGTCTCCGCCGGCCATCGCGGGCCGGCGGTTCTCGTGCGCTGATGCGCCCCGCGGGGCGCATCGGCCTTAGTCTTCCTGTTCGAGCTTCTTCAGATCCTCGAACCGGCGCTTGTTGTCCTGGATGGCCAACTCGCGAAGTCGCTGCGCCTCCTCCGGCTGAGCGAGCTCGAGAGCCCGGTAGCGGATTTCGGCCTGCGTGTACTCCTTGAAGTCGGTCGTCGGCTCCTCGCTCTCCCAGACGAACGGATTCTGTCCAAGGTCGCGATACTCCGGGTTGTAGCGGTAGATGGGCCAGTACCCGCTCGAGGCGGCGGCCTTCATCTGCTGCGGCGCGAGCTTCATGTCGTAGCCGTGCGCGATGCACGGGGAGTAGGCGATGACGATGGACGGGCCGTTGTACCGCTCCGCCTCCACGATCGCCTGCAGGACCTGCTCGCGGTCGGCGGCCATGTTGACGCTCGCCACGAAGGTGTTGCCGTAGGTCGTCATCATGAGACCCAGGTTCTTCTTGCCCAGCTTCTTGCCGCTCGCGGCGAACTTTGCGATCGCGCCGCGCGGCGTGGACTTGGACGCCTGGCCGCCGGTGTTCGAGTAGACCTCGGTGTCGAGCACGAGGACGTTCACGTTCTTGTTCTGCGCCATCACGTGGTCGAGCCCGCCGTAGCCGATGTCGTAGGCCCAGCCGTCGCCGCCGAAGCACCAGATGCTCTTGTCGACGAAGTAGTCGGAGAGCTCGATGATCTTCGCGAGAACCTTCTTCGCGTCGCCCTTCGCGGCCTTGTGCGCGTCCGGCAGCGCCGCGCGGATCGCGTCGGCGTTTTCCTTCGCCTTCGCGCCCACGTCGCTCCAGTTGTCCACGCTCCACCGCAGCGCCTTCGCGAGCGGCGCCTCGGTGCCGAACTCGAGCAGCTGCTCGACGTTCATCTTGAGCTGGTCACGGTTCGAATCGACCGCGAGTCGCATGCCGAAGCCGTACTCGGCGTTGTCCTCGAAGAGGCTGTTCGCCCACGTGGGGCCGCGTCCGTTCTCGTCGGCAGCGTACGGCGTGGTCGGGAAGGTGCCGCCGTAGATGGAGGAGCACCCCGTCGCGTTCGCGATCATCATGCGATCGCCGAACAGCTGCGTGACCATGTAGACGTAGCCGACCTCGCCGCATCCCTGGCAGCTGCCCGGGTACTCGAAGTAGGGCGTGTCGAACTGGACGTCCATGTCCTTGACGAGGTCGCTCTTCGCCATCCACTTGACGGGGATCTTGCCCGGCTTGTTGCGCCGCTCGAGCCGCTTCGTGGAAATGGGCACCGCGCCGTTGACGCTCATCTTGCTCACCGGCACCGTGTCGCCCTTCAGGCGCAGCACCGGATCGACCACCTCGTGGACCCACGGATCCTCGACCTCGTCCGGGACGACCGACGACTTCTCGACGCCGCCGACCGGCTCGCTCGGGATGGGTACCTCGCGGATCGCGTCCACCGCCGCGTCGATCGCGCGCCAGTTCATCTCGACGATTTCCTGGCCCTTCGACTTGAACTGCTTCTCCACCGCCTTCTTGATGAGGTCGATCGCCTCGTCGGGCGGGAGCACGCCGGAGAGCTTGAAGAACGCGGTCTGCATGACCGTGTTGATGCGGCCGCCGAGGCCCACGTCCTTCGCGATGCTCGACGCGTCGATCGTGTAGACCTTCACCTTCTTGTCGATGATGGTCTTCTGCATGTCGTCGGTGAACTTCGCGAAGACCTTTTCCGGGTCCATGCCGATGTTCAGCAGGAAGGTCCCGCCCTCGGTGATGCCTTCGAGGATATCGAACTGGCCGATGTACTGGTGACGGTGCAGCGCGATGAAGTCGGCCTTCCGCAGCAGGTACTCGCTCTGGATGGGGTCCTTGCCGAAGCGGAGGTGGCTCACCGTCCAGCCGCCCGACTTGTTCGAGTCGTACTGGAAGTAACCCTGGGCGTAGAGGTCGGTGTCGTCACCGATGATCTTGATGCTGTTCTTGTTCGCGCTGACCGTGCCGTCGGAGCCGTAGCCCCAGAACTTGCAGCGCGTGATGCCCTCGCGCTCGGTGGGCAGGTCGTCGCCCACGGGCAGCGACTTGTGCGTCACGTCGTCTTCGATGCCCACGGTGAAGTCGTGGAAGCACTTCCCGTCCAGGTGGTCGTAGACCGCCTTGACCATCGCCGGCGTGAACTCCTTGCTCGACAGGCCGAAGCGCCCGCCGATGATCGTCAGGCCGGAGTTCTGGAACGCGGCGTTCACGTCCAGGTAGAGCGGCTCGCCGGGTGCGCCCGGTTCCTTCGTGCGGTCGAGGACCGCGATCTTCTTGACCGTGTCCGGCATCGCCGCCTTGAGGTGCTCGGTCGACCAGGGGCGGTAGAGGCGGACCTTGATCGCGCCGACCTTCTCGCCCTGCTTGACCAGGTAGTTCACCGTCTCTTCGATCGTCTCCACGCCGGAGCCCATCGCGACGATGACCTTCTCCGCCTTCGGGTCGCCGACGTAGTCGAACAGGTTGTACGCCCGGCCGGTCTTCTCGGCGAAGAGCTTCATGTACTTCTCTACGATCGCCGGAGTGGCCTCGTAGTACTTGTTGACCGTTTCGCGGCCCTGGAAGTAGACGTCCGGGTTCTGCGCGCCGACCTTCACGATCGGCTTCTCCGGGCGCATCGCGCCCTCGCGGAACTCCTCGACGTACTTCATGTCGAGCATGCTCGTGAGCGTGTCGTAGTCGATCTGGTCGATCTTCTGGACCTCGCTCGAGGTCCGGAACCCGTCGAAGAAGTGGACGAACGGCACCTTGCTCTCGATCGCCGCGAGATGGGCGATCGCCGCGATATCCTGCGCTTCCTGAACGGAGGCCGAGCTGATCAGCCCGAATCCCGTCATGCGCGTGGACATCACGTCCGAGTGGTCGCCGAAGATGGACAGCGACTGCGCGGCGATCGATCGCGCCGACACGTGGAAGACCGTGGGCAGCATCTCGCCGGCGATCTTGTACATGTTCGGGATCATCAGCAGCAGGCCCTGACTCGCCGTGAAGGTCGTCGTCATCGCGCCGCCCGAAAGCGATCCGTGCACCGCTCCCGCGGCGCCGGCCTCCGACTGCATTTCAATGACCTGCAGCGGCTGGCCGAAGATGTTCTTCTTGCCGCCCGCGGCCCACGCATCAGCCATCTCACCCATGGAGGATGAGGGCGTGATCGGGTAGATCGCAGCGACCTCGCTGAACGCGTATGCGACGTTACTGGCGGCTTCGTTGCCGTCAATCGTCACCATGTTCCTGGGCATATAGCACCTCTCTTAGAGAATTGATATCCAGCGGCAATGAGAGAACCGGTTACCTCTGGGGGGTTGTTGCTTTCACACTACTATATGGGTTTTGCGTGAAAGCTTCAAGGGTTGTAATGCCATCAAGCCGGGCTTGTTGTGAACCTGATCACAAAAGGTCCGTGCCGATGTCGCTCGCGCGTGCGTCGTCATCGCGGCACGCGGGTAGCCGGGCGGATCCCCTCGGTTGCACACCGCACCCGGTACAACCCGGTCCGCGCGGTCACGTAGAGCGTCTTCCCGTCCTCGTCGCCGAACGCGCAGTTCGCCGGGCGCTGCGGGAAGGGCAGGGCGGCGAGCCGCGCTCCATCGGGCGCGAAGACCTCCATGCCGTCGGCCGCCGTCGTCCAGATCCGGCCGTCGCGGTCGGTCTTCATTCCGTCGGGCCGCTCTACCTCGCAGAACACCCGCCCGTTCGAAAGCGTCCCGTCGGCGGCCACGTCGAACGCGCGGATGTGGCTGTGCTCGGTATCCGCGATGTAGAGGATCGACTCGTCCGGCGAGAACGTCAGGCCGTTCGGCTTCGTGAAGTCGTCCGCGATCAACCGGATCTGCCCGGCCGGCGAGATCGCGTACACGCCCTGCACGTCGAGCTCCGCGGGCCGGCCCTCGAGGCCGTAGGGCGGGTCGGTGAAGAAGATCGTCCCGTCCGATCGGACCACGACGTCGTTCGGGCTGTTGAGCCGCTTCCCCTCGTACGCGTCGGCGACCGTCGTGACCGTCCCGTCCCGCTCGGTGCGGCTGACGCGCCGGTTGCCGTGCTCGCACGCGATCAGCCTGCCCTCCGTGTCGAGCGTGAGCCCGTTCGACTTCCCGCTCGGCCAGCGGACGACGCTCCCGTCGGCCGCGTAGATCGTGTCCGCGGGTATGTCGCTGAACAGGAGCCGTCCTTCGGGCAGCCAGACCGGTCCTTCGGTGAAGCGGAAGCCCTCTCGAACCGCCTCCACGTCCTCGCTCACCAGTTCCGACCCACCGGCCTCAAACGCGCCGCTCACCAGCGCGAGACGCACTAGATTCATCTCTGCCTCCGAAGATCAGTCTCGCACGCCCCGCCGCCGGCCGCAACCGCGCGCCGCGCGCGAGCCTACTCGCCGAGCTCGTTGATGGCGAAGAGGGGGAGGAGG
>CAZICD010000003.1:66699-89732 GCA_964537725.1 uncultured Spirochaetaceae bacterium | reverse complement strand
CGGCTCATGGTAGCCCGGGAGGCCCCGGTTGGTCAGCGGGGCGGGTGAGGTGGGCGATCTCGCCGAAGGGAACGTTCTCCACGCGGCGGTCGAGCGGCGTGCGATCCGGGTACAGGCTGATGAGGTACCGGCTTGGATTCGGGAACTGGGGGGCGAGCCGGAGCAGCGTGGCGTAGTGCCTTGGACGGACGGTCTTCGCGAGCTTGATCTCGCAGAGCTGCGTGGAACGTCCGCGATCGATGACCAGATCAACCTCGTTCTGATTGCTGTCGCGATAGAAGAAGAGCTCGTAGAGATGACCGTGGTTGAGCTTCTCCTTCAGGAGCTCGACGACGACGTAGTTCTCGAAAATCGCACCGGCCTGAGGTCCGCTGGACAAGCTGCGCCAATCAGGATACCTCAGCAGATACGAGAGCAGGCCTGTGTCGGCGAAGTAGACTTTGGGCGCCTTCGTAGTGCGCTTGGTGATATTCCGATGGAAGGGACGGAGAAGGTAGACGATTCGAGAAGTCTCGAGGATCGACATCCACCGCCTTGCCGTCGTGTGGCTCACTCCGGCGTCCTTCGCAAGCTCCGACAGGTTGAGCAGCGAGCCGACGCGCGCGGCCACGAGCTCGAGGAAGCGCTGGAAGACAACGACATCGCGGACGCTCTCTACCCGCCGAACGTCGCGCTCGACATACGTCTGCATATAGGCGCCGTAGTAGATCCCCCTGTCGACCTCGTGAACCAGCGGTTCGGGATACGCCCCCGTGAAGCAGCGTTGGAACAACCCCGACACGTCGTTCGTGCCGACCGGATACTCGCTTGCGCTGAGCCCGAGAAGCTCGAAGATCGCCGCTCGCCCGGCCAGGCTCTCGCTCAAGCCCTGCATCAAGGGAAAGACCTCCGATCCGGTGAGGAAGAAGAGCCCTGTCTTCGCCCGGTCGCGATCTACCCGCATCTTTATGTATGGAAGGATGTCCGGCGCGTACTGGACCTCGTCCACAATACACCGGTCCGGGCACCGGTCCACGAACAGCCCGGGATCCTCTACAGCGGTTCTGCGGACGACCGGGTCATCGAGAGTCACGTACGTGGAATCCGGAAACAGCTCCCTGAGCAGCGTCGATTTGCCGGTCTGCCGCGGCCCGGTCACCACGACGACCGGAAACTGTTCCGCGGCGGTGAGGATTCGGGGTTCTACGTCTCGACGAACGTACGGGCGCGCCACATCTGTAGTGTAGTCGAAGAGGTATGCAGATTCAATATTGGATGTTCAATTTGCATACTCGATACACCCACGCCATCCGTCGAGCTCCTCACGCAGCAAGCCCCCGGCTCTCACTCGCGAAGGCCCGGCACTCGAGGAGAAGGGGACATCTTCCATCCTCGTCAAGAGGCGTTTGGTCCGCGCCGGCCATTGGCCGCACTTGCGCCACCCAACTAGAACCGGCGAACAGGACGCACGTACTGCGCCGCGTTCTTCCAGTTCGTCGACTGGCGGCCGTCGTGGAAGTCTTGGAACCAGGCGGCTTCTGCATCTTCCTCAGTGGAGCTCCAGTAGTACCACTCGGCGAACCCTCCTATCGTGTTGCGGCGATGGTACATCAGGTCAAGCGTGTCCTTGGCGGGCAAGTACCACTCATACCCTCCGAGTGTATATCCGTCACAGACCTGTGCCGCGTATGGCACGCTCCCGTTATCACCGAGTGCACTTACGGTGTAGGACGTGTTCAGCTTCCCCTGCATTAGGCCGGGCAACTCCGGATAAAAGCCCGAGTTGTCTCCCTGAACGTCGGTGCCGCGACCACCCCACTCGACCTTGACTTCGTAGTCTTCCGGGGCTGCTTCGAGGAACCGCACGCCTATGTAGTTGTCAGAACCGTCATCCTCATCATCGAAGAAGATAACGCCCCCCGCCGGGCCATCGTCGCCTATCGTATACTCCGCCGTGAACGCCCAGACGGTGCTCCATTGTGCACCCCAGATACCGTCGGCGTTCCGAGTCTTCACACGCCACTCATAGCTCCCCAAATGCTCCAGTACGACCGCCACGTTGAGACCGGAGGCCGTAGTTGTCTCGTCCAGAAGAGGAGAACTCGAAAACCCGTCGTCACTCACTTGAACGCGGTAGGCCCCTGCTCCAGACACCAATTCCCATTCGAGAGTTGGTGTGACGCCATCGGAAACACCGCCATCTGCCGGCGCCACCAGTACCGAGGGAGCGCTGATGGAGACTGTGATTGTGTCAGTACTCGACGTGGACCAGTTGCCCACGGCATCGCGCTCCTGAACGAAGAGCGTGTACTCGCCCTCGGCCAATGCCGATTCGGATGCAACGGTAAACGAGGTCCCCGTGACCACGGTTGCGTCCGTTTCCAGATCGCTGTCGTCAATCTTGCACCGGTAGGTCCCGCTCCCACCGTTTCCGCCGCTGCTCCACGTCCACGTCGGTGTGCTGTCGATCGGGAAAGAACTGCTCGAAACGTTCGTAGGGGCATGCGGCGCTACCGTGTCTAGAGTGATTGTGCGGTACCCCGGATCAGACCAGTTGCCTGCGTCATCCTGCTCACGAACGTAGAGGGTATGGTCTCCGTCAGAATCGAGCAAAGCGTCTTCCGTAGCAACCGTATAGGTGGTGTCGCTCGTCGTAGTCGCGCCACTGCTGAAGTCATCGCTGTCCAGCTTGAACTGGAACGTACCGTTTCCGCCGCCTCCGCTGCTCCAGGACCACGTTGGCGTGGTGTCGTTCGTGGGCGATGCCGTTCCGCCGCTCACGTCCGGGGCGGCGGGAGCAGTCGAGTCGACGAACGACGCGCTCACCGTGGCGTCACCGTCTTCGAGCGTTACCGACGTGGAGGCCAACGTCGCGTCGGCGATCGAAGCGACGCCGATGTCCACCGTCCATCCGTCGAAGGTGTACCCGTCGTCCGGTGTCGCGGTGATGCTCGTCGGAACGCCGTGGTCGACGTTTACCGTCGACGTGCCGGGATTCGAGATCTCCCCACCGACGCCTGCGGTCAGAGTTAGCCGGTACGCGTTCTCCGACCATTGAGCGTACAGGGTCACGTCATTGGCCTGCATGACAAACGTATTGCCACCTTGGTAGACCGTGCCACCGCCGGCTTCTTGCGTGTTCCACCCGACGAAGGTCTCGCCGGTCTTGGCGAGCGACCCCGGCCCGCTGACGGTCACCGTCGCACCTTCGACGTAGGCGTTCTCATCTACCGGTGCTGCCCCCCCATCATTGCCATTGCCGTCATAGATGACCGAATACGTCTCGACAGAGTCCGCCTCCGTCACCCTCTCCTCGACGGTCTGGAACAGCTCCTCCGCGCCGCCGCACGTGCTCAGCACCAACGCGACCGCAACACCGGCGGCCACGATTCCACCACGCTTCAACCACTTCATCGAAACACTCCTCCGTCGGGCTCGGTTCGCGCGTCTCCGGCGTCGTGCCGGGCGGGAACGTCGTCCGACTCGTCCCACACCACCGTGGAACCCAACCGCCCGGCGTCCGACGCGCGGCCGCTTGAGGACCCGCCGCCGGAGAGGTACGCAAACCGCTCGGCGAGCTCCGGGTCGGCGGCGGCGAGCCGCGCGTGCGCCTCCTCGGCGGCTCCGTAGTCCTCGTCCTCGTAGGCGACGCGAGCGATCCCCAGGAGCGCCGCCTCGTTGTCCTCGTCCTGCGCGAGCACGCGCTCGTAGGCGTCCCGCGCTTCCGCGATGTCGTCGCGAAGCAGCGCGACGTTGCCCAGGTTCACGAGCGCGGGGATGTAGTCGCGCGCGCGGACGGCTCTGCGGAACTGCGCCTCAGCCTCGTCGTACATGCCGTAGCGTGCGTAGAGCACACCCAGCCGGTTGCGAGTGCGCACGTCGGACGGGCGGCTTCGCAGGCGGTCGAGGAAGACCTGCTCGCGCGCGGAGACTTCCTGCGTCACGAAGCGGTCGAGCTCGGTTGCGAACGCCTCGGTCACGTCGTCGCGCGGCGGGACATCGACCTCGAACTGGCTCACGCCGAAGGCGACCGGCTCGTACGTCCGCCACGCCTCGGCGGTGGGATAGAGCGTCGCCTCGCGGTCTGCGGCGTGCTTGCGCCAGGCCGACGCGCCCTCCGCCCAGGCGACAAGAAAGCCGTCGCGCAGGAGCGTCGTCTCCACCGGCACCCAGACCTCGCCGCCCTCGCGCACGATGAGGTCGTCGGCGCGGGCGAAGGCGCGGGCAGCCTCGCTCGCCTCCAGGTCGAGTCGGAACGCGACGAAGATGTGGCCGGGGACGGTGACGAACGCGGTGGGGACGCCTGCCGACTCGAGGAGCGCCGCGTAGGTGGCCGACAGGTCGTCGCAGTCGCCGGCGCGGTACTGGAGCGTCTGGCGGGGGAACTGGACCGAATCGACCGCCTGCCCGTCCTGCGACAACTCGAAGTACGCCGACGACGGGTCGACGACGTACGCGCAGCGGTGCTCGGCCATGGCGGCGAGGAAGACCATCGCGAGCTGGAGCTCGCGGCGCACGGCGTCGATACCCCGGTCGTCGACGATAGACGCGTTGTTGCGCGCGAACCGCTGCACCTCCTCGTCGCGCGCGGTGACGAAGGCGGCGATCTTCTCGTCGTCGTCCCAGCGCAGCGCGTTGCGGTCGTAGGTGTCGAGCGTGACCGTCTCTACGTCCGCGCCCGAGCGGCCGTCAACGGTGTAGTCCACGGAGAGCTCGGCCGCGACCTTCGCGCCCTCGGTGATCGACAGGATCTCCTCGGTGAACAGCGCGTACACATCGACCTCGCGTTCCTCGCCCGGCTCGAGCCGCTCCACGCGCGCGCTCACCTTCGGCGCGTCCATGAACTGCCGAAGTGCGAGCCTCACCTCCACGTCCTCGATGGCGCGGCGCCCGTCGTTGACGAGCGTCGCCCGCCCCATGGGGTGGTCGTCGTAGTACTTGTAGAGAACCGGGAAGACACGGTCGAGCTCGACCGAGGCGAACCGCACGTAGCCTTCCACGGGACCGCCTGCGCCCGGGGCGAAATCGGCCCGGGGAATGGACGCGTTGCCGTCGCCGGCGAGCCGGACGGTCGTGGACACACCCACGGTGAGCGCGTCGTAGAGCTTGAGATAGCTGTCGTAGCCCGCCGCCAGCTCGACCTGCACGGACGGCGAGAGCAGGAAGCCGATTCCTCCGCCTCCGCCGATCGCGAGCCCGGTCGCGTCGCCGGTCGTGTCGCCGGTGAGCGCCGCGTAGTACCCGGAGACGTGCGCGCGTGCAAAGAACGAGAATCGGTCCCCCACACCCAACGCCGCGCGGACGGCCGGACCCACGCGAACGAGCGAGAGATTGGCCGCCGAAACATACCGATCGGTCTCTCCGAGGCTGAGCGGTACGAACGAGTAGCCGGTCTCGAGCGCCGGTGTCACCCAGGCAGCCGACGGCAAACCGACGAGCGCGTCGAGGCGACCGCCCATGCCCCACGAGTAGTTGCCGGCCCTCGAGCCCACGGCGAGCGGGACTTCGGGCGTCGCGGTCACGCCCAGGGTGAGCCCGGACTGGGCGTGCGCGAGCCCGGCGAGGACGAGCAGAACCATGAGAGCGCCGGCAACCCGTTTCATCGGTACCTCCCCGTCGGCGGCTGCGCCCGAGCGCAAAGCCCCCGGCAACAACGAGCGTAGCACCTCCCGCGGGTTACCGTATTGTACGAAGGTACAGGTGCGTGCACATTTTCACCTTGCGTTCGCCCGGGACGCCCGCTACCATAACGTGTGGCCCTGCTCAACATCGTGTATGTCGCCACGGCGGCCTTCTACCTCGTCCTCGTCGCGATCGTGCGCAGGATGAGCGTACGCGGACGCGAGCATGCCTTGTTGATCCTGTCCGCGCTCGCGCTCTTCCAGTGGACGCTGACGGCCTACTTCGTCTACAACACCAACACGCTGGAAGTGGCCCGGGTGCTGTTGCCGATCTCGTGCGTGGGGATGATCGCCTTCTTCCCGCTCAACCTGCACTTCGGCTTCGCCGTGTCGACCAAGCGGAAGCTGCCGGCGGTGGTGGCGATCGCGATCTATTCGATTGCAGGGGCGCTGACGGCCATCAACGTCGTGCACCCCTTCTCCATGCTCGCGGTCGAGGCGCCCGACGGCACCGTCACGATCACGCCGGCGTTCGACAGCCCACTCAATCTGGTATGGATGGTCTTCGTGCTCTCGTGCTGGCTCATCCCGGTCTGGTTCTACGCCCGCTACCTGCGGAAGACGAAGCTCAACCGCGAGCGCAGACAGGCGCGGCTTCTCCTTACCGTCATCGTAGTGACAATCCTGCTCGTTATGGGAGAGTACTACCTCGTGCCGCTCATCCCCGGATGGGAGCTCCCGTCGCAGTCGCCCATCCTCTTCGCCTGCTGGATGGCGGCGATGGTCTACGCGATCTGGCGGTACGGGTTCCTCCAGCTCTCGCCGGGCCTGCTTCACGAGCGCATCCTCGACTCGGTCGAGGACCTCGTAGTGCTCTACGGTACGGATGGACACGCAGTCTTCAGAAACAGAAAGGCCGATCTTCTGCTGGCCGCGTCCACAGGTAAGCCATGCCGCGACCGCGAGCTCGTCGAGCGTGGGATCGCGCCGCTGCTCGCCCGGCGCGACGAGTGGACGAGCGACGAGCCGGAGCGCCGGCTCACGCTCCGGCTGGCGTCGAACGGGTTCGACGGACCGAACGACGAGGGGGTCACCGTACGCTTCCGGCTCAAGGCCCTGGTCGACCGGTTCGGCGATCCGCTGGGCGTCCTCGTCTCCGGCACACTCGTCGCGTCGCTCGCCGACGCGACGAAGCGGTACGGATTCACGAGCCGGGAGGCCGATGTGCTCGAACGCCTGATGGCCGGCTGGACGATCGAGCGGACTGCGGACGCGCTTGCCATCACCGAACGAACGGTGAAGGCGCACATCACGAGCCTCTACGACAAGACCGGTGCCTCGAACCGCGTCGAGCTCGCGAACATGGTAATCCCCGACTGGTCGACACAGCAACCCGAGAGCCCTCTATGAAGCCGCGCGAGGTGCTCCGCCGGATCATGGACTTCCACCTGGGGATCGCCGAGCACTACGCGGAGCTCGGTGTCGAGATCGTCTCCCTGTCAGACGATCTGGGCACGCAGCAGGGCCTGCTCCTCTCGCCGCAGATCATCGACGAGTTCCTCATGCCCGAGTACCGACGACTCATCGGCTTCTACAAGCGCCGCGGAGTGACGGTGAACTTCCACAGCTGCGGCCACGTGGAGCCTCTGATAGGCCGATTTCTTGAGCGGGGCATCGACATCCTCAACCCGATCCAGGCCTCCGCGAACGACCTGGACGCGCTTCGCCGAGCGACGCAGGGCAGGATCGCCTTGCAGGGCGGCGACGGCGGCTTTTTCTGCCGTCCCGACCAGGGCATGCCGTGGCCCCGGGAACATCTGCGCGCGCTCGAAGACGCCGTCGCCGAGTTCGGCACGTACCCATTGACGACCGAAGCTGTTTGACAGGCGCCACCGAGCCACCTATGCTACCGCCCGGGCATAGAAGATGAGACGCATCCGCAGATCGGTAGCACCGCTGGCTCTGACGACGCTCCTCTTCGCCACGCTCCTCGCGAGCGGGTGCGCGCTTTTCTCCGGCCGGGACGGTGAAACCGATCCGGTCGCGGCCGACTCCCTGGCACCAGATCGCTCGTACGGCGTCCTTCAGACCGGCAGCTACCTGATTCGCCACCCGGACGCGTGGCGTTTCGTCGCGGTGGATCCCGCCTCGAGCCGCGGCATCGTGCTCTTCGGGAGGGATCCGGAGGGCACGCTCGAGTATTCGGTCGAGGAGACCGACTTCGAAAGCGAGATCTCGGACGAGGACATGGAGGCGCTCTACCTCTCGGAGCTCGACCGGCTCGGCGCCAGGTACGAGGTGCTCTACTTCGAAACGAATCTGGACGTCACTCCGGTGATCCTCGTCGAGCACGGGGACGCCCGGATAATAGCCGTACTGCTCGTCTCCGGCCGGAGGGTCACCATCGCGACCCTGACCGGCACCGACGAAACGCTCGAGCTCGACGACGGGGCGGCACGAAGAGTTCTCGACTGGATCACGCCTACGAGCGACCCCACCGTCACCAGGCTGAACGCGAGTCTGCCACACCTCCACGCGCCGGACGCTCGGTGGCGCTGGGTCTCGGACACCGTGCGTGGATTCACCGTGGCGGGACAGATCCTCGGGATCCCGGTAATCGTCCGGGTCGAGTCCGCCGCGAGGTGGGGCGACGCCCGATCGACGGCGGCTGGTACCGACGGCCCGCTCTTCTACACCGGCGCGGCGGTGTACCGCGCGAACGTGGTCGTGGCCGAACGACGGCTGACCGCGCTCACCCTCGTCGGCGACGACCACGGATACGAGATCGAGATCCGGCCGGCGGACCCGTCGGCACCGGCGCTTCCGAACGTCGAGTCTATGCTCGCGAGCAGCGCCCTCCGGGAGCTCATCGGCCTCTACCTGATTCTCGACGAACGCGAGGTGCCCTCATGACTCTCGCGGTTCCCCGTGTCGGGCGGCTTGTCACCGTGGTCCTGGCGTTGCTCGTCGGCGCAGCAGCCGTCGCCGAGGACGGGCAGCGATCGCGGGTGAGAGTCGCGCAGCTCGCGGTACCGGATGACGCGCCGCAGCTCGAGGCGATCGCGGAGATCGTAACCGAAACCGTTGCGATCACGCTGCGACTGCTCGGTCGCTACGACGTCCTCGGAGCCGATGCCGCCGCCGCGGACGTAGACAGCGTCGTGGGCGGAACGGTGACCCGCGAAGAGACCGGCGCGATTCGGTTCGAGCTCGAGGTCCGCCACGGCATCACCGGCGAGCAGACTCTCGAAACCGTCCACGTCGCTCCGTCGCTGTTCGACGTCTTCGACGTAGCCGACGAGGCGACGGTCGCCTTGCTCCAGGGCATCGCCGAACGACGCATCCTCTTCGGCAAGCTGCGGGTCACGCCGGACCGGGCAGGCGATCCGTTCACGGTCGTCCTCAACGGCGAGACGATCGCATCGACCGAAGGCGAGTACGTCAACGAGCGCGTGATCGAGGGAAGCTACGACCTCGCGATCGTACAGGAGCGACCCACCGGCCCCCAGGTCATAGCCGAGCGTGCAGTCGAGGTCGTGGCAGGAACGCCGGCCACGGTCGACGTGGCGATTCCACTGATCCGGGACGACGAGGTGGAACTGCTGCGCGCCGAACTCCCCGCCGACGACGACGCCGCGGGCACACCCGCGTTCGCCGATCTCTGGGCACCGGGAGGCTCCGGCACTCCTGATCGCCTGGCGCAGGTGGCCGGCGGAGGAGTCTTCCCGGCTCGGGACGCGGTCGCACGCTACTACGAGGACAACGCCGGACTCGCCGCACGGACTGCCTCCTACTGGACCGCCGGCTCGAACGAGCCGGGCGTCATCGCCGTCTCCGCGCGTACGGTCCGAGTGGACGGCGACAGCGCCGACTGGCGCGGCGTGCCCGCGCTCGCGCTCGGATCCACGCCCGCCGGCTCCAGCGCCGCTTCGGCGACGGTCCGGATCGCGCTCGACGGCGAAGGGGAGGATCTCTACCTGCTCTTCGAGGGCGCCGGCGGCCGACTGCCTCCCGGGGCGAGCTACCGGATCACCATCGCGCCGGACGGGAAGAGCTTCCCCGCGGCCGGCGCGCTCGAGCTCGAGATCGAGCCGGCCGCCGATCGATACTTCGCCTCCGGCCGGATCTGGTCGTCCGGGGCGCGGAACGACTACGAGTCGTTCGGGTTCGACTCATGGATCGTGCCCGGCGGGAACATGCTTGAAGCGGTCGTGGACGTCGAGGACGCGGGGCTCGACAGACCGTTCTCGCTCGCCGTCGCGGTCGTGCAGGCCGGCGAGACCGTTGCCGAGTCCGCGCCGCGATGGGTACGGGCCGTTCCCTCGCTTCGTCAGCGCCCGAGCACCGGCCTCCCCCTGGGAGACGCGTTCGCCCAGTCTGACCTCACACCCGTTGCGGGGCGCGGCGCGGCCTTACTCGGCGAAGCGCTCATCGGAGCCTTCCACGAAACGGCGCACGCGAGCATCATCTCCGTGGACGACTCGTGGCGACCGCAACTCATCGTAGTCGACAACGGGATGGAGCGTCTGCTGCACATCGGGCTCCACGGGGTGCCGGATGCGGACAGCGTCACCGTCGACGGGCCCGACGAATCGGGAATCGTCGGACTGGAGCTGGAGGAGGACGGACGGTACAGCGGCGCAAACGGCGACGGCTACTACTCGGCGCGGATCTCCCGACCGGAGGTGCTCGAGCCGGGCGACGTCTACCGGTTCTCCGTCGAGCGGGCGGGTTTCGCGATGGAGACCACCGCGGCGATCGAGTCGCTGCCGTGGGCGCTCGCAGAGGACCTCGCCGTCACGGCCTCGCCGGACGGCCACGAGTTCTCCTGGGAAGCGAGCGGTGATGCCGCCGAGCGGATGCTTGTGATCGCCGACGGAGCGGTAGCGATACCCTACGCCGACTCGTGGCGCCACTCGGTAACGGTACAGCCGGATGCGACGTCCGTCACGCTACCTCCGTACCGGCTCGGCGCCTCGGGAGAGCTCCGGGCACACCTGCTCTCTCGCCACGCGAACGGGAACCTCTGGTGGAACGTCACGACCTTCGCGCACGGCCCGATCTTCGCCGACGCCGCGCCCATCCCCCGGCGGACGATCACGATCGACGGAAACCCGGACGACTGGGAGGGACTACCGGATTTTGGAGACGTGCAAGACGAACGGCGCTGGAACGGACGGAACATCCTTTCGGTCACCCGGCTCCTGCTCGCCGCCGACGACGACTACCTCTACTGGGCGATCGAGAGCTCGGACGGGAGCCTGCTCTCCGAGGCGATCCCGCAACTGAACATCTACACCACCTACGACGAGCGTCTGGCGATGACCGGGGCGCTGACTGCGGTCCTGCGCGACAACGAGAACGGATCCGAGTTCGGGTACGACCACTGGACGAACGACGCGCTGAAGGTTGTCTACGAGGACGGGTTCCGGGCCATCACAACCCCGTACTTCGCCGAGATGAGGATCTCTCGCGACACGATCCCGATCGAGCAGCTCGAGATGAATCTCGTGGTATGGGAGTACTACGGTGCGACGCGCGCACACGGCACACGGCACTTCCGCGTCGTCATGCCGGAGTAGCGGCTCCTGCGAGCCAGGCGCACCGGTCTCGTCTTCGCCATCGAGCTGCCGAGAATCGGGTAGGAGGTAGCATGCGGTCAACCGGAGAGGACCCGGCACACGAACAGCAATCGCTCGACGGTCTGCTTCGTGACATCGACGAGGAGATCGAGGAGCAGGAGCTCGTCCAGTACGTCACGGGAGGCCCGGCGCGCCGGACGCTGTGGGGGTTGCTGATCCTCACCGCGTCGTCGCTGCACGTCGTCTACGGCGAGGGCACGAACTGGCTGGGCAGGATTCTGCGCACCGGGACCATCGGCCACCGTCGCATCAGCGTCCGGTTCGACGAGATCGAGCGCGTGGACCTGCCGCCCCGAGGCGGGATCGTCCGGCGCCTGATCCAGGGCCCCACCCGCACCGCGCTGATCGTGACCGCCAACGGAGAACCGCTCGAGCTCGAGGTCGACGACAGTGCGGCCCGGCTGGTCGAGATCGCCCGATCGCGCGCCGTCGAGCCCGCCTGAGCTACGCCGGCCCGGCTTCGTCCATGTGCCCGGAGCCGGCGAGCGCGAAGTCGTAGATCGTGCTGTGTCGGTTCATCTGGAACGCGATGACCGACGCGAAGATCGCCGGCGTGCCGAATCCGGTGCCGAAGACCTCCACGGCGAGAACCGCCGCTGCGATGGGAACGTTCATCGAGCCTGCGAGCATGCCGGCGAACCCGACGGCAAGAAACGCACCCGTGAGGTCCTGACCCGCGACCACCTGGACGAACCGGGCCGCGGCGATCGCAGCGAGCATCCCCAGCTGGATCGCCGGCGCGGTGAGCCCGGCGCTCATGCCCGATCCGGTCGTGAGGTACGACGACGCCATCCGAACGAACAGCATTACGACCGCGACGAGCGCGAGTGGCGTCGTCGCGGCGAAGGCACCGTAGAGCAGCCCGGGCTCGCCGTTCGACAGAGCGCCGGTCAGCTCCGCGGCGGTGCCCAGCAACGCCGGATTGACGAGCCACACGAGCAGAGACGCGGCGGCCATGCCGACGACTACCTTGAGGACGACCCGCCCCTGGTCGCGGCGAAAGATCTTCACGGCGAGCCCGTACCCGCGGACGTAGACGCTCCCGAGCAGCCCCACAACCAGCGAGAAGCCGATTGTCCACGGAAGGAAACCCAGCTCGATGACCGCCGGCTGGTCGGTGATCTCAATCAACGGCCCCCAGCCCATGAGGCGCGAGAACGCGACCGAGACCGCCCCCGCGAGCACGGCGGGGAAGAGGTCGCGGTATCGCATGTTTGCCCGCTGCACGATCTCGACGGCGAAGATGCCGCCTCCTATGGGCGCGTGGAAGAGCGCGGCGAGCGTGGCGGCCATACCGCAGACCGCCGCGGTGTGCGAACGCTCTTCGCGCAGGCGCTCGTCGCCGTACCTGCTCCCGATGAGCGAGACGAGTCCCGAGGTCACGCGCCCCACCGGGCCCACCACGCCTCCGCTGCCGAAGCCGATCAACGTGAACACCGCCGCGGGGAACTTCATCAGCGTTACCCGAAGCGGGAACCGCGCGCGTCCCCGGTTCAGCGCGTAGAGGTAGGAGGGGACTCCCTCGCCTGCGGCGTCCGGCGAGACGCGGTAGACGACGCCCCCTACGATCAGGGCCGCCACGATCGCGGCGAGTGGGACAGGCACGCCGGTCGCGAGTATCGCACGCTGGCCCGCGTCGACGATCCAGGTGAACAGCGCGAGCACGCACGCGCCCACGACCCCGGTCACGCCTCCGAGCGCGATCCACCAGAGGAGGTACCGGTACGAGGAGCGGAGATCGGGACGGGCGAATGGTGGATTCACCGCGCCAGTATGAAAGAAAGTCGCGGCGGCCGCAAGAAAAGCCGGCGGCGGGTCAGCGCAGCTGCAAGAGAAGCCGGCGGCAGGTCACCGCAGCTTCTTGCGCTCGCTCTGCATCAGCACCGCCTTGCGCATCCGCAGCGACTTCGGCGTGATCTCGACGAGCTCGTCTTCGCCTATGAAGTTGATCGCCATCTCCAGCGTCATCTCGCGGTGGGGTGTGAGGATGACGTTCTCGTCGCGGCCGGCGGCGCGCATGTTCGTGAGCTTCTTCGTCTTGCATGGGTTGACGTCGAGGTCCGTGTCGCGGTTGTGCTCACCCACGATCATCCCTTCATAGACGCTCGTCCCGGGGCCAATGAACATCTGCCCCCGCGGTTCCAGGTTGAACAGCGCGTAGGGGACCGATCGGCCCGAACGATCGGAGACGAGCGAACCGGTCTTGCGGGCGGGCATGTCCCCACGCCACGGCTCGTAGCCTTCCAGATACGCGTTCATGATCCCGGTCCCCCGCGTGTCCGTGAGCAACTCGTCGCGAAACCCGATGAGCGCGCGCGACGGGACCGAGAACTCGAGCCGGGTTCGCCCGCGCGAGTGATTCGTCAGATTCACGAGACGTCCCCTGCGCACCGAGAGTTTCTCGGTGACCACGCCGGTGTACTCCTCCGCGCAGTCGACGAAGAGCCGCTCGATTGGCTCCTCCACCGAACCGTCGGCCGCGGTGCGCGTGATGACCTGCGGGCGCCCGACGCAGATTTCGTAGCCCTCGCGTCGCATCGTCTCGATGAGGATGGCCATCTGAAACTCGCCGCGACCCTTGACCAGGAAGCCGTCCTGGTCGGCAGCGTCCTCCACGCGCAGCGACACGTTGCTCAGCGTCTCCTTCTCCAACCGCTCGCGGATCCGCGTCGACTGTACGAAGCGCCCCTCGGTGCCTGCGAGCGGACCGTTGTTGCGCGCGAAGAGCATCGTCACCGTGGGCTCGTCCACCGTGATCCGTCGCAGCGCGACCGGCGCGTCGGCGGTACAGATCGTGTCGCCAATGTGCACCTCGTCGATCCCCGAGAGCACCGCCACGTCGCCCGACTGAGCCAGGTCGGTTTCTACGATCGACAGACCTTCATAGACCTGCAGACGGCTGACGCGCAGGCTCGCCGCCTCGCCATCGGAACCGATCCGGACGAGCCGGTCTGCCGAGCGCACCTCGCCGTTATGAATGCGCCCGATCGCCAGCCGGCCCAGATAATCGGAGTAGCCGAGGTCTGAGACGAGCATCTGGAACGGCTTGCCGGGGTCGATCGCGGGCGGCGGAATCTCGCGCACGATCGTATCGAGCAACGGCGTGAGCGTGGCGTCGTCCGGTATACTCGTGAACGCGCCGTCCACGAAACCGACGCCGGCCGCCTCGTGGGCGGCGACGCCGTCCCGCGCGACCGCGTAGAGCAGCGGGAAATGGAACTGGTCCTCGGAAGCGTCCAGGTCGATGAAGAGGTCCGAGATCTGGTCCAGGACGACCTCCGGACGCGCGTCGCGCCGGTCGAGCTTGTTCATCACGACGATCACCGGCAGGCTCGCCTCCAGCGTCTTGCGCAGGACGAATCTCGTCTGAGGGAGTGGGCCCTCGGCCGCGTCGACGAGCAGCAACGCCCCGTCGGCCATGGAGAGCGCGCGCTCCACTTCGCCGCCGAAGTCGGCGTGCCCCGGGGTATCGATGATATTGATCTTGACGCCGTCCCAGCCGATCGCGCAGTTCTTCGCGGCGATCGTGATGCCGCGCTCGCGCTCGAGATCCATGCGATCCATCAGGCGCTCCTCGACGACCTGTCCCTGCCGGAAGAGACCGGAGGTGCGGAACATCGCGTCGACGAGGGTTGTCTTTCCATGGTCAACGTGCGCGATGATCGCGACGTTGCGTATGTGTTCGTTCCGGGTGGGGTTCATGAGTCTCGCTAAGGTGCGCCCGCGGACGCCGAAAGTCAATCTTCGGCCGGCTGCCGACGAACGAGCACGCGACCCATGCGCATCGCCGCACCGAGCGGTTCGTCGGCCGCGCCGCGGGCACGCAGCTGCCACTCGAGCGCCCTCACGAGTGAGCGCAGGTGGTTCGCGCGCACGACGCTCGTGGGCGGACAGTCGAACTCCGCGTCCGCCGCTGTCTGCGAGTCCACGATTCGCTCGAGATCGGACGGCGAGACGCGACCACGAAGGAGCGCGGTCGCGAGCGCGTAGGCAATCCGATCGTACTCGCCGAACGCGTAGAGCGCAGCCGCCCGACGCGTTGCGATGTCAACGAGTCCCCGCGTGAGCGCATCGGCACGGACCGGTTCCAGATCGTCGAACTCGTAGAGCTCGTCGACGCAGTCGCCCAGGTGCGCGACGATGTGGACCCACCCGTAACGGTCGTCCCACGAGACAAGCGTCCGCTCCGTTTCGAGCACGTGCACGATCGCGTCGACGAGGATCCCGACATCGGCCAGTCGGCTGCCCAACGTCCGGGAACGATGCAGGACGCACGCTGCGACGAGCACGCTGAACGAACGCGCGAGCACCGGGACGCGGTGTGGCGACGCCGAGCCGCACCGCAAGCCTTCGACACCGGCGAGCCACCGGGAGACTCGACCCAGGCGGTCGTCCAGCCGGCCTTCCACGACGGCGCGGGCAAGCGCGGGATATACGAGCTCGTCGCGGATCGCCGGGTCGGGATGGCCGAGCAATCGAAGCGCGTCCTGGACGTCCGCTTCGCGGCCCGGCCCTGGGGATTCGGAGAGACTGCCGACCAACCGTTCGTACGATGTGCGCTGTGTGTCCATGGACCCCTCGCGGCCAGGAGGCTACCACGTGCATCGATTGGCGCCAAGCAGACGCGATGCCGCCCGTGAAGGCTCTTGCGTGTACCCAACCGCACGGGTTAGGCTTTCGTCATGATCAATCCGGAGATCCTCTCCTTCGAATACATGAAGCCCGTCGCCCGGAAGGAGCCGATCCGCCTGTTCACCGACGACCGGCTCGAGCGGCTCGCGCACGCCGAGCCCGCGATCCCGGCGATCGTCTGGTTTGTCGTCTCTGCTGGAGCGCTCGCGCTCGCGGTGCGGCAGGCCCCGGGCATGTACATCCTGTCAGCGTTCGTCGTGGGAGTGATCGTCTGGACGCTCGCCGAGTACCTTCTGCACCGATTCGTGTTCCACCTCCGCTCGCAGAAGCGGGGACTGAGGATCCTCGGATTCATGCTGCACGGCATCCATCACGCCCAGCCGATGGTCGAGTCCCGCCTCGTGATGCCGCTCGCCGCGGGAATCCCGATCGCGGTCGTCTTCTACGCGCTCTTCGCGGGCCTCGCCGGCGCGTTCCTCGGAGCGCCGCACTGGGTGTTGCCGCTCTTCGGAGGGTTCATCTTCGGGTACGAGATCTACAGCTTCGTCCACTACGCAGTCCACGCCTACCCTCGCCTGAAGCTCCTTCAGGGTATCCGCAGGCACCACCTGCTGCACCACGGAAAGGACCGCACGATGCGATTCGGGGTGAGCTCGCCGCTGTGGGACGTGGTGTTCGCTACGATGCCCGCGCCACGATAACCGCGAGGTGGTGCAGTCAGTAGTACCGCGTCTGCCCCGGGCCCAGGTCCACCGCGAATGCGGTGTCGTCGAAGCTCTGCTTCATCAGAAGGAAACGCACGTCCGCGTGCGCCGGGTCGTCCCAGAGGTTCTCGTGCTCCCACGGGTCGGCCTCCAGGTCGAAGAGCTCGCCTGTCGGACAGCCGTGATAGACGACGAGCTTGTAGCGCTCGTCGCGGATCATCGTGCCGTAGCTGCCGTTGAACTCGTCGCGTCCGGGAGCCTTCGGGCTGAGCGTGTGGTAGTACTCGCTGCGCACGTGGTCGCGGTGACGGTCGAGCGGCGCCTCGCCGCGGAGCATGGGCGCGAGTGAACGCCCGACGAAGCGCTCGGGAGCCTCCATGCCTGCCGCCTCGAACAGCGTGGGCGCGAGGTCGGTGAGCTCGACGAGCGCGTGGGAGCGTTGGCCCGCACGGAATCCCGGACCGGCGACGATGAGCGGAACGCGGACGAGACCCTCGTAGAATCGGCATCCCTTGAGCAGCAGCCCGTGGTCGCCCAGGCTCTCGCCGTGATCGCTCGTGTAGACGATGATCGTGTTCTCGCGCTCGCCGGTACGCTCGAGGTGGTCGAGCAGGCGCCCCACGTTCTCGTCGATGAGCTCGATCATCGCGTAGTAGGCCGCCTGCAGCGTCTTCGCGTCGAACTCGTCGGGATCGCGCGGCGGCGACTGGAAGTCGACGTCATCGAGCAGCGCCTGCGCGGCGAGGTCCGACTCGCGATAGTGGGGACCGGGCATGGCCGCGGGATCGTAGCGCGATCTATGGCTCGCCGGCGGATCGAACGCCGGGTGCGGGTCGAAGTAGTTGATGCTCATGAGCCACGGCCCGTCGCGCTCCTCGTCGATGAACCGGATCGCCTCGTCGGTGCACCAGGTCGTCTGGTGGATTTCCGCCGGGTAGAACCCGTTCTCGTCGTAGATCTTCGCAGGGTCCATCCCCTGAGAGCGGATCCAGTCGGCGTAGTCATGGCCCTCGTCCCAGTCGTCGATCGGGTGGTGGCTCCACCGGAAGAAGCGGTACCCGTCGTCGGCCGGACGCGGCTCGATCCGTCCCTGCGCACCGGCGAGGTGGAGCTTCCCCGAGAGCCCGCAGTCGTAACCGGCGCCGTCGCGAAGCATCGCCGGCAGAAGCGGCGCGGCCTCCGCCCACCGTTCGTTGCCGTTCGTGCACGCGTGGACCGTGCTCGCGTACATGCCGGTGAGGAAGCTCGCCCGGCTGGGCGTGCAGATGGGCGCCTGAGAGTACGCCCGGTTGAAGAGCGTGCCCTCGGCGGCAAGCCGATCGAGGTTTGGCGTGCGTATGAGCTCGTTCCCGGTGACGCCGAGCGTGTCGAATCGCTGCTGGTCGCTGCAGATCCACAGGATATTGGGCCGTGCCGATGGTGCCATGATGCCTCCCGGCTCAGACTATACCATGGCGCGGCTCACCGGTCCTCCGCGGAGACGAAGACGCCCCCGCGCATCACGGGGACCTCGCGGCCGGCGGCGGTCACCCCCGTTACGTCGACCTCTTCGCCACCGATCATCAGATCGTCGTGCACGAGCGAGTGATTCACTCCGCGCGCGACGAGCTCGTCGCGCTCCAGCCCCTCCGTGCCGGGCACGAGTCCCGGGAAGGCGAAGCCGAGCGCGATGTGGCACGCCGCGTTCTCGTCGTAGAGAACGTCGTGGAAGGTGATGCCCTCGGCGGCCACCGGCGAGGTCGAGTCGACGAGCGCGACTTCGCCCAGGAAGCGCGCCTGATCGTCCATCGCCAGCACCCCCTCCAGGAGGTCCGCGCCGCTCGCCGCGCCGGAATCGACGACCGCCCCGTTCTCGAACTCGAGCCAGGCGCCTTCGATCGTGCGGCCCGGGGCGGATGTCGAAACGAAGGGACGCGTGGTCATGACGCGGCCGTTCGTTCTGCGCAGGTCGGGAGTCGTGAAGATCTCGCACGAGGGCAGATTCACGCGAACGGTGCGTCCGTCGGCGAGCGTTTCTTCGGCGGTCTGCCAGCGACCTCCCGGATGGAGCCCCACCTCGAGGTCGGTGCCCGGTCCGGTGAAGCGCAGCCGATCGAGCTCGAGCGCGTCGAACTCGTGTCTGCGTCCGGCGAGGTCGGCGAAGAGGTTACTCCAGAAGACCGACGGCGCCTCGTCGTCGAGGTGCAGCACCCGCGCAACCGCCGCTTCGTAGCGCGACAGCGCCTCGGCCGGGTCGACCCCGGGGAATGCCTTTTCGGCGAGCGCCCCGGTAGGCGAGAGCACCCCGACCCAGGCCTTGCGAAAGCCGGAGATCGACTCCATCAGCGGCATCTGCACGTCGCGTCGCGCACGAGCGTAGCGCCCGACGCGGGCGCCGTCGCTGCGGGCGAGCGCATCCGGGTAATCGGACCCCTTGATCCGGATCATCGTCCACGACGGATCCGCGTACTCGGCGTACTCGGTCCGGGAGTAGTCCGGCATCGCGTCCAGGTACTCGTCGCGCGCCTCGTCTACCCGGGCGCGGACGTCGAGCGCGTCTTCGTACTTGAGCTCCACGAGCCGCGCTCCGTCGCGATACGCGGCTTCGGCGACGGCAACGGCCAGCCGCCGGTTCTCGGGCTCAGCGCGCACGACGACGTTCTGCTCGGCGACGCCGTCGACCGCCCAGAGAATCAGATCGGCATAGTTCCGGGTGCGTTCCGCGGTCATGGAGCGAGGATACCGCACCGGCCACGGCGTGTCAGCCGCTGGCCGCGTCGAACAACGCCTTACGCCTGCCGCTCGGCGTTCTGGATACGGATGATGTCCGAGCGCTGATGCTCGTCGATGATTCCGTCGGTTTCCGCCTGCTCGAGCGAACGCATCCACTGGCGGTTGACCGCCATGGTCGCGCGGTACGACCCGAACCACCACCCGGCGAGCCCCGCGACAATGAGAACGATGATGCCACCAAAGAGCATGAGTTCCCCCCTTTCCTTCAAGCTCCTGTGAAGCCCGCCGCGCGTCAAGCGCGAGCGAATCTGGTAGGATGGCCGCATGAGCAGCGATGCCGACGAGACCTACGACGCGCTGATCGAAGGCGGCTACGACGAAGACGTGGCGACGATCGTCCGCGACCAGCTTCGCGTCAAGCAGCTCGAATCGTACGCGACCGAAATCCAGGAGCTCCTCGAGGCGAAGTCGCAGCTCGTGCGCGCGAAGGCTTCGGAGCTCTTCCGCGTGCTCGCGGGCTCGAGCGGCCTCAACCACGTGCTCCCCACCGCAGCCGCAATCGAGCACCGGGCCGTATCGGACACCCTCGACCTCGCCGTCAGCGTCTCTTCCACCGACCGGGGCGACCACGTGCGCTTCGTCTGGAAGACGCACAACATCCACGTCATCGAAACGCTCCCGGAAGGCTTCTCGCTGGGCGACCTCAACGTCGGCAAGCGCCGGGAACACACGGTGGAGACCCAGATCCCGGTCCTCGCCATGAGTATCCGCCCCGCTGCGTCCGGACGACGAACGCTCTTCTCCGGCCCCGAACCGAACGACGACGAGCTCGAGGTACGGTTCCGGCTCAACCGCAGCTGGATCGAGCAGAAGTCGAGCTCGTCGGACGCGCAATTCGACAGCGACTTCGCCTCCCCACGCGAATTCCTCGACTTCCTCTCCGATCACGCGCACAACTCCGTGTATGCGGTCGTGATGACGCTCATCGGCGACGTGAGCGAGGTGCTCTCGCGCTACCTCGACGAGAAGCGCCGGTTCATCGCCGGGCTCGATCTGTAGGGCGGCCCGTGCCGGCGGCAAGCGACTTGGACACGCGGTGCGGGTCCGGTAAGATACCGGCATGCGAACCGAACCCACGCGACAGGTCCACCTCGACTTCCACACCTCCGAGCATCTGCCCGACATAGGCGCGGAGTTCATCAAGGATCAGTTCCAGGAGGCGCTGCGCACCGGGCGCGTGAACCAGATCAACGTGTTCGCGAAGTGCCACCACAGCTGGTGCTACTACCCCACGAAGGTGGGCAAGCCGCATCCCAACCTGACGACCGACCTCCTCGGCGGGCAGATCGAGGCGTGTCACGAAATAGGAGTGGTCGCTCCGGTCTACGTGACCGGCGGGTGGTCGGCGCACGACGCGGAGGAGCACCCGGACTGGTGCATGCGCACGATCGACGGCGACTTCGTCACGCACGACTGGCCCGCCGACGCCAGACCGGACGACCCCAAGCCGACCTTCCAGTGGAAGGAGCTCTGCGTTACCGGCGAGTATCACGAGCACATGGTCGCGCTCACCGACGAGATCTGCCGGCTCTACCCCGCAGACGGCTTCTTCTTCGACATCTACCGCGCGCAGGAGCTCTGCTACTGCGAGCGCTGCCGCGCCGGCATGACCGCCGAGGGCATCGACCTCCGCGACACCGATCAAGTCGCCGCCTACCGCGCGCGCACGATCCGCGCCCACGCCGAGGAGATCTCCGGCGTCATCCGCAGTCACCACCCGCAGGCGAGCATCTACTTCAACGGCACGACCGCGATCGAGCGGCCGGAGAATTTCCGCTACCGCCTCCACGAGCTCAACACGAAGAACGACCTGGAGGACCTGCCCACGACCTGGGGCGGCTACGACAAGTTCCCGCTGCGCGCGAAGATCTTCCACCGCGAGCGCAAGCCCGTGGTCGCGATGAGCGGCAAGTTCCACACCGCGTGGGGCGAGTTCGGCGGATTCAAGGATCCGGAGGCGCTCCGGTTCGAGGCGGCCTCCATGCTCGCCTACGGCGCGAGCTGCAACTTCGGCGATCATCTCCACCCGCTCGGCGCGATGGACGCGACGACGTACCGGAACATCGGGCACGCGTTCGCCTACGTCGAAGAGATAGAAGAGTACGGTCCCGGCGGCCTGCCGGCGTCGTCGCTCGGGTTCTGGGCGTCGTACGACCTGCCGGCGGACGAGGGGCTCGCGCGGATGCTGCTCGAAGAGCAGATCGATTTCGATGTCGTGGCGCGCGGCGACGACGTGTCCGGGTTCGAGACGATCGTCGTCCCGTCGTACGCCGGACTGCTCGACGGCGCGCGGGCGGAGCTCGAGGCGTTCGTCGCCGCCGGCGGATCGCTCGTGCTGCTCGGCGCCGGCGCGCTCGCTGGCGACGAAGTCGCCGTGCGGTGCGGGGCTCGCTTTGTCGAGCGCCCGTCGGTCGACGTCGACTACACGCTCGTCGGCCCGGCGATGCGCGAGGCCGCCGAGGCGATTCCGACGCTCCATCGGCCCGTCTCGCTTCCCGAAACGCCCTTCCTCAACTACAGCCCCGCGCTCGCCTTCGAGCTCGACGACGACGCCGAGCTCCTCGCGACGGTGGAGGACCCCTACTTCAGCCGCACGTACGGTAGCTACTGCGGGCACCAGAATACGCCGAATCGGCCGGGCGTGGTTGCCAGACCGGCAGCGTGGAGGCACGACAACGTGATCGTGCTCGCGCACGCGCTCGACCGCATGTACTACGCCAACGGCGCGAAGGTCCACCGCGACTTCTTCGCGCGAGCGTTGCGCACGGTGCACGACGCGCCCATGGTGGAAGCGGAGCTTCCCAGCGCGGGCCGGGTGAGCCTGCTGCATCAGCCGGAACAGAACCGCTACGTCGCGCACCTGCTCTACGGCGCGCCCATCGCGCGCGGTCGCTGCCTCGTGATCGAGGACCTGCCCGAGCTTCGCGACGTCACCGTCCGGCTGCGGCTGCCTGAGGCGGTGCGCGCGCTGCGGCTCGTGCCCGGCGACCTCGAGCTGCCCATGCGGGAGGTGGGCGGGCCCGCCGCGAGGCGCTACCGCACGGTTGAGACAACGATCCCGCGCTTCCGGGCGCACTGCGCGGTGGTGGCCGAGTACTGAGCGCAGCCGCGCACGGCCACCGTTGACGAAAGCTCGCGATTCGGCACACTGAACGGCGGGGCTCGGTCGCACGAAGCGAGCGACCGAGCCCCGGCGAGGAGACATCGTATGCCAGCTCTCGAACGGATACACCACGACAGCGACATCTGCGTAGTCGGCGGGGGGATCGCGGGCATGTGCGCCGCGGTTGCCGCCGCGCGCGAGGGAGCGTCGGTAACGCTCGTCCAGGACCGGCCGGTGCTGGGCGGGAACGCATCTGAAGAGATCCGGATGTGGATATGCGGGGCGTTCGGCGCGAACATGCGCGAAACCGGCATCATCGAAGAGATAGAGCTCGAGAACATCTACCGCAACCCGCACAAGAACTACTCGCAGTGGAGCGCGCTCCTGCACGAGGTCGTCACGCGCGAGGAGAACATCGAGCTGCTGCTGAACGCGTCGGTGCTCGACGCCGAGACAAGGCCCGCCGGCGGCGGCAGTGGCGAGGGTAACGGCTCAGGCGCCCGGGTCGCGCTCGAGTCGGTCACCGCGTGGCAGCTGACGACGCAAACCTTCCACCGCGTGACCGCGAGGCTCTTCGTCG
>CAZICD010000003.1:5119-66599 GCA_964537725.1 uncultured Spirochaetaceae bacterium | reverse complement strand
GCGTGGCAGCTGACGACGCAAACCTTCCACCGCGTGACCGCGAGGCTCTTCGTCGACGCCTCCGGCGACTCGATCCTCGCCCCGCTCACCGGCGCCGACGTGCGGTGGGGCCGCGAGGACAAGCGGGAGTTCGGCGAGTCGCACGCGGTCGACGAGGCGGATGAGAAGACGATGGGCATGTCGTGCCTGATCCAGCTCCGCGAGACGAGCGAGCCGCAGCCCTTCGTTCCGCCGGCGTACGCTCACCGGTACGAGCGCGACGACATTGGCCCGGGACGCTCGCTCGACATCCATCGGACCAACTTCTGGTGGCTCGAGGCCGGGGGCGACCGCAACACGATCCGCGATACCGAGGAGATCCGCGACGACCTGCTGGGCATCTCCACCGGCGTGTGGGACTTCATCAAGCGCCACGCCGACGAGTTCGACGCGCGGAACTGGACGCTCGAATGGATGGGCTTCCTTCCGGGCAAGCGAGAGAGCCGCCGCTACGTAGGCGACCACATCATCACGCAGGCCGACGTGGAGGCAGGCGGGCCGTTCGAAGACGTGGTGGCCTACGGCGGGTGGAGCATGGACGATCACGCTCCGGCGGCGTTCTACGATCCGGGAGAACCCACCGTCTTTCACCCTGCCCCCTCTCCGTGGGGAATTCCCTACCGCTCGCTCTACTCGCGCAACGTCGACAATCTGCTGTGCGCGGGGCGGAACATCAGCGCGACGCACATCGCGCTCAGCTCGTCTCGCGTCATGCGCACGTGCGCCGGAATCGGGCAGGCTGCGGGCACGGCCGCTGCGATCGCCGCGCGCAACGACACGACGCCGCGGGGCGTCTACGAGCGCCACCTCGCGGAGCTCCAGACGAGCCTCATGCGCGCGGACGCCTACCTTCCCGGCCACGCACGGCCGGTAGCATCGGCCTCGCGGCAGGAGAACGCAGAGCTTTCCGCCTCCAACGCGGGACGCACCTACTCGGTGCACCTCGCACGAACCGAGTACCCGGAAGACGGACCGGTCTTCGCGAGCGGCCTTCGCGGCGGTCAGAAGACGAAGGTCGTCTGGTACGAGACCACGGCGACCGCGGACCCGGAGGTGCTGCGTAACGGCCACGACCGCACCGTGGACGAGACCGACAACGGCTATTGGTGCGAACCGGGCGATGCGATCGAGTACTCGTTCGCCGAGCCGGTCCAGCGGGCGGGGGTGCGGCTCGTCTTCGACAGCAACCTGAGCCGGCACTACAAGGAACACCGGATGAAGTACCACTATCCGCTGAACGATCCCGGTACGCCGGTGGCGTCGAGTCTGGTCAGAAGCTTCCGGGTGGAAGTCCGCGCGCCGGAGACGGCCAGCGCCGACTCGGCCCCGAGCCGGTCGGCGCAGTGGCAGACGGTCGCCGAGATCACGGACAACCGGCAGCGTCTCACCCGCGTCGAACTCCCGGACCGACCGATCGCGGGCGTCAGGCTCACGCCGCTCGCAACATGGGGAGACGAGCTGGTACACATCTACGCGTTCGAAGTGGAAGGAAGATAGCGCCTCGCCCTCGCTGCGGAGGCCGGCACCGGCCCCTACAGGCGCCCCGCCTCGATGATCCGCTGCAGAAACTGCTGCGTCCGCGGGTTCCCGGGCTCGCTGAAGAGGCGGTCCGGCGGCGCCTCCTCGAGGATCCGGCCGCCGTCGAGGAAACATACCCGATCGGCGACGTCGCGGGCGAAGCTCATCTCGTGCGTGACGATGAGCATCGTCATGCCCTGCGTCTTGAGATCGCGGATCACCGCGAGCACGCCGCCGATGAGCTCCGGGTCGAGCGCCGCGGTGACCTCGTCGAGCATGAGCACGTCGGGACGCGTGGCGAGCGCGCGCACGATCGCGACGCGCTGCTGCTGACCGCCGGAGAGCTGCTCCGGGTACGATTCGGCGAAGCCGTCGAGCCCGAACATCCCCAGCAACTCGTGCGCAAACGACTCGGCCTCGCGCCGCGCGGTGCGGTGCACCTTCCGGGGAGCGAGCGTGATATTGTCGAGCACGTTCATGTGAGGGAAGAGGTTGTACGCCTGGAAGACGATCCCCACGCGCTTGTAGAGCTCCCGCTTACCGAACCGCTCGTCGTGGATGGAGGTACCGTCCAGACGAATCTCACCGCCCTGGAACTCGACCAGATCGTTCACGCAGCGCAGCAGCGTCGACTTGCCGGAGCCCGAAGCGCCGATCAGGCACACGACCTCGTGCTCGTCGACCTCGAGGTTCACGTCGTCGAGTACGAGGTTCTCACCGTAGTACTTCGTCAGGTTCTCGATCTCGATCTTATGCATCTAGACGGTTCTCTGCAGCCGTCGCTCGCGGTCCTTGCGCGTCACGTAATCGGTGAAACGCGCCATGGGGATCGTCGCGAGCAGAAAGAGGATCGCCGCCGCCACGAGCGACGAGTAGTTGAACGTGCGGGCGGTGTAGATCTGCGCCTCGCGCACCGCGTCGCGTACGCCGAGGACGCTCAACAGCGCGACGTCCTTCTGCAGCGCGACCGCCAGGTTGAGGAGCGAAGGCAGGACGTTCCTCACCGCCTGCGGGAGGATCGAGTACCACAGCGTCTGCCACTGCGAGAGGCCCAGCGCCTTCGCCGCGGCGCGCTGACCGTCGTGCACCGCGTCCATTCCGGAGCGGTAGACCTCGGCGGCGTACGCGGAGTAGCTCATGATCATCGCCGTCGCGCCCCAGAAGAGGCTGCTCTGCGGCAGGCCGGGTATCCGAAGCGCCGGCACGCCGAACCCGAACAGCAGGACGAGCAGCAGCGACGGCAGCCCGCGCAGCAGATCTATGTATACGACCGCGAAGACCTTCAGCGGCGCGAACCACGGACCGCTGAGCGACCGGAAGATCGCGAGCACCAGCGCCCAGACGGCGATCACGACGAGCGAGACCGCCCACACCGACATGTTGATCGCGAAGCCGCCCAGCACATCCGGGAAGACGTCCCAGATGACCTCCAGGTTGAAGAACTGCGCCTTCACCCGCGGCCACTGTTCGGCGCTCGTAATGAGCTGATACGCAATCAGCGCGACCACGAGAACCGTGGTCACGCTGATTATCGGAGGGAGGAATCGATCTCGGGGACGGAGCTTGCGTCCGGCCGGCCGGGCCGGCGCGGAACGCTCTTGGCTCACTCCGAGATCTCCGGAATCGACTCGTCGGCGATGAGGTACTGCTGCCTCAGGTCTTCGACGACACCCGCATCGACGATCGAGCGGAGTCCGTCGTTGATCCACGGCACGATCGGGTTGCCCTCTTCGAAGATGAAGCCGAAACCCAGGTCGTTGGGATCGCGCGGGAGGATCGCCGCGATCGTCGCCTCCGGAATCTGCACCGCCGTCGCGAAGAGCGCGGTGGGTACGGAGATCGCCGTCGCATCGATCTGGTCGGCGAGCATCGCCTGGAAGGTACCGATCTGGTCGTCGAACACCGCCACGTCCTCGACACCGATCACGTTCTCGATGTAGTCGAGGTCGGTCGTGCCGATCGTCGCACCCCAGCGAGCCTCGCGCAGATCCGCGAAGCTGCGCGCATCCGAGATATCGCTGTCGGGCAGCGCGACCACGGCCTTGTCCGGCTCGTAGTAGGGAATCGAAAAGTCGACGAACTCTTCGCGCGCCTCGGTGATCGAGTACTGCTGGACATTGAAGTCGTACGCCTTCTCCCCGGGGGCGATGCCCTGGTCGAACGTCACGCGTACCCACTGCACGTCCTCGCGGTCGAAGCCGAGCTCCTCGGCGAGCGCGTAGACGAGTCCGTTCTCGAAGCCTTCGCCGCCGGCCGGGTCGTCGTCCATCATCCAGGGGGGAAAGACCGGCTCGCCGGTGGCGACCGTCAGCTTTCCCGGCTCGTAGAGCCGCGGATCGTCGGGCGTCCGCTCGAGCGCGCTCGTATCCTCTTCCGCGACCGGCTCCTCGGTCACCCCGGTGGCGAACGCCGGCAGGGCGAAGAGCACGAGCAGAAGCATCACAGCTATGCGTTTCATGTGTCCTCCTTCAGACCTCGGTTAGCTTAGGTATTGGGCGCGTGGGGGTCAAGCAGAAGACGGGCCCGCGAGGCAACCGTCACGCAGGTTTGCGTCGTGCCGCTCTGTGGGGTATGATGCCGAAGTTCGGACCGCCGGCACCCTGCCGGCGGGCCGGCGACGGCAGCGTAGTACTTCGATCGGAGGTTTCCATGACCATTCAGACCGCGGATATCAAGCGGATCGTGCTCGTACGACTCGAGCCCGGGGACGACATTCTCGCCGGGCTGCAGGAGGCGGTGAAGGCCGAAGGTATCACCAACGGCCTCATCATGAACGGACTCGGCTCGTCGCAGAGCTACCGCTACCACGTCGTGGCGAGCAACGAGCTCCCCCCGCTGGAAGCGTTTCCGGCCGGTCGTGAGCCGCGTGACATCGTGTCGTACTCCGGTGCGATCCTGAACGGGCGGGTCCACGCGCACATCACCTTCTCCGACTCCACGAAGGCCGAGGGCGGCCATCTGGAGCCCGGAACACAGGTTCTCACCTTCACCATCATCACGATCGCGGACCTGGGCGACGATCTGGACATCTCGAACTGGGACAAGATCTGGGAGCTCGACTGATGGAGGGCCGGCTGGACGGCCGGGTCGCGGTGGTGACCGGATCGACGAGCGGCATAGGCGAAGCGATCGCCGTCGGGATGGCGCGCGAGGGAGCGGCGGTCGTCGTTTCCGGCAGACGCCGGGTTGCGGGCGAGGCCGTCGTGGCGCGTATCCGTGCCGACGGCGGACGGGCGGTCTTTCACGAGGCCGATCTCATGGACAGCGCCGCGTGCGCACCCCTCTGCGAGCGAGCGGCACGCGAGTTCGGCGGGCTTGATGTCCTCGTCAACAACGCGGGTATCTTCCCGGTTCTCACCTTCGAAGAGACGACGTCCGAGGACTGGGACCGTGTCTTCGGATTGAACGCGAAGGCGTCGTACTTCTGTGCCCAGGCCGCGGCACCCATGCTCCGCGAGCGCGGCGGCGGCGCGATCATCAACATCGGATCGGGGCATCCGTTCGGCGAAGGCAGGCGCCAGTTCGTCTACGGCGTCAGCAAGGGCGCGCTCCACACGCTCACGCGTAAGCTCGCGATGCTTCTCGCTCCCGACAGGATCCGCGTCAACTGGATCACGGTGGGCTGGGTCCTCACCGAGCAGGAGCGGGCGCTGCGCGGCGTACCCGAGGACGACGCAGAGTGGGTCGCGGAACAGGAGGCACGCATGCCGTTCGGCGAGTTCACGTCGGTAGAGGACATCGCAGACGCGTGCGTGTATCTCGCGTCGGATTCGGGACGTCACGTCACGGGTACGGACCTCGCGGTCAGCGCGGGTCTCGGCATCCATATGTAGCACAACCAAAGCTTGAGGAGAGCAGTATGAACATCGATCTGCGGGACAAGGTAGGAATCGTCACGGGCGCCGGAGCCGGCATCGGACGGGAGATCGCGCTCACGCTCGCGCGCGAAGGCGTGAAGACCGTCTGTCTGGACATGGACGAGGAACGGCTCGCCGACCTGAAGGGAGTCTTCGCCGACGGCGACCTCGAAGGCATGTACCTCGCCTGCGACGTGCGCGACGAGACCCAGGTTGCCGACGTCGTCGGGAAGGTCAAAGACGAGTACGGGCGCATCGACATCCTGGTGAACAACGCCGGGGTCGCGAAGGGCGGAATGATAGAAGACCTGCCCGCCGAGCGATGGGACCTCAACTTCGACGTGAACACGAAGGGCACGTTCCTCATGAGCAAGGCGGTCGTGCCCATCATGAAGGAGCAGCGCTCCGGCAGGATCATCAACGCCGCGTCGTTTGCGGCGATCGTGCCGAGCGTCGGAGGAGCCGCCTACGCCGCCTCCAAGTACGCGGTCGTCGGATACACGCGCGTACTCGCGAGCGAACTGGGGCCGTGGGATATCACCGTGAACTGCTACGCGCCCGGCATGATCCCGACCGGCATGAACAACTTCGACAAGCTGCCGCCGGAAAAGGCGGAGCAGATGCTGGGCATGCTCACCCTGCGGCGCTGGGGAGCGCCGCAGGATGTGGCCAACCTCGTGTGCTTCCTCGCTTCCGATCTCGCGAGCTACATCACCGGCACGCTCGTGGACGTGAGCGGCGGCAAACTCGCGACGCAGCGGCCGTACGTAGCGTACGACAACGCCTGATCAGTCGCGCGGGGTGAGCCGGATGCGGACGACTCCCACGTCCGGCTCTGCCCAGAACCCTCCGAACACGACCTCGTCGCCGTTGCGCGTGCGGTGCGGGACGAAGCTCCCGTCGGCGCGCAGCGTGCCCTCTTCCACGCTGAGGTAGTCAACCGGCGTTGCCACGACGGGGAAGCGCATGGCTGCGGTCCAGTCGGGCGGCTCGTTCGCGACGAGGTGGAGGTGGAAGCTGCCGGCGAGGTAGAGCTCGTAGGGACCGGCCTCGACCACGTACCCGAACGCCGGTGTCGGCTCACCGCCGGCGCGTCGGTGCCGATGGTCGGTCACGTCGCGGAGCACCCCCAGGTTCGAGTAGGGCACCATTCCACGGTAGCGCTCGAGCTCGAGCGCGAAAAACGCCGCTCCCTCCTCGTAGACGATGCCGTGAACCTTGCCGCTACCGCGGAATCGCTGCAGGAGCGGCAGGATCGACTTCGTCGCGGCGAAGCTCGCGGCGAACAGCCGCGCGTCGTCGCGGAGGTTCCCCTCCAGGTCGAGCACGCTGTCCACCGCGAAGCACGCGTAGCCGATCGCGTCGTAGTCGGCGATCGCGGTGATCATGGTCATCGCGTTCGCGTTGCTCGCGCTCGACTCCGGGACGAAGAGCGGGTTGTCGTCCCGCCGATAGTCCGCGCAGGCGCGCTCGTAGCGCCTGGGATTCGCGATGTAGATGTCGGGCGCGATGAGGTCCAGGTTCGGCGCGGCGACCTTCCAGACGTCGAGCACCCTCGCCACCGGCCCCCCGGCCGGGTAGAAGCCCGGGACCTGCCAGCCGTCTCCGCCCAGCCACGCGTTCGTGTACATGGGCCGATCGAACACGTCGCGCCCGGCCGCGGCGACCGCGTCTATGTAGGACGCGATGCTCCACGCCTCGCGAAGCTCGTAGCCCGGAACACCGAAGGTAGCGATCCAGTCGGCGCCGGTTTTCGCTCGGGCGGCCTGCCACGCGTCGAACACCGGTCCGGTCGCGCGGTCGCGCACGAAGTCGATGAGCTGCGACGGAACCTGCTCCTTCAGAGCCGCCTCCGCGGCTTCGCCGTGGTCTCGATCGCTTCCGAGGATCCCCGGCTCGTTCTCCACCTGAACCGCGATCACCGTGTGCTCGGTCGCGTCGGCGCTCGCGAGGTGCGAGCACAGCTCTACGAAGGCGCGCGAGTCGGCCGCGACAGTCGACTTCGAGTAGCTCGAGAGCACGGCCATCTCCCGGCCGTCGTACCCGACGACGCGGGGAAACCGAGCGGTGTCCTGCTTGACCCACTCGGGCGCGTAGCGCATCTCGCCGTTCTTCCACGTGCCGAACCAGAGCACGACGAGCTTGAGCGACGCCTCGCGGCACGCGCCGAGCAGCGCGTCGACCGCAGAGAAGTCGAAACGCCCCTCTTCCGGCTCGAGCTGCTCCCAGTAGACCGGAGCCTCCAGGAAGTTGCCGCCCAGCGCCACCACACCGGCGACCGCCGATGCGATCTCGTCCGCGTTGTACGCGCTCGAGTTGTGCGCCTGCCCGCCGAGCGGGAAGAAGGGTTTGCCCTTGACCGTGAATTCCATACTACTCCTCTCCTGAAACGAAGGTTGTGACTGATTTGGGCGGAAGCTCCACCGCCTCACGCCCGGGGACCTCTCCATGTGCGGCGATCTCGTCGCCCGTTGCGTCGGATGTGCGGTAGACATCGAAGGTCCGTCGCGGCTCGAGCACGATTGTCTGCTGCTCCGACGACGTGTTGACGACGACTACCACCAGCTCTCGATCGTCCGGCGAGACGTAGGCGGAGGCGAGCACGGCGTGGTCGAGCGGGAGCTCTCCATCGTCGCCCACGAGGGTCGCGTCCACGCGCCGGTATGCCGGACGGATGAACCGGCTGTACTGCCCGAGCGTGAAGAAGATTCGCGACGTAATGATCTTTTCCTCGTCGCCGGGTCGCTCCCAGTCGGTGTAGAGCAGCCCGTCCTTGTAGTCGTGCGGGCTGAGCGCGAGCCACCACGACCACTCGGCAGCGTCGAGGATCGTGAGGTCGCGGTGGATTACCTCCGCGACTGCGATCGCGCTGTCCATAGTCAGGTCGCGGCCGGGACCGCGATCGCCGAGGATGCAGTACTCGGTCTGGAGGTAGGTCGCGCCCGGGAGGTGCTCGTCCAGATCGGCGCGGACTATCTGCCGCAGCCGCACGAGCCTGTCGTCTGCGGTTGCGCTGTAGTCCGACCAGTACGAGTGAGCGCTGATGGAACCGTGGGTGAGCTCCCGGATCGCGGGATCGCCGATGAGTTCGGACGCGTACTCGCGGAATTTGCCACCGGTGGAGAGCTCGAGGTTCTGCGCGTTGTAGCGCTGCGAGGTCCCCCGCCAGTACTCCCGGTAGCTTTCGTCGTCGAGCAGCGCCATGATCTCACCGGCCTCCGGCGTCGTGATCCGGGCGTCGACGCCGCGCGAGGAGAGCTCGGCACCGAGCGCCGTGACGACTCGCTTGATGTCCGCCACGGCGTACCGGTTCGCCTCCTGGTTGCTGTCGCTCCACGCCCAGTTCGGCTCGTTGAGCGGGACGACGTCCGCGAGGTCGATCGCGTACTCGTCTTCGAGGTACGAAGCGACGTCTGCCATGTAGCGGGCGAAGTCGTCTGTCCGTTCCGGCCGAAGATTCGTCGTACCGCTCTCTCCGTCGGGGTGCGTGAGGCCGTTCTTCGTCGCCCAGCGCGGAGGGCTGTAGAAGATGAGCGTGAACCGCTCCACCCCAAGATCGTGTGCTGCGGCGAGAAACCGACGCTGCCCGACGTGGGCCGACCAGTCGTACGCCCCGGCCTCGCCCGCGTCGAAGGTGTCGGCCTTGCGCCACGCGTAGGGCGACGAGAAGAACTCCTCATCGGAATCGATTCCCGAGGCGCCGGCGTTGAACTTCCAGATCGACAGACCGATGCCATCGTCCGGCGAGAAGAGCAGGCGGGCCAGGTTCCGCCGCTGCTCTCCGGACCAGTGTTCGCCCACCGGGTCGATCGTCCACGAGCCGGACGCGCCGAACCCTTCGATCGTCTGGTGACGAACCGTCGTGTCGACGGTCACGAGAACACCGTCCTCTTTGCACGAGGTGGCAAGGATGCCGATGGCCAGCGCCATCGCGATCCCCGCGAGTAGCGGGCGTCTCATGGGCTCGCGCACGACCCTCGAACCGCGAGTCTGGGTTCCAGCACCCGTTCGGTCATACCGTCGGTGCCGTGGAGGATGTCAACGAGCATCTCGACCGCGATGCGCCCCTGCTCGGGCCCCCGAAGATCGACAGTCGTGATGGGCGGGTGGACGTACTGGCTGAACGGGATATTGTCGATGCCCGCGATCGAGATGTCGCCGGGAACGTCCAGACCGTACTTGTGCGCGACGAAGATCGCGCCGATCGCGGTGAGGTCGTTGAAGCAGAGGATCGCGGTCGGTTTCTCGCGCAGCTGAAGGAGCTCCTCCATCGCGGTGCGCCCCTCCTCGACGCCGAAGCCACCCTCGACGTGCCACTCCTCCCGGTATTCGAGTCCGTGCTCGGCGAGCGCCTCGCGAAAGGTCTGCAGGCGAGTCATCGTGGGCTCGATACCGCGCGCGCCGCCCAGGAAGCCGATGCGTTCGTGCTTCAGCGAGGCGAGGTAGTTCACCATGAGGAAGATGCCCTTCCGGTTGTCGGACGTGACGCTCGGGCAGTCGGTCCACGGGAGGTGGCCGCTCACCGTGACGATGGGGGTATGAGACTTGAACGCGCCGAACTCGGCGACGTAGTCGCCCGTGGGAGTAGCGTCGTTGATCCGGCCGCCGGCGACGAGCACGCCGTCCACGTGCTTCTCCTTCATCAGCCGGAGGTAATGGGCCTCCATGTTGTTGATGTGACGAAGGTTATCGTTGAGCGTGTTCCCGAGGAAGAACGTGTAGCCGAGCTCCATCGCCTTCTGCTCGGCGGCGACGAAGATCGAATTGTAGTAGGGATGCGCGATGTCGGGCTGGATGAACCCGAGCACGCGGGTGTCCTGGCCGGTGAGACTGCGGGCGATCGCGCTCGGCCGGTAGTTGTGCAGGCGGATGATCTCCTCGACTCGCGAGCGCTTGTCGCCGCTGACCGGCTGGCTCCCGTTGAGTACGCGCGAGACCGTCGCGGGAGAGACGCCCGCCTCCTTCGCGATGCTGTAGATGGTAACCTTCTCGCTCCCTACGTCGGCCATGTCAATCCACCGGGACCAGCGGGACCGACACCAGACGGCGATCGCCCGGCACGGCGGCCTCGCTCGCGAACTCGAAACCGTCCACGGAGACGACCGCGGCAAGAGACTTCGGCATGGTGATGCTCCCTCGGTTCGAAGATGCACCACCGCCGTTGCCTCCCGCCCCGGCGGTGGGAACCGGACGCGGCCGAAGCCGCGCCCGGCGGTAATCACGCCCTTACAGCGAAGCCTCGTACTCGTCGACCTGGCGCTGGACCTCCTCCAGAACCTTGTCGTGACCGGCCTGCTTGAGCGACTGGCGAAGGTCCTCGACCGCCGCCTCGACATCGTCGACCACGCCCCAGTTGATGGGAACGAGCTTCGAATCGATGACGTCCGAAAGAGCCGCGAGCTCCGCCTCGATGGGGGTCTTGTCGAGGATGAACTTGCTGAACGGATACGGCTCGCGCACGATCTGGTCGTATCCCTCCCAGATCTCGTAGATGCCCGGCCACTCGGTGTCGGTCGGGATCTCGAACTTGTCCACGCGTCCACCCCAGTAGTTGGAGTAGAACTCGTCGGTAGCCTGCTCGTAGTCCTCGGGCCGCGTGCGTACGCCGTCCACGACCTCGTACTGGACGCCTTCCATACCGTAGTTGAGGAGCCGGTAGACTTCCTCGTTCTGGCGAAGGACTTCGTAGATCATGACCGAACGTGCCGGAGCGTCCGAGTTACGCCCGATGCTCGTGGCACCGTGCGTGATGGGCTCGGCGACGAGGTTGCCGCCGGTATCCGCCCAGGCGAACATCTGGAGCCGGCTACCGGGGAAGAGATCGTCCATCTCCCAGCGGAGCGTGCGGTACGTGTTCGAGTGGTGCTGATCCGAACCGCTGCGACCGGCGCGCAGCGCCTCGCGCGTGTCCTGCGTGTTATTCAGCACGTCGGTCCGCCAGAAGCCGCGCTCGTACCAGTCGGCCATCTTCTCGGCGTACTCGTCGAAGAGCGGGTCGAAGACGAGCGAGGTGATCTCGAACGGATCCTCCCAGCTCGCGCCGCGGAAGATGTTGATGCGAAGCGGCACCGAGATGCCGACGACGTCGGTCTTCGACTCGAACCATCCGCCCAACAGACCTACGTGCGATCCCTGCGCGTCCCAGGGGACCACGTCCGGGTAGTTGTCCGCGATGCCCTGGAAGTAAACCTCCATGTCCTCGAAGCTGTCGATGTGCTCGGTGATCCCGAACTCCTCGGCCCAGTCGCCGCGGTAGTAGAGCCCGTGGTTCACGTACTGGCTGTAGTTGTTCTCCGGGAACGCGACGATCTCGCCGTTGAATCGCGCCTGGTCCCAGTCCTCTTCGGGGATCTCTTCCCACGTCAGCGGCGCGTACTGCGGGATGAGGTCGTCGAGCACGAGAAAGGCGCCGCGCTGCGCGTTCGCCCAGAGGTCGAGCCACGTGGACGAGCTGTGGATCATGTCGACAGGCTCACCGGAGGCGAGCAGCAGGTTGTACTTCGTGTACCAATCGGCCCACTCGATCCAGCGCAGCACCATGTGCGCGTTGACCTGTTCCTCGAGGATCTTGTTCCACTCGGCTTCGACGATCTCGTCCATGCCGTTCGTCGGAGCGTTTCCCATCATGTGGTGGGTGACCTCGACGAACTCGGACGTGTCGGCTACGCCGGATTCCTGACCACCGGACGCGAAGCCCAAGCCTGCGACCACGACGAGGGCCGTCGCGATCAGGGCAACAATGCGGAGACGTTTCATACCGTCCCTCCTTTTCTGATGTATTCTTTCCGGGCCACGCCCGGTACAAGAACCTGCACGAGATCTACCCCTTGACCGCACCGATCGTGATGCCCTTGATGAAGTACTTCTGGACGAAGGGATAGACGAAGACGATAGGCCCGGTCGCGATCACCGCGGCGGCGAGCTTGAGCGACTCGCTCGGGATGTCCTGCGGCGGGATGTTCATCAGCGCCGCGTTCATCCGGATGAAGTCTGCCCGGGCGATCATGTTGTAGAGGAAGAGCTGCAGCGGCCGGTGCTCCACGTTCGCGCTCAGGAAGAGCATGGAGAGGAACCACTCGTTCCAGTACTGCAGCGCCGTGAAGAGCCCCAGCGTCGCGAGCGCCGGCTTGGACATGGGGAGGATCAACCGGAGGAAGATCATGAAGTCGCCCGCGCCGTCGATCTTCGCGGATTCGGTGACCGAGTCCGGAATCGACTTGCTGAAGTTCTTCATGAGGATCACGAGCCAGGGTGTCATCATGAGCGGCAGCAGCACCGCGAAGTAGCTGTCCTTCAGGTTGAAGTAGCGCACCATCATGATGTAGAAGGGCACGAGCCCGGCGGTGAACAGCGTCGTGAAGTAGACGTAGAACGAGATGTGGTTGCGGAAGGCAAAGTCCTTCCGGTTGAGCGAGTAGCCGGTCATCGCGATGAGGAAGAGCCCCACCGTCGTGCCGACCGTGGTGAGCACGATCGTAACCAGATACGATCCGCCGATGAGCCGAGGCGTCTCGAGCACGATCTGGTAGGAGTCGGTGGACCACTCGGCGGGGATCAGCCGGTAGCCGCTGTTGATGATCGCCGTCTCCGCGGTGAACGAACCGGCGACCATGAGCAGGAACGGATAGAGGCAGAAGAGCGCGAAGATGGAGACCACGATCACGCCGATCGTCTTGAAGATGATCGTGGACGTGTCGATCCGAACCTTACGGGATGTAGCTGCGCTTCGAAGCATCGTCCGTCCCTCCCTTAGAACAGCGCGTATTCGGGCTCGGCTCGCCGAACCGACCAGTTTGAAAGGAGCACCAGGAGGAATCCGAAGATCGACTGGTACAGGCTGACCGCGGCTCCCATGGAGAAGTTGAAGTTCACGATGAGCGACCGGAAGACGTACGTCTCTATGATGTCGGTGACCGGGAAGAGCCGGGCGTTCGCCCCCACCAGGTTGTAGAAGAGCTGGAAGTTTCCGCGCAGGATCTGGCCGAGCGCGAAGAGGAGCAGGATCACGAACGTGCCCAGCAGGTTCGGCAGCGTGATGCGCCACACGCGCTGCCAGGCATTCGCACCGTCGATGTGCGCGGCCTCGTACATTTCGGGATTAATGGCCGTGATGGCGGCGAAGTAGATGATCGTCGAATAACCCACCGTCTTCCAGAAATGGACCCCCACGATGAGCGGCGGCCAAAGCGACGGCGTCCCGTAGACGGAGACGGGCTCGCCGCCCATCCGTCGAATCAAGCCGTTCAGCACTCCGTAGTCGAAGTTGAGGATGTTGTAGGCGAAGACGCCCACGATCACGAAGGAGATGAAGTGCGGCAGCAGGAGGATCGTCTGCGACACCTTGCGGAACGCACGGTTGCTGATCTCGTTCAGCATGACCGCGACGGCGATGGCACCGATGTTCGTCGTGAGGATGAAGCCGAGGTTGTAGAGCACCGTGTTCCGCGTGAGCATCCAGAGCTTTCCGGAGATGACGAGGAACCGGAAGTTCTCGAACCCCACGAACTGGCTTCCGAACACGCCGTCGAAGTAGTTGTAGCGCACGAAGGCGACGTAGATGCCCGGCAGGGGCAGATAGCTGAAGATGAAGAAAAAGATGATCGCGGGCGTGCACATCAGGAGCAGCGTCTTGCCGTTCTTGACCTGCTTCTTGAACATCGTGCGCTTGTATTCTTTCGTCTCGAGTACAGCGACGGAAAACTCAGGAGCTGCCATGACTCGCCCACCTCTATGCGTGATTTGCGCTGAAACCGATTTCACACCGACGGATGCCCCCGTGCAATCGGTTTCTTCGCCCGTTAGTGGCGATTCTGAGGCCACTTGCCGGATCTGTCAAGAAAAACTTGTCCGAATCGTCCGGGTTTCGGAAACCGGTTTCGAGCGTGCGAGGATACCGACGCTTCAGAGCTCCATATTGACAAATAGCAATATTAAGTCAATAATCCCGGAATGCCGATCACGTCGATGCGGTGCGTCGCCATCGCGTTCGCGCTCGCAGTTTTCACCCTTCCGGTCGTACCTGTGGCGGCGGACCCGCTCGCGGGCGGGATCCGCTTCGACCACCTGGGCATCTCCGACGGTCTGTCGAGCTCGTCCGTCTCGTCGATCGTCCAGGACGAAGAGGGGTTCATCTGGTTCGGGACCCAGTCCGGGCTCAACCGTTACGACGGCTACTCCATCGAGCGGTTCGAGCACGATCCGTTCGACCGGAACTCGCTCTCGCACAACCTGGTCCAGACCATGCACTACGACCGTGCCGCCGGCGTCCTGTGGATCGGCACGTACGGAGGGCTCAACCGGTTCGAGCCCGGGACAGGCGACTTCACGCTCTACGGGAACCGCCCCGACGACCGGCGCTCGCTGAGCAACAACGTCGTGGTCGCGATCGAGCACGACGCGGACGGAGAGCTGTGGGTGGGCACGCTCGAAGGCCTCAACCGCTTCGAGTCGGACACGGAGACCTTCGTCCGCTACGCGTCGGGGCCGGAACCGGGCACGATTCCGGACAAGGTCGTACGCGACATCCACACCGATCGGCTGGGAAGACTCTGGGTCGGTACGTACGGCGGACTGTCGCGGTACCTTCCGCGCGAAGACGCCTTCGAGACGATCACCGCAGACGGCCCCGAGGGCATGGCGCTGCCGTCGAGCTACGTGATGAGCATTCTGTCCGACCCGCGCGACGACCACGTCCTGTGGCTCGGCACCTGGGACGGAGGCGTCTCGCGGCTCGACACACGCAGCGGCTCAATCGAGACCATCCGGCTCGAAAACGACGACATCTACACGATGATGTTCGATTCGAACGGCAGGCTCTGGGTGGGCACGTGGGGCGGGGGCGTCTCCGTCATCGACCCGGACACCGGCGAGCGCGCGACCATCGTCGCCGGCGAGGACGCGCGCGCATCGAGTCTGTCTCACAACATCGGCTACTCCTTTCTCGAGGACGAGTCGGGGATCGTATGGATCGGCACCAACGGCGGCGGAGTCAACAGGTACGTCCCGTGGGAGAACCGCTTCCAGACGTTCGTGCACGACCCCGCCGACCCCTCGACGATCGCCCCCGGCAAGGTCGAAACGATCCACGTCGACCCGGACGGCACCGTCTGGGCGGGGGTGTACAACGGCGGGCTCAACCGCTACGACCCTGACCGCCGGGGCTTCGTCCAGTACCGGAACGACCCCGCCGATCCCGCGTCGCTCAGCAACGACATCGTCAACGAGGTCACGCGCGACTCGCGCGGCCGGCTCTGGGTCGCCACGAACCTGGGGCTCAACCGCTACCGGCCGGAGACCGACGACTTCGAGCGGATCGTCGCGAGCGACGGCGAGCTCCCGGAGGATACGATCTTCGAGATCGCCGAGTCGCCGGAGGGCGAGCTCTGGTTGGGCACGAACACGTCCGGAATCGTTATCTACGACCCGGATACCGGCGACTACCGGGTGATCGGGCACCGGGCCGACGACCCGGAGAGCCTCAGCGACAATCTCGTACGGAGCATCGTGTTCGACGATCGTGACAACGTCTGGGTCGGAACCAACCAGGGCGCCAATCGGCTCGATCCCGATACCGGCAGCATCACGAGGTACCTCCACGACGCGGATAACCCGCAGGGCATCAGCAGCAACAATGTCCGTGTGATCCTCCAGGACCGTTCCGGCCGGCTCTGGGTCGCCACCGCCGGAGGAGGCGTGAACAGGTACGACTACGCCACCGGCACCTTCGACATGATCGCTACCGACGACGGGCTCGCCAGCCATCACGTGGTGGCCGCGATCGACGACGACCGGGGAGAGCTCTGGTTTCCCACGAACCGGGGAATATCGGTCTACGAGCCGGAGACCGGACTCGCCCGTACGCTCGACGCATCGAACGGCCTGCTCTCGAACGAGCTCACCCAGGCCGTCGCCCGCGGCCCCGACGGCGCGCTCTACTTCGGCTCGAGCGAGGGCATCACCGTTGTCGCTGCACCACCCGGGGACGCGAAGCAGTACGCACCACCGGTGGTCGTCACGAGCTTCGAAGTGCTCGGTTCGCCGCGCAGCCTCGAGCGCGCGGGGCCCGGGCGCTACGAACCGATCGAGCTCGACTACAGCGACACGTACTTCTCATTTGAGTTCTCCGCGCTCGACTATTCGAGTCCCGCGCAGAATACCTACGCCTACATGCTCGAAGGGTTCGACAGCGACTGGACCGTCGCGGGAAACCGCAACTACGCGAGCTATACGAACATCGCGCCGGGCAGGTACACGCTGCGCGTCCGCGGAGCGGGCAGCCGAGGGAACTGGAACGAAGCGGGCGCGAGCATCCCGATCGTCGTGAACCCGCCGTGGTGGGGGACTCCGGTCGCGTACACGGGCTACGCGCTGGTCGCGACGGCGATCGCGCTCGCCGCGTTCCTCGCGCTGCAGAGCCGGCAACGGATGGCGAAGAGCAGACTCGTCGAGCAGGAACGGCTCAACGAGGAGCTCGAGGAGAGGGTCCGGGAGCGCACCGCGGAGATCGAGCGCTCGCGGACGCTCGCCGAGCAGGCGACGCGCGAGAAGTCGCTGTTCCTCGCCAACATGAGCCACGAGATCCGAACGCCGCTCACCGGGATGACCGGAATGATGTCGCTCCTCGACAACAGCGCGCTCGACCTGAGTCAGCGCGAGTACCTTCGCTACCTCCGCATCTCGTCGGAGAACCTCACGACCCTCGTCAACGATCTGCTCGACTTCGAACGCATCGAGGCGGGCGAGCTCCGACTCAGTCGGGCTCCGTTTTCGATCGCGGAATCGGCGCGCTACGTCGCGAAGCTCTTCGCCGCCGCGGCCGGTGAGAAGCGCATCCGGCTCGACGTCGACGTCGACCTCGAAGGCGCGCCCGAGAGGGTCATCGGCGACCCGAACCGCTTCGTCCAGGTACTGACCAACCTCGTCAGCAACGCGATCAAGTACACGACCGAAGGCAGCGTCCGCGTCCGGATCGCCGCGGTTCCCGAAGAGCCGGTGCGTCGGTACCGGATCGAAGTGGAAGACACGGGGATCGGCATCGACTCGGACGAGCAGGAGCAGATCTTCGAGCAGTTCCGCCAGCTCGACAACGGCTACGGGAAGACGGCCCCGGGCGTGGGCCTGGGACTCGCGATCGTGAAGCGCGTCCTCGACGCGGTCGGCGGGACGATCGAGGTCGACAGCGAACCGGACCGCGGCAGCCGTTTCACCGTGATGATTCCGCTCGAGCCCGAATCGGAAGCGCGCCCGGCCGACCCAGCCTCGCCGGGTCCGGAACGCCGGACGCCTTCTTTGCAGGCGTCGCCATCGCAGACGCCGCCATCGCAACCGCGGTCCTCGGCGTCGCTGCGCGTTCTCGTCTGCGAGGACGAAGCGATCAATCGGCTCTATCTGACGCGTCACCTCGAGTCGCTCGGCCACACGCCGCACGTCGCAGAGGACGGGGTGGAGGCGGTGGAGAAGGCGCTCGGCTCGCCGCGCTACGACCTCGTGCTCATGGACCTGGGCATGCCGGGCATCAGCGGGATCGTCGCGACCGAGCGCATCCGCGCGCGCGAGCTCGAACAGGGCCGGGAGCCGGTACCGATCATCGCGCTCACGGCGCACACCTACGGCGAGGACATCGAGAAGTGCTACGCGGCAGGGATGAACGGCTTCGTCGCCAAGCCGATTCGGGAGCACGAGCTCGAGCAGGAGCTCGCCCGCGTGCTCGGCGGCGACGATTCGTGACGGCGGCCCGCGCCGCGTAAGCGCCCGCCGGCATGGGCCGAAGCCGCCGCCGCGCCGAAGCCGCCGGCATGGACCGAAGCCTCCGCCGCGGCGCTCACCGGGAGGAGATCGCCACCGACGCTCCCGCGTCGAGCTCGAAGCGCGAGGCGCCGCCGGCCGCCTCGCTTAGCGCGACCTCCGAGCCACCCGCGTCGCGCGCCGTGAACGAGGAGCCCGGCAGGCGCACCGCGACCGAAGCCGCGCGCGTCGCGGCGATCTCGACGGTCCACGCATCGGCCGACTCGTACCAGCCGGACACCACGAGCCCGCCGGGCGCGCGCATCCGCTCGAACGAGGCGCCCGGCCACGACTCGGGGATCGCCGGGAAGACGTGGATCACGCCCCGCTGCGCGTAGAGGAGCATCTCCTGCACCGCCGCCACGGCCCCCATCGCGCCGTCGAGCTGCATCCGCTCCGCCTGCGTGAGGATGTTGCCGGTCGTAGACCCCTTGCCGCTGTCGCCTCCGCCGCCGGCGTCACCCTGCGGGAGGAGCGGCGGCGCACCCATCAGCGTGAGCCCGTTCATCACCGCGTCGTGCATGGAGCCGCGCCCCTCGTTCGTAAAGACGCGCCGCCACAGCTCGAGCAGGAGCTCCGCCCCCTCGCCGTTGTGCACCCGCGCGTGCAGCTGCGAGGCCCACGACACGCACCATCCCGACCAGAGCCCCATCCCCTCGCCGATCCAGTGGCGCAGGCTGTTCGCGACGATGGTCGACCACTCGTCGGAGAGCGGGTCGATCGTATCGAAGGGGACGATGCCTGCGAGGTGCGAGTGGTGCCGATGGCTCTCCTCCAGGTCGACCCCCTCCCACAGCGCGATCCGCGGCGATTCGTCGCCGGTGAGCGTCGCCTGCGGCAGTCGGCGGCTCACCTCGTCCCACGCCGGGTCAGGAGCCTCCCCAACCGCAGCCGCTGCGGCGATCAGATTGTCGCAGAGCCTGTGGACCGCGGCGAGCTGGAAGCTCGCGTTCGCACCCCACGCGTCCATGCTCGCGCCGCGGTACTCCGGCGACACGGTGACCGGTAGCCGCAGCGCCTCGCCGTCGTCCTCCATCATCGCCCGGTAGACCGCGAAGACGCCCCTCATGAACGGCAGCGCGACCTCCCGGAGGAACTCCACGTCGCCCGAGTAGTCGGCGTAGTCGTACATCATCTGCGCGACCCACGCGGTGCACGCGTGGTCGATCGTGCCGGTCCAGAAGGTGCCCATGCACGTGCACCGGTCGTCCACCGCGTGAGGGAGCATGTAGCCGTCCTCCACGCCGATGAAGTTGCGCGCGTTCCGGCGTAGGCGATCACGCCACGACCAGACGAGGTCGAAGAGCGGCCGCAGATGATCGAAGAGCCCGGCCCGGACCGCAGGGCTGTAGCACATCTGCACGTTGATGTTGAAGTGATAGTCGCTCGACCAGGGCGGGAAGTCGTACTCCTCGATCCACGGGCCCTGGAGCGTCGCCGCGACCCCGCGCGGGTTGGTGAGACCGGCGAACAGGTAGAGCCCGTAGTCGTGGATCTCCTGGAGGGTCGCGTTGGGCAGGCCGATGCGCGGCACCCGCTGCCAGTAGCGGCGCCACCAGGCGCGCGTCTCCTCGTCCGCTCGCTCGAGGTCGATCGATGCGAACGCCGCCGTCCGCGCCCCGTCGGCCGCCTCAGCCTCCGAAGCTCGACCGGCTGCGATCACCAGCGCGTTCCGACCGGCGGGTCCGCTCGCCGCGGCACCCCGGCCCGCGGCACCCCACGCCACCCAGACACCGGGGTCGTTCGGAAGCGCCCAGAACCATCCGCCGGCCGGCCCGTCATCCGCCGCGCCGGCGAGTGCGACCGGCGGCTCGAACGAGAGCGACTCGAGCCGATCTCCCAGCAGATCCCAGCTCGTCACCGGGGCGACGCTCGCGACGTCGGCGACGTTCACCACCCAGGCAAAGTCGTGCTCCGGGTGAAGCGAGACGCGCATCTCCTTCGTCGCCTCGCCGCGCGCGTATCCCACGTGCACCTCGCCGGCCTCCAGCACGAGCCGCGCGCTCGTGAGCTCCCAGCCCTCGACGAGGGTCAGATCGATCCGCCCCAGGGGCAGCACCGACGGCTTCGCCGGCTGCCCCGGCGTGCGCGCGGTCTCCGGGCGAAAGAGGTCGCGAATCCCCGCCTCGTCGTTCGCCTCCAGGCGGGCGCGGATATCGTGGTAGTTCTGTCGCTCGGTCCACGGCATCCCGCCGCGGTGGTCCCAGAGGTCGGCCCGCCCCACCGTGATGCGCAGCGTCGAGCCGCCGCCCCACACGATGAGCCCGGTACGGCCGTTGCCGAGCGGGACACCGGTGTGCGTGCGCGGGAGCGGGAAGGTCCAGTCGAGTGTCTCTGTCATGCGGACTCCTTCTGTCCCCGAGTACATCGAAAGTCCGGTCGCGTGTACAGGGGTCCGCTTGCCGGCGTCCGCCCTCCGTGCGACGATTGGGCGAGACCATTGATCGGAGAAGGTCGTATGAGAGTTGCAGTCGGTATCCTCGCGCTCGCGGTCGTCGCGGTTCTGATCGCCGGCTGCGCGTCCACCCGCCGCGGCAACCCGCCGGCGACCGTCGATTCGGTCGACCTCGAGCGCTACGCCGGGCTCTGGTACCAGGTCGCCCGCTACCCGCACTTCTTCCAGCGCCGGGAATGCCGCGTCTCCACCGCCCGCTACACGCTCCGCGACGACGGTCGCGTGGAAGTCCGCAACGACTGCTGGGAGGACGAGGCGAACGGGACGAGCAAGCAGTCGGTGCGCGCGGTCGCGCGGCCGGTCGACGATTCCAACTCGTGGCTCAAGGTGCGGTTCTTCCGCCTCTTCAACGCCGACTATCTCATCATCGAGCTCGACCCGGCGTATCGTTGGGCCGTCGTCACGACGCCCGACCGCGACACGCTCTGGATCCTCGCCCGCGAGCCGGCGCTGCCCGAGGACGTATTCGCGAGCATCGTCGACCGGCTCGCCGAGCGCGGCTTCGACCGCGAGAAGATCATCCGCACATCGCTCCAGGAGCGCCCGTGAACGACCAATCGAACGACATCGACCCGACTCGCCCCCGCGGGTATCCACCCAACCCTCCGTCGCGCGTCCCGCGCTTCGAGTTCTCGCGCGAGCTCTCCCGGCAGGAACGCGAGCTGGCGGAGAACCCCCTGGTCCGACGGTTCGCGGCGAGCCGCAGCGCCTACGCGACCGACCGCTACCGCCCGGCGTACCACTTCGTCAGCCCGGAGAGCACGCTCAACGATCCGAACGGCCTCTGCCGCTGGCGGGGCCGCTGGCATCTCTTCTATCAGGCCTACCCGCCCGAGGACCCGCGGCAGCACTGGGGCCACGCGGTCAGCGACGACCTCGTGCGCTGGCGCGATCTCCCCTACGCGATCTACCCGGGCCCGGAGGACTGTTGCTTCTCCGGGAGCACGCTCGCCGAGGACGACCGCGTCATCGCGATCTACCACGGCACGAAGGCGGGTACGATGGTCGCCGTCTCGAGCGACCCGCTGCTCTTGAACTGGGAGAAGCTGGGCGACGGACCGGTCATCCCGATGGCCGGCCCCGACGACCCGGAGCTCCCCTACGCGGTCTTCGATCCGTGCATCTGGAAGGAGGGCGAGGTCTACTACGCGCTCACCGGCGGCTCGCTGCCCACCGGGCCCGGTGGGAAGGAGCGCGCGAACGCGTTTCTCCATCGATCGACCGACCTGTTGCACTGGGAGTACGTCCACCCCTTCGTCGTCAACGACGCGATCTCGCTCGTGGGCGACGACCTCGCCTGCCCGTACTTCTGGCCGATCGGCGATCACCACATCCTCCTGCACTTCAGCCACATGAGCGGCGGCCGATACCTGCTCGGCGACTACGACCGCGAGGCGCACAGCTTCGTCGTCGCCGATGGCGGGCGGTTCAACTTCGGGCCCGTGTCGCCGGGCGGCGTCCACGCGCCCTCGGCGACGCCGGACGAGGGCGGATCGGTGGTCGCGCTGTTCAACATGAACCCCGCCGTCCCGACCGACCCCGCCGGGTGGGACCAGATCATGACGCTCCCTCGCAGACTCAGCCTCGCCGGCGCTCCGCATCGCGACGATCTGCGGATGCAGCCGACCGGCGAGCTCGCGTCGCTTCGCCGCGACCATCACGCGATCGCGGACCGCGAGCTGCCGGCGAACGAGGACGTCGTGCTCGGCGGGGTCGAGGGAGACGCGCTCGAGATCCGGGCCGCGATCGACCCGAGCGAAGCCGCCGCGGTGGAGCTCCAGGTCCTGCGCTCGCCGGACGCCGAGGAGCTGACGCGCATCGTCTACGTGCCGCGGGGAGGCTATCGCCGGCACGACTACGGTCGGCACAACCATCCGTCGGTCCGCTTCCCCGGCGCCGTCTCGCTCGACACGACGCGCTCGTCGATCGGCGCGGACGTACGCTGCCGCCTCGCGGAGAACGCGGACGTCCTGCTCGACGAGGGCGAGACGCTCGACCTTCACGTCTTCGTCGACCGGAGCATCGTGGAGGTCTTCGTCAACGGGAAACAGGCGCTCGCCGCGCGCGTCTACCCGCACCGCGGGGACAGCACGGGAGTCGCGGTGCGCGTGCGGGGCCGCGCCGCACGCCTCATTCATCTGGATGCGTGGGAGATGGACAGCGTCTACGCCACCTGAGCACGGTTCGCGCGCACCCGATCCCGTGCTACGCTGTCGACGAGGGGGCACCATGCAGAAGCTCACCAATCGACGAGGCCGCCGTTACGACCTCTCACCGCTCGAAGGCTTCTCCGACGACGGCGTCGCGTACGCGGCCGCCGTGCTCGACGAGGCGCGGGAGCGGTGCATCGACCTGATCGCCGACATGACGCACGAGGCGATGTGGACGCGGGTGGGTGGCTCGCCGTTCTCCGCGGGCGATCTCGTCGTCCACATGAACTGGGCGGAGCTCGTCTGGCTCGCGAAGATCGGTGAGTACCGGCTGCCCGCCGAGACGGTCGCGGTGATCGAGCGAGGGAAGCTCGACCACCTCTACGAGCCCGATCAGTGGAGCATGCCGGTCGGCGAGCTCGTCGAGCTGTGCCGCCGGACGCGCGAGGATCTCCTGATCCCGACGCTTGCGCCGGTCGAAAGCCTCGATCAGCCGATCGGTACGACGCTCGCCGGCGGCAGCGGCCCGAAGACCGTGGGGCAGGTCATCATGCACGTCACCACGAGCTGGCTCTATCACTCGGGCCAGGTGGGGCTGATGACGATGCAGAACGGGCTCGACTACGTCTGGGCGTTCGCGTAGGCCGCCGGCGCGACTTCGTGCTATGCTCGTCCGCGCGTCCGGGACGGGCGCGCTTGAAGAGGAGGACCCTGTGGCGAACACACTCGCGTATCAACTCTACAGCCTGCGCCGATTCGAAGGCGGGTGGGACGCCGCGTTCGACGCGGTGAAGGAGCTGGGGATCGACACGATCGAGCCGTGGTGCGGCGCGGTCCCGGCCGACCCGGACTCCGGCATGTCGATCGAGTCGCTGCGCTCGACCATCGAGCGCGCGGGGCTCTCGCTCACCTGCGGCCATATGACCGTCGCCGAGTACGACGCGAGCTACGAGCAGTGGCGCGACTTCCTGCTCGACTACGGGTCGAAGACGTGGGTCATTCCCTTCGCGAAGGCCGACAGCCTGGACGAGTGGCTCGCGCTCCTGCCGAAGTTCCGGGAGATGGCACAGCGACTGGAGGCCGATGGGCTGTCGCTGGGCTATCACAACCACCACATGGAGCTCGAGCAGGCCGGCGAGAAGTACATCATGGAGCACCTGCTGGACGCGATGCCCGAGCTGCAGGCGCAGTTCCACATCGGTCAGTTCCGCCCCGAACGCGGCATCTCGCTCCCCGACTGGATCAGGAAGTACGAGGGGCGCGTGTGCTCGCTCCACGTCAACGATACGAACGAGGACGGACCCACCCGCCTCGGCGAGGGAACCTGCAGGCCGGCTGACGCGATCCGGACGGCACTCGACACCGGCGTGGATACCTTCATCATCGAGGTCGACCTGACCGAGGCCACCGTCGACGAGGTCCGGCGCGACGTCGAGTTCACGCGGCGTCTCGTCGGATAGCGAACCCGCGCGATGCCCACGACCAACGCGGGTCGCGTCGAAACCGCCCGGTTCGCAGCCATCCAGTTCTTCTTCTGGGCGTCCATCGTCTGCTTCGAGGCGTTCATGGTGCCCTTCCTCACCGCCCGCGGCTACTCGCCCAGCCAGACCGGATTCGTGATGTCGGCGATCTTCGGGTTCGCGATCCTGGGGCAGCCGGCGGTCGGATCGCTGAGCGACCGACTGAGCTCGCCCCGCTGGCTCGTCGTCGGCGCGATGGCGGTGGCGGCGCTGGCGGCGCTCGCGCTCCCCGCCGCGGCCGGCGTCTACGGGCTCGTGGTCGCGATCGCGCTGGTCTACTCGCTCACCGCGAACTCGCTGCCGGCCGTGCTCGACGCGTGGATCATGGCGCGCCGGCGTATCGAACCCGGGCTCAGCTACGGGATCGCACGGGGCTTCGGCTCGCTGGGCTTCGCCGCCGCCGCGCTCGTCCTGGGCGCGGTCGCCGAGCGGTTCGGCATCCCGATCGTCTTCCGGGTCTACGTCGCCGTCGCGATCGCAGTGGGCGCGCTGGCGCTCCTCATGCCGCGCCGCGGAGCGCTGCGGTCGGCCGGGCGCGAACGGCACTTCGTCGAGGGCATGCGGGCGGTCGTCGCCAACCGCGACTACCTGGTCCTCCTCGGCTCGACGTTTCTCACCTTCGTCGGCTTCCGCGCGGCGATGACCTTCCTGCCGCTGCTGCTCGAATCGGTAGGAGGCTCCCTCACGGACGTAGGCTTCGCGCACTCGATCGCCGCGGTCAGCGAGGTGCCGTTTCTCTTTCTCTCCGGGGTCCTGCTGCGCCGCCTGCGCGGCCCCGGCCTGATCGCCGGGCTCCTGCTTCTCATGGCGGTGCGGATGTTCGGCTACTCGCTGCTCGGCTCCGCGCCGGCCCTCCTGCTCCTGCAGCTCTCGCACGGGCTGACCTTCGGCCTCTTCCTCGCCGCCACGGTGGACTACATCGACCTCATCGCCCCGGCCGCGCACCGCTCGCTCTTCCAGGCGATCGCGCCGTCGGTCTTCTTCGGCCTGGGGAGCATCGTCGGCAGCTGGGTCGGGGGTATCGCGATCGAGGCGTTCTCGCTGGTCTGGGTCTACCGGGCAGCCGCGGTCCTCGCCGTCGCAGGCGCCGCCGGAATGACCTTGATCGTCCTGCGCCAACCGGCCACGATGCAGCGATGAAGAGCGTCTGTCTGATCGTCAACCCGAACGCCGGCAGGAAGACCGGGCTCGCGGCCGCCCGGGCGGTCGCCGGTCTGCTCGGGCGCGGCGGCGTCGAATGCGAGGAGCTCGTCTCGCCCGCCCCCGGCGGCACGCGCGCGATCGCCGCCGCGCTCGACCCGCTCGCCTACGACGCAATCCTCGCCGTGGGCGGCGACGGGACGCTCTTCGAGGTGGTCAACGGCCTCCTCGAGCACCGGGATTCGGTCCCGGTGCCACTGGGGCTCATCCCGGTCGGCACCGGGAACTCGTTCGTTCGAGATCTGGGCATCTCGAGCGTCGAAGACGCGGTCGCACCGGTGCTCGCCGGAACGACCCGCGCCGTCGACGTGGGGCGCTTCGCGGCCGACGCCGGCGATTTCTACTTCGCAAACCTGCTCGGCGCCGGATTCGTCTCGAACGTCGCTCATCGCGCGCGCCGGTACAAGGCGTTCGGCTCGATGAGCTACGTCTTCGCGGTAGTCGAAGAGGTCGTGCGCCTGCGCAGCACCCCCGTGGTACTCGAGATCGACGGTGCGGTAATCGAGCGGGAGGCGCTCTTCGTGGAGATCTGCAACTCGCGCTACACGGGCGGCAGCATGATGATGGCGCCGGGCGCGCTCATCGACGACGGCCTGCTGGACGTCGTCGTCGCCTCGCGCATGAACCGACGGACCGTACTCGCGCTGCTGCCTTCCATCTTCGCCGGGCGCCACGTCGACTCGCCGCTGGTCGAGGTCTTCCGCGGCCGCTCGATACGGCTCACCTCGGCACGACCGATGGCGCTCACACCCGACGGAGAGTTCCTGGGTTCGACCCCACTGGAGGCATCGGTGCGTGAGCGCGCGCTGGAGATGTTCTGCCGATGACCCTGCTTGCGACGCTCACCGGATACACCCTGGCGCTGCCGCTGCTGGCGACGGCGCTTCTGATCGTCGCAGTCGACTACGTGCTGGGAAGGCGGGCGCGCCTCGACCGGGTGCTCCGCGGGCTGACCCGCGTCTGCCTCCTCGCCTTCGGGATTCGCGTGCGATGCGCCGGTCCCCGCCGGCCCGGCGAAGCGGGCATCTACGTCGCGAACCACGTGAGCATCTTCGACCCGCTCGTCCTCTACCTCTCGCTGCCGAAGGGAACGCGCGGAGTGGAGCTGGAGGACCACTTCGACTGGCCGATCTGGGGATCGATCGCACGCATGATGGGGAACATCCCCATCAGTCACCGCAACACGCGCAGCGCCGTGGAAAGCCTCGACCGGGCGGCAGCGGTCGTGCGCGCCGGCACGCCGCTGGTCATCCTGCCGGAGGGTCACCGGACGCGGGACGGCAGGCTGGGCCGGTTCATGCGCGGCCCGTTCTACCTGGCCCGACGCACGCGCGCACCGATCGTACCGATCGCCCTGCGTGGACTCTACGAGCGCAAGTGTGTGCACTCGCTGCGCGTCAGTCCGGGCGTGGTCACGGTGGCCTTCGGCAGGCCGATCGAGCCGCGGGAGTACGAGGAACTCGGCGAGCGCGCGATCGCCCGGCTCGTGAGAGGGGCGATCGCGCGGCTGCTCGCCTGAGCGGAGGCCGGAAGACGTCAGGACGAGGGGGTCGGCTCGACGTCGATCCTGCGCTGCAGCGCCCGCCGTGCGAGCCGCGTCACGAAGATCGTCACCGCCACCGTCGCGAGGAGTCCCACGCCGTAGAGGACCCACTCGCCGGTGGTGCGCGCGCGCTCGCCCGCGCCGAGCGTGGCGAGGTCGCCGGCGAGCGATCCGATGTAGACGTACATCACGGTGCCCGGCATCATCCCGATCCAGCTCGCGAAGAAGTAGTCGCGGAGCGGCACCTTGGTCAGACCGTAGGCGTAGTTCAGCAGGTTGAACGGAAAGATGGGGCTCAGCCTCGTGAGTCCGACGATCTTCCAGCCCTCGTCGCCGACCGCGTCGTCGATCGCGGCGAACCGCTTGTTGCCGGCGACCTTCGCGGCGATCCAGTCGCGGGCGAAGTAGCGGCCCACGATGAACGCCGCGGTCGCGCCCAGCGTCGAGGCGACCGAGACGTAGATCGACCCCCACACGACGCCGTAGATGAACCCCGCGCCGAGCGTCAGGATGGAGCCGGGTACGAAGAAGACCGTAGCGGTGATGTAGACCGCGCCGAAGATGAGCACGCCGGCTGCGCCGCGGTCGCGGACCCATTCGAGCACGTCGCGCAGATACGTGTTCACGTCGAAGACGATCGTCGCCGTGATCAGCGCGGCCACGAGCACGATGAGGACGACCAGCCTGATGGTTGCGGTGCGTTTCGCCATAGTTCCCCCTACTCGTATCCCTCGCCGCCGTCGCCGCGGTAGCGGAAGACGAAGCGGAGCAGTCCCCGGATGCGATCGTTGAAGAGCCTCGGAGCCATGTACCCGGAGACCGCCTTGCGATGCAGCTCCGAGAGCGTCGGGTACGGATAGGTGACGCCCATTAACTGACGCGCCTTCCACCCGGAGGCCACCGCGTAGAGCGAAGGCGCGAGGAGCTCGCCTGCGTGCAGCCCCACGATCTGCGTCCCGATCACGCGGTCCTTGCGGTCGAGGAGGATCTTGATCCGCCCCTCGGTCTCGCCTTCGGCTCGGGCGCGGTCGTTCGACTCGTACGACTCGACGACCGCGTGGTAGTCGATCCCGGCCTCCTTCGCACGCGCCTCGTTGTAGCCCACCGAGGCGAGCTCCGGCTCGGTGTAGGTCACCCACGGCACCGTGCGGTAGTCCATGCTGCCGCCGGCGTGCAGCGCGACGCGGCGCACCGCGAGGCTGCCCTCGGCCCCCGCGACGTGCGTGAAGAGGAAGCGCCCGTTCACGTCACCGACCCCGAGGATGTGTTTCTGGCTCGTCTGCAGCTTCGAGTTCACCGTGGCGAAGCTCTTCTCGACCTCGACACCCGCCGCCTCGAGCCCGAGCCCGGAGGTGTTCCCCTGGCGGCCGACCGCGACGAGGATCTCATCGGCGTCGATGGTCTCTTCAACCCCCTCGGCGTTTGTGAGCACGATCCGCCGGGTCGCACCGTCGCGCTCCACGCGTCCTATCTTCGCCCCCAATCGGAACGCCACGCCGTCGCTCGCGGCACGAGCCGCGACCACGTCGGCCATGTCGGCGTCCTCGCGGGGCAGGACCTGCGGCGCGATGTCGATCACGGTCACCCGCGACCCCAGACGCGCGAACGCCTGGCTGAGCTCCAGACCTATTGGCCCGGCGCCGATCGTGACGAGGCGCTGCGGCAGACGATCGAGCGAGAACGCGTCGAGATTCGTGATGTACCCGGCCTCCTCGAGGCCCGGGAAGGGAATGACGCGCGGCGAGCTGCCGGTCGCGAGGATGATCTTCGCCGCGGACAGCGTCTCGCTTCCGTTCAGGCGAATCTCGTGCGGCGAGGTGAACTCGGCGTGGCCGAGAAAGACCTCCGCGCCGAGCTTGTTGAAACGTTCGGGCGAGTCGTGCACCGCGATGCCCTCGATCACCCCGGCGATCCGGGCGTTCACGGCGCCCATGTCGACCGGGCCCGGGTCGAGGGGAGGAAGGCCGTAGCGCTCGGCCTCGCGCGCCTGCTGCGCGATGGTCGCGGTGCGAATGAGCGTCTTCGACGGGACGCACCCGTAGTGCAGGCAGTCGCCCCCGAGGCGTTCCTTGTCGACGAGCGCGGTCTTCATGCCCAGCTGCGCGCAGCCTACGGCGGTCGTGAGGCCACCGGAGCCGCCTCCGAGGATGATTACGTCATGCGAAAATCGTGCCATCGGACCTCCTCCACCCAGTACGGTGCGCCAAATATGGTTCTCGCCCCGCGGACCGTCAACACAAATCGGCGGGAATATTTGTATAAGCAATTATCTCGCGACGGCGTTGACGGTGGCACCGGCGCGTCACTATCTAGAGAGCGGAAGACGGCGACGTATCCGATGGGCCGAAGCCGTTGTACCTTAGGAATCGTGGCAGACCTGCGCAAATCGCTCATAATCACAGCGCTGACGCTCCTCCCCCTGACGGCCCTGTGGGCGCAGTACGCGCTCGACGTGGACGCGGTCGTCGGCTTCAGCGGCGTGTTCCGCGCAGGCAGCTGGACGCCCGTCCACCTCACGGTGCAGAACCTGGGTAACGACGTCGACGGCGAGCTGCAGATCGAGATCGTCCGCGGGGCGCACCTCGAGACCGAACGCCCCACGCTCCGCTACTCGCGAGAGGTCGAGCTGATCTCCGGCTCGAGCAAGGCGTTCTCGTTCGTCGTGCCGATCGAGACGACCGTCTATCCGTTGCGCGTGCGCATCACCGACGGGGGAGACATCGTCCACGAGCAGGAACAGGAGTTGCTCGGCAAGAGCGTACCGGCGAAGCTGACGCTCGTCCTCGCGCGCAGACCCAACCTCGATTTCCTTCTGCCGCTGTACAACACCCGCGACCGTCGCGTGCTCGACATCGTGTATCCGCTTCCCACGTACCTTCCCGACCAGTGGCAGGGGTACGAGGCGGTGGACACGATCGTCATCCACGACGCCCGACTGCAGGAGCTCACCGAACGCCAGGTCGTTGCGATCCGCGATTGGGTGGCAGGCGGCGGACGCCTCGTCGTCTCGGGAGGCGCTCACTTCGGACCCGCCGACGCCCAGACGCTCGCCCCGATCGGCGACTTCGCGACGACCGGCATTACGACGACCACGGTCGATGCGGCCGGGTTCCTCGAGGCCGGGCTTCCGCTCGACCCGGGCGAGCGCTCGCGCGAGGTGGTCGCCACGACGTTCGCGGGGACGGGCCCGACCCTCCGGCGCACGGAACTGGGGTCCGGCGACGTAGTACTCCTGCCGATCGACTACGCCAATCTCGTGAGGGTCGCGCCCCTGACGAGCGTCGCGCTGTGGAACTCGCTGCTCTCCGGTAGCGCATCGCAGGACGGGGTGCCCACGGAGCTCAGACGCCGGGTCTTCGAGTCGGAGATCCTCGCCAACCAGCTCTCGCTGCCGCTGTACGACTTTCCTTCGCGCCTGCTCGTGCTCGGACTCGCGGTGAGCTTCCTCATCGGCGTCGGTGGCATCCTCGTATGGATCGCCCGCGGTGAGGGTCGCGTGCGGCGACTGGTGGGTATCCCCGGTATCGTGGCGCTCACGGCGCTCGTCGCGGTCGTCGGGCACGTGTCGCTCACGGTCGCCCTGCAGCCGGTAGAGGCGCTCGCGCTCTCGGTCGAACGGGCCGATCTCGTGGCGGGAAGCGGGTACGTGGCGGTGACGCGTGAGACGGCGCTGTTCAGCCGTCAGCGAGCGGACTACGCGGTGCGCTACGAGGGAGCTCCCCTGCTCGTCCCCATGGAGGGGACGGACCACCGCGTGGTGAGCGAGATCGAGGGGACGACGCAGCGAATGGAGGTCGGTCGCTGGGGCTACGAGAACAACCTCGCCTACCAGCTCGTCCCGTTCGGCCTCTCGTCCCGTGTTCAGGAGGGTGCCGACTTCGCGGAGATCGAGATCGTGAACGAGTCTCAGCAACGACTCGAAGGCCTCGTCGCGCTGGTCAACGGGTTCCCCACCGCGCTCGGCGACCTGGCGCCGAACTCCGTCTCCGAACAGGTGCTGGACGGTTCGCCCGAAGGCGACTTCACGAAGATCGAGTGGGAGAGCTACGTCCCCGAGGACGCTCTCGCGGCGAACCGGGCACGGCTGATCGGCGATCTCGCGCGACGCCAACGCGTCGATGACCCGGGCACTCCGCGAATCATCGTCATCGGCTGGACCGAACGGCCGCTGCTTCCGGTCACGATCGAACCGGGTTTCGAGCGCACCGTCGATCTCCACTACGTCGTGATCGAGGTGCGCCGCGAGGAGGACGTCTCGTGAAGAACCCCATTCTCGAGGAGGCCGCGCAGGTCTACCTGCGCCGTCGGGAGTATCTGATCTTCCACCTCGTCTCGCTTGCGGGGGCTGTGCTGATGACCTTCGCGCTGTGGCCGAGCCGCGGCTTCATGTACTTCTTCCGTACCGAGAGCGTCCCCGCGGTCTTTCAGGCGACGGTCATCGTGCACGTGCTCGCCGTCACCGGGCTGAGCCTCTACGCGGGGCTCGACCGGCTCGCGGACGCACAGATCATCCGCTACTCCGAATGGCTCGAGCGCACGGCGCTTCCCGTGGGCGTCCTCGCGCGCGGGAAGATCCTCGCCGGCTTCGTCCATACGCTGATGCTGACCGTCGTCTTCGTGCCGTTCGCGGTGATCGCGGCCGGCCCGGCGGGCATCCCCATCGCCGCCGTGCTCGCGAGCGAGGTAATCGTGCTGCTTTCGGGAATTGCCGGGCGACTGGCCGGGATGCTCATCAGTCACGCGGGCGAGACCCGCTACGTGATCCGCGTCATCGGAGGGTGGATCTTCGTGGCCGTCCTGTTCGTCGCCACCATCCAGTTCTACCAGCCTCTCAATCCCATCTACGCGGTCATCGCGCAGCACGCGGAGGACTCGCCGCTCATGCGTACCGGCACGGCTACGTCGCTGGTCGAGCACCCGCTCTTCTCATCCGGAATGCCGCTCGTCGTAACGATCGCCGCGCTGGTGGCGTTGTACTGGTATTCGCTCGCGCGGCACCGCCGCATCGCCGAACGGGAGCGTGAACAGCATGCATGATCGTACCCCCAACCTCACCGACCTGGCGCATCTGCTCGAGATGCGGTGGCGGATCCTCCTCCTCGTGGAGATCGCCGTGAGCGCGCTCGCGATCAGCCTGGGCGTCTCGCTCGTCGCGCTGGTCGTGCGGGTCGTCTTCTCGCTCTCCTTCGCGATAGGCAGGACGCTCCTCGTCGTCAACGGCGCCGCGATCGTCGCCGCGATCGTGTTCATCGCGGTTCGCCGACGCGATCCGTCGCGCTTCCTCATCGACGCCGACAGGACCTACGGGCTCAAGTCGCTGCTGGTCTCCGGCTACGAGTACGGGCAGCGCGCCGACAGCGAACACGAAACCGGCGCGTCGACCGCTGCGAAGGCACGGGGCAGCTTCGAGCACCTCGTCGTCGAGAAGGCCGAGCAGAGCACCGAGGACATCGACCCGCACGCGGTCTATCCGGCAACCGCTCCGCGTCGCCTGGGCATCGTAGCCGCGCTGACCGTCGCGCTCGGCATCCTGCTCATCCTCGACGCGAGCGGCTGGTTCGACCCGCCGGAGGTCCCCTACGCCGACGAGCTGCTCGCGCTCGAGGACGCCGGACGCCGGCTCGCGCAGCGCGCGGAGGAGAACGACGAGCTGCAGCAGCTCGCCGACGAGATGCTCCGGCTCGGCGACCAGGTGCGACGAAACGACCTCGAGGCGGGCGACGCACGCCGACAGATCGAACAGCTCAACGAGCGCGTCGAGGAGCAGATGCGCAACCTCGAGCGCACCCCGCCGCTCGAGTACAACGAGAACGCGGAGATCCCGCCCGACGCCGAGTCGACCATCCGTCGCGCGCTGCGATCCGGGATGGGCGAGGAGGAGGTCGTCGAGTTCTTCACACGAATGCGGTCGGAGGGAAATACCATCCCCGACATGGTCGAGGCACTCGAGGAAGCGACGCCGGATCGCGCGCCGGACGCCAACCTCGGACTCGATCAGGAGCGCGTGGACGAGCTGATGGACCAGCTCAACCGGCCGCAGCAGGACGAGGACGCTCAGAGCGATCTGACCCGCGATCTCGAGGAGTCGCAGCGCGCGCTTCAGCAGATGGGCACCGGCCTCGCCGAGCTGTCCGAAGGCATGGAGGGCGACACCGGAGAAGCTGCCGGCGAGGGCGCGGGCGTCGAGCGAGGCGGACAGGCGCCGCCGGTGCCCCCGGAGGACGATCCGGGCGAAGGCGGCGACGACGCCGGCGGCCAGCAGGGCGGCAGCGTCGCGGTGGAGGACCGGATGGACGACGACTATCGCAGACCCGAGGGGTCGAGCCCCGTCTTCCGGGAGATCCAGGGCATCGTAACGGACAATACGGTCATGGACATCATCATCCGTGAGCTGCCGTCGGAGGCGACGAGCGAGCTCACCGAACAGCAACGCGACGTGATCTTCGAACGGATCGTCGAAGAAGCGGTGAATCGCGAGGAGACGCCGCCGGAGCTGCAGCGGCTGGTCCGCAACTACTTTCTGAGATTGACACTCGCAGCCGAGGAAGGAGCACAGAATGAGCAGTAGTCAGACCGCCTGGGACCCCCAGGTGCAGGAACGCGCGCTGGCCGCGGGAGAGAAGATCCGTCGGGTCGAGCAGGAGATCCAACGGTACATCGTGGGCCACACGACGCTGGTCGAGCAGGTACTCATCTGCCTGCTCTGCCGCGGTCACGCGCTTCTCGAGGGGGTACCCGGTCTCGGGAAGACCTTCCTGATCAAGACGTTCGGCGAGGTGATGGACCTCACCACGACGCGGATCCAGTTCACGCCGGACCTGATGCCCGCCGACATCATCGGAACGAACGTTCTCGTGCGCGACGAGGAGGGCAACCAGCTCATTCGTTTCCAGAAGGGGCCGATCTTCAGCCAGGTGCTCCTCGCCGACGAGATCAACCGGGCAACGCCCAAGACGCAGTCGGCGCTGCTCGAGGCGATGCAGGAGCAGAACGTTACGGTGGCCGGGCAGAGCTACGCGCTCGTCCCCCCGTTCATCGTCCTCGCGACGCAGAACCCGATCGAGATGGAGGGCACCTACCCGCTTCCGGAGGCGCAGCTCGACCGCTTCTTCTTCAAGCTCAAGGTCGAGTACCCCGCCCACGACGACCTGCTCTCCATCGTCGACCGGACGACCTCGGGCGTGCTGCCGGTGCTCGAGCGCATCCTTGCCGCCCCGGAGATCGTGGAGTTCCAGGACCTCATTCGCGCGGTTCCCGCCTCGCGGCCGGTGATGGACTACGCCGTGCGTCTCGTCTACGCGACGCATCCCGATCGCGACGACTCGATCGACGAGGTGAAGCGTTTCGTGCGCTACGGATCGAGCCCGCGCGGCGCGCAGAGCCTCATCCTCGCGGCGAAGGTGTACGCGCTGCTCGACGGCCGGTTCACCGTCAGCTTCGACGACATCCGGCGCGCCGCGCTGCCGTCGCTTCGCCATCGGCTCATCCTGAGCTTCCAGGGCGAGGCGGAAGGCGTCGACCCGGACTCGATCGTGGAGCGCGTGATCGAGAACATTCCGGAGGCGGGCCGGTAGTGGCAAACACCCTCCTCGACGAGACCTTTCTCCGCAAGCTCGAACAGCTGTCGCTGCTCGCGCGCAAGATCCGCTCCGGCGTGTCGCGCGGAGAGAACATCTCCATCAACCGCGGCGCCTCGCTGGAGTTCTCCGACTACCGGCTCTATCAGCCCGGCGATGACTTCCGCTACCTCGACTGGAACATCTACAGTCGGCTGAACCGGCTGTTCGTGAAGGTCTTCACCGCGGAGGAAAACCTCACCGTTCACATCCTGCTCGATACCAGCCGGTCCATGGCGTTCGGCGAACCCACCAAGCTCTGGTACGCCGGGAGACTCGCCGCCGCGCTCGGCTACCTCGCGGTGAACAACCTCGACCGCGTGGGCGTGAGCGCGTTCGCCGAGGGCATCGAGCACTCGCTGCAGCCGGTGCGTCAGACGTCGCACGTCTTCTCCATCTTCGACTACATCGCCTCGCTCAAGCCGTCCGGCCGTACCGACTTCAACCGCACGCTGCGCGATTACTCGCTGCGCACGAAGCGTCCCGGGCTGGCGATCCTGCTGACCGACCTCCTCGACCCGGGCGGCTACATGGAGGGTCTGCGCGCCCTGCTCTACCGTCGCTTCGACGTCATGCTGATCCAGGTCATGGCCGAGGACGAGCTCGACCCGAGGTTCAAGGGACCGTTCAGGCTGATCGACGGCGAAACCGAGGACGAGACCGAGCTCAACGTGGAGCCGGAGACCGTGGACGAATACAAGCGACGACTCGGCATCTTCTTCGGCGAGATAGAAGAGTTCTGCCTCAGTCACGACATCGAGTATCTGCGGACGACCAATCGGATCCCGTTCGAGGACGTCGTGTTCAGCTATCTCAGACGGGGGGTCTTCGTCCATTGAGCTTCGCGAATCCACTCGGTCTGCTTCTGCTGCTCTCCATCCCGGTGATCGTCCTGCTCCATCTGTTCCGCCAGGAGCGGCGCCGACAGGAGGTCTCGTCGCTCTATCTGTGGCGCGAGATCTCCGATCAGCACTCGCGGCGAATGCGGCCGCGGCTGCTGCGCAACGTCAACCTGCTCCTGCAGCTCATCGCGGCGCTGCTCGCCTCGCTCGCGCTCGCTCAGCCGATCGTCGAGACCGCGGCGACAACCGGGTCGCGGGAGATCATCGTCATGATCGACGACAGCGCGAGCATGCAGAGCGCGGCCGGTGGCGTCGCGCGGATGGACCTCGCGCGTAACCGGGCGCGCGAAATCGTGGGCAGGGCGCCGCGGAACAGCCGCGTCATGCTCGTGACCGCCGGCCCTCGACCGACGGTGCTCCAGACCTTCACCGCCGATCGAACCACGGTCTACGAGGCGATCCGCGAGCTCGAGGCCTCCGACGGTCCGAACGACCTCGCGCGCGCGGTGGCGCTTCTGCGCGGCCTCGCGCCGGGCCCGGACGCGGAGATCGTCTTCGTGACCGACGGCGCGGTCTCACCGGGCGCGCTCGCCGAGTTGCCGCAGACGGTCACGCTCGCGACCGTAGGGACCGAGGCGGACGACGGAACCGGCGAGGACGCGCGCGGAAACCTCGCGATCACCTCCTTCGAGCTGCGCGAACGACCGGACGGCTCGGCCTTCGAGGTGCTCTCCGCGGTCGCGAACTACTCGACCACCGCCGCGGTCGTCGACTACAGGCTCACCGCCGACGACGAGCCCGTCTCCGTCCGGTCGCTCGACCTCGAGCCCGGCGAGGAGCGACTGATCACTGCGGTCATCCCGCGGACGCAGGGTACCGTCTACACCGCGGAGCTCGTCGACAACGACGACGCGCTCGGCGTGGACGACCGCGCGTTCGCTGCGGCGTCGGGCGAGCGGCCGGTGCGCGTGCAGCTCGTCACACCCGGGAACCTCTTCCTCGAGTCCTTCCTGTCGATCTATCCGGGCGTCCAGCTCACCGTCGGCGAGGACGTGAACCAGGACTCTGCCTTCGACATCCTCGTCCTCGACCAGGTTTCCGGGCCGGCCCGGCTGCGCGGAAACGTCGTGGCCTTCGGAACCGCGCTTCCCGACGGCCCGTTCACGGCGATGGACACGCGTGAGCTCGAGCAGACGGTGTCGGTGCGCACCTCGCACCCGGTCCTCGATGGGGTGCGGCTCGACCAGATCAGGATCGGGAGCTACGCGGTGGGCGAGATGAACCCGCGCGCGACGGTCCTCGCCACCGCCGGCGAGGCGCCGTTGCTCTACACGTACCGACGCGACGACCTCACACTCGTGGGCACCACCTTCGCGTTGGGGAGCTCGGACATCGCGCTGCGCGGCAGCTTCCCGGTCCTCATGAACAACATCATCGAGTGGCTCGCGCCGGTCGCCCCGGCGGGAGACGTGGGCTACGCGTCGGTGGGCAGCGTCGTCCCGCTCTACGTTCCGCCGGGCGAAGAGGTCGTGGTGATTCTGCCGGACGGGACGGTGGTCCGATCGACGCCCCGCACGAGTCCGTTCGAGTTCGCGCGCACCGAACAGACTGGCGTGTACGAGGTGCGCGGCGAGTCGTTCCGAAGCCACTTCGCGGTAACGCTCGCCAACGCCGCCGAATCCGACCTCGCCAACAGACTGGGCAGCGCGACGCGAACCGAGGGCGAGCAGGTCATCGTCGGGGCAGCCGGGTACCCCGTGTGGCACTGGATCGCGCTGCTCGCGCTCCTCGTCCTCGTCGCCGACTGGATCGTCTGGGCACGGAGGCATTGATGAGACTGCTCTACCCGCTCGCGCTGCTGCTGCTGATCCTGGTACCGCTCCTCGTCGCCGCGCTCGTGGTAGGTCGGCGACGCCCCGGTGTGCGCCGGATCGTGCCGCTCGTGCTGCGAGTCGTGGCGATCGCTGCGCTCGTCTTCGTCGTGGCCGGCCTTCAGCAGAGCGACGCCGAAACGGGGATCGACGTCGTCTTCGCGCTCGACGTCTCGGACAGCGTCGGTCCGGACGGCGCACGCGAGGCGCGGGCGTTCGTCGAGCGGGCGCTCGAACGCGCGTCCCCCGACGACCGGGCGGCGATCGTGCTCGTGGGCGACGAGGTCGCCGTCGAGCGGGGGCTCCAGTCCGGGCTCACCCAGGTCAGCCGCGAGTCGATCGTGACCACGAGTGCGACCGACCTGTCGCAGGGGATCCTGCGGTCGCTCTCGCTCTTCGAGGACGACCGACCGCGACGCATCGTGCTGCTCAGCGACGGCCAGGAGACCAGCGGCGACGCCGCGGACGCCGCCCGGCTCGCATCAGACGCCGGCGTGGAGGTCTTCACCGTGCCGCTTCCCACGCGGCCTTCGGAGGGCGAGGTCTTCGTCCGCCGCATCGACGCGCCGCCTGAAGTCAGACTCGACGAGACCCACGAGTTCAACGTCGTCGTCTCGGCGACCGAGACCAAGGACGCCACCGTCACGGTCTTCCGCGACGGCGAGTACTACGGCGAGGACCGCGTACGGCTCGGCCGCGGCGACAACGTCATCACCTTTCAGGGACGGTTCGCCGAAACCGGCGTGCACCGCTACGGCGTCACGGTTTCGACGCTCGACGATCCGATCGCGATCAACAACGAGTCGGAGGCGCTCGTGCGCGTCACCGGAGAGCCGGCCGTGCTCTACGTCGCGCAGGACCCGGCCGAACCGGTGCTCGCGGCGCTCGAGAGCCAGGGAATCAACGTCGAGGTACGCCCGAGCGACGCGATGCCGACCGAAGTCGGCGACCTCATCCCCTACGACGCGGTCATCTTCGACAACGTCCCGGCGTACGACATGTCGGTCCCGCGGATGGAGGCGATCGAGCGGTACGTCCGCGACACCGGCGGCGGCTTCCTCATGCTCGGCGGCGACGCGAGCTTCGGGGCGGGCGGCTACTACCGGACCCCGATCGAGCGGACGCTGCCGGTCGACATGGACGTGACCTCCACGATGAAGATCCCGTCGCTCGCGATGGTCTTCGTCATCGACAAGTCGGGCAGCATGGGCGCGGTCGAGGTCTCCGGCTCGACGAAGCTCGACCTGGTCAAGGAGGCGGTGATCTCCGCGATCGAGATCATGAACCCGTTCTACACGACCGGGCTGATCGCCTTCGACGCGGACTTCGAATGGACGGTGCCCATCACCCGCGCCGGCGACCGGCAGACGATCATCCGCGACCTGTCGCGGCTCGCCTCCGGCGGCGGCACCGTGCTCGAAGGCGCGCTGCGCGAGGCGCACCGCGTCCTGAGCGAGCAGGAGGCCGCGGTCAAGCACCTGATCGTGCTCTCCGACGGGCTGACGAACGACGCCGACTTCGAGGGCATCATCGACGAGCTCGGCGAGGACTCGATCACCGTGTCGACGGTCTCGATCGGCTCGAGCTCCGACCGGGAGCTCATGACCAACATGGCCGACTGGGGCGGCGGGCGAAGCTACCACACCGCCGACTCGAAGAGCGTCCCCCGGATCTTCGCCGCCGAGACAACGATCGTCAGTCGGAACCTCATCGTCGAAGAGACCTTCGTGCCCCGGCTCGTCAATCGCACGCCGATCGTCGAAGGCATCGCGCCCGAGGACATCCCGCCGCTCGAGGGGTTCGTACTCTCCTACCAGAAGACCGGCTCCCAGATGGTGCTCGCCGGGACCGGATCCAATCCCGTCCTCGCGAGCTGGCAGTACGGCCTCGGGCGCAGCGTCGCGTTCACGTCGGATCTGCGCGCGAAGTGGGGGGTGAACTGGCTCGGCTGGGACGGCTACCAGCAAATCCTCGCGCAGGCGGTACGCTGGGCGCAGCGGCCGGCCGGGACCTCCAACTTCCGGGTTCGCTTCGACCGCGGCGCCGACACGACCACGATGGTCGTCGACGCGCTGTCGGCCGAGGGGAGCTTCCGCAACCTGCTCGACCTCTCGGCCCGCGTGCAGCCGCCGCGCGGCGATCCGTACGAAGTGGCGCTCGAACAGACCGAGCCGGGCCGATACGAGGCGCAGCTCGAAACGAGCAGAGAGGGCGGCTACATCGTCACCGTCTTCGGCGACGACGAGAATCGGCCCGAACCGTACGGGCTCTCCGTACCGTTCGCTCGGGAGTACATCCAGTTCGAGACCGACTTCGACCGGCTCGCATCCGTCGCGGCGCGCGGCGGCGGCGAGGTGCTCGCGGCCGACGACGCGGACGCGCTCTTCGAGACGGCGCTCGGGGGGAGCACGTTCCGCGACACGCTCTGGCGCTGGCTGCTGGTGGCCGCGATCGCTCTTCTGATCGTCGAGCTCGTCGTGAAGAAACTCGTTCTGCCCATCGGTTCGATCGTGACGCCCACCATGCGTCGGGACCGCGCAGACGACTCGTCGCGCGAGCCGGGTCGCATGGGCAGGGTGCTCGCGCGCCTGAGGCGTGCGCCGCCGGCGGGACGACCGGAGGCCGCGACCGCGACCGCCGACCGCTCGGAGCTTCCCAGCTACGCCGAGCTCCGGAGGCAGGTCGCCGAGGCGTACGAGCAGGAGACCGCCGGTCGCACGTCCGCAGCGAGACAGGATCGCCACTGGTACGATGGAGGAGAACACAATCCGGTCGCAGAACGGAAGATCTACATCGCGAGGAAGCGCAGGCAGTAGGAGCCTTCGCGCGCGGCTGAGCGGGCTGCCCATCTCGCGCAAGCTGCTCATCGGCTACCTCGCCTTCGTCATCCCCACGCTCGCGCTCGTCATCGTCCTCGACGCCGGATTCGCGGCGAACGCCCGATTCGCACGCCGCGAGGACGACGGGATCGAGTACGCGCGGCGCGTCTACGCGGTCCAGCACGCGCTGTCGACCTGGCAGATCGAGTACATGAGCATGCCAGGAGAATCGGATGCCGACGCGCAGGAGATGGAGAACCCGGCGAGCCTGGTGCAGGACGCATTCGACCGGCTTCTCGACTACCACGCCGCCGTGGAGGATCGACTGGGCATCGATGAGCAGCGACTCGCCGTTCGGGGACTCGGGGACTTCTCGCCGGTCGAGCTCGAGCGCCGGTGGATCGACTACCGTAGCGACCCTACGGCCGCAAAGTACGCGACGCTTCTGGACTCGCTCGTGCGAACGGGCGCGTCGGTGCTCGACCTCTCCGGCGCGACGCAGGACCCGGGTCTTGATACGAACGCCATGATCCGAGGCGTCATGGTCTACCTCCCCGAGTACGCCCGTATCGTGAATCAGGTCATCGCCTTCCCGAATCGCTCGGAGGGCTTCGCCGCGTTCCAGACGCTCCTCGACAACCTCGCGCGCGTGCGGATCGTGCAGCTCATCGACTTCGCGCAGGCGGAGAACTCAAGGTGGTTCGGTCCACGTCCTGACATGCGACGATCGATCGGTACGCAACTCGCGAGGTTCCGCACGACCCACGCCGAGCTGATGGGGATGCTCGACCGTCGCATGGACGGCGGCTCATCGCCACCCGCGGACGTCCTCGGGACCGGCCGCCATCTGTTCGACGTGACCGACGAACTCTACCGCGCGGGTACGCAGGGGATCCAGGCCGCGATCGACGACCGGCAGAGCACCGTCGTCGTGTGGCGGATAGCGACGATCGCCTCGACGGTCGCCATCTTCGCGATCGTCGCAGCGCTGCTCGTCTGGATCCGCAGGACGGTCACGCGCTCGGTGGACGGCATCATCGACTACACCCGGCGGATCGCCAACGGCGACTACGCGGCGCGGCTGCGCACGGATCTCTCCGACGATCTGCGCGAGCTCTACGATCACACGACCGTGATGGTGAACAACATCGTCCAGCTCGCCGAGTTCCCGCGACGGAACCCGAACGGGGTTCTGGCCGCCGACGCCGACGGTGAGGTCGTCTACCGAAACCCGGCCGCGCAGCGCTTTCTCGACGAGCAGAACGCCGACCTGACCGGACTCCTTCCCGGGAACCACCGGGACGTCGTGAAACGGCTGCTCGCCGGCTCCACCGAACAGCACCAGGTGGAGTCGAAGATGGGCGACGTGTACCTGGAATGGACGTACCACCCGATTCGCGATGCCGGTAACGTCCACATCTACTTCACCGACGTCACCGACCGCAAACGGGCCGAGGCGCAGCTCCTGCACGACGCGTTCCACGATTCGCTCACCGGCCTCCCCAACCGGGCGCTCCTCGCCGAACGACTCGATCAGACGATCGCCCTGGCCCAGCGCGATCCATCCGTCTCGTACGCGGCCATGCTTCTCGACATCGACCGGTTCAAGGTCATCAACGAGTCGCTGGGACACAAGGCGGGAGACGACGTGCTGCAACGCGTCGGCGAGCGGTTGCGTCGTTTCGTGGGTGACTCGGGAACGGTCGCCCGGCTCGGCGGCGACGAGTTCGGCGTCCTGCTCGCTCCGGTGCCCGACTCGCGCCGGGCGCTCGGCATGGCCCGCGAAGTCCGGGAGCAGATCGCGCGTCCGCTCGAGCTCGCGGGCAGCCCCGTTTCGCTGACCGCGAGCGTGGGAATCGTTCTGCCCACCGAAAACCACCAGGATGCGGAGTCGATCCTGCGCGACGCCGACACCGCCATGTACCGGGCGAAGAGCGCCGGGCGTTCGCGGGCGGAGATCTTCAACGCGACCATGTACGAGGAGGCGCTCGACGCGCTGCAGACCGAAGCCGAGCTCACCCGCGCGATCGAGGAGGACCGGATCGTACCCTGGTTCCAGCCGCTCGTGTCGCTGGAGACCGGTCGCATCGCGGGATTCGAGGCGCTGGCTCGCTGGATCCATCCGGAGCGTGGCGTCGTCACTCCGGGAGGGTTCATCGGCCTCGCCGAGGAGACCGGACTCATCGTCCCATTGGGCGAGCGAGTCTTCACGCGGGCGCTCGAGCAGGCGTGCGCGTGGCGCCGTTCGCTCGGCGCGGACCGTGAGTTCATGATCAGCGTGAACCTCTCGGTGAAGCAGTTCACGCACCCCGGGATCGTCGACCGCATCGCCGCGATCATCGACCGGAACGATGTCCAACCCAGTTGCGTCAAGCTGGAAATCACCGAGAGCGGCCTGATGCGCAACGTTGAGACGAGCATGCAAATCCTCGAGCGGCTGAAGTCGCTGGACATCCAGCTCGGAATCGACGACTTCGGAACCGGGTACTCGAGCCTGAGCTACCTGCATCGATTCCCCTTCGACGTCCTCAAGGTCGATCAGAGCTTCGTGGGCAACATGGAGGCCGAGGCCGAGAGTCGCGAGATCGTGACGAACATCGTCTCGCTCGCCCATGGTCTGAACAAGACCGTGATCGCCGAAGGAATCGAGACGACCAGTCAGCTCACCGCGCTCCGCACGCTCGGCAGCGAGTACGGGCAGGGCTACCTGTTCAGCCGCCCGGTTCCGGCGGAGGAAGCCGGAAAGCTCCTCGAAGCCGATCCACGCTGGTAGCGGTTCGCCGCTACGCGCGGTCGATCAAGACGCCGTAGGCCTCGTTGATCTCCTTCGCGGCCTCGAGACCGTCCGGGTTGATGTCCGGATGGTAGCGCCGCATGAGCCTGCGGTACTGATCGCGTATCTCGTTCGGCGACGGGTCGCGCGCCGAGAGTCCAAGGACCCGGAGCGCCCACGAGCGATCGTCGGCAGCCCCGGCTGACGGGCGGCGCTCTCCCGCGTCGTCCTCTCCGTCCCCGCGGTCGTCCCCGCGGTCGGCACCCGGAAGCGCTCCCTCGTGGCGCGCGACCGTGCGCAGGATCTCCATGAGCGCCGGCGCGAGCGTGTGCAGGTCGACGATGTGGCGCTGGAGAAGGAGGCGAAGGTAGGCGTCCACCGTCGCTTCGAGGGCGGGCGCCGCGCGCGACTCGAGGTACTCGTCGGTACAGCGGCGTACGAGCTCGTCGGTGTCGAAGAAGGTCCTCAGGTAGTGGAACTCCGCCCGGTCGTAGCGTCGGAACTCGCGCAGCATCGCGCGGAAGGTCTCGGGCTCCGGCGTGTGCAGGACGATCTTGTGTCGGACGGTGCGCGTGAAGCGCTCGGTGAGATCGATACGATCCTCGTGTGTCAGGTAGAGCCCGGCCTCGCGGAACGCCTCGCGGTAGTCACGCCCGGTGAGGTGGTCGAGGAGCACGAGCAACTCTCCCACGTTATCGGGGGTGTAGATGTCCACGCTGACCTGCGCGGCCTCGTAGACCGCACGGTAGTAGTCCACGGTGTCGAAGCGGTCGGCGAGCTCGTCCGAGCTCACCTCCCACGTACCGTCGGCTTCGACGCGTCGCTGGAGCTGGTCGATCAGGTTCTCGGTCGTCGTCATTGTCCGGCTTCCCTGCATGGTATACTCTTATCACCCGTGCCGCGAATGTCCAGTCACCGACCCTTGCTGCTCGCCGCCGCACTCCTCGTCGGCTTCATGCTCCTCGCCGTTGCGCTCGACGGGTTCGAGTTGCGCCGTGGTCTGCGTCTGGAGACCGATGTGGCCGATACGGTCGAGCGCGTACTCGAGCTCCGCGAGCGCGAGTCGCGCAACTACTACGACGGCCGAGTCATCGGCTGGGTCGTCTCCGTCGTCGCCGGGGTCTCCATCGTACTCTTCTTCGTCGGACTCGCACGCAGGGAAAACCGGCTCTCCACCCTCATGCTCGTCGTCATCGGCATGGGCGCCGCGCTCGTGATCACGCGTATGCCCCCGCCTCAAGAGGAGCTGGAGACCCGGCTCGAAGAAGGCGAAACCGACGGCGCCGGCGGCGACGGAGCGATACCGCTCATCGACGAGATGGACGAAGAAGACGCCGCGGACGTAGAGCCCGAGGCGCCGACCGGCTCGGGAGTCGTGAGCTGGATCATCGCCGGAGTGGCGGCCGTCGCGGTGGTGCTCGTCGTTCGGCCGCGGATCCGGTGGCCGGTACGCAGGCGCACGCCGGATGAGGACTCGGTCGAGCAGAGCGCGCGCGCCGCCGTCGTGCGGGCGGAGTCGGGCGAGGACGTGCTCGCGACGGTCATCCGCTGCTACCGCGACATGCTCGAGGTCTATCGCCGCACGCGTCACGCGGGTCGCGCGCACACGCTCACCCCGCGCGAGCTCAGCGGACGCCTCGTGGACGCGGGAGTCCCCCGGGATCATGCCGATGGGCTCACGCGGCTCTTCGAGGAGGCGCGCTACGGCGACGTGAAGCTCACGCCCGACGAGGAACGACAGGCGGTGGAGCACCTGCGTGTGATCGCCGGATCGCTGGAGCGCGGGCGTGACTGACTTCCTCGCCTCTCTGCCGCAGGGCATCTACTGGTATCCGACGGTCGCCGCGCTGCTCGTCGTCGCGGTGCGCGCGCTCCTGTCGCTGCGCGCCTCGCGCACGGCGTCGACGCGGCCGAACGCGAACGCGCCCGGCGCGCTCGCCGGGTACGCGAGCCTCGTGGAGCGCGCGCGATCCGACCGCTTCGCGGCCTCGGAGCTCGAGCGGCTCTGCCTGGGGATGCTGCTCCAGGCCGCGGGCTACCGGGGCTACTCCACCGACGCGTGCCGTCACTACGTCGAGCACGGCGCCCCGCAACATCTCGTGCCGGTCATCGTCGCGCACCTTGAGAACACCGCAGCGGCGGCAACCGCCGAATCCGGCGTTCTTCCCGAACGCTGCGAGGTCATCCTGCACGAGCTGGAAACCATCACGGAGGTCTCATGAGCAGTCCCGATCTCAACCCCGTTCGCGCCTTCGGCGAACGGGTACTCGAATCCGTCGAGCGGGCGATCGTCGGCAAGTCCGACGTCATCAGAATGGTGATCGCCGCGGTCGTCTCGGGCGGACACGTCCTCTTCGAGGACTACCCCGGCCTGGGCAAGACGCTGCTCGCGCGCACGCTCGCGCAATCGACGGAACTGTCCTTCACCCGGATCCAGTTCACCCCGGACCTCCTGCCCGGCGACATCACCGGAGGCTCGGTCTACAACCGGGAGACCGGAACCTTCGAGCTGCGCCGCGGTCCCATCTTCACGAACATCCTCCTCGCCGACGAGGTCAATCGCGCCTCGCCCAAGACGCAGTCGGCGCTTCTCGAAGCGATGCAGGAGGGGCAGGTCACGATCGAAGGCGAGACCATGCCGCTGCCCGACCCCTTCGTCGTGCTCGCGACGCAGAACCCGATCGAGTACGAGGGGACCTTTCCGCTCCCGGAGGCCCAGCTCGACCGATTCCTGGTCAAGCTCAGTGTCGGCTATCCCGACGCGCGCGCGGAGGCGGAGATTCTCCGTCGACGCCGCGAGCGACGCGAGGACGCGCTGACGGTGGAACCGGTGACGACGCTTGAGGAGATCCTCGCGATGCGCGACCTCGTCGAAGAGGTCCACCTCAATGCGGATCTGGAGGAGTACATCGTCCGCATCGTGGGGCGTACGCGGGAGCACACGAGCGTCAGCGTCGGGGCGAGCCCGCGCGGGTCGCTCGCGATCATGAAGACGGCGCGCGCGCTCGCGGCGTTGTCCGGTCGAGGCTTCGTCATTCCCGACGACGTGAAGGCGAGCGCTGCGGTCGCGCTTCGCCACCGGATCGTCGTATCACCGGAGCTCTGGATGCGCGAGCAGGCCGCCGAGGACGTCGTCGACTCGATCATCGGCTCGGTACCCGTGCCGGTCATCGCGCAGTCGTGAGAAACCAGCTCCTCGCCGTCACCGGCCTGACGCTGACGGTGATCTTCACCGGCCTGGTCACACTCTCGGGGACGCTCATGCTCGTCGCCACGCCGCTCGTCGTCTACGTGCTCGGATCGTGGCTCCTCGCCGGACCACGCGCCGAGTTGCGGGTTGCGCGGCGCCTCGAGCGCGAGCGCGCGAACCCGGGGGAGGAGGTCCGGGTGACGGTCACCGTGGAGAACACGGGAGCGCCGCTCGCGGAGGTGGTCGCGCGCGACCTCGTCCCGGATGGCCTCCGCGTCGTGGGCGGCCGACCGTGGGGACAGGCGCGCCTGGACACCGGTGAAGCGCTCTCCTTCTCGTACACGGTCGTCGGGACGCGCGGATCGTACGAGTTCGAGCGGATCGTGGTCGAGACGGGCGGCGACCTCGCGCTGCGCGAGACCGTCCGAGCCTACGACATCCAGCAGGAGCTCATCACGCTCCCCGATCACCGGGAGCTCGCCCGCATACCCATCGCACCGCGGCGGACGCTGGTGTACGCCGGAACCAACCCCGCGCGTCGCGGCGGGGAAGGCACCGAGTTCTTCGACGTTCGCGAGCACCGCGGCGGCGAATCGCTGCGCCACGTCAACTGGCGTGCCTCCGCGCGCTCTGCCGACAGGCTCTTCGTCAACGAGTACCAGCAGGAGCGCGTCGCCGACGTCGCGGTGCTGCTCGACTGCCGCAGCAGGGCCTATCCGGTCGGCGCCGCTGCGGACCTCTTCGACGCCGCCGCGACCGCCGCGGCGAGTCTGGTCGACGTCATCGTGGATGCGGGCAACCGCGTCGGCTATCTCGGCTACGGGCTCTCGCTCGACTGGCTCTCGCCGGGCTTCGGTCGCGTGCAGAAGCACCGGATCCTCAACCGGATCGCTCGCGCGCAGCCGGGAGAGAGCCACGTTTTCTTCCGCCTCGACGCGCTGCCCGAGCGACTCTTTCCGGCCGGAAGCCAGGTCATACTCGTGAGTCCCCTCACCGAGGACGACCCCGCTGCGCTCGAGCGCCTGCAGGCCGGTGGCTACGCCGTCATGGTCGTGACGCCCGATCCGCTGCCGCCCGCTCCGGACGCCGGGGCCGCGCCGGTGCTCCACGAGGCCGCCCGCATCGCACGACTGCAGCGTGCCGTCCTGCTGCGTCGCCTCCGCCACCGCGGGCTCGCGGTCATCGACTGGGATACGAGCTCTCCGCTCGGGAGCGCGGTCGCTCGCGCGTACGGGGGGATCGTCGCGACGTGGAGGCACCGTCACCGATGAACGCGGCGCAGCGCACGCTCACCACGACGCGACGCCTGGTTGCCGCGTCGGTCGCGCTCGCAGGCGCAGCCGCGATCGCGGTGCAGGTCGTCTCCGGCGCGTGGCCGGCCGCCTTCGCCGCGCTGCTGGCGTCCGGCCTCTGGGTAACGCTTCGCCGCCCCGCTCGCACCACGCGCCGCCCCTCACGGACCGCGCGGTGGATCGCCGCGCGCGCGGATCTCCTCGTCGGGGGGAGCTTCGTCGTGCTGGGGGTGCTGCTGTTCGCGGGGCTCGCGTTCCGACTGTTCCCGGTGGCCGTCGTCGGTATGTGGCTGCTCGTCTGCGCGACGGACCTCGACCGATTGCTCGTCCGCTATCCTGTTGATTCACCGGCGAGGGTCCAGCGCGAGACGCTCCGGCGGCATCTGAAGCTCCTCGGCTTCGTGGGCGCCGCCGCGTTTGCCGTCGCCGGCATCACGGTCTTCGTCGCGATCGACGTGCGGCTGCCCGCCGTCATACTCATCGCCGTCTTCGTGGTCGTCGTGCTCGTGAGAATCGTCGGATCGATCAGCCGCGGCGGGCAGGACGAGCCGGTCCACTCCGGGGATAGCGAGCCCGAATGAGCAGGCGCGGCGGGGACGCGATGCCGTGCACGGGAAGCCGGGCAGCGAGCCGTTGAGCCTCGCGCGCGAGATCGTCGTAGTCCGATGTGCCCTCGGCGAACGGCAGATACTCGGCGAGAAACGCGAGCGCCTCGTCGACCGCTTCGCCGTCGGCCCCGGCCTGACCCGTGTCTGCGCCCGGATCGCGGATCTCGCACTCCTCCTCCACGACGCCCCCCGACGAGCGGACCAGCTCGCGCACCGCGCTTCGCGTGAGCGTCGGCTCGTGCGAGCGACCGCGCAAGCGGTCGATCCTCGCCTTGAAGTGATGGACGTCACGCCCGTTCTGCTCCGCCGGCGCGAGCTCGTCGCCGACGAGCTCCTGCACGACGAGGTACCCGCCTGGCCGTGCCATGCGGCGCAGGTCGTCGAGGACCACGCGCGGGTCGTCCAGGTGATGGAGCGCGTTCGAGATCGCGACGAGGTCGAACCGTTCGTCGCCGAAGGGGGTCTCACCACCGGCGAGCACGCGGAACCGCACGCGCCTGTCGTCGGTGAGACGTCGCGCTTCGTCAACGCTGTCCTTGTCGGGATCGATGCCGATGATCGAACGGGCGCCGGTGAGCGTGTCGGCGAGCGCTCGCGTGAAGCTCCCCGACCCGCAGCCGACGTCGAGGACCTCGCCCGCGCGCAATCCGGCGAGGATCCGGTGCAGGCAGTCGGACTCGCCGCTGCGGTCGTCGCTCACGCGTCGAGGACCGCGGGGCGCAGGTGCGCGACCGCGTCGCGCAGCATCGCCGCTCCGTCGTTCGAGGCGGGCAGCGGTCCGCTCAGCGCCTGTTTGTACTTCCGGGTCCCCGGGCAGAACGCGAACAAACCGAGCATGTGCCGCAGCACGTTCCTCGCGGGCCAGCCGGCGGCGCACCACCGGTCCAGGTAGGGCACCATGCCGTCCACGACGCGTCGCCGGGTCGGCCGGTCGGCGTGGTCGGCGCCGAAGAAACGCTCGTCGACATCCGCGAAGAGCCACGGATGGTCGTACGCCGCGCGCCCGACCATGACGCCGTCAACGCGGTCGAGATGCGACTCGATCTCGTCGAGCGAGCCGACGTGCCCGTTGATCTCGATCTGCAGCCGGGGCAGCTCGCGCTTGAGCCGGTAGACGTCCTCGTAGCGCAGCGGCGGCACGGTGCGGTTCTCCTTGGGAGAGAGCCCGCCGAGCACGGCGATCCGCGCGTGCACGGTGAATCGTGCCGGCTCGGCCTCGTTGACGACCTCCACGAATTCGCGCATCTGTTCGTAGCTCTCACGGCCGTCGATCCCGATGCGGTGCTTGACCGTCACCGGTCGTCGCGTCGCCGATCGCATCGCCCCGACGAGCTCGCGAACCTGCGCGGGGCGGGCCATGAGACAGGCGCCGAAGTTGGCGTTCTGCACGCGGTCGCTCGGACACCCGACGTTCAGGTTGTACTCGTCGTAGCCGTACTCCTCCGCGATACGGACCGCGCGGTAGAGCTCGTCAGGATCGTCGCCCCCGAGCTGAAGCGAGAGCGGATGCTCGAGCTCGTCGAAGCCGAGGAGGTAGTCGCGATCACCGTGCAGAATCGCCCCGGTTGTGATCATCTCGGTGTACAGCAACGTATGTCTGGTGATCTGCCGCATGAGGTAGCGGTAGTGCCGATCGGTCTTCTCCATCATGGGGGCGATGCTCACCGGCGGGGTGGGCACGCCGACCGCCTCGATCGCGGGACGCGGTCCGCGCTGAGGGAGGGAGGCACGTGGACCGGGAATGGCACGGAGTCCGCTCGTCATCGCCGTTAGCATAAAAAGGGGGCAGCCCCTGGTCAACGACACAGGGACTGCCCAGAAGGAGAGGAGTATTCTGTCATCGGATGAGTCCGATGACGAACTCGCGTCCCTGTCTTGAGATTCGGAACACGAGTTCGTCATCGCCTCGCTCGTTCACCACCTGGTAGAACGCCGCGAGGTCATCCACCTCCTCGTCGTTGATCCGCCGGAGGATGTCCCCCCGACGAAGCCCGGCCTCTGCCGCAGGACCCGAGGCGAGCACCTCCGCGATGACGATCGAGCCCGGCTCGTTTCGCAGCCCCAGGCTCTCGCGCATCTCGTCGGAGAGCGGCATCGCGATCAGACCGGGCCAGAAATCGGTCCGCGCGATTTCCTCGTCCACGCGCGCCGCGATCCGCAGCGTGGTCGTCACGGTCCGGCCGTCCCGCCAGATCCGGAACATCGCGGTCTCGCCGGGCGGTATATTGCCCACGATCGAAACGAGGTCCTGCCAGCCGCCTATGCGCTGCCCGTCGATCTGACGAACCACATCACCCGGCTGAAGCGAAGCGCGGCTCGCCGGCGAGTTCTCGTAGATGCTGCCCACGAGCGCCCCGTCGCGGTCGCCCAGCCCCAGGCTGGAGGCCACCTCGCTCGTGAGCGAGCCGCCATAGCCGATCCCGATCCATCCATTCTGGAAGGTGCCGGTGGAAATCCACTCGTCGATCGCGCGCTTCGCGTTGTTGATGGGAATCGCGAAGCCGAGGCCGATGCTCCCGCCCGACTGGCTCGCGATCCACGTGTTGATCCCCACGACCTCACCGGCGAGGTTCACGAGCGCCCCGCCGGAGTTGCCCTGGTTGATCGCCGCGTCGGTCTGGATGAAATCGGTCAGATCCGCGATCCGGCTTCCCGCACCCGGCTGACGCCCGAGGGCGCTGATGATTCCGGAGGTCACCGTCGACTCGAAGCCGAGCGGATTGCCCACGGCGAAGACCCAGTCCCCGACGGCGAGCGAATCGCTGTCGCCGAGGCGTGCGACCGGAACGTCGCTCCGGGTCTCGAAGACGATGAGCGCGAGGTCGCGCCGATCGTCGGTCCCTACGACCGACGCTTCGAACGAGCGGCTGTCGTGGAGACTGACGGTGATCTCATCCGCATCTCCCACGACATGGTCGTTGGTCAGCACGTACACCTTGTCGCCGGTACGACGAACGATCACGCCGGACCCGAGCCCCGGGCGCCGGTACTCGCGTTCCTGGACTTCCGGCTCGTCGCGATCGCCGAAGAAGAAGCTGAACGGATTCTGGAGCGAGGGCACCTGCTGCGTGACGACGTCAACCACGTCGATCTTCACGACGACCGGAAGCGCCTCCTGCGCGGCCCTGCGGAAGGCGCTCTGGTACGCCCAGAGGACCTCGTCGCTCGCGGGGGTTTCGAGTGACAGGGAACCGTCTCGGGTGATTGAACCCTCGTCGGTTTCTGTCGCCGAGTCGGTACTCTGGGCTTCAGCGCTCGGCAGAAACGCGTCCGCCGAGAAACCTGCCAGAGCGGCCACCGCAAGGCCGGTGAGAATCAGTCGTATGGTTTCGCGCACTCGTCTTTGCATCACCATGATCTCTACGATGGAGAGCATAGCCGCGCATGATTGCGGGAACCTTTCGGGAAGATTACACCTTTGTAATAATCGGCGCCTGTGATTCGGCGGGGAGTTCGATCGTGAACCGCGTACCGCGCCCGATGCCGCTGTCAACCTCGACGCTCCCACCGTGCGCGGTGACGATCGCGCGTACCAGCGCGAGCCCGAGCCCCAGACCGTCGCGCCGATCCCCTGCGCCGGCCCCGCGGTAGAGCCGGTTCCAGATCCGCCCGAGCTCCTCCGGGGGGATGGAGGGGCCCTGGTTGTGTACCGAAAGAGAGACACGGGGCGGCTGCGAGTCGACCGCCGCGCCGCTGACGGTGATCGTCGTTCCCCGATCGCCGTACTTGACCGCGTTGTCGTAGAGGTTGCCGATGACCTGCCGCATCCGAGCGGGGTCGGCCCGTGCCGGCAGCGGCTCATCGATGCGCACCTCGATCGCCATATCCGACTCCTCGGCAACCATGCCGTAGACGTCGGCCGCCTCCTCGGCGAGACGGCGCAGGTCTACCGCCTTACGGCGGAGCCGCATCGCACCGCTCTCCGCCTCCGAGATGTCCATCATCGCGTTCATCATCCCGAGGATGCGTTCGGACTCCTCCATGGCGTCGCTGAGCGCCTCCCGATAGACCGCACCGGCACCGGGCCCGGCGCTCTCCAGACCGTCGCCGCTGAGCGCGCGCTCGGCGGTGCTGCGCAGCCTGGTGAGCGGCGTCCGCAGGTCATGAGCGACGGCGTCCAGCGAGTCGCGCAGCCCCGTGACGAGTCCCTGAATCCGGTCCAGCATCGCGTTCGCAGAACGGATCATGTCGTCGAGCTCGTCGTTGGAGTTGCGGGCGGGGATGCGCCGGTCCAGATCGCCGGTTTCGATGATGGAACGGACGGTCGCGTTGAGCGCGCGCAGCGGCCGGAGCGAGCGGGAGGCGAAGAAGAGTCCGCCCACGAGGCTCACGCCGAGCATGATCACGAAGGTGAAAAGGAAACTCGTCTGGAAGGCGCGCAACACGGTGACGCGGTCCCTCGTGTCACTGCCGATCTGCAGCACGTAGCTGTCCGAGAGGCGGACGCCGAGCACTTCCAGATCGTAGCCCAGACGGTGCGCCTCGATCGTGAGGAAGCCTTCGTCGTGGGGATCGTCGCCCGAAGTGAGCCGGCCCAGGTCGATCTCCTGCCAGTCGCGAAGCGGAACGCCCAGGAAGACCTGATCGTTGCGGCTGGTCGCGATCCGGGCGAAGAACGGGTTGCCCGCCGGGGTGAGGATGTCGTTGCTGAGCTGGTTCACGAGCCGGTTGACCCCTGCGCTCTCGCTCACCGCCGACCGGTAGCGGACGACGTAGCCGAGCGCGCGTCCCTGCAGCTCCTGCCGGTCCTCGTAACGGAGCGTCCGGTAGAGACTGAAGAAGGTGAACCCGAACAGAAGGAGCGCGGCGAACAGGACGATCGCAGAAAACCAGAGCGTGAGCCGGACATCGATCCGCCGGAAGAACCGACCGATCCCGCGGGAGAACCGCCCGTTCTCAGCCGCCGCTCGGAGACTTGAGGACATACCCGACCCCCCGCACGGTATGGATGAGCTTCTCGTCGAATTCGCGGTCCACCTTGCTGCGCAGCCGCGAAACGAGCACGTCGACCACGTTCGTCTGCGGGTCGAAGTCGTAGTCCCAGACGTGCTCCATGATCATGGTCTTGGACAGCACGCGGTCGACGTTGCGCAGCAGATACTCGAGCAGCGAGAACTCGCGAGGCTGCAGATCGATCTCCACCTCTCCCCGTCGGACGGTTCGCTTGAGCAGGTCGACCTCCAGATCTCCCACGCCCAGCCGTGTCGGGGCGCTGCTCTGACTCGAACGGCGGATGAGCGCCTGGATACGCACGAGCAGCTCCGAGAACGAGAACGGCTTGGTCAGGTAGTCGTCGCCGCCGCTGGTGAACCCCTGCACGCGATCCTCCACCGAACGCTTGGCGCTGAGTACGAGCATGGGAGTGGTGATGCCGCGGTCGCGAAGGGTCTCGATCATGGTGAGCCCGTCCATGCCGGGAAGCATCACGTCCACGACGGCCGCGTCGTAGGTATCGTCGGAGAAACGGGGGATCGCCTCCTCCGCCTGCTCGACGAGATCGACCGCGAACCCGGCCTCGCGCAGGCCACGGGCGACGAACTGCCCGATCTTCTGATCATCTTCAATGACGATGACGCGCATCCTGCCTCCTGTTCGCTACGCTCCACCCGCGCCGTCGGCGATCGTGCCGCACCCGAGGCAGACCTCACCGTCGTAGAACACGGCGAACTGTCCCGGGGCGACCCCGCGATCGGCACGGTCCATCGTGACCTCCATCCTCTGCTCGTCGATCCATCGCACCGTCGCGTCCCGCAGGTCGGGCCCGTGGCGGATCTTCACGAGCAGCCGATCGCGCTCGGGAGGGCGCCACGTCCACGAGAGCTCAGACACGACGAATGCCCGCTTCGCGCGATCGTCCGCGTTGCGGGAGTGCGAGACGTAGATCACGTTCGCGTGCGCATCCTTGCGGACGACGTACCACGGCCCTCCGCCGAGGCCCAGCCCCGTCCGCTGCCCGATCGTGTGGAACCAGTACCCGCGGTGCGGCCCGAGAACTCTTCCTGTCTCCAGCTCGACGATATCCCCGGGCTGCTCACCCAGGTAGTGACGAATGAACTCGGGATACCTGATCCGGCCGAGGAAGCAGATGCCCTGGCTGTCGCGGCGATCCTTGTTCGGCAGGTCCAGCTCGTGCGCGCGCCGACGGACCTCGTCCTTGTCGAGCGAGCCGATGGGGAACGCGATTCGTCGCAGTTGATCCTGGTGCAGGTGCGACAGGAAGTACGTCTGGTCCTTCACGGGATCCGGCGAGCGCCCGAGCTCCACGTGGTCGCCTCGGTCGAGAATCCGCGCGTAGTGACCGGTCGCGATCTTCATCTCCTCGTCCCGCTCGTGCTCGAGCAGGTAGTCGAGGAAGGCTCCGAACTTGATCCGCTCGTTGCAGAAGATGTCCGGGCTCGGCGTGCGTCCGGAGCGCAGCTCTTCGAGCGTATAGCTGACGACGCGCTCGTAGTACTCGAGCTGCAGCGGCACGACCCGAAGCTCGACGTCGAACCGCTCGCACACCGCGCGGGCGTAGGCGAGGTCCTCCTCCCAGGGGCAATCACCGAGGTGGTCAAGCTCGTCTTCAAGCCATACCTTGAGGTAGAATGCGGTGACGGGGAGTCCCTGGCGGACGAGCTCGGCGAGCGCCGTGGAGCTGTCTACGCCACCCGAGAGCAGAACCGCGTGGCGCTGTGTCGTGGTCGTGCCTGACGGCATAGCGCTAATCTATGGGACGAACGAGGTCGAGTCTACCGGCATGGTTTCACGTTGCCGGTCTATGGACCGACGCTTATATTAGAGGCACTAAACATTGTTGATGTATGGGGCAGAGAGACGGATGGAGAAAACAAAGGTTGGGCTGAGCGATCTTGAGATATACGTCCCCGCACCGCGCATGGGACTCGACACGCTTGTCGCGCACCGCATTGCGGAGGACCCGAAGTTCGAGCGCCGGCTGAAGCGGGCGATCGAGAAGACCGGTCAGGGGGCGATCCGGTTTCCTGCGCCGTACGAGGACAGCGCGACGCTCGCGGCGCAGGCGTCGTACTCGCTCCTGAGGCGGAACCCGGACAGCACGCGACGGCTTCGCTACATCGGCACGGGGACGGAGACGACCGTGGACCAGTCGAAACCGGTGGCGGCGTACCTCGAAGGCATGCTGCAGAACTCGGGCGTCGACGTGCCGGAGACGATGATGACGTTCCAGACGCAGCACGCGTGCGCGGGAGGCACGATCGCGATGATGAGCATCGCGGGTCTGCTCGCCGGCAGCTCGCAGGACGACAGCGGACTCGTCGTGAGCTCGGACATCGCGCGCTACGACGCGCCCTCGACCGCGGAGATCACGCAGGGTGCCGGGGCCGTGAGTCTGCTCGTCGAGCGCGACCCGAAGCTCGTCGAGCTCGACCTGGACACCCAGGGTCTGTGCTCGCGCGACGTCGACGACTTCTTCCGCCCCATCGGCTCGGTGACGGCGAAGGTGAAGGGCGCCTACTCCATGCAGTGCTACAACGAGGCGCTCGAAGTCGCCTTTGAGGACCACTGCAAGCGCCGCGGCATGGCGCCCGCGGACGTGCTCAATTCCACCGACATGTTCGTCTTCCACGTGCCGTTCAAGCTGATGGCGCTCGGCGCCTTCCGCCGGCTCGTGAACACGTACACCGGACTCGAAGGTGACGAGCTCACCGACTTCGTCAACGAACGCGGATTCGAGCAGTCGCTCGAGCCGAACACGCGCGTGGGCAACCTCTACACGGCCAGTACCTTCATGGCGCTCGCCTTTTTGCTCAAGGAACGCTACCAAACGTTTGGGAGAGACATCGTCGGGAAATCGATCCTGATGGCCTCCTACGGCTCGGGCAACACGATGATCATCCTCTCCGGACGCGTCGCACCGGGCGCTCCCGAGGTGATCGAGAAGTGGGACCTCGATACCGTCTTCCGCAACGAACGCGACGCGTCGCTCGAAGAGTACGAGACCTGGCTGTCCGCGCCGCACAGCGCGGAGAAGCTCCAGTCGCTCGTGAACGCGACGACGTTGCCGGCCGAGCAGTTCTACCTCGCGTCGATCCGCGAGGACGGCTACCGCGAGTACGCCTTCTCCGGCGTGAAGGTCGGCGAGAAGAACCTGGAATGGGCGGCAACCACGACGCGATAGGCGAGAGAAAGGCGCAGCATCTCGATATCTGCGCCGACGCGTCGCGCTACGACGTCGAGGGTGGCACCACGATGCTCGAGCACGTACGCCTGCTCCACCGCTCGCTGCCGGAGATCGACGAGCAATCGGTGGACACGAGGACCGACTTCCTCGACCGCACCGTATCCATGCCGGTCTTCATCTCGTCGATGACCGGCGGCTCCGCGGAAGGCTACCGCGTCAACAAGATCCTCGCCCGGATTGCGCAGGAGGCCCGGATCCCGGTGGGTATGGGATCCATCCGCATCCTTTTTCGCAAGCCCGAAGTCATCGACCACTTCATGCTCAAGCGCATCGCGCCGGACGTCCCGGTCTTCGCGAACATTGGAGGTGTCCAGCTCGTCGAGCCCGATCTCCCGCGGCTCACCGAGCTCGTCGCCCGCCTCGAGGTGGACGCGATCGCGGTGCACCTCAACCCCGGACAGGAGCTCGCGCAGCCGGAGGGCGACCGCAACTTCGACGGGGTGCTCGACGGCATCGCGCGGCTGTGCGAGAAATCACCGGTCCCGGTCATCGTGAAGGAAACCGGCTTCGGCATAGGCGCGGCGGAGACGCACGAGCTCGTGGAGCGCGGCGTGCGCTACGTCGACGTGGCCGGAAGCGGGGGAACGAACTGGGTGACCGTGGAAGGCTACCGGATGGACGAGAGCGATCGCGCAGTGGCCGCGGAGTTCGCCGACTGGGGGACCCCTACCGCGATCGCGCTCGCGGCGACGCGGGACCTGCCGGGCCGAATCCTTGCCTCCGGCGGCCTGCGCACGGGGATGGACGTCGTCAAGTCGGTCGCGCTGGGCGCGCAGGCCGCCGGGCTCGCGCTGCCCTTCGTACGCGCGGTCGTCGACGGCGGCTACGAGTCGGGACTCGCGTTCGCCGAGCGGCTTCGCTCGGTACTGCGCACCGCGATGACGCTCACCGGGTCGCCCGACGTCGCCGCGCTCCGCTCGGCTCCCGTGATCGAGACGCCCGCCTTCACCGAGCTCACGAACCGGTACCGCGCCGCCGAGGAGCACGCTCGCGACCGGATCCGGCGCTCGGCGCCTGCCGCGCGAGGTGCACGGTGACGGGCGGACTCCCCCGCAGCTTCCGCAAGAGCCCCATAGAGGAACGACGTGCGACGCTGGAAAGTCTGGTCGGGATCGCGCCGGCGGCCTTCGGCTCGGACACGGAGCTGGTCGAGCTCGCCGACGTCATGGTGGAGTCCGCGGTGGGCTACCTCGCGCTGCCGGTCGGTATCGCAGCGGGCTTCGTGATCGACGGCAGGGAGTACGACGTGCCCATGGCGACCGAAGAACCGTCGGTCGTCGCCGCGGCCGGCTACGCGGCGAGCATCGTGCGTCGCGGTTCGGGGTTCACGACGGAGGCCGGCGAGCCGATCACGACCGGTCAGCTCTTTGTCGAAGATCCTTCGCCCGGGGCGGCCGAGCGCATCGACGCCGATCGCGACGCGCTGCGCCGCGAAGCCGCCCCGCTCCTCGAGCGGATGGAGAAGCGCGGCGGCGGCTGGCGCGGCATGGACGTCGCGTGGCTCACACAATCGAAGACGATGCGCGTACAGGTGCACGTCGACGTCCGCGACGCGATGGGCGCCAATATCGTCAACTCGGTGGTGGAGCAGCTCCGGGCCCCGGTCGAGCGGATCACCGGCGGGAAGGTCGTCATGGCGATCCTCTCGAACGCGGCCGACCGGCGTGTGACGACCGCGCGCTTCGCAGTCGACGCCGGCAGGCTCGCGCGCGGAGGCCGCGACGGGCGGGAGGTCGCCGAGCGGCTCGTCCTCGCGAACGAGATCGCGCGCGAGGACCACCTTCGCGCGGTCACGCACAACAAGGGCATCATGAACGGCGTCACCGCGCTCGCGCTCGCGACCGGCAACGATACCCGCGCGCTCGAGGCGGCGGTACACGAGTACGCCTCGCGCGACGGAGCGTACCGGGCGCTCACCCGCTACCGCTTCGACGGAGATACGCTGTCCGGCGAGCTCGCGATACCGGTCCCGCTGGGCGTCGTGGGCGGTGCCGCCGGGATCCACCCCGCGTCGAGCGCCGCGCTCGCATTGCTCGGGAACCCGGGCGCGGTCGATCTCGCGCGCGTCGCGGTCTGCGTGGGTCTCGCGCAGAACTTCGCCGCGCTCTTCGCGCTCGTCAGCGAGGGCATCCAGCGCGGACACATGGGGCTCCACGCGCATCGGCTCGCCTGGGCCGCAGGCGCGCGGGGCGAGGAGCGCGAGCGGGTCGTCGACGCGATGCGCGAGCGCGGCGTGTACGGCACCGAGGTCGCACGCGACCTCCTCGCCCGGATTCGCGCCGCCGCGCCGGACAAGGACGAGTCGAGCTCGCCATGACGGTCACCGCATCCGCCTCGCCCAGCCTCGCGCTCATCAAGTACTGGGGGAAGCGGCCCGGGGGCGTCAATCTCCCCGCGACCTCCAGTCTGGCCGTGACGCTGGAGGGTCTGCGGACGACGACGAGGCTGCGGCTCCAGCCCCACGCAGCCGCCGACGAGGTCGTGCTGGGAGGTCACCCCCAACCGGCAGCGACCTTCGCCCCCATGATCGACCTCGTGCGCGCCCGCGCCGGCTCCACCGCCCGCGTGCGCGCGGAGAGCGAGAACTCCTTCCCCACCGCGGCGGGCATCGCCTCCTCGTCGAGCGGCTTCGCCGCGCTTGCCCTCGGACTCGACGCGCTCTACGAGACCTCGCTCGACCGGCGCGAGCTCTCCTCGCTCGCGAGGCTCGGCTCGGGTAGCGCGAGCCGCGCGGTCTACGGGGGGTTCACGACCTGGCGTCGCGGGGCGGAGCACGCCGAACCGGCCTTCCCGGCCGACCACTGGCCCGACCTCCGCGTCATCGTCGTGGTTCTGCGCGCGGCGGCGAAGCCGGTCTCCTCGCGCAGCGGCATGAACCGCACGAGCGAGACGTCACCGGTCTACCCCGCGTGGCTCGACGAGTCGGAGCCGCTCTTCGAGCGCGGGCTCGCCGCGCTCGAGGCGCGCGACCTCGAGGCGCTGGGGACCGCGATGCGCGAGAGCTACCTCCTGATGTTCGCGAGCATGCTCGCCGCGAAGCCGCCCATCGTCTACTGGCAGCCGGAAACCGTCGCGGTGATCCACGCGGCCGAGTCCATGCGCGCCGACGGGTTGCCGGTGTGGGAGACGATGGACGCCGGCCCGCAGGTGAAGCTCCTGACGACGCAGGCGCACGTCTCACAGATAAGCGAGCGCGTTCTCGCGATCGCTCCCGCCGCCGAGCTGATCGTCGCGGGGCCGGGCGGCGAGCCGGAGGTGCACGGTGAGCGCTGAAGCCTCCCGCGCGGACGACGGCGAGCGAGCGCACGCCGGCCGCGCCGTGAGTGCCCCGGCGAATCTCCTGCTTCTGGGCGAGTACGCGGTGCTCGAAGAGGGAGGCCGCGGCCTCGCGCTTGCCCCCGACGTACGCGCGGTCGCGAGCCTCACGCGCGTCGCCCGCGAAGGCGGGCGCGGTCCTGTCGTTCGCGGGGTGACGCCCGGCGGTGAGGTCGTCTGGCCCGGCGACCGGGGCGTCCTCGGAGGCGTCGCCGACTACCTGCACGAACGGTTCGGACCGGCTCCGGACGGCGTTGAGGTGGACACGTCGTCGTTCTTCCGGGCCGATGGTCGCAAGCGCGGATTCGGGTCGAGCGCCTCGCTCGCGGTCGCGCTGACCGCGCTCTGGGGCGGCTTCGACGGCACGCCGGCCGACCGGAATCGTGTGCGAGGCGTCGCGACCGAGGCGCACCGCGCCGCTCAGGGCGGTCGCGGCAGCGGGTACGATACCGCGGTCAGCGCGCTCGGCGGCGTCGTGCTCTTCACCGGCGGCGCGGATCCGCAGGCGCGCAGGGTCGAGCTCCCGTGGCTCCCACCCGTCTCGCTCTTCGCGGGGCGCGATCCGGTGGCGACGACCGGCGCGGTCGGTCGCTACCGCGCGTGGCGCGAGGCGAACGCCCGCGCCGCGGACCGTTTCCTCCACCGTTCGAACGAGCTCGTCGACCGCTTCGCCGCCGCGCGTTCGTGGGACGAGGCGCGGGAGACGCTCGTCGTCTACCGCCAGTTGACGCTCGAGCTCGGCGACGTCGTCGGGGTGCCGGCGCGCATGGAGCCGCCCTCGCCGGTGGGCGAAGACGGCGTGAGCAAGGCCGTCGGAGCCGGCGACGAGCTGGGCGTCGTCCTCGCGCCCGGAACCGCGGCGGACCGTGCGGTCACGCTCGCCGAGGAGGGGGTCCGATGGGAGTAGCGCGAGGGTACGGGAAGCTGCTGCTCTTCGGCGAGCACGCCGCGGTCTACGGCCACCCGGCCGTGGGACTCCGGCTCGACGCGTACCTGGAGGTCTCTGTCGAACCCGGCGAGGACGGTTGGCTGCTCCCCGAGCTGCCGGCGCGCGAGTCCGACCTCGTGCGCAGAGCGCTCGCCGAGCTCCACGGCGCGCCCGCAGGCGGGCGCCTGCGCATCGAGGGGAATCTACCCATGAGCGTGGGTTTCGGATCGTCGGCGGCGTTCTGTACCGCGCTCGTACGCACCGCCGGAGGTGCGGGCACCGCTGGTGTGCGCACTGCTGGCGTGGGCACGGGGTTCGACCGGGAGGCGCTCTGGGCCGAGGCGCACCGCATCGAGCGCGTCTTCCACGGCACACCGTCGGGGATCGACACGGGGCTCTCGGTCTACCCCGGCGCGAGCATCATCTACCCCGACCCGCCGGCGCTCCCCCGCCGCGAAGCGGCTCGCCTGCCGCGGGCGGCGCTGCTCGTGGCGGCGATCCCGCGCACGAGCACGACCGCAGAGCTCGTCGCCGGTATTCGCGCGATGCGCGAGCGCGACCGCGCGGCGGTGGAACACTCGCTGCACCGCCTCGGAAGGCTCTCGGAGGCTGCCGCGACGCCGGAGAGCTGCCCCGACGCGGCGGCGCTCGGGCGCATCGCCGATCAGGCGCAGGCGGTCCTGCGAACGCTCGGGCTGAGCACACGGCCGCTCGACGAGGCGCTCACCGCGCTTCACGACGCCGGTGCGCTCGGCGCGAAGCTGAGCGGTGCGGGCGGAGGCGGAGCGCTGTACGGGGTGTTCGCGTCGCTCGCCGACGCGGAGGCGGCTGCTGCGGTGCTGGAAAAAAGAATGGCGCAGCAAGCGACCGAAGTCGTCTTCCTGCGCCCGTACGAAATCGGGTCGGCCGGCCCCGAGGGGACCGGCGACCGTCCATCGGCCTGAGGAATCAGCCCAGG
>CAZICD010000003.1:0-5019 GCA_964537725.1 uncultured Spirochaetaceae bacterium | reverse complement strand
CCGAGATTCCCGAACGCCTCTACGAGCCGATCGACCATCCCCTTCTCGCCCAGGTGGAGCCACCCGCGCGGGTCGATCTTCTTCTTGTTCGGCTTGTCCGGACCTTCCGGGTTCCCGATCTGCGAGTGGAGGTAGGCGTCGTTCTTGTCCATGTACTCCTTGATCGGCTTCGTGAACGCCCACTGGGTATCCGTGTCGATGTTCATCTTGATGACGCCGTAGGATACCGCTTCCTTGATCTCTTCAGGGGTCGAGCCCGAGCCGCCGTGGAAGACGAGGTCGAGCGGACGTTCCTTCGTGCCACGATCGGCCTGGATCTTGTCCTGCGAGTGCTTCAGGATGTCCGGGCGAAGCTTGACGTTACCCGGCTTGTAGACGCCGTGCGTGTTGCCGAACGCCGCCGCGACCGTGAACTCGCCGACGCCGTTGAGCGTATCGTACGCCTGCAGGACCTCCTCCGGCTGCGTGTAGAGGCGCGAGCTGTCGATGTCCGTGTTGTCGACGCCGTCCTCTTCGCCTCCGGTCACGCCCAGCTCGATCTCGAGCGTCATGTCCATCTTCGCCATCCGCTGGAGGTACTCCTTCGATATTCGAAGGTTCTCATCGAGCGATTCTTCCGACAGGTCGAGCATGTGCGAGCTGAACAGCGGCCGGCCGTTCTCCTTGTAGTACTTCTCGCCGAACTCGAGCATGCCGTCGACCCACTTGATGACCTTCAGCGCGCAGTGGTCGGTGTGCAGGATGACCGGGACACCGTAGTACTCGGCAAGCATGCGGATGTGGTGCGCGCCGGCGACCGAGCCCGCGACCGCCGCGCGCTGGTCGGTATTGTCGAGGAACTTCCCGGCGTTGAACTGACCACCGCCGTTGGAAAACTGGATGATGATGGGAGCATTGGCCTCTCTGGCCGACTGCATCGCCGCGTTGATCGAGTTGCTGCCCACGACATTGACCGCCGGAAGCGCGCACGGAACCGACTTGCAGTACTCGAAGATCTCCTGAAGCTGGCTGCCGGTAACGACACCGGGCTTCAACTTTAGCTTACCCATAATGACTCCTTTGGCTTTGATCAGCATTGTAGCGCCGGCGGATGCTTTGTCAATCGATCCGGCGACGCGTGGCCCACCCCCTAAACGTACGCAGAGACGGAGCCAGCGGGAAGGGTCGCGGTTCAGCGGACTCGCTCGAAATCGTGGACGTAGTCGGCGACGCCGGCGGCGATCGCCTCTGCGAGACGCTGACGGTAGGCGGGTGTCGTGAGAAGCGCGAGCTCCTCGCGGTTGTTGATGAAGCCGGTCTCGATGAGGATCGACGGCATGCGCGCCTCGCGGACGACGAAGAAGTTCGCAACGCGAATGCCGCGCTCGACCGGCGTCTCGGGGATTCGGTCTGCGATCGCCGAGAGCACGGTCTTCCCCATGAGGACGCTCTCCACCGTGTACTCCTCCTCCTTGAGGTCGTTCAGGATCGCCGATACTTCCGGCTCGAGCGAAGCGGCGATCTCCTCTTCGAGCACCTGGCGGCGCTGCGTCGCGGGGAGGTAGTAGATCTCCACACCCCTCGTATCCGTCCACGGCGCGGCGCTGGCGTTCACGTGCAGCGAGACGAAGAGCACGTTGTCGAGCGGTTCCTCGCGAAGGGCGTGCGCGAACTCGGTGCGCTCCTCGAGGGTGAGGTACTCGTCGGTGGAGCGCGAGAGGTGGATCGCGGGGCCGTCGAGCGTCGCCTCGAGCTGCGCCTTCAGGCGTTTCGCCATGTCGAGGACGAGATCCTTTTCGCGGTAGGTGACGCGCTCGCCGCCTTCGGTGACGGTCCGATTGGCGCCCGGGTCGCGTCCGCCGTGCCCCGCGTCGATCACGATCGCCTTGACCGGCCGCACCCGCGCCGCGTCGCTGCGGCCCAGGCGCCCGGCGAGGAGGTCGAAGGTCGGCTGCGGCACGAGCAGGCGGCCGCGATCGTAGACGATCGGCTCGATCCTGATCAGCTCGGAGAAGTCGGCCACGGCGACCCGCTCGCCGGGTGCGAACCCGATCGAATCGAGCCCGCTCCAGATGACGCCGGTGCGGGTGAACTCGTCCCATTCGAGGATCGACCCGGTCTGCTCGAGCAGGTCCGCAATGTCGAGCGCCGGCGTCTCCGCCGCACCGGCAACGCCGGCGACGAGCGCGAGAACTATGGTTACGGCCACCAGGGCCGGTCGTGGAGACACACGCATTCGCTTCTAGTATCGGCCGATCGGCAGGCCGATTGACCCCGCGGCGCAGGCGGGATACGTTCGTTTCGTGCGACGTGTCACCAAAGCGTGCCTGCTGACGGCGGCGCTGCTCCTGCTGTGGGCGTGCGCCACCCCGGAACCGGCGCCACGGGAGTCCCTGCTGACCCGATACCCGGTCGAGCGCCCCTTTGCCGAGAGCCGGTTCTCCACCTTTGGCGGGCTGACGCTGCACTACCGGACCTGGACCCCGGCCGGTGAGCCGGCGGCCAAGATTTTGCTCCTGCACGCCGAAGGCGCCTCGACGGTCACGTACCGCGCTCTGGGGCCGCGTCTCGCCGAAGCCGGCTACGCCGTCGTGGCGATCGATCTGCCGGGCTTTGGCTTCAGCGACACGGCGCTCGAGTTCGAGCATACGCTCGCCAACCGGACCGGAGTGCTCTGGTCGCTGCTCGACCGCCTCGATACCGAGCCCAACGAGTTCCCGCCGACGAATGCGTGGGTAATCGGCGGACACGGCATGGGAGGACGGGTCGCCACGGGAATGGCGCTCGAGCGGCCGGCGCGGACCGCGGGCCTCGTCCTCTTCGCGACCGAGGTCGTGGGAACGCAACGCGCCCGGCGCGGGTTCTGGTTCCCGCCGGTCCGCTGGGCGTGGCGCGCCTGGCTCGAGAACAGCCTCTACACGCGCGACGGCGTGGCCGAGCTCCTCTCGTCGGCCTACGGGCGTCCGGCGACCGACGAAGAGGTCGACCTCTACACCGCCCCGCTCCTGCGGCCCGGGATGCCGAACGCGTACGTGCAGTACGCGCGCACGGCCGGCGAGATCGACCTGAGCCTGGACGATCTGGGCGCGCCGGCGCTGCTGATCTGGGGCGAGCTCGACGACTGGATCGATTCTGAGACCGCGGCGGCGACCGCGGAGGCCATCCCCGCAGCAACGCTGGAGGTTGTCCCGGACGCGCACCACCTGCCCATGGAGACGCACGCGTCGGCGACGAGCGAGGCGATCGTGCGCTGGATCGGCGAGCCCTAACCGAACCAGACGAACGACCGCCGCTCGGGCACTTGCACTTCGAGCTGGTCGCCGGCGGCGCGCACCGAGCCGGTGCCCGCGACCGGCTCGAGCCCGTTCGCGCCGGCGCCCGGTGCGACCACACCGACAGGCAGCCTGATCGTCGCCGCCTCCGTCCGCCCGGCGCCGCGGAAGAAGAGCGCCTCGGCGAGCCGGTCGTCGTCGTCGACGACGAGGAAGCCGCTGATCCCCCACCCGTCCGGCTCCTCGCCGACCGGGAGGATGACCGATCGGGCCCACCGTTCGCGGCGCTCCTTCCACGAGCCCACGAGCCGCGGGAGCGTATCGAACCAGGCGTCCGGCAGCGAGGAGACCTCGAACCAGCCGAGCGGGTTCCCCGCCATCACCATCGCGAAGAGCACCTCCGGGCGATAGGTATGCGGAGCGAGCGGGTCGTCGCGATAGAGGGTGGTGTTGCGCGCGTTGTTGAGGAGCTCGAACCGCAGCCGCAGCGGGTCGACCCAGCGGGCGAGCTTCCAGAGGTTGCGCAGCGTGTGGTGCGGCCAGTAGCCGTGCCAGTCGGTGTAGCGGTTCTCCACGAAGAGCGGCCCCGTGTGTGCCAGGCCCCAGCAGCCGGGACGGGTCTGCGCGGTAATGTCCAGGTCGAAGACGACCTCGCCGCCGGTACGTTCGATGACCGTCGTCAGCAGGCGCTCCAGCCGGTCGAAGGCGGTGCGGGTCGGGCAGTCGATCCCGTCCATCTTGAAGAAGCGCACGCCCAGCCGCTCGTGAAGCTCGACGAGCTGGTCCACGTCGCGCTCCCAGTTTTCGAAGTCGCGCGAGGAGTCGGGCGAGTACCACAGGCCGATCTCCATCCCCCGCTCGCGCGCGGCGGCGACGACCGGCTCGAGTCCGTTCGGAAACCGCTCGGCGTTCACCGCCCAGAACGGCGCCTCCTCGTCCCAGTAGCCGCTCCATCGACCCGAGCCGCCATCCTGTGCGGCGACCGCGTTCGCCGTGGTGCCGGCCTCCCATCCGTCGTCGATCTGCACGACGTCAACGCCCAGCCGCTCCGCCGCGTCGATCTCGCGCAGGATGAACTCTTCGCCGATCCGCGCATCCCGGTTGCGGTCGCCCCACGTATTCGACAGGAACGACGCTCGGCGGTGCCACGTCGTCGCGGGCCGGATCTCGCGCTGATACGCCTGCAACGCCCGCGTTCGACCCAGCTCGCCGCCTGCGTAGTCGAGCGTGACGACGTGGTCGGGGCGGTCGCAGAAGACCCGGAGCGTGTATCCGGTGTCCGCCTTCTCCACCAGGACGTCCGGCTCGTCTCCGTGCTCCGGACGGCGCTCCGGGAGCGGCTCGAGGAGCAGGACAACGAAGCCGTCGCCGGTCTCCGCGTTCTCCACGCCGAAGCAGTTCCCGCGGAAGGAGAGGTCGCGCTCGCGCGGATGGAGGAGCCACTCGTTCTCGAAGACGAGCTCGTTCACCGCGTCGGTGCGGTCGCGGAAGCGTACCTCGGTGAGCCGCCAGTGCCAGCCGGGAAGCTCGCGCGAAACGACCGGCTCACGAGCGCTGGTGCGTGGGGGCGCGGAGGTCGCAGCGGCCGCGGGACGTACGCCCTCGACGCCGGTTGGTGTGGTCGTGTCGTCGGTACTCATCGCGCGAGCCATTGTAGGCGATGGGCGCGCGATTGGGCTACGGCAGGTCGAGCTCGCCGGCGTGGAGCGCCGCGACGTCGTCCGGGCCCAGCGGGGTCTCGAGGAGGACGACGTCGTCGATGAGGGCG
>CAZICD010000002.1:97999-106474 GCA_964537725.1 uncultured Spirochaetaceae bacterium | reverse complement strand
TCAAGATCGTGAAGACGAAGGACCCGGTCTTCATGATCGACGAGATCGACAAGCTGGGCGTGAGCTTCCAGGGCGACCCCAGCTCGGCGCTGCTCGAAGTGCTCGACCCCGAGCAGAACGTGGCCTTCCGCGACCACTACCTGGACCTGCCCTTCGACGTGTCGAACATCCTCTTCATCGTGACGGCGAACACGCTCGACTCGATCCCGCTGCCGCTGCTCGACCGGATGGAGGTGATCCGGCTCGCCGGCTACATCGACGACGAGAAGGTTTCGATCGCGCGCAAGTACCTCATTCCGCGCAGCCTCGAGCGGGCCGGGCTTGCGAAGAACGACGTCACGTACACGAAGGCCGCGCTGCTGTCGGTCGCCAACGACTACGCCCGCGAGGCGGGCATGCGCAACTACGAGAAGGCGCTCGACAAGGTCCACCGCAAGCTCGCGCGCAAAGTCGTCACCGGAGCGGGAGAACCCCGGTTCAGGATCGATCGCGACGACCTGCAGGAGTACCTGGGCAAGCCGGTCTTCGTCGAGGACACGGTGAAGAAGGTGAATCAGCCGGGGATGACGATCGGTCTCGCGTGGACGCCGTTCGGCGGCGACGTGCTCGTCGTGGAAGCGGTGAGCAACCCGGGCAAGGGCGGCTTCCGCCTCACCGGGCAGATGGGCGAGGTCATGCAGGAGTCCGCCGGGATCGCCTACACCTTCGCGCGCAGCCACACCGAGAAGCTCGGAATCGACGCCGAGTGGTGGGACAACCGGCACATCCACGTCCACATTCCCGCGGGAGCGATCCGCAAGGACGGTCCGAGCGCCGGCGTCACGATGGCGACCGCGCTCATCTCGCTCGCCACCGGCCGGAAGATCAAGCCGCGCATGGGCATGACCGGCGAGCTCTCGCTGATCGGGCAGGTGCTTCCCATCGGCGGGCTCAAGGAAAAGACGATCGCCGCGCGCCGCCACAACCTCAGGCATATCATCATGCCGGCGAAGAACGAGCGCGACCTCGACGAGATACCTCTGAAGGTGCGCAAGGGCATCACCTTCCACCCCGTTGAAACCATGGAACAGGTCCTGGAGATCATCCTTGGGAAGTAACCGGGCCGATGCGCGCACGCGGGCGGCGCTCGCACGCGCGGCGCGCGTCGGTGCCGTCGCGGTGATCGTCGCGCTCGCCACCGCCTGCGCTCCGGCCGAGGAGCCCTCGTCGACCGGCGCGGCAGCCGGGAGGCCTGTCGGCGACGGAGGCACCGACGGACGCACCGCCGTCGCCGACGGTCGGGCGTCGACGAGCACGCCGGTGCACCCCGCCTTCGAGCTCGACCGCCCGGCGCTCGCCGAGCTCGTCGCAGACTCCCCCGCGGAAGTGCGCGGGGCGGTCGACGCCGACCCGCGAGGGTTTCTCGAACTCGTTGACGCGGTGCTCGACCAACCGGCCAACAGGACGGTGCTCGTGGACAAGACGACGCGGCTGCCCGAATCGTACGTCCCCGTCGACCTCGTCGAGCTCGACACGCTCTCCAGCGAGCTCGCCCTCAGCAGGGCCGGCCACCGCCTCACCCGCGACACGGTGGACGCGCTGCTCGAGATGAGCGCCGCCGCCGCGGGCGACGGCATCACGCTCGTGGTCAGCTCCGCCTACCGGTCCTACGCCTACCAGGCCGATCTCTTCGAGCGCTGGGTCGACGAGCTCGGGCTGGAGGAGGCGGAGCGCGTATCCGCGCGGCCGGGCACGAGCCAGCACCAGATCGGGACGACGGTCGACTTCGGGTGCATCTGCGGAGAGTTCGCCTCGCAGCCGGCCGGGATCTGGCTCGCCGAGCACGCGTGGCGCTACGGGTTCTCGCTCTCCTACCCCGACGGGTACGAAGACGTCACCGGGTACTCGTACGAACCGTGGCACTTCCGCTACATTGGACGCGACGCGGCGCGGCTCGAACGCGACTACTTCGAGGGGATCCAGCAGTGGATGCTCGAGTTCCTCCACGCCCGCCGCGCCGAACTGGAGGCGGCGAGGCACGATGATCGATAACGCATTCAACCGCGGAGAGCTCGTCCATCCGCTCGGCGAGACCCCGAACTCGGTCGACCTCTTCCAGGCGATGGCGCGCATCGCCGGCGGCGGGCTCGCCGGCGACACCGGTCGCACCCGCCCCGTCGAAGAGCTCGTGGGCCACCACGACCACTACCTGTTCGTCCTCGTCGACGGCCTGGGCCTTTCGCTCGCCCCGCGGTTTCCCGACGGCGGGTTTCTCGCGAGCGCCGAGCGTCACGAGCTGCGCAGCGTCTTCCCCAGCACCACCGCCGTCGCGCTCACGAGTCTGGCCACCGGCGCGTGGCCGGCCGACCACGGCCTGACCGGCTGGTTCACCTACTTCCCCGAGCACCGCCGCGTCCTCGCCCCGCTGCTATTTCGAGAGCGAGGGACCGACGTCGACGCGAGGGAGCTCGGCCTCGCGCTCCCGGACATCGTCGGGTCGACCCCCATGCTCGGGTCGTTCTTCCGCACGGTGAACTCCATCCTCCCCCGGGAGATCTGCGCCGGAGCGTACGCGACCTGGTCGCGCGGCGGCACGCCCATCACGCCGTACCGCTCGTTCGCCCACGCGCACCGGCTGCTTCGTCGCCACTACCGGCGGGTCGCCGGACCCACGTACACGTACCTGTACGTCCTCACCGTCGACAAGCTGAGCCACGTGCACGGCGAGGCGAGCGACGAGGTCACGGCGGAGGTCGCCCGCGTGGACCGGTTACTCGCGAGAATCCGGGAGACGGTGCCCTCGTCGGTTCGCATGATCGTGACCGCGGACCACGGACTCGTCGATGTCCCGAAGGAACGCCACTTCGTCGTGGACGACGAGGATCCGCTCGCGCATCACCTCATCGCGGGACAGACCGGCGAGGGAACCACGCCCGTGTTCCACGTGCGCGACGGCAGGGTCGACGATTTCCGCGACGCGTTCAGCCGGCACGAGGCGTCGCGCCTGTTCACGCTGTACACGCCCGAGGAGCTCGCCGACCGCGGCCTCTACGGCCCGAACCCGCTCTCCGACGCGATGCGGCTCCACCTCGGCGACCTCGTCGGGATCGCAACCGAACCGGCGCTCTTCGAATACGTTCCGGCGGGCCGGTCGCCGGTACCGCACATCGGCGTGCACGGCGGCCTGCGGCCGGGCGAGATGCGCGTGCCGCTGCTGCTCGCGTAGGAGGAACGACGTGGAGCTGCTCGCACCCGCCGGAGACCTGGAGAAGCTGGAGACGGTCTATCGATTCGGCGCCGACGCCGCCTACATCGGGCTCTCCGGCTTCTCGCTTCGACGTCGCGCAAACGATGTGGACCCCTCGGGCGTCGCCCAAAGGCTACGCGACATCAGGGGAGAGAAGCGCCTCTACGGGGCGCTGAACATCCACTTCCACGACGCGGATCTCGCGCGCCTGGAGGAACAGATCGATTCGATCGCCGAGCTCCCGCTCGACGCGATCATCGTGAGCGACCTGGGTACGCTTCCCCTCCTGCGCCGGCGGCTTCCGCACGTGGAGCTTCACCTCTCCACGCAGGCGAACTGCCTGAACGCCGAGGCGGCGCGCGTGTACCACGACCTGGGGTTCAGCCGCATCATCGCCGCGCGCGAAATGTCGCTCGAGGACCTCGCCGCGCTCAAGGCGCGGCTGCCCGATCTGGAGGTGGAGGCGTTCGTGCACGGCGCGATGTGCCTCGCCTACTCCGGGCGTTGCCTGCTCTCCGCGTGGCAGGCCGGACGAAGCGGCAACAAGGGCGAGTGCGCGCACAGCTGTCGCTGGAACTACCGGCACGCGATCGAAGAGGCGAAGCGACCCGGCGTGTACTACCCGGTCGAGGAGGGAGAGGGCTTCACCACGATCCTCTCGCCGAGCGACCTCTGCATGATCGACCACCTCGCCGAAATGCGCGAGGCCGGGATCGACGCGCTCAAGATCGAGGGGCGGATGAAATCGGCCTACTACGCGGCGGTCGTCACGCGCGCCTACCGGATGGAGATCGACCGGGTCGAAGCCGGAGGCCCGCGCGACGAGGTTCAGCCGTTCATCGACGAGCTCGCCAACGTCAGCCATCGCGAATACTCGACCGGCTTCTACTTTGGCGACCCGCGGGCGATCGAGCCCACCGACGCCGCCTACCAACAGGCGTATCGGTACGCCGGACGGATCGGGCGGGAAACCGGCGGCGGTCGCTACGAGATCGATGTGAAGAACAGCTTCTCAACCGGCGAGCGCGTGGAGTTCGTCGGACCGCGGGTCCTCGCCCGCGCCGACGGCGCGTTCCGCCTCTTCGGACCGGACGGAGAGCCGGCGGACCGCGTCACGCATCAGGCGGGAGGGTTCATCGAACCCTCGGTACCCGTGGAACCCGGGTTCATCGTCCGCAGACCGGCCGACGCTCGGCAGCGCGAGGACGGCCCGCCGCCGGCCGGACGGTAGCCGCCGGGCCGGCCGTCTACCGCAGGGTGCGGACCGCGCGCGCGCGGGCGGAGAGCTGGCCGTACTGCTCGCGAAGCGGCAGATCGACCCCGCGCAGCAGCCGGAGGACCGCGCCTTCCGGCACGAGCCCCTCGTAGGTTTCCTCGAATCTGTGGCGCACCTCGCGTAAACCGCGCAGGTGGCGGCCGAGCGACCGCACCGCGTCGGCGAGGTCACGGTCGCGGTACGCACCGACCGCCTCGGCGGCGATGAGCCGCTCGTGCGCCGAGGCGACGAGCCGCCAACCGCGTTCGCGCCAGCCCCGCAGCTCGGAGTGCGTCTCTGCAAACGGACGGTCGAGACGAGCCGGATGCCCTGCGGCGCAGAGGCGCTCCTCGATGCCGCCGGTGCGCTCGGCGTCATCCGGCCGGCGTTCGGGTGTGCTGCCGGGTCCGTCGGGCAGCCGCCGCGCAGCGAGCCCGGCCTGCGCACACGCGGATTCGACCAGCGCGCCCCGCTCGCACTCCGGCGCGATGACGACCCCGGAAAGCTGCGGCATGAGCGATACCATATCGTCAACGAGGTCGGATGCGAGCTTGACGAGCGCGCGCTCCCACTCGTGCGACGACCGTCGGCGCGCGCGCTCTACGTGCCGGTACGCTTCACGGCTCGTGTACGCCGCGGGCAGCGCCGATCGGACGACCACCCACAGTCGGCACGAACCGCACGCGCGCGCGACCGCGGCGACCACCTCCTCGGGGAAGGCGCGGGGCGCACGCACGGTCGCGTCGACGCTCCACGGGAAGCGGTCGCCCCAGTCGATCACGAGGTCGGCACCGGGCGCGCCCGCCGACGCGCCGACGATCTCGAGCAGCCGCTGCGGGGCGGGTTCGAGTCCGCGCAGGTCGAGGAGCGTCGCGTCTTCGGAAAGCAGGGGTGCCACCCGGCCATCTTAGTCGGCGCCGCCGGCGCTGTCACGGACGCACCGGCGGCGAGCCTGTGCGCTTCGGAGGCAGCTCGCCCTCCCTTGCGGGGCCGCCGGGCGACCGGTATGCTGTCGGCCATGAGCGGTTCCATCACCGAACGGCTGGCGCGTGTCGGCGTGCACGCGCCGCGTATCCTGCTACCGGCGTCCTCGGTCGACCTCTACCGATGGGCCGTCATCGCCTGCGACCAGCACACCTCCGAACCCGACTACTGGGAAGAGGTCGCCGAAATCGTCGGCGACCGGCCGTCGACGCTGCACATGATCTACCCGGAGGTCTACCTGGGCGAAGAGGATGCCGATCGGCGCATCTCGACGATTCACGAAACGATGCGCCGGTACCTGGACGAGGGGGTACTCGACGAGCTCGATCCGGCGATGATCCTCACCATCAGGGGGACCCCCCACGTCAGCGAGCGCCGCGGGCTGATGCTCGCGATCGATCTCGATCAGTACGAGTACACTCCCGGCGCGCAGAGCCTCATCCGGGCGACCGAGCAGACGATCGTGGAACGCATCCCGCCGCGGGTCCGGATCCGCGAGGGCGCCCCGGTGGAGGTTCCGCACGTGATGGTGCTCATCGACGACAGCGAGGATCGTCTGTTCGGAGGGCTCCTCGGCAGCGAGCTCGATCGGCTCTACGAGACCCAGCTGATGCTGGGAGGCGGGCAGGTCAGCGGCTACCGGGTTTCAGGCGAAGCGCTCGAGCACGTGGCCACCACCCTCGAATCGCTGCTCGCCGGCTCGAAGGGCAAGGCTCCGTTCGTCTTCGCGGTCGGCGACGGCAATCACTCGCTCGCGACGGCGAAGGCGGTCTGGGACGCGATGAAGGACTCGGCGCCGGCCGATCATCCGGCGAGATACGCGCTCGTGGAGGTGGTCAACCTCTACGACCCGGGGCTCCGGTTCGAGCCGATCCATCGCCTCGTCCACGCGGATGACCCGGCCGGGTGGATCGACGGGCTCGCGGCGGCGCTCGGCGGTGAGGTCTCGGAGTGCTCGCTCGGCGAGCTGCAGCACGACCTGCAGCACGACCGGTCGGCGATCGGCTGCGTCAGCGCCGAGCGGTGCGGCGTGCTCAGGCTCGCCGGGTCGCGCGAGCTGCCGGTAGCCGCGGTGCAGTCCTACATCAACCGTCAGGAGGCGATCGACGTCGACTATATCCACGGCTGGGACACGAGCATCCAGCTCGGCCGCAAGAACAACTCGGTCGTCATCATGCTCCCCGCGTTCAACCCGCACCTCCTCTATCCGACCGTGTCCAGGCGGGGGGTTCTGCCGAGAAAGGCGTTTTCTCTGGGAGAGGCGGAGGAGAAGCGCTACTACCTCGAGGCGCGCCGGATCTCCTGAGCGCCGCGTCCTCGCTCGCTGTCCACGAGCAACTGCAGAAAGAGCGCGAGCGCGAAGGCAACGAGCGCGGCCGCACGGACGTACGATCGGCGGTCGGACCCTTGCTCGGGCCGACGCAGGATGGTGCCGGGGCTGCGACTCAGGCTGCCGCGGTGAGCGTCGCCGGTCCGGATTACCTGTTGACCGGGCTCGTAGTACTGGAGCCGCCGGGCCTCCACGGCGACCGCGTCCGGACTGCGACGATAGAGCTCGACCGTCGCGGCGAGCCGCGCGTTCAGCCTTCGAAGCTGCTCGACGTTCTCTTCGAGCCTCACTGCGTGGTCCGAGAGCCGCTCGAAGGCGGCCTGGTTGTAGTCCGACGCGAGCAGCGTGCCGGAGAGATAGACGACACCTGCCACGAGCAGCGCGACGCCGAGGTGCGAGAGCTTCATCCCTTCTAGATTACGGCGTGAGGATGGAGGCTCTTGAGGTATTATTGACAGGAGCGACCCCCCACGGTACTCTTCTAGCGTAAGATGTCAAAACCCGCCCTTGGACTGCCGATAAGCTAGTGCGTGGACGTCTCAACCCAGGAGAAGGGAATGGCAGCAAGCGAGGATCGGAACCGATTGGACAGAGAAGAGCAGACCAGCGACAACGAGCTCGAACAATACGGTGTCTGGGTGAAGGCCGGCCCTGAAGACGTCGACGAAAACGAAGCCGAGGATGAGGCCTTCGCGCTCACCGATCTCGGTGACGAGGAGCTCGAAGACGCCGAGATGGAGCTCATCGGAGGCGACGAGGGCGAGCCCGACTTCAGCGCCGACGAGGTCTCCATCGACCTCGACGAACCACGGGACACGGTCGCGCTCGACGAGGAAGACCTCGGCGAGGAGATCGACCTCGACTCGCTCGATCTCGAGGAGAGCGGGCCGTCCGCGACGATCCCTGACACCGACGAACCGCAGCAGCCCGCCGGGCCCGCTGAGGAAGCCGTTCAGGAGGACGAGCTCGACGATCTGCTCACGCTCGAAGAGGATGAGACCACGATCGACCTGGAGGAGCCCGAACCGCTCGAGGTCGAGGCCGTCGACGACGAATCCGAGCTCGAGGAGCTGGGCGAGCTCGAGCTCGAGCCGCTCGAGGACGAGTCCGCGACCGAACCCGAGACCGGCGAACCGCAGCCGGAGCAGCTCGACCGGATGGCCGGCGATGAGACGGACGAGTTGCCGGCGGCCGCGGCGTCCGAGGACCTCGACGGCGGCATCGATATCGAGGATGAGCTCCCTGGGGATCTGGACGATCTCACGCTCGACCTCGACTCGCTCGACGTCGACTCGTTCGGCGAGCCGATCGAAGGAAGCGCAGACGCCTCCGAATCCGAGGAGGCCGAGCCTGCCGAGGCAATTCCTTCCGGCGAAGAGACCGATACCGGCGGACAGACGGACGCGCTCGACCTCGGGGGTTCGGAGATCGACCTCGAGGAAGACGAGCTCGACCTCGAGTCGCTCGACCTCGGCGATGACTCGGATGTAGCCGAGATCGATCTTTCGGCTCTTCCCGGAGAGGAAGAAGAGGAGTTCGGTTCCATTTCCGACGAGGAGCTCCAGCAGACGCCCGAGGACGACCTGCCCGAGCTCGAGGCGGACACCGACCTCTCGGATGAACTCGTCGACGAGCTGTCGGTCGACGAGCTGTCGGTCGACGAGCTGTCGACCGACGAGG
>CAZICD010000002.1:0-97899 GCA_964537725.1 uncultured Spirochaetaceae bacterium | reverse complement strand
GTCGACGAGCTGTCGGTCGACGAGCTGTCGGTCGACGAGCTGTCGACCGACGAGGAACTGTCGCTCGACGAGGGTTTCGACGACCTCGCCGCGGTGGAAGACGAGATGGTCGCCGAGCCGTCCATCACGGAGGCCGCGGAAGAGGCCGAGCCCTCGCCGGCGTCACCCGCCGCCGACGCGACCGCGGCGGGCGACGAACGCTCGGTATCGCTGCTTCAGAGCATCGAGCGCGAGCTGAGCTCGATCCGGACCGAGCTCACCGACCTCAAGCAGGAGCTCTCGCACCTGCGTTCGGAGCCGCAGCCCGCCTCCGCCTCGCCCGCCGCCGCCGAACCCGAGACCACCGAACCCGCCGGCGGCTTCTTCGAGGACGAGACCGACGAGGACGAGACGATCGCGCTGACGGGCGCGGAGCTCGACAACATCATGAGCACCGCCGAGTTCACCGAACAGGCCGGCGAGCCCACCGACTACCAGGAAGTGACCGGACTCCAGCCCGAAGCGGAGCTCGATCTCGACCAGATCGGCGAGACCGCCGAGCAGCCGGCCGCCGAGCAGCCGGCCGCCGACCAGCCGGTTCAGGAGATCACTCTCGAAGAGGGCCCCGAGGACCTGGGTGACCTCGACATCGACCTCGGAGGCGACACCGAAACGCCGGACACCGCGCCGACCGCACCGGATGACGAGGAACCCTTCGCGGGTAGCGAGGCCGACGTCGAGGCGCTTGCGAGCATGGACATCGACGCCGAGCTCGCCGACATCGAGGAGCTCGAGGACTCGACTCCCGAGCCCGCGCCGACCGCCGAGCGGACCGAGCCGCACGAATCCACGCCTGCGGATACGGACGAAGATCTCACGGAGGACGACGACCTCATCCTGGACGCGGAGCCTCTCGATGAGGAACCCCTCGACACGACGTCGACCGACGAGGCGTCGACCGACGAGGCGTCGGGCGACGAGACGTGGGGCGACGAGGAACCGCTGCTCGAGGAAGAGCGGCTTGTGGACGAGGAACCCCGCCTCGATCTCGGCGGCGCGGAGGACGTCCTCTCGCAGGTCGGAGACACGCCGATCCCGGAGAATCTGAAAGGCGAGCTGCGCAGCGTGCTGAACTACATGGACAAGCTGCTCGACTCGCTGCCCGAGGAGAAGATCCAGGAGTTCGCGGCGAGCGACCACTTCAAGGTCTACAAGCGACTCTTCGAAGAGTTGGGGCTGGAACAGTAATGGGACTCATGAGTCGAGCGCTGAGGAGCGCACAGACCGATGGCGGAAGCCTGCTCCGGCACGCGCTCGAGCTTCGGTCGCGCGTCACCGCGGACCTCCCGCAAAGCGAGCCGCCGGTGGCCGCCGCCGGACCTCCTGTAGAGGCGCTGCAACCGGAGCCTCCCGTGAGCGTGTCACAGCGCTCGGTCGCCCATGCTCCCGCCGCCGCACCGTCACCCGACGCCGTCTCCTCCCCCGCCGCACCGGCGGAGCCTGAAAAAAAAAAGCCCTCGACGCTGTTCTCCGGTCGCCGGAGCTTCATCCCGAGAGCGCGACGCGCGCGATCCTTCAACGCCTCTCCTCGCTGCCTGAGAGCCTGGAGCTCCCGGCTCACCTCTTCGACCTGCTCGTAACCAACCTCGATCTTCGGCGGGCGGCGCTCCTGCTTCCCGACTACGACGAGGACATCTTCGTTCCGTGGGCGTCCAACGGGCTGGACGCGACCTCGCTACACCGCCTTCGCATCCCATCGGACGACCTGCACGCGGCGGTCGCGGCGAGTGAGACGGGAATCCTCTGGGCAGGCGACACCTCGCGTGAGTTCGCACCGTACTTCTCGAGACGCGAAGGATCGCTGCTCGAGAACCTGCTCGTCTTCCCCTTCGTGAAGGACGACGCGCTCGAAGCGGTGCTGCTGGTCACCGACACACCCTACTTCGACGGGTACGTGGAGCACCTTCGCATCATCCTCGCCGCGGTCGGAGAGCCGGCGACCGACGTCATGCAGTCGCGACGTCTCGCGAAAGCACGCACCATTCGACAGACCATCGTCTTCAAGCCTTCGGAGATCGACGTCGTCGTCGAGCGCATCGCGGCGCGCGCGGAACTCGGGCTGGGCGTCATCGTCGTGCAGCTCGCCGATGTCGTCTCGCAGGTCGCGACGTCGAACGAGTTCATCGACCCGTTCCGCGTCTGGCAGGATGTCCTTCGCGTGACCGCCGCGCTCTTCGCGACCAGCGCCACCGTCTGCGACGCGGACGATCACCGCGCGCTGCTCCTGCTTCACGGGCGAGCCGACGACGACGTGGAGCTGATCGTCCAGCACGTGGCCGCGACACTCGCCGAGCTGATGCCCGAAATGACCGCGGCGCCGGTGCTGCGCTACGATTCACGCCGTTACCCGGAGGACGGCAGCGACCTCGGCGCGCTCGTGCACGCGCTGTTGTGAGCGAGCCGCGCTTCCTCGAGACCAGGACCGGAGCCCTCACCGTATCGATCGACGACCGACACCTCCATTCGCGCTTCGACCCGGTTCGCGAGGCCGAGCGCTTCGTCTCGACGGTGGAAGGCGAATCCCCGCGACTCGTCATCGTCGTGGGACCGGGACTCGGGTACGCCTTCGACGCGATCCGCCGCGTAGCACCGCACGCGCGCACGCTGGGAATCCCGCTCGTTCCGGGGTTGAATCGCCGTTTGGTGGCTCACGCCGACGCGACCTGGCAGCCCGACCGCGAGTCGATCGACCGCTTCCTCACGCGCGAGCTCACCGACCTCGACACGGCATCGCTCACCGTACTCGAATGGCAACCGGCGATTGAGGCCTCACCCGAGGCGGCCGGGCTGGCGCGGGCGGCGCTCTCCCGGCACGTCACCGAGGCGCAGGCGAGCCTCGTCACCCGGGGCGCGTTCGGTCGGCGGTGGTACCGGAATCGCATTCACAACTACCTCAATATCACGCCGGTTGCGCCGAGGCCCGCGACGCGACGAATCGCCGCAGTGGTCATAGCCGGGGCCGGTCCCGGGCTCGAGCGCGGCATCCCGACGATCGCGGCCGCACGCCGGCGCATCGAGCTGTGGGCGACCTCCTCCGCGCTCTCCGCGCTCGCGCACGCGGGGCTCACCCCCGACCTCGTGGTCGCCACGGACGCCGCGGTGTACGGGTGGGAGCACCTGCGCCCGCTCATTGCCCGCGGCGCGCACGCCGACGTTCCGGTTGCGGCGCCCCTCGCCGCGACCCGGGGCCTCTCCGCCTGCGCGCGCGTCGCCCCCCTCGCCGAGGACGATCCCGAAGACGAGGCGCTGCTCTCTCCGCGACGCACGGGCATCCCGAGCGTGGCCCCGCAGGGCACGGTGACCGCAACCGCCGCCGGCCTCGCCCGCCGGCTCACCGGCGCGCCGGTGGTGGTAGGCGGAGCTGACTTCGCCTGGCTGGAAGGCCGGTCTCACGTCCGACCGCACCTCTCGCATACCTATCGCCGCGCCGCGGCATCGCGTCTCGCTCCGCTTACTACCGCGGTCTACGACTCCACGCGTTCGCACACCGACCTCGGGAACGGCTGGACGAGCGACCGCACCCTCGCCACCTACGCGCGATGGTTCGCCTCGCAGGCAACACAGCGCTACGCGCCCTTCTTCGTACTCGCCCCCTCGCCCGCGCTCGCCGGGATGCCCACGGTAGGAGAGAGCGAGCTCGCCGGCATGCCGCGCGCGCACCCCGGGGTCGCGTGGCACTCGCTCGACTGGCCGGCCCGCGACGAGCGGCGGCAGAAGGTGCGAGAGAGAGTACGCAATCTGCGCGACATCGTGCGCAGCGCAGAACCACCGGGGTCGGCGCACCGCTTCGGCGTCGAGCAGCCCCTCCTCGCGCACGTCGCCGCCTCCCTCGCGCTTCCCGAGCTCCTGCGGTGGTGCCGCCCCGCGTCCGGCTCGGCGGCGACCGCGAGCGACCGCGCGTGGGAGGACCTGTGCGCCGCGTTGACCGCCGAGCTCGATTCCATGGAGGAGACCTTCGGATGAGGCTGCTGCAGGCGAACCTCGCCGAGCTTCCCGCCGCGCTTGCCCGCGCGATCGAACGCGCTGACAACCGCCACGACGAGGTCGTCGTAGACGCTCGCGACGGCTCTCCGGTGAACGGTCTCGCCCGCCCTCGCCGACCGGCGCTCTTTCACTCCGGCTACGCGCCGCTGCGCGAGGCCGGGCGCCTCGCCGACACCGCGGAGGGCGCCGGCTTCGTGGTCGTCCTGGGAATGGGCCTGGCCTATCACGTCCGCGCGATCCTCCGGCGCGGGCGCCGTGTTCTTCTCGTCGAACCCGACCTGCGTCTGCTGCGCTCCGCGCTCGAACGCGTAGACCTCACCGACCTGCTGCGGTCGAACTGGCTCGCAATCGCCGCCCCCGACGACCTCGACCGGGCGATCCCGGCGCGGTACGTGCCGGCGGTGCACGGCGACCTGGCGGTAGTGGAGCTCCCGGGGCGTGTTTCGGCGGAGCCGGACGCCTTCGTTCCTCTCCGGGACACGATCGGCCGAGTCGTCGAGCGGCTGCGATCCGACCTCGCGGTTCAGGCGAAGTTCGGGCTTCGCTGGATGCGCAATACGATCCTCAACGTCCCGGACGCACACGCTCTGCCGCTGCCCGAGTGGGAGGGTCGACGGGTCCGCGTCGCCGCCGCCGGACCGTCGCTCGCCGACTCGATCCCCGAGCTCGCCGCGGCGTCCTCCGCCGCGCTCGTCGCGGTCGACACCGCGCTTCCCGTGCTGCTCGCCCACGGCGTACGTCCGGATCTCGTCGTGTCGATCGACTGCCAGCTGCCGACCTACCACCACTACCTCGCAGCCGGGTTTCCCCGAATACCGGTCGCCGCCGAGCTCTCGCTTCCCCCCTCGCTCTTCGCCCGCATCGAGGTGAGGCATCCGCTGCGCAGCGATCATCCGCTGCACACGCTCCTTCGCCTGCTCGGGCTCGACCTGCCCTACCTCGATGCGCGCGGCGGCAACGTGACCCAGGCGGCCGTCGACCTCGCGGCTCGCCTCGGCGCGGCCGCGATCGGGGTCTACGGCGCCGACTTCTCCTACCCGGACGGCGAAACCTACCCGCGAGCGAGCTACGTCCATCGGCTCTTCGACGCGGACGCCTCGCGCCTTCTCCCCGCGTCGACCCGGCACTACGGCTTCCTGCTCGACCGCCCGGGTGTTCGTCGCGACGAGGACGAGCCCACGCGCTGGGTACAGCCGCTGCTCTCGGGGTACGCGGAAGCGTTCAGCGCGTTCACGGCAAGCCTTCCGACGCGCGTCACGCGCGTCGCCGGCCGCGGCATCCCGGTCGCCTCGCACGAAGCCTCGCGATCGGCGATCGCACGCGGCGAACCGCACGGCCCGAACGCGCGATCCCCGGAAGCGCGCGATCTCCTGCGGAGTCTTCGCGCCGCGATACACGAGGTCTCGCAACCGTCGGTCTTTGTCCGAACGCTCGAGCACCCGAGCGAGGAAGCGCCGGCAGCCGCCGCCCGCGCGCTTCTCCCGGCGCTCACGCACCTGCGCGCAACCGACGAGACGCTACCGTTCGACGCGCTGTTGAGCCGCGTGAGGGGGTTCGTCGACCGCTACGTGGACGCCGCGCTCGATCGCTGCGACGGCGAGTAGCAGATGCCGACGTAGCCGACGAAGGACGAGTCGGGGCGGACGTCGTAGCTCTGACCGTACTCGACGACGGTTCCGTGTCTGACGCCCTGCGTCCGCGCGAAGGCAATGGCGGTCGCCGCGGCACCGGAGCTGCACGCAGCAGACTCCTCTCTGCCCAACTCCACCGTTCGGCCGGCGTCGAGTGAGGCCATCGCCGTGACGATGGCGTGATCGTTGACCGTTCGGGCCCATTCGACCGCATCCGTTCCAATGCCGACCGGGGTGAACCCGTAGGCGGGCCCGTAGTGCGTGAGGTCGGTCGACCCCACGACGCAGATCACGCGTCCGGTGCGCTCGGCGTAGTCTGCGATCGCCGTCCCCGCGCTCTCCGCGAGCTCACTCGGCGGGCATCGCACGTAGAGCGCCCGCGCCCGCGGGAAGAGCGCCGCCACGAGCGGGAGTTGCACCTCGACGGTATTGTCGGGGACCGTGTCGTCGTCGGCGGCCACGCGACCGCGCAGCTCACGCGCGAGGTCGGCGTCGGCCTGGACGGTTCCAACCGGCGTCTCGTACGCGTCCTCGGGGGCAATCCTCACGCTGTCCCCGGGACGGAGGTGGCCTCCGGCCACGACGATCGTCTGCGCCTCCGCGCGAAGCCCCCGCAGCGCGAGGTACGCGATGCGACCCGAGAACGCCCAACCGGCGTGCGGGACGACCGCGGCGACGCAATCGATCGGAACCGCAGGCGCGTCCCGCTCCCACGTCTCGCATTGCTTGCGAACACCACCCTCGCTCGCCGGATACCACCCCGGTGGAAGGGACCGATGACGTACCATGAATTCACCTTACTACCGGCTCCGGCACGACGACAACCGAAAAGCGCTCCACAGGTGATTCGAATTCGCCTATAATTCACGCATGATTCGCCGGTTCGGCCTGCTGTACGCCCTCTTCAGCGTCCTCGTCCTCATCCTGCTCGTCGTGCTCGTCCTCGTGCGGCTCACCAACGCGCGAAGCGCGAACCTGGACGAGGCGGAAGCGAGCTTCCAGCGACTCCGTTCGCAACTCGCCGAACAGAGCGACGCCGACACCCCGGCCACGACGCTTCTCCGGGACTACGCGTCGATCGTCCCGACGGCCCGCGCCGTCGTGCTGTTCGATCCCGAGCGTGGACTGCGCTACGTATGGACCGCCGACGCCGATCTGCTCGCCGTCCCGCACAGAGATCTCTCGGCGTTCCGCGGGTTTCCCGAGTACGACCTCAACGACGTGAGCCAGGTCCGCCTGCGCGACGAGGTGTCGCTTCCGGGCGGGTCCGACTTCTACATGGACGTGGTCTACCGTGTGCTCAGCTTCGGCGACGCCTACCCCGCGCTGCGCGACAGCCTCATATCGCTTCTCGTGTTCGCCTTCCTCACCGTACTCGTCGCGCTCGTTCTCGGCCGCGCCCAGGCCACCGGCGCGGACGGCACGCCGGAGCGGCCGCGCAGCGAACCGAGCCGTCGGTCGCAACCGCCGGCTGCTCCCGCTCGCACGCAGACCGCTGCGACTCCGACCGCAGACCGGCCCGCCGACTCGACGCCACAAGCTTCGGAGTCGATACCGCAGCCGGCGCCCGAGACGCACGAGCCCGCATCGTCTGCCGATTCGGACCACGACTACGAGGAGATCCCGATCGAGGAGATCGCCACCGAACCGGGCGATCCCGGGACGCTGTTCAACCCGGTCACCGGTCTCTCACACCGCGACCATCTCGAACGTCGTCTCGGACTCGAGCTCGAACGATCGGCCTACAACGACCAGGATCTGACCTGCCTCATCATCCGGTTTCCGACCATGTCCGGCGAAGACGCCTACGCGGAGCGGGCGAAGCAGATCCTCGCGACATTCCAGTTCGAGGACCTGTGCTTCGAGTACGATCCCACCTCCTACTGCGTCGTGCTCCCCAACACCGAGCTTCCTCAGGGCCTGCGGCAGGCCGAGTCGTTTCGAAAGCGTCACCCCGACTCGATCATCGGTCTCAGCGCGCGCAACGGCAGGCTCGTGGAGGCGCACCGGGTTCTCACCGAGTCGGAGCGCAGCCTGAGCCACGCCGCGAACGAGCGCGGTGGCATCGTCGGCTTCCGCCCCGACCCGCGCAAGTACCGCCAGTTCGTCACGCAGCACCTCGCGAGCGAGGAGTGATCATTCCTCGTCGACCAGCGTTCGAAGATCCGGGGTGAGCCGCCTCACGACCTGCGGCTCGATCGTGTAGGTCAGCGAATCGTAGGGTGCACCGGGGAGCGACGGCCCCCGCGGCCTCGCGACCAGGAGATCACCTTCGTCGCGAACCTCGACGACGAACGAGCGCCCGTCGGCGAGCACGAACGATACCCGTGCGACTTGCGGGAGCTCGTCCCACGCACCGCCGCCGTAGAAGCCCGAGCCCACCAGGTCCACCGCCGTCCGTACCAGCGACGCCGCGCGATCGCTTTGGACCCGGGATCCCTCCGCGGCGACGACCCATCGTTCGCCGGCGGCGCCGGGCTGAAGCGTGATGTCGTAGTCCTCCGCCGGACTCTCCACCGAAACCCGAACCGCGTCCGCCGGGCGCGCGCTCTCGGGAAACAGCCGAAGGAGCGCCCAGTAGACCGCGCCCTGCTCGAGGTAGAAGCCGAGCGCTCCCCGCGCGAGCCAGACCGACTGGCTCGAGCCGCGCCGCACGTAGACGCCGTCCGGCTCCTCGTCGCCGAAGACGAAGCGCGACTCGGCGCCGCCCGCCTCCACCGTGACGAGCGTGCCCTGATCGTCTGCGACCCCGAGCTCTTCGAACACCGCTGGATCGTCGGCAACACGCCGCACGATCCTCGCCCCGGCGAGCTCGTCGAGCAGCTCACCGACGCGGTCGTCGCGCGCCGGGTACACGCCGCCGTCGAGCGAGAGCGCCCATCCGCTCGCTCCACGCTCCATGGAGAAGCCGCGCGAAACGAAGGAGACCCGGCCGACGTCGGCCGGCTCGACCGCGAGCAACGGTTCGTCGAGCGGCCGCGGCCTGCGCGTGACGACCGCACCGACGACGAGCGTCACCAGCAGCACCACGTTCACGACCCCGAGGAGCACGACGCGACCGCGGTAGCTCACCGGGCACCTCCCCGGCGCGAGCGCCTTCTGCGTCGCAGGAGCCGGACGACCCCGAAGAGCGCGACCGCACCCGGAACGATCACCAGGTTCACCGCGCGCGCCATGAACCGGACGGTACGCTCCCGCGCCGGCTCGGAGATCGCATCGAGGGCGAGGTCGCGCTGGCCCCGTGAGCGGATGCCCAGCAGCGCCTCGTCGTTCCCGAGCCACTCGACGAGGTTCCGGACGAACTCGATGTTCTGCGCGGTCCCGGTGGCTCCGATGAGAGCGTCGCGGAGGAAGTCGCTGTCCGATACCACCGCGAGCCGCCCGCGGCCATCTGCCGCGCCGGTGAGTACGGCCACCACGCCGTACTGACCCCTCGTCGCCTCGGCGCCGCCGCGCAGATCGTTCTCGCGACCCGGATCGAGCACGTAGGGCTCGCGCATGAGCCAGCCGGCGGGCGTCGAAGCAGCGATGATCTGCGCCTGTGAATCCGGCTCCACCGCGAGCCAGCCCGGCCAGTAGAGGTCGAGCCCGGTGAACCGCCCGGTCACGGGGTGGGAGGCGCTCGTGTACTGCTCGAGCACCGAGATCCAGTGCGGATACGCGTACGTCCGCGTGACGCGAAAGGATCCCCCTTCGGACGCCTCGGACACCGTGATGCGGTTGTGACTCTCGTCGAGCAGCAGCTCACCGCCGACCACGATTCCGAAGTCTCGCAGCGCGCCGAACACAGGCGCCGCGCCGCTCGGCGTCGCCTCGAACCCGTCGGGGGTTTCAGCCTCGACATCGACCTCGACGCTGTCCACGGTCAGCAGGAGCCCTCCTCCGCGCGAAAGATAGCCTGCGAGCGCCTCCACCTCCTGCGACGAGAGCCGCTGCGCATCGGTCACCACAACCACCTCGGTCGCGTCCGCGATCGCTTCGCCGGGCAGGCGGGTGCTCACGTCGAAGCTGCGGGCGAGCTCGGTCGCCGCGAGCCGGTACGCGTCGTCCAGCCGTTCGGAGCGGTTCCCGAGCACGAACACGACGTCGCGAGGGTCGTCACGCACGAGGTCGACCGCGGCGCTCGTGAGCTCGTACTCGAGCGTCGTCGATCCGAACACGAACGGCAACGACTCCCGACGGCCGAGGTACTCGAGGACGATTCCGCTGTAGACCACCGCGACGCTCTGCTCGCCCTCCTCGCTCGTCTCGAGCTGCTGCGGCACCACGCCGAGCGCTTCCACCCTCGCCGGATCGTCGAGCTCGCGCGGATCGACCACGCGCACCCGGACCGAACCGCGACCGGCCGCCTCGTATTCGCGCAGCAGATCGATCATCTCGCGGGGTTGCGGGTATCCCTCGCGAAGTCGATCGGAAACGTAGTAGGTGATCGTGAGGCGGTGCTCGAGCCCTTCGAGGACATCGCTCGTTGCCTCGGAGATCGTGTGGACGCGGCTCTCGGTGAGGTCCAGCCGTGCATGGATCACCAGACTGTTCGCGACGAGCAGAACGAGCGACAGCAGGCCGAGCGTGGTCGTGACCGCGTAGCGGCGGACGATCGGCCTCATCGCAGCTTCCTCAGCACGATCACGCGCGAGGTGAGGAAGAGCGAGAACCCGGTGAGCACGACGAAGTACGCGGCGTCGCGGGTGTCGAAGATGCCGCGATTGAGGCTGCGGACGTGTTCGTCGATCGACAGGTACGCGAAGACCGACGCGAGCCACGATGGGGGCTGCGCTACCGCGTTGACGCGGCCGACGAGGACGAGCGCGAGCAGGATGAGCGCGGTGACGACGAAGGCCGATACCTGGTTGCGCGTGACCGCCGACCCGAGCTGCCCCACGGCCGCGGCAGCCGAGACGAGCAGGAACAATCCCGCGTACTGGCCGACGATCTCGCCCCGCTCGAAGTCGCCCAGCGGCGCAACCGTGAGCGGAACGAAGGCGGTGAGGGCGACCGCGATCCACAGAACGACGAGCGACGCGACGAATTTCCCGACGACGAGCGCTCCCTCTCCCAGCGGCTCGGCGAAGAGAATTTCGTCGGCGCCGGTTCTGCGTTCCTCCGCCCACGCGCGCATCGTCGTCGCGGGAACCAGGACGACGAGCACGATCGGCATGACCCCGAAGTAGCCGCGCAGCGACGCGATGTTCGCCGCGAAGAAGTCGTTCACGATGAAGAGCCAGCCGGAGGTGAAGACCAGAAAGCCGACGATCACCACGTACGCGACCGGTGAGTTGAAGTACCCGCGAAGCTCACGGCGGATCAGCGAGGCGAGACCGCTCATGCCTCGCCCCCTACGGTCAGCCGGCCGAAAAGCTCCTCGAGCGAGCGACGCTCGGGTACGAGCGCGCGGATGCGAAGCGACCGCGCAACCGCCCAGTCGAAGACGGCCTCGCTCCCGAGCCCCGGCGCGAGCGAGACGCGCACCACCGATCCATCCGGCGACCGACCGCTCCACGGCACCCGCCCGGCGCTCGTCACCTCGCCGAGCTCTGCGAGCCCGGCGCGCGCGGCCGCCGACAACGGCGCGTCGAAGCCCACGGTCACCACCGTCCGGCCGGCGACTTCGCGGGCGAGCTCGTCGGCGGTACCGGAGGCCACGATCCGGCCGTGGTCGAGGATGAGCACGCGGTCGCAGACCGCCTCGACTTCCTGCAACACGTGCGTGGAGAAGAGTACCGCCCGCTCGCTCGCGAGCTCGCGTACAACCGTGCGAAACTCCACGATCTGGTTCGGGTCGAGCCCGCTCATCGGCTCGTCGAGGATGACGACCTCCGGCTCGTGCACGAGCGCGTGCGCGAGCGCGACCCGCTGGCGATACCCCTTGGAAAGCTCGGCGATGGGCCGGTCGAGCACGTCGCCGATCGAGGCCAGTTCCACGACGCGGTCTCGAGCGGCTCGCGCGCGCAGCCCGACGATGCCGTGCACGCCGCAGGCGAACTCCAGGTACTCGCCGACGGTGAGGTCGGCGAACGCCGGCGCATCCTCGGGAAGGTAGCCGGTGCGGCGCCTCGCGCCGACCGGGTCATCCTCCACGTCGATTCCGCAGACGCGGGCGTTCCCGCCGTGGGGATAGTGGTAGCCGGTGAGGACCCTCATGATCGTCGACTTTCCGGCGCCGTTGGGCCCGAGCAATCCGACCGCCTCGCCGGGGCGCACGGCGAAGCTCACGCGGTCGACTGCGACGAGCGGCCCGTAGCTCCGCGACAGCTCGTTCACCTCGATCACTCGGCTTCCTCGTCCTCGTAGGGGATGGGAATCGTCTGCCGGTCGCGGCTGAGAAAGGTCTCCGGAAAGATCTCGCGCGCCTCGGCGAGCAGCCGCTTGAGGTCGCGTTCGGTGTAACGGGGGCTGTAGTGGATCAGGCCCATCCGCTTGATCCCGCCCGCCTCCGCTGCGATCTGCGCCGCCTCGCGGGCGGTCATGTGACGCTTGCTGTGCGCGGTCTCGCGCAGCTCGTGCTCGAACATGCCCTCGCTGATATACAGGTCGGAGTCGGCCACCTCGCGCGAGATCGCCGGAAGCGGCAGCGTGTCGGTGACGTAGCTGAACTTCCGGCCCCGACGCGGGGCGCCCATGACGTCGTCGGGCGCGATCGACCTCCCGTCGTCGAGCGCGACCGTCTCGCCCGCCTGAAGCCGTCCCCACAGCGGGCCGCGCGGGATCTCGAGCTCCTGCGCGCGTTCGGGATGGAAGAGGCCCGGCCGCGGGTCCTCCTCGAGGACGTAGCCGACGCAGGTCCGCGAGTGCGAGAGCGGGATCGAGCGGATGGAGAAGCCGTCGCCCTGGTAGACGACCTGCTTGCTGCGCGGGTCGGGGATCTCCTTCACGACGATCTCGTAGTTGATGTACATCTCGAGCACGTCGCGGCTCGCCTCGACGAACTGCCTGATCCGCGGCGGCCCGATGATGTACAGCGGATCGTCGCGCTCGACCTGACTGGAGAGCATGAGCATGCCCGGCAGCCCGGTCACGTGATCGGCGTGCGTATGCGAGATGAAGATCGCGCTGATCTTCTTCCACCGCAGGTTGAGCCGACGCATGCTGACCTGCGTTCCCTCGCCGCAGTCGAAGAGGAAGAGCTCGCCCTCGCGACGCAGCAGCACCGACGTCAGATGCCTCGACGGCAACGGCATCGTGCCGCTCGTCCCGAGGACGAAAGCCTCCATATTCATGACGCTACAGGTACCGGTTCAGAATGCCTTCGAGCATCTCCTGCCGGCCCGACGAGTTCGTGATGACCGGGTTCTCGAGCGTGTACTGCTCGAGCTCCTTGAAGCCGACCTGCCCGTCGACGATCTTCTTCCCGATACCCGACGAGTAGCTCGAGTAGCGCTTCGCGATGAACTCTTCGAGCTCGCCGCTCTCGTGCAGCGCGTGCGCCGCCTTCAGCCCGCGCGCGTAGGCGTCCATGCCGGCGATGTGACCGATGAAGATGTCCGACGGCTCGAACGAACCGCGCCGCAGGTGCGCGTCGAAGTTCATCCCGCCCGGCGCGATTCCGCCCTGCGCGAGCACCTCGTACATCGCGAGCATCGCCTCGGTCGGATCGGTGGGCATCTGGTCGGTGTCCCAGCCGAGGAGGTAGTCACCCTGGTTCACGTCCATGCTGCCGAGCATGTTGTTCACCCGCGCGTAGCGCAGTTCGTGCGCGAAGGTGTGGCCCGCGAGGACCGCGTGGTTCTGCTCGACGTTCATCTTGAAGTGGTCGACGAGGTCGTACTTCTGGAGGAAGGCGTGGCACGCGGCGACGTCGCTGTCGTACTGGTGCTTCGTCGGCTCCATGGGCTTGGGCTCGATCAGGAACTGTCCCGTGAAGCCGATCTCCTTCGCGTAGTCGACGGCCATCTGCATGAATCGGCCCATGTTGTCGAGCTCGAGACCCATGTCGGTGTTCAGCAGCGTCTCGTAGCCTTCCCGGCCGCCCCAGAAGACGTAGTTGGTCCCGCCGAGGTACTGGGTGACCTCGATCGCCTTCTTCACCTGCGCCGCCGAATACGCGAAGACGTCGGCGTTGCAGCTCGTCGACGCGCCGTGCACGAACCGGGGATTGGTGAACAGGCACGCGGTGCCCCACAGGAGCGAGACGTTCGAGTTGTCGACGAGCTTCTTCGTGTGCTCGACGATCGCGTCGAGGTTCCTGTTCGTCTCGGCGAGCGTCTCGCCTTCCGGCGCGATGTCCCGGTCGTGGAAGCAGAAGTAGCGCACGCCGAGCTTCTCGAGGATCTCGAAGAGCGCGTCCATCCGCGCCTTCGCCTGGTCCATCGGGTCGGTGATCTCGTCCCACGGCCTGATCGCCGTTCCGACGCCGAAGGGGTCGGCCATGCGGCCGTTCATGGTATGCCAGTAGGCGATCGAGAACGGGAGGTGCTCGCGCATCGTCCGGTCGCCGACGCGCTCGTCCGGATTGAAGTACTTGAACGCGAGGGGGTTCCTCGAGTCCGGGCCTTCGAAGGGGATCTTTGGGATGTCGGGGAAGTGGTTCACGTGGTGTCCTCCTGAGTTTCGTTCATCTTAGCGAATGCGGATTTCGCTGTCATCCCGCCGCTCGCCGGCTACGGCTCGACGTCCGCCTCGTAGTCGACCCCGTCGACGCCGAAGCCGTGGATCCGCAGGAACGCGTTGTGGTACGCGTCGAGGTCGGTCATCTCGCGCAGATTCTCCTCGTCGACGGTGTCGAAGATCTCTCGCACGCGCTTCTGCACGTCGTCGCGCATCTCCCAGTCGTCGATGCGGATGCGCCCCTCCTCGTCGACCGGAACCGTGTCGCCGGCGTAGAGCCGCTCGGCGAAGAGCCGGTAGATCTGCTCGATCGGCCCCTCGTGCAGCCCCATCTCCTTCATCACGCGGAAGAGGATGACGCCGTAGAGCGGCACCACCGGAATCACCGAGCTCGCGCGGGTGACGACCGCCTTGTTCACCGATACGAACGCCGACCCGGCGATGCCCGCGAGCTTGGCGTTCAGCCCCTTCGAGGTCGCCTCGAGGTGTTCCTTCGCCTTGCCGATCGACCCCTCGCGGTAGACCCGCGCGATCAGCTCGGGTCCGATGTAGCTGTACGCGACGGTCTTCACGCCGTCGGCGAGGAGCCCCGCCTCGAGAAGCCGATCGATCCACATCTCCCAGTCCTCGCCGCCCATGACCTTCACCGTGGCGTGGATCTCCTCCTCGGTCGCCGGCTCGGCGGTCACCGTCTTGAACTGACCGGTCATCGTGTCGATCGTGCGCGCGGTGAACGGCTCGCCCACCGGCTTGAGCACCGACCGATAGGTCTCGCCGCTCTTCGGGTCGGTGCGCATGGGCGCGGCGAGGCTGTAGACGACGAGGTCCACCCCGCCGCCCCACTTCTCGCGGATCAGCTTCACCGTCTCGTCCTTGATCTCGTCGCTGAACGCGTCGCCGTAGATCGTCGCGACGTCGAGGTCGTCGTGCTTCGCGCGATCCTCGAAGTACTCGGTGTTGTACCATCCCACCGTCGCGGTCCGCTTCCCGGAGGCCGGCCGCTCGAAGGCGACGTTGATCGTCGAGGCGCCGCACGCGTACGCGGAGACGATGCGCGAGGCGAACCCGTAGCCGGCGGACCCGCCGATGACGAGCACCCGCTTCGGCCCGTCGATCGTGTCCCGATTCTTCACGTAGTCGATCTGCCCCTGTGCTTCGACGGCGAGACCCTCAGGGTGCGCGTTCATGCAGATATTGTTCCGTATCATCGGCTTGATAATCATGATGTCCTCCGGGGATTGGTGAGCGAAATGCTACTCGAACGGCTCGCTTTCGGCAAGGCGCATTGACCGCCGGCAAGAGAGAGGGTAGCGTATCCCGATGACGATACCCGTTCGCCAATGGGCCGATCTCTCGCAGGACGAACGCTCCCGGGTTCTGTCGCGCTCCGAGCAGAACGTGGACGATCTGCTGCCGGTGGCGCAGAAGATCATCGACTCGGTGGTTCAGCGCGGCGACGAGGCGGTGAAGGAGCACACGGCCAGGCTCGACGGCGCGCCGGCCGACCTCGACATCGTCGTACCCGCGGACGCGTTCGACGAGGCCGAGCGATCGCTCGCCCCGGAAGTGCGCGAGGCGCTCGACTACGCGATCGCGAACGTTCGCGCCGTCCACCGCGGTCAACTCCCGCACGATCTCGAGCTCACGCAGGTCCGCCCCGGTCTGCTCGCCGGCGAGCGGTCGACGCCGATCGACTCGGTGGGCCTCTACGTCCCGCGCGGACGCGGCAGCTTCCCCTCCATGCTCTACATGCTCGCCGTGCCGGCGAGTCTCGCCGGCGTCCCGAAGATAGCGGTGGCAACGCCGCCGGACGCCGCCGGTGAGGTGGACGCCGCGTGCCTCTACGCCGCGCGCAGATGCGGCGTGCACACCGTCTACCGCGTCGGCGGCGTCCAGGCGATCGCGGCGCTCGCGACGGGAACGCAGAGCGTCGCGAGGGTGAGCAAGATCGTCGGTCCGGGAAGCGCGTACGTCGCGGCGGCCAAGCGGCTCCTGCGCGACCGCGTCGACGTGGGCCTGCCCGCGGGCCCCTCCGAGTCGATCATCCTCGCCGACGCCGGCGCGGATGCCGAGCGGGTGGCGGTGGACCTTCTCATCGAGGCCGAGCACGGATCGGACTCGCAGGCGCTGCTCGTGACCCCCGACGTTGATCTCGCCGACGAGGTTGCGCGCCTCGCGGCCGCCCACATCGACGCTACGCCCGAGCCCCGAGGGGGCTTCCTGCGCGACGTGTTCTCCGGCTACGGCGGTGTTCTCGTAACCGCCTCGCTCGACGAAGCCGTGGACGTCGTGAACGCCTTCGCGCCCGAGCACCTCCAGATCCGCACGGCCGCGCCCTGGGATACGGCGAGCCGCGTGCGCAACGCCGGCGAGATCCTGCTCGGCGCCCATTCGGCCTTCAGCCTGGCCAACTACGCCGCCGGCGCGAACGCGGTGCTGCCCACCGGCGGGTACGCGCGTACCTGGTCGGGCGTATCGGTTGCCGATTTCGTCAAGCGGACGAGCGTGGTCGAGGTCTCGCCGGGCGCCTACGACGAGATCGCCCGGCACGTCGCCGTGCTCGCCGAGTACGAGGGCTTTCACTGGCACGCGCGCGCGCTGAGCGAGCGCCCCGGCGACGCGTCCGGGCCTGCCCATGATCGACACCGTTGAAGACGGCTACCGCTGGTTCGAGTCGTTCCTCGCGATCGACCGCGGAGGCTACCGGCCGCGCGCGCACCGTTTGCAGCGGATGCGCGGGCTCCTCGCCCGCTACGGAGACCCGCACCGAGCGACCCCGGTGATCCACGTCACCGGGTCCAAGGGCAAGGGCTCGACCTCCGCGTTCATCGCCGCGGTCCTCGACGCTGCGGGGATGCGCTGCGGGGTGTTCTCCTCCCCGCACGTGGAGAGCTACCGCGAGCGTGTTCGCGTGCTCGACGGCAGCCTCACCGACGAGGTCGCGGTCTCGCTCTTCCGCCGGATCGAGCGGGATGTCGACGCGCAGCGCGAGCTCGTCCCCGCCGCCGAGCTTCCCACGACCTTCGAGCTGCTGACGCTCTTCGGGTTTCTCGCGTTCCGCCGCACCGCGTGCGACGTCGCGGTCGTGGAAGTAGGCATGGGCGGTCGCATCGACGCGACCAACGTGGTCGCGCCCATCGCCTCGGTCATTACGCCGATCGAGCTCGAGCACACCGAATACCTGGGCACGACCCTCCGACAGATCGCCGGCGAGAAGGGCGGTGTGATCAGGGCCGGCAGCCCGGTGTTCCTCGGCCGCCAGCGCGACGAAGCGGAGACGACGCTGAGGCGGATCGCCCGGCTTCGGGGTGCCCCCGTCGCAACGCTCGTCGAGAGCGCCGCTGACCTACGGGTCACGCGCGAGCGCGCGCGCACGGTCGTCGAGTGCGAGCTGCCGCCGCAGCGGGCAATCCGCGCGCGCCTGCGGCTCGCCGGACGCGTCCAGGGCGACAACGCGGCGCTCGCGGCGCTCGTCGTCACGACGCTCTTCCCGGCGATCCCCGACGCGACGATCGCCCGCGGTCTCGAAGCCGCCTGGATACCCGGCAGGTCGGAGGTCGTGGCGGGCAGCCCGCCGGTCCTGCTCGACGGCGCGCACACGCCGGCGTCGATCGAACTGCTCTGCGCGACGGCCGCCGACCTGGAGCCGGACCGGTCTCGGCGCGTGGCGATCTTCGGGTCGGTACGCGGCAAGGACCACGGTGCGATGCTCTCGCTCCTCGCGGCGAGCTTCCCGCGTATCGTCGTGACGCGACCCGGCACGTTCAAGGCGAGCGACCTGGACGCGCTCGCCGCGGCCTGCCGTGCCACGGGTGCCGCGTGCCGGGTGACCGAGACCGCGGAGGAGGCGCTCGAGGAGGCCACCCGCGAACCGGCGGGCCTTATCGTTGTGTGCGGCAGTTTCTATCTTGTAGGTGAAGCCCGAGCGATACTTCGGACGTTCGACCACCGAGGGATGCCATGAAGGAAATCCGACGCTACGAAAACGAGAGGCTCGTGGTCGCCGTCGGCGACATCACGACCTTCGACGGAGAGGCCGTCGTGAACGCCGCCAACTCCTCGCTCCTCGGCGGCGGCGGCGTCGACGGGGCGATCCATTCGGCCGGTGGCCCCGACATCCTCGAAGCGTGCCGCCGCATCCGCGAGCGCGACTACCCGGACGGCCTCCCCCCCGGGAAGGCCGTCGCCACGACCGCGGGTCGCATGAAGGCCGAGCACGTCATCCACACGGTAGGTCCCATCTGGCACGGCGGCTCGGACGGCGAGGAGGAGCTGCTCGAATCCGCCTACCTCGAGAGTCTCGCCGTGGCGACCGATCTCGGCGCACAGCGGGTCGCCTTCCCGGCGATCAGTACCGGCGTCTACCGGTTCCCCGCCGACCGCGCCGCGAGTATCGCCTCGACGGCGGTGCGCGACTACCTCGCGGCGCACGAGGTGCCGCGCGAGGTCTGGCTCGTCTTCTTCAGCGACGCGGACGCGCGGACCTTTATAGAGGCGGTGGGCTGATTGTCGCTCAACTGGCGTGAGATCGACGCCGTGGTTTCCGAGCTGGGCCTGCCGGGGGCGTTCGTCCAGCAGGTGATCCAACCGGACTTTCGAAACCTCTACCTGGAGATCTTCCGTCCCGGCCGGCGGTTCTTCGTCCGGATCTCGCTCGAAACCGGGAAGACCCGGATCCACTCGACGCCAAACAAGCCGCGGAAGCCGCGCGTTCGCCAGCGGTTCGCGCAGCTCCTCCACGCGCGGGTCAAGGGCGCGCACATCTCCGACGCGCGGCAGGTAAACGCCGACCGGATCGTACGAATCGACCTCGAGCGCGCCGGTGAGCGTACGATCCTCTGGATCCGGCTGTGGGGCGGCGCCGCGAACTGCATCGTCACCGACGCATCCGGTCAGATCCTCGACGCGTTCTTCCGTCGGCCCGGCCGCGGCGAGATCAGCGGGCGGACGTACTTCGTGGAGGACGAACCCGTCGACCCGTCGAGCGATCCGAAGCTCGACTCGTTCACCCCCCGCTGGGAGAACGAAGTGGACGCGCACGTCCGGGCGCACTACGACGAGATCGAACAGGCCGAACGACGCGCGAAGGCGATCGAAAGCGCGCGCTCGGCGCTCGCCGGACGCGAGGCGGCCGCGCGGAAGCGGCTCGACCGCCTCGCAGGGCGGCGCGACGACGGCACCGACCCCGATCGCCTGCGCACGCTCGGCGAGCTCATCGTGAGCAATCTCTACCGCATCGAAGGCGGTGCGACGCGCGTCGAGGCGGAGGACTACACGAACGACAACACGATCGTCAGCATCGACCTGGACCCCGCGCTCACGCCCCAGGAGAACGCGCAGTCGTACTTCGACCGGGCCGCCAGGGCGCGCAGACGACAGGAGGCGCTCGACGAGGAACGGCAGAACCTGCGCGCGCGGCTGGCAGACCTGGAGTCCACGCTCGCGTCGCTCGACGAGCGGTCCACGCCCGAGCTCGAGCGCATCGTCGAGGAGGCCGCCCCCCGCCGGCGCGGCGCCGGGCCCGACGAAGGAACGCCGGGTCTCCAGTTCGAGAGCTCCGGCTTCCGCATCCTCGTGGGACGCAACGCGCGCGAGAACGACGCGCTGCTGAGACGGCACGTCCGCGGCAACGACGTCTGGCTCCATACGCGCGACTTCCCCGGCGGGCACGTCTTCGTGCGCGCGCAGAAGGGCAAGAGCGTGCCGCTCGACGTCCTGCTCGACGCGGGGAACCTCGCGGTCCACTTCAGTCGCGCAAAGTCCAACGGACGTGCGGATCTCTACTACACGCAGGTGAAGTATCTTCGCCGCGCGAAGGACGGCCCGCCGGGGCTCGTGCTCCCCACGCAGGAGAAGAACCTGCACGTCGTCGCAGAGCCGGAACGGTTATCCCGACTGCTCGGCCGTGACGAACCTTGAAACGTCGCCCGACCGGGCCCATAATGAACCATGCTCAGAGCGATCGACCGGCAGACGCTCCTCACCGTAGCGCGTGAACGAGTCGTCTCGCAGCTGACCGGAACGGAACCCGACTATCCGCCGCGGAGTCCCGAGGTCGAGATCGAGGGCGGCGCGTTCGTGACGCTGCACCTCGTCCGAGGCGGTACGCGCAGCCTCCGCGGCTGCATCGGACACATCGAGTCGCTGCGGCCGCTCTACGACACGGTGCGCGACGCCGCCTACTCCGCGGCGTTCCGTGACCCGCGGTTTCCGCCGCTCACCGCGGAGGAGTTGGGCATGATCGAGCTGGAAATATCGGTCCTTTCGAAGCTCGAAGAGATCACCGACACGCGCCTGATCGTCGCCGGCACGCACGGCATCATGCTCGAACGCGGTCCACGCTCGGGTCTGCTGCTTCCGCAGGTCGCCGCCGAGCGCGAGTGGGACCGGACCACCTTCCTCGAGCAGACGTGTCGCAAGGCGGGTCTCCCGCCCGGAGCCTGGAGCGACCCCGCCACGACGATCCGGATCTTCACCGCCGAGGTGTTTGACGAATCGAGCCTCCGCATGTGATCTTACCCGGACGGAAGAAGATGAAAGAACAATCGTCGATCATTGCAGACGGCCTCATCATCGTCGCGCGCGCCGGAGACGAGTATCTCGGCGTTGACACCGGCATCCCTTCGAACAGCCCGACCCTCCGCAAGCTCGCGGGCCAGCAGCGCCAGACCGGCTGGCTCGTCCGCGGCGGCGCCGTGGAGCGCTGGCGGCCGCTCGGATTCGTCGAGCACGGAGGACGGGTCCACGTCTACGGTCCGCTCGTTCGCGGCCGGTTCTTCGCGGAGGTGCTCGACGACGACTCGGTCGACCGCCTTGCCGCGCTCGAGACCGTCGCCGCCGCGCTCGCGTCGCTCGAGCAGGAGGGCGTAGCCTCGTTCGCGTTCCATACCCGCACGATCGTCCTGCTCGACGAAGGAGGTGTGCTCGTCATGCCTCCGGACATCATGCAGGCGATCCGCGAGCACCAGGACTACGCGGCACGCATCGCCCGAATGGAACGGTTCAATCACCCCGACAGGAAACCGGAGGAGAACCTCAGCTTCGCCGTCGCCTCGGCGGCCTACTACATCTTCACCGGTTCCTATCCGTTCGACTCGGACGACGAAGAGGAGCTGCACGCCCGCGTCCGCGCCGCCTCACCCGTCCCCGCCTCCTACCGCGACGTATCGATCCGCGACGAGGTATCGACCACGCTGCAGACCGAGCTCACGACCGCCGAGCCGGGCATGTCCCTCGCCGATTGGGTCCAAACGCTCCACGAGTGGCGCGCGACCGGCGTACGCACGACGCTCAGCGACGAAGAGCGGAAACGGCGCGAACAGACCGCCGCTCAGGCAATCGAGCGCCTCGAGAAGAGCTTCCGCAGGAAGGAAGGCGTGCGCAAACACGGGCGTACGGCGCTCATCGTCGCGGTGGTCGTCATCATCGTAGGTACGATTCCCGGGACGATCCTGCGCAACGCGCTCGCCCCGCGAGCCACGGCGGGTCTTCCGCCGGCCGAGGTCGTGCGCGCGTTCTACACGAGCATCAACTCCCTCGACCACATGACGATGGAAGACGCGGTCGTCGAGGACGCAGGCAAGCCGCTCATTCGAGAGGTCACGAACCTCTTCGTGATGGACCGCCAGCGGATGGCCTACGAGATGGAGTCGGGACTGGTAGATGCGCAACAGTGGCGAGACTCCGGGATGCCCGCGCTGTCGGGAGGGAGGTCGCCGTACGGCGTGGCGAACCTGGAGCTCGAGGCGCTCGAGGCTCCCGAAGGCGAGCGACGATTCGAGGCGCGTTACGAGCGCTGGATGCCCGACTACGAGCAGGCGGAGCTCACCGGCCGCGTGGGCCTCATCGGGAGGCGGATCGTGGACGTCGTGTCGCTGCGCCGGGACCGTGACGACTGGGTGATCTACGAGATCGACCGGCGTTCCGAGGAAGTGATCGATCAGGAAGAGCTGCGCGCAGACTCCGACGACGCCGCGTAGCGCCTGAGGAGAGCCCCGCGGACGACGCTACGGCGAGACCGCGAGCGAGACGACGATCGAAATCAGCCCCCCGGTGAGCATACCCACACCCGCAATCGCCACCGGTCGCAAGGCGTCGTTGTTGGCCGCCGTCCATCCCGCGAAGACGTCCTCGCCGAAGTAGAAGAGCCCGATCGCCGCGATGTCGGTCACGAGCCCTGCACCGGCGAGCACGATACCGGTCGTGCGGAAGGCGCGTGCCACCCGCTCGCGCCGCTCGGTGTCGTCCTGCGGCGTCTCGCCCGGTTCGCCCTCCGGCGACGCGTCTTCCCCGGCGCCGCGCGCGGTCTCCTGCTCGGTGACCGTCGGAGCCGGTGCGGCCGCCGGCTCGTCGCTCTCCGGCGTTCCGGGCTCGCCCTGCGCGCTCGCCGTCGTGTCCTCGCCGTCGTCGGTTGCGCCGTCCTCGGTTGCCCCCTCCTCGACCGATCCCGATTCGACGACCGGCTCAGCCTCCGGAAGAACTCCCAGCCGCCTCGACGCGCGTTCACGAAGCCCGGGAAACTCGTCGAGGACGTCCGCGGGAGCGGCAGGCTGCCGGACAAACGGCCGCTCGGCCCAGAAGGCCTGCACCGCCTCCGGGACGGGCCCGAGGACGGCCTCCTCCGGCGAGGCGCCGACCGGCGCGAACACCGCTTCCCCCGCTCCGATGGCAACGGAGAGCTCCGGTCGGGAGCTCGCGGAAACGATCACCTCGCCATCGAAGCACGAGACCCGGTTGTAGAGCTCGCCGGTAGACGGATCGAGGACCTGATCGTAGGCGAAGTCGGTTCCCCGGACGCCGGCGCTCGCGGTGATCCCGCGAAACTCGAAGCGACCGGTACCCGCGAGCCGCTCCACGCGCGCGCGCAGGCGGCCGTAGGTGACGCTCAGCGAGCTCCGCCCGTCTTCCACCGTGGCGACCGTGAACGTCGTGTTCTCGGCGATCTTCACGACGTTGCGGCTGGTGAGTAACTGGATCTCGGCGAACGTGTCCTCGCCGGTGGTGACCTGGTCGTCGGCGTAGACCGGCTCGCCGAGCGCTTCTCCCAGTCCCGCGTCGAGGTCGATCTCTTCCTCGTCGCGAAGGATCGTGATCTCCCCGCCCTCCGCGTAGACGATCACGCCCAACGACGCCTGCGCCACCGCGTGAAGAGCAGGCAGAGCGACGAGGAGGCCGAGCAGGAGCAGCTGCCTTCGCATGCGCATAGAATAGCCTACAATTCGTTTCACCACAAGGAACAAAGTGGGTATGCTAAGGGGGTGGTACTGCAGTCCGGCACGCTTCGCGTCACCTACAGCGACTCGGAGATCAACGCGCGCCTCCGTTCGGGGAACGAGCCGGCTGCGTCGTACTCGGCGCACTTCTCGCAGAACGAGGAGTTCTTCGTTCGCCTCCCGGACGAGATCGAGGTGCCGTCGTTCCCGGTTCACCACGACCTCGACGATCGCGCTCCCGGCAGGGACCTCTCCCGCGCCGTGCGACGCGTCGTCGCGCAGATCCAGGATCGGCATCCCGACCTGATCGGCGGACTGACGCACCTCTTCGACCCGTCGAACAACGCTCGACCCGGCTTCTTCCGGCTCTACCGGCTCAGGGACATCACCTACCTCTACCTCGTCCAGCTCGACCTGACCTACCGTCCCAAGCACTCGCGGCTCGTCGAACGGACGACAAACGCGGCGACGGCCCGCTACCGCACGCGGGACGTCTTCCTCGAGGCCGATCTCTACCCGCTCGTCGACGTCGAGACCGACCGCAAGCGCGTGCGCGCGCTCCGGCTCGAGCAGTCGATCAGCGACACGTGGATCGGCGAGACCGGCCGCGGCTACATGCGCGCGGGAATGTGGCTCGACCGTGATCTGACCAAGTTCTTCAGCAGGCTCTTCGTGCCCGCCGACGTCCACACGTATCCCTACTTCCCCTTCACGTGCAAGTATCGAACGATCGCGCATTCGGTGATCGATTTCTCCGACCTCGCGCTACGTCGCTCGGTGCAGCTGCTCCACCGAGCGCGAGAGACGCTGCTGCCCCACCTGCGGGAGATCGAGGACAGTCTGCGCAGCGTGCAGCAGGACGGCTTCACCGAGGAGCTGCCGGCGTTCAGGCGGATCAAGGAGTCGATCGACGCGAGCTGGCAGCGACCGTGGGAACGCTTCGAGGTTCGACGCTACCTGAACGAGGAGGACGAGCGTGAGTTCGAGATCGAACACGGCCCGGTATGACCTCTCCGGCGCGCGGGTTCTGGTCATGGGACTCGGGGCGCACGGCGGAGGCGCCGCCTCCGCACGGTTCTGCGCGGAGGCCGGGGCGAGCGTCACGGTGACCGATCTGCGCGACGAGTCGGCGCTTGGCGAAAGCGTCGCCTCGCTCGCGGACCTTCCCATCCGGTTCGTGCTCGGCCGTCACGAGGCCGACGACTTCCGCGCCGCGGACATCGTCGTGAAGAACCCGGCGGTTCCGCGAACGGCTCCACTGCTGCGCGAGGCGAGGAGGATCGAAACCGATATCTCGATCTTCCTCTCCGGTCACACCGGCCCGGTTCTCGCGATCACCGGCACGAAGGGGAAGTCGACCACCGCGAGCGCGCTTCAGCACGTCATCGCGGCCCGCTACCCGGAGGCACGGCTGGGAGGCAACATCACCGTATCGCCGCTGACCTTCGCGCGCGAGATCGACCGCGACGCGCCCGTCGTACTCGAGCTCTCCTCGTTCCAGCTCGGCGACCTCCTGCTCGCGTCTTCCGGCGTCGCCGGCCGGCGCCCGTCGTTTCACATCGCCGCGGTCACGAATCTCCTTCCCGATCATCAGGACTACTACGACTCCATGCAGGCCTACGCCGCCGACAAGGCGCTCATCTTCGCCGGCCAGAAGCCCGATCAGTGGTGCCTGCTCTCCGACGACGACGCCTGGTCGCGCTCCTACCGACCGCCCCACCCGTCGCGGGTCGTTCGCTTCACCGCCGAGAGAGCGCTGCCGCCCGCCGGTTCGGTCGCCGGATTCGACCGCGACCGGGGTGTGCTGCGCCTCGACGGCGAGGCGCCGCTGACGCTCGTGCCCCACGAGACGACGCTCTCCGGTCGCCACATGCGGATGAACCTCCTCTACGCGGGCGTGGGCGCGCACCTCTTCGGCGTACCCGCCGACGAGGTCCGCCGGCGAACCGCCTCGTTCGCCGGCGTCCCGCACCGGCTCGAAGTCGTCGCGGTGGACGAGGGCGTGCGCTACGTCAACGACTCCGCGGCGACGATCGCGGAAGCCGCGGTCGCGGCGCTCGAGAGCTTCGACGCACCGGTGCATCTGATCGCCGGAGGGAGCGACAAGGGGCTTCCGCTCGACGCGTTCGCGGAAATCGCCGGACGCACCGCGTCGCTTCACCTCCTCGAAGGAACGGCGACGCGGCGTATCATCGAGCTTCTCGAGGCCGCCGGCGGCTCGTACGACGGGCCGTACGAGTCGCTCGAGGCTGCGTTCGACGCCGCGCGCGCGGCCGCGCGCGCCGGGGAGGTGGTCCTCCTGTCGCCGGGCTGCGCGTCGTTCGGGATGTTCCGTAACGAGTTCGACCGCGGCAACCGTTTCCGGGACCTCGTCCAATCGCGCTCCGGCATGGTACGATGAGCGAAGGAGGTCCCGTGAACTACCCCGCAGAATTCATCCAGGCCATTCCCAAGAACGACCTGCACGTGCACCTCGACGGAAGCCTCAGGCCCGAGACCCTCGTCGAACTCGCCCGCGAGCAGAAGGTCGAGCTGCCCTCCTACACGGCCGACGGCCTGCAGGAAACGGTATTCAAGGATTCCTACGCCGATCTCGACGAGTACCTGCGGGGGTTTGCCTACACGTGCCGGGTCATGCAGGACGCCGAGAGCCTCGAGCGCGTCGCCTGCGAGCTCGCCCAGGACAACATCGACGAGGGCGTGCGCTACATGGAGGTCCGATTCGCACCCCAGCTGCACGTCTCGGACCGCCTCACCTTCGAGGAGGTCATGGAATCGGTGGACCGAGGGTTGCGTCGGGCGCGCGACGAGTTCAACGCGAAGCTCGCACCCGACGAGCCGGAGTTCGAGTACGGGATCATCGTCACCGCGATGCGCTTTTTCACACCCGCGTTCAGCACCTACTACAGCGACCTCGCTCGGGTGCACCCGTACTCGAGCGACGACGAGCTCATCCGCATGGCCTCGCTCGAGCTCGCGAAGGGAAGCGTGAAGCTTCGCAACGAGACGGATATTCAGGTCGTCGCCTTCGACCTCGCAGGCAGCGAGTACGGTTATCCCGCGAGCGCTCACCAGGAAGCGTACGACTACGTGCACAGCAACTTCATGAAGAAGACCGTGCACGCCGGCGAGGCCTACGGTCCGGAGTCGATCTTCCAGGCGATCACGAAGATCCACGCGGACCGGATCGGGCACGGCCTGAGGCTGTTCAGAACGGACATGATCTACGGCGACGACGTCGAGGACCGGGAGCGCTACGTCGAGCAGCTCGCGAACTACATCGCCGACAAGCGAATCACCGTCGAAGTCTGCCTGACGAGCAATCTTCAGACCTGCCCCGATCTGAAGTCGGTCGCCGACCACAGCCTGGGCGAGATGCTCGACCGCAACCTCAGCCTTTCGCTCTGTACCGATAATCGTCTCGTGAGCAAGACCACGGTGACGCGCGAGATCGAGCTCGCCATAGAAGGGTTCGATATCGCACCGAAGCAGCTGAAGAACATCATGATCTACGGATTCAAGCGCAGCTTCTTCTTCCGGCCGTACCCCGAGAAACGCCAATGGGTGCGGCGGATCACGAACTACTACGAACGGCTCGAGGAGCAGTTCGGCATCGCGTAGCGCGCGCCGGGCCGTCTACGGGAGCGGGGCGCGCACGAGGCGCACACCGATGCTGTAGCTCCGCCCGCCTTCCGAGTAGCGCCCCCGGTTCGTCGCACGAACGTCCGGCGAGCGCGTGTTCCACGCCGACCCGCGAACCACGCGTTGGTCCGGATCGAGCGCAACCGCGAGCACGATCGCCTCGTTCTCGACCTCGAAGTCGGTCCTCGCCGGTCCCCACGGGTCGACCTCCGACGACTGGGCGTAGTAGCCCGGGTCGTAGCGGTCGAAGGACCACTCCCAGACGTTGCCAACCATGTCGCGAATGCCGAACGGCGAGGCGTCGCTGGCGGTCTGGAACCCGTCGCGGACCGAACCGTCGAAGAATCCGACCGGGTTGGTCGGACCGCCGTTTCCGGTGAACGGCTCGTTCACGTCCTCGAACGGATCGAAGCTCCGGTAGTAGTTCGACACCCGCCCGGAGAGCGATCCGCCCCAGGGAAAGAGCCGATCGGTCGTCCCGCGCGCGGCGTACTCCCACTCGGCCTCTGTCGGCAGCCGGTATCCGCTCGCGCTCGAGTCGAGCACGGCCCCGGTCGCGTCGTACACGGGGGCGCGGCCCTCGACGTAGGAGAGCAGGTTCGCGATCCGAACCGCCCCGTGCCACGTCACGCCGATCGCGGGGTGCGACTCGTACCCCTCCACCGCCTCTACGCGCCCGTCGACGTACCGCAGGCCGAACTGCTCGCCGTAGTCCATCTCGCCGAGACCCACGAGCGGCCGGCGACCGCCCCCGTCGTCTACCTCGTCCGTCGCTTCCGCCTCGTCCGATTCGCCGGTCGTCCAGACTCCGCGTTCGTCGACCTCCACCATGCCGCGATCGGCGGCGTAGCTGACCAGGCGCACGAGCTGGGCGTTCGTCAGCGGCACCACCGCCATCTCGTAGGGGAGCGTCAGCGCGATTTCCCGGACGGGACGCTCGTCGCGGCTTCCGTCCGCGTAACCGCGGGTGACCGTCGCCTCCTGTCCGGACGCGATGATCGTCGCGTACTCCATCTCGAACGCGCCGGCGACGAACCGCTCGAGCGGGCTCCAGGAAAACCAGCTCCCCGCCTCGTTGCGGACGCGAACCTGCCACTCGAACTCGGCGCCCGGCTCGAAACGGTCGGGGATGGACGCGAAGGTCCGGTCGGTCGGGTCGAGCTGCTGCCACCCCTGCGCCCCCACCGAGCGGTAGCGCGCCTGGTAGGAGACGCCGCCGGGGACCGAACCCCACTGCAGGCCCACTCGCGGGGTGAGCGTCGACTCGCCGCCCACCGGCCAGCTCGCCGCGGGCTGCGCGTCGGCGAGCACGCGCAGATCCACCGCGCGGCTCGTCGCGGTGAGGTACCCCTCCCGGGTCACGCTCCGAGCGCGAACGAGGTACCGGCCCGCCGGAATCTCGAAGGGAGGTTCGGCGCCGGTACCGCCTGAGGCGACGAAGGACCGCTCGTCGTCCACGATGAACTCGACCGGCCCGTCGGCCTCCGCGGAGAACTCGGGCGTCGGGTCGATCGTGGCCTCGGGCACTGCGGGGACCGGCGGCTCGAGGCCGAGGTTGAGTGCCGGCTCGACGTCGATCCACTCGGTCGCGCGGCCGTCCTCGAGCAGCCCGCGAAGGCGCAGCTCGTAGGTCGCGCCGTCCACAAAACCGGGCGGAACGCGCAGCAGCATCGCGTCGTCGGTCACCTCGATGCGCCAGGTCCGCGTCTCCGCCGGCGCGTCGGAGAAATCGGCTACCGCGAACGGGTCGGCCGCGTCCGCGGGTACGTAGGGACCGGCGAGCAGTTCCACCTCCACCTCGGCGAGCGAGCCGTCGCTCGGGCGTGCCGAGAGGATGAACGGCGAGCGGGTGAGCTGGGTTGGATCGCTCGGGTTGACGAGCTGCAGGGTGAGCGGCTCCTCGACCGGTTCCGCCGGCTGCTCTGCAACCGACGGCTCGTCGGGTTGGTCTGCCGGCCCGGGTTCCTGCTCGTCGTCGCCCGGCTGCGCGGCCGGTTCATCGCCCCCATCGGGCCGCTGTTCGTCTTCGGCTACCGTCCCGGGCTCCTCACCGGGCTCGGGAGCGGTCGCGCACGAGAAGAGGAGAAGCGATAAAGCCATGAGGAGCAAGAACCTGCGCATTGCGACTGCCATACTATCATAATCATCGGCCAAACGGGAGTATTCTTCGCGACAACCAGTCCGCATTCACCGCACCCGTCCGTCGGACTCGCTCGACACCCCGGGCGTCGAACACGACGGTGGTGGGCGTGGAGCGTACGTCGAGCGCCGCCGAGACCGACCCGTCGGCGTCCAACGCGACGGGGAAGTCGAGCGAGCTCTCCTCGAGGTACGCGCGGACGGTCTCGAGCGACCCCTCGGTCCGTGTCAGGTTGAGCGCGATCAGGTTGACCTCGCCGCCGTGGCGCTCGCCGAACCGATCGAACTCGGGCATCTGCGCGGTGCACGGCCCGCACCACGTCGCCCAGACGGTCACCACCGTCGGTCGGTCGGGCTCGACCCGCCCCTCGTAGCCGGGCAGATACCCGTAGTCGGGAAGCTCGGCGAGGGAGGTACCGGCGGCGGGAATCAGCGCGACCACGAGATACCCGACGGCGGCGGCGAGAAGCGGTATGGCGGCGTGCAGAAGCAGCGCGCGAGGCGCCGGCCGTTCGCCCTCCTCGCTCGCGCGCACCCGGCGCACGACGGTGAAGAGTCCGACGCCCGCCGCGACGAGCCCACCGGCGACGAGCCCGGGCGTACCGCCGGGGTAGTAGAGCAGTCGCGACGGAGCCGCGACGATCTCGTCGAACCGGGTCAGAAGCGGGGTGAGCTTCCACACGACGATGCCGGCGAGCAGGCCGGCCTGAAGCGCGTCGTTGGCGATCGACCAGAGGGGCTTCCACCGCCTCAGGACGGTCCGCTGCAGCACGACCACCACGAGAAGCGCCGCGAGCACGGCGATCAGCCAGACCGGAAGGTTCACCGGTCCGAGCGCCAGGTTTCTATCGGACAGCATGGGGCCTCACGCGATGAACGTAGACATCGCGGAGCCGCTCGGCAACCCGGTAGGCTCGACCGCGCACCGGCTGCACGATCGCGTCCCACGCGCCGAGCCTGCGCACGAGCGCGCCGCCGAAACCGGTCTTGAATCGGTAGAGGCCGTGCAGCGGATGCTGCGGATCGTCGGCGGGCGGGACGCCGAAGAGATCGTACCAGGCGCAGCCGGCGGCGCGCGCGTCGGTCATCGCGCGCCACTGAAGCGCGTAGTTGGGCATGAGGTTGCGCTTCGCGTTCGAGCTCGCGCCGTAGAGATAGGTCGCGCCTCGTCCGTGGAGCACCACGACGATCCCGGCGAGGAGATCACCCTCGTGCTCGGCGAGGTAGAGCCGCAGCCGCGGATCGACCCCGGGGCGGACGAGCTCGAAGAGGTGCTCGTAGTACTCGGTCGCGTGAATCGTGATGCCGTCGCGCCGGGCGGTCTCGCGGTAGATCTCGTACCACGAGCGCAGCGCGTCGCGCGCCGCCACCGCCTGCTCAGGCGCCGCGGGGTCGAAGGCGCGAACGGCGACCCCCTTCCGTTCGGCCAGCCGGATATTGTAGCGGTTCTTCTTGTGCATGGAGCCGAGGATCTCGTCCTCGTCGCGCGTGAGGTCTACGACGACCGTGTCGGGCGGCTGCACCGCTACCGGCGCCACGCGGAGGCCGGCGGCGGGTGGCTGTCGCGGCCCCGATTCCGCCTTCGTCGCGCGCGCGGCCGACTCCTGCGGGAGGTCGAATCGTACGATCGTCGGCGCCCTGCCCGTCGCGCGGCTCACCTGATCGGCCACGCGCGGGACGAGCGTCTCGAGCGTCCGCGCCAGCGCCTCCGGTTCGGGACCGGGAATCCCGGTCGTCTCGCCCGCGCCGTCTGCCGGGGCGTAGGGGACGTAGGTCAGCACGACGCCGGCGGGAAGGGTGCGCGTGAGCGTCAGCACGGACGCGCCGGCCCCGGCGGCGCCCGCGTGGGCAGCCCCGTGGAGCGGCACCCGCACCGCCGTCCAGCCGAACCGTTCCTTCTGGCCCGCCCAGAGGTCGCTCTGCAGGAAGTGCCAGGGGCGGGAGGACTCGCCCCGCGCGCCGTCCCCGCCGTCGACGCCGAGGTCGCTCATCCGACGCTGCCGTTCTCCACGACGCGCGTGCGGACCTCCGTCTCGCCGGCGCGAAGCGGCTGCGAGCCGACCAGAACCCGCCCGCCTTCGGCGCGGATGGGGATGGAGAAGAAGGTGTCGATGTCGATGCGCTTCGCCTCGCCCGACTCGCCCCCGGGTAGCGTCACGGGGGTCCCGGGCTCCACATCGTCGAGGAAGAGGACGTCCACGCGCTCGTTGCCGTCCGCGTCGGTATCGCTCGCGGCGAGGAGCATGCCCTCGCTCTTCACCCCGCGCAGCTTCGCCGGCTTGAGGTTGTCCACGACGACGATCGTGCGGCCCTCGAGCTCCGCCGGCTCGTAGTGGCCCACGAGGCCGCTCACGATCTGGCGCTCCTCGCCCGATCCGTCGTCGAGCTGCTCGACGTAGAGCCGGTCGGCCTTCGGGTGCTTTTCGACCGAGGTGATCTTCGCCGTCTTCAGCCGAACCTGCCCGGCGAAACGTTCCTCCACGGGGCGCTCGTCGGGCGAGCCCGCCTCGGCGCCCCCGCCCTCGGCGCCGGCTGCAGCCGCTGCAGCTGCGTCAGCCGCTGCAGCTGCGTCAGCCGCTGCGCGTTCCGCCTGCGTCCCCGAGAAGCGCGCCCGGAGCGCCGCGATCTCCTCGTCGGCGAGCTGCTTGAACAGGATCTCCGGAGCCGCGACCGAGGACAGACCGGTTCGCGTGCCTAAATCGGCCCAGACCAGCTCTTCGGCGCCCAGGAAGCCGGCGATGCGGTCCGCCGTCGCCGGGATATAGGGCTTCGCGAGGATCGCGAGGTCGCGGATGAGGTAGACGAGATCGGTCAACAGATCGAGCGTCGCGTCGGGATCCTCCTTGCGCGTCTTCCACGGCTCGGCGTCCTGAAACGTCTTGTTGCCGAGCGAGGAGAGTGCGAAGACGGTGCGGAACGCCTCGCGCAGGTTCGCCCACTCGAGCAGATCGGTGACCTTCCGCTCCATGGGCTCCACCTGCGCCCAGAGCGCGTCGCTTCGTTCGCCGCCGACCTTCTCCGCGAGTCGGCCGTCGAAGTAGCGGTGCACGAAGGTCAGCGTCCGGTTGACGAGGTTGGAGAGATTCCCGATGAGCTCACCGTTGACCTTCTCCTGGAAGTCGTCCCAGGTGAACAGGTAGTCGCTCGATTCGGGCCGATTGTAGTAGATGTAGAAGCGCCAGACGTCGGCGGGGATGCCGGTTTCCATCGCGTCGTTTCCGAAGACGCCCACGCCCTTGCTCTTGCTGAACTTGCCGGCCTCGTAGTTCATGTACTCGGTGCTCGACATGTGGTGGAGCATCGTCCAGCGCTCGCCGCTTCCGAGCAGCGAGCTCGGGAAGATCACCGTGTGGAAGGGAATGTTGTCCTTGCCGATGAACTGGAAGAGCTCGGTGTTCTCCGGATCGCGCCACCACGACTCCCACTCGTCGGTGTGGTTCGCCGTTATGGAGATATAGCCTATGGGCGCGTCGAACCAGACGTAGATGACCTTGTCCTTGAACTCTTCGAGCGGGACGGGGATGCCCCAGCTCAGGTCGCGGGTGATCGAGCGCTCCTTGAGCCCGTCGCGGATCCAGGCGTTCGTCATCTGGATCGCGTTACGCGACCACTTCCCCTTCTCCGCGGCGTCCCTCATCCAGGCCTCGAGCTTCGGGCGAATCGCCGGGAGGTCGATGTAGAGGTGACGCGTCTCGCGCACCACCGGCGTCGTGCCGTCCACAGCCGAGCGCGGGTCGATCAGATCGGTGGGGTCGAGGAGCTTGCCGCAGCTCTCGCACTGGTCGCCCCTCGCCTCTGCGTAGCCGCAGTGCGGGCAGGTACCGCGGACGTAGCGGTCGGCGAGGAACATGTCGCTCGCCTCGCTGTAGAGCTGCTCGATCGTGTGCTCGGTGATGTATCCGTTCTCGTACAGGTTGAGGAAGATGCCCTGCGTGATCTTCGTGTGCCACTCGGTACTCGTGCGGCCGAACCGGTCGAAGGCGATGTTGAACCAGCGGTAGATCTCGTCGTGGACCTCGTAGTAGCGCCGGCAGAGCTCGGCCGGCGTGATGCCCTCCTCGCGGGCCTTCGTCTCGGTTGCCGTGCCGTACTCGTCGGTGCCGCAGATGTAGAGCGTCTCGTACCCGCGCATCCGGCAGAAGCGTGCGAAGACGTCCGCCGAAAGGACCTGGATGAGGTTCCCCAGGTGAGGGATGTTGTTCACGTAGGGGAGCGCGGATGTGATGAGTCGCTTCTTCATGACTGCCAACTATAGGGAGAGCACTGTCGGCGGTCAACCGAAGTCCGGTCGCCCGGCAGCGGCTGCCCCGCGGCCTGTGCCGGCAGCCTGCGCTACGCGCACTTGACCCGGCCGTCGCAGAGCCCGTACTCTAGCGGCAGCAGATATCAGGAGGCTCTATGTCCGAACGAGACGTTTCCCCTCCGAAGATGCCGTTTAACCTGCGGCCGCGTCTGGTGATCATCGTGCTCCTCGCCATTTTCGTGATTGCGCTCGCGGCGAGCAGTGTCTACGTGGTCGACCAGACCGAGCAGGCGGTAGTGCTTCGATTCGGGAGATACCTAATGACTTCGGGACCGGGACTGCAGTTCAAGCTGCCGTTCGGGATCGATCAGAACTACAACGTACGCGTGCAGCAGGTGCTCCGCGAGGAGTTCGGCTTCCGAACGAGCACCGCCGGAGAGACGACCATGTTCAGCTCCGCGGACTTCCCGCGCGAGTCGATCATGCTCACCGGCGACCTGAACATCATCGACGTCGAGTGGATCATCCAGTACCAGATCATGGACCCGCGCGCGTGGCTGTTCAACTTCGAGTCAGTCGCGGGAGGAATCGGCTTCCGCGCGATGCCGCCGGCGAACAACACCGCAGCCGACCGGCGCGTGAAGACGATCCGTGACGTGACCCAGTCGGTGATGAACGCGCTCGTCGGCGACCGCGCCATCGTGGACGTCATCGGTGCCGAGAGGACCGAGATCCAGATCCAGGCCGTCGATCGGCTCAACGAGATCTTCGACGGATACGATCTCGGCATCCGTGTCAGACAGGTACAGCTTCGCCAGGTCGTCCCGCCGGTCGGCCGCGTCCAGGACGCGTTCGACGACGTCAACCGCGCCGTCCAGGACTTCAACCGGCTCATCAACGAGGGGCGCGAGCAGTACAACGCCGAGATTCCCCGGGCCGACGGCCAGGCGCGCCGTCGGATCGAGGAGGCCGAGGGCTACCGCGTCGAGCGCGTGAACACCGCGCAGGGCGACGTCGCCCGCTTCAACCGGGTCCTCGCCGAGTACAGGCTCGACCCCCAGACGACGCGAACGCGGCTCTACTTCGAGATGGTGGAAGACGTCTTTGCCGACGAAGAGGACGTCGAGCTCGTCGACCGGAACCTCCAGAACTTCCTGCCGCTCCTCAACCTGGGCGAGAACAGGGCACTCCCGGGAGGTGAACAATGAAAAAGCTCGTAACCGTACTGGTCGTCATAGCCGTCGTCGTCATCGTCTTCCTCATCCTCGGGCCGTTCTACGTCCTGCAGGAGGGTGAACAGGCGGTCATCATCCGATTCGGAGAGATCGTCAGGACCGCCGACGACGCCGGGTTGAAGATCAAGACACCGTTCGTCGACAACGTCGTCAAGTATCCGGAACGAACGATGAGCTGGGACGGACAGCCGCGACTCTTCCCGACTGCCGAACAGCAGTTCATCTACGTGGACACGACCGCCCGGTGGCGGATCGTCGACCCACGCGCCTTCTACCAGCGCTTGATCACCGTCAACCAGGCGTACGGCCTGCTCGACGACGTGCTCGAGAGCGCGGTGGCGAACGTCATCGCCGCGAACGCCATCCACGAGGCGGTGCGCAGCTCGAACATCATCAACGAGCTCGACCGCGCCGACGCGCCGGTTCCCGACACGGCCGAGGAGGTCGAGGGGATCGAACAGATCGCCGACCTCATCGTGACCGTCGAGGAACAGGATCCCGTAGAGAAGGGTCGCGACGTGCTCTCGCAGGAGATGCTTAGCCGCGCGAGCGACGAAGCGGAGGACTGGGGCATCGAGCTGATCGACGTCGTCATCCGGCAGATCCGCTACTCGGAGGAGCTCACCGCGAGCGTCTACGACCGCATGATCTCCGAGCGTCAGCGGATCGCGCGCGCCTACCGATCGCTCGGCGAGGGCCGCAAGGAGCAGATCCTCGGTGAGCTCGAGCGCGAGAAGAACCGCATTCTCTCGGCGGCGTTCGCCGAGGCCGAGGATATCCGCGGTCAGGCTGACGCAACCGCGGCGCGAACGTATTCCGACGCGTACTCGCAGGATCCGGAATTCTTCGAGTTCTGGCGCGCGGTGGAGAGCTACCGCGATACGCTGCCGCGGTTCAGCAAGACGCTCACGACGGATCTTGACTACTTCAACTTCCTCTACAGCGAGAGCGGCCAGTAGAGAGCCGTTACTGCGCTCGTACGAGCATTCTGCGGGGCCGATTCCTTCGGGAGTCGGCCCCTTCTTCGTCCGGGCCCGACCGGCCCGCGATGATCCGGCCGGCCGAGTCCACCGACTTGCCCGCCACCCGAGCATCGACTAAGATGCGCGGCTATGAGGGTAGCAGCGCTCGCGCGCGGGCTCGAGCACTCCGCGCTCGTCGACGGCGCGCCGGATATCGAGGTCACCGACATCACGAACGACTCGCGTCGCGTGACCCCGGGATCGCTCTACGCGGCGCTGCCGGGCGAGCACGTCGACGGCCGCCGGTTCATCGCTCAGGCGATCGAGGCGGGAGCGAGCGCGATCCTCTGCGAGCGGCTCCCCGCGCGACCGGCCGGCCGCGTGGCATGGCTGCGCGCAGACAGCGCGCGGCTCGCGCTGAGCGAACTCTCAGACCGCTTCTTCGGCTCGCCGTCGCGCGAGCTCGAGGTGATCGGCGTAACCGGCACCGACGGGAAGACGTCCACCGTCTACTTCGTACATCAGCTCCTTACCCGCGTCGCCGGAAAATCGGCCTTCCTCTCCACCGCGGCGATGCAGATAGGCCCCGACGAGGAGCCGAACGAGCTTCACCAGTCGACCCCGGAGGCGCCGGAGGTCCACCGCGCGCTGCGATCGATGCGCGAGGCCGGCGCGCGCTACGCGGTGCTCGAGAGCACCTCGCACGGACTGTCGCGCAGGAGCTGCCGGCTCGCTCACGTGCGCTACCGCGCGGCGGTCTTCACGAACCTGACGCACGAGCATCTCGAGTACCACGGGAGCTTCGAACGGTACCGAAGCGACAAGGCAAACCTCTTCCGCGCGCTCGACGCCGGGTGCTACGCGGACGCCCGGCAGCCCGATGTGGAGTCGGAGTCGGAGGCCGCCCCGGCGTCGGGAGCGGGTCGACCGGGGAGCGGTGCCGTCACGCCCGGGTCACCACGGTCGGGCGCAGGCAGCCCCTTCGGCGTCGTGAACGCCGATGACCCCAACGCGTCCTACTTCCTCGCGGCGACCGCGAGCCCGGTGGTCACCTACGGCTTCGCGGCCGCAGCCGACTACCGGGCCGCCGACGTCCGCCTCTCCCCCGCCGGCAGCTCGTTCACGCTCGTGACGCCGGGCGGATCGGCGGCGTGCTCGCTCGCTATTCCCGGTCGATTCAACGTCGCGAACGCGCTCGCCGCCGCGGCGGTCGTCCGCACACTCACCGACTGCGACGAGGCCGTACTCGCCGACGCGATCGCGTCGCTGCGTCCCGTGCACGGACGGATGTCGGTCGTCGCCCGAGAACCGTTCTCCGTCGTCGTGGACTACGCCCACACGCCGGGCTCGTTCGAGAACGTCTTCCCCTTCTTCCGCGAACAGACCGCGGGGCGGCTTCTCGCGGTCTTCGGCTCGGCTGGCGAGCGCGACGTCGCCAAGCGCCCCATCCAGGGGGGGATCGCGGGACGGTACGCGGATGTGGTCGTGCTCGCCGACGAGGATCCCCGGGGAGAAGACCGAATGAGGATCCTCCAGGACATCGCGGCGGGAACGACCGGCCGCAGCGAAGGACGCGACCTGCTGCTGATCCCCGACCGGCGGCTCGCGATCCGGCGCGCCTTTGAGGCCGCGAGGCCCGGCGACACGGTGCTACTGCTGGGCAAGGGTCACGAGGCGTCGATTATCGGGCCCTCGGGCGCCGAGCCGTGGGACGAGATCGAGGTCGCGCGCGACGAGCTCGCGCGGCTGCAGGGAAGGTCACGGTGAGTCTACCAGTGGTTGTAGCTTACGATGCGGTCGAGCGGGAGGCGTTGCAGCCGTTCGGGGGTGCCGGAGGTGTGTCCGACGGTGAGGAGCATCACGACGCGCATGCTGTACGGCACCGTGAGCACGCTCTTCACATCGGCCTCGCGAAACGTCGTCACGAGGCAGGAACCGAGTTCCTCGTGCGTCGCCTGGAGCATCATGAAGCTCGCCGCGATCGACAGGTCGATCGGATACGAGAGCTGGCCGTTGGGCATCTTGTACTCGATATTCGTCGTGCAGAGCGCGATCACCACCGGAGCCTTGCCAACGTACTCCTGTCCGAAGGCGGCGTCCTCGATCCGTTCGCGGGCGCCGGCGTCGGTCACGACGACGAACCGCCAGCTCTGACGGTTCTTCGCCGACGGAGCGAGCCGCCCGGCCTCGAGGATCCGCTCGAGTGCGTCCTCGGGCACAGGCTCGTCGGTGTAGCTCCTGACGCTCGCGCGCCGCTCGATTTCCGGTAACAGCCCCATGCGCTCCTCTTGACCCATCTTACGGCTTTTACCTATGGTGATCAACACGATGCCCAGACGCCCCCTCCTGCTGTGGCTCGCGCTGGCGGTCGCAGGCAGCCTGCCTGCGATCACGGTGGACCCGGCCAACGTTCGAGTGCACGCCGAAGCTGTCCGCGCGACCTTCCCTCGGCCGGAGGCGTCGGAGGGCGAGGCCGAGCTCGTCGCCTACATCGCGCGGGTCGCGCGCGAGGCGGGGCTCACGCCACGCGTGCTCGACTTCTCCGACCACCCGACCGGACACTCCTTCTCGCGCGTCGTCGAGATCGTGGCACCGGGCAGCGGATCGAGCACGGTCATGATCGTGGCGCCGCTCAACCATCCCGAAGACGCGGGGCCCGACGACGACCGCAGCGCGTCGGTCGCCGCCGCGCTCTCGATCATGGAGGCCGCCGCGTCCGCGGATTCGCGCGCGACCTACCGGTTCGTCTTCGCCGGCGCCGAACACGGCGCGAATGGCGGCTACCCGAAGGGGACCGGCCGGTTCCTCGACACGTATTTCGCGGAGGAACCGCACGCGCTGCTCTACCTCGACGTGAGTCGGCTCCCGCCGGTCGTCGAAACCGGCGGAGGGGGCCGCGTCGCACCGTCCTGGCTCCTGCGCGCAGCCGTCGACGCCGCACAGGCGAACGGCATCGCGCCGCGGGTCCGTTCCGGCCTGAATCAGCTTCACAGGCTGGGTATTTCCGACGCACCCCGACCGCTCGTGGACTACCTCGACGCGGGCATCCCCGCCGTCTACCTGCGCTCGGGTCAGTCGGGGCTCGAACCGCCCGCGATCTCCGAAGTCGCCTCCCGTCTCGCGCTGATGGGCGCCGACTGGGCCGATTCTTTCGCCGCCGGCGTCCCGGAGGCGTGGGACCGGCACTACATCTACTTTCAGCTCGGCCGGCGTCAGGTCGTGATCGGCGAGCGGGTCTTTCTGATCGTGCTGATCGCGCTGCTGGGCGCGTCGCTGCTCTACGCGCTGGTGTTCCGGCGCCAGTTTGCGCGCTACCTGCGTACGATCGGGCGAAACGCGTGGAACATCCCGGTCCTCTTTCTGCTCATCTTCGGATTCCTGACCGCGGCCACCTACCTGCTCGAGCTCCTGCTGATCGCCAGGCGTTTTCCCACGATCTGGGAGTACTACCCGGCGGCCTACTTCGCGTTCAAGATCACGGTTTCCGTCTTCCTCTTCTCGGTCGCGGCGCAGCTGTTGCGACACCTTCCGCTGTCGAAGAACGGGAGCTTCTACTCGGCCGCGGCGCTGTTCATGCTGTTCATAGACATCATTCTCTTCAGCGTGATCAACCTCTCGTTCGGCTACTATTTCGTCTGGGCGTTCTTCTGGGCGTTTGTCTTCTCGGTCGTGCGGCAGCGGGCGCTCAAGGCGATCGCGCTCCTGCTCGCGCCGTACTTCCTCGTCCGAGTCGCTTTCGAGGTCCTGCGAATTCCCGAGCTGCAGCTCACCGAGGAGCTCCTGCTCTCCACGCGCGGAGATCTGCTGCTCTCGTTCATGATCCTGCCCTTCCTGCTGATGCTGATCCGTCTCGATTTCCTCGTGCGGCACCCGGTCCGGGGCCGGCGGGCTTTCGCGCTGCGCCTCGCGTCGATCGGCACCGGAGCTCTGGTCGCGGGCATGCTCGTCTTCGTCCTGTTGAGCAACCCGTTTGCGCCGTCGACGCCCCAACCGGTGACGGCGGTGGAGCGCGTCGACTACGAGGAGCTCGAGCGCACGCTCGCGCTCTCGAGCCCCGCCCCGCTGGGCGAGCTGCGCGTGCTCTTCGCCGGCGAGGAGTACGAGCTCGACCTCTCCGGACGCGAGCACACCATCGCCTCCGACCTCCTTCCCGACGTCCTGTCGGTCCGCCTCTCCTACGAGGACTTTCTCGACCGCGACCGCGCGAGCCTGCGCATCGACGCGCCGCAGCCGATCGACGAGCTCGAGATCACGTTCCTCTCCGAGGGACCGATGGTCCTCTACGACGTGAGCTACCCCTTCACGATCACGCCGGACCGCACCCGGGCGGACGTCTACGTGGGCAAGCGTCCGCCGCTTCCGCTCGATGTAGAATTCACCGTCGCTCGCGGCACCGCCCCGGCGATCGACATCGTGGCGCGAAGCGATCGTCACCCCGACCCGCTCGAGGTGGTGGGTCCCGGCCTGGAGGCGTCTACGCGCCTCGAGGTGCGAACGAGGCTCGGCCAGTGAGCCATCCGGTACTCGTCCACGTGGACATGGACGCGTTCTACGCGTCGGTCGAGCAGCACGACAACCCGGAGTACCGCGGCAAGCCGGTGATCGTGGGCGCCGCCCCGGGGCACCGTGGCGTGGTATCGGCCTGCTCCTACGAGGCCCGGCCGTTCGGAATCCACTCCGCGATGCCGATCAGCCAGGCGTACCGGCTATGCCCGCAGGGCGTCTACCTGCCGGTGAGGATGCGCCGCTACCAGGAGGTGTCGAGCCACATCATGGCGATCCTCTCCGAGTACACGCCCACGCTCCAGCAGATGTCGGTCGACGAGGCGTTTCTCGACCTCACCGGAACGCGGCGCCTGCTCGGCGATCCGGAGGACGTCGGGCGCACGATCAAGGCGCGCGTGCGTGAGGAGACCGGGCTGACTATCTCGGTGGGAATCGCTCCGAGCCGCTATCTCGCAAAGCTCGCGAGCGAGGTGGACAAGCCCGACGGTTTCCACGTCGTAAAGCCCGGGCAGGAGGCCGATTTTGTCGCACGTCTCCCGCTGAAGTCGATGTGGGGCGTGGGAAAGAAGATGCTCGCCCGGCTGCACGCGCTCGGGATCGGGACCGTGCCGCAGCTGCGCGAGTACACGCAGGAGGAGCTCGCAGTCGAGCTCGGGCCCGGCGCTGCTCACTATCTTCACGCGATCGCGCGAGGCATCGACCCCGGGCTCTACAGCGAGGCGCGGTCGAGTCACTCGATCAGCGGCGAGCGCACCTTCGAAAACGACGTGACGAGTGGCGACGCGATCGAGCGCGCGCTGCTCGAGATCGCGCATACGTGCATGTTCAGGCTGATGGACGAGGGCGGACACTCGCGAACGGTCACGCTGAAGCTCCGACTCAGCGATTTCACGACGTTTACGATGCGGCGGACACTCGACCACGGGGTCACGTCGGCCGACGAACTCTACCGCACCGCGCGCGAGCTGCTGCGTTCGAAGTGGGACCGGATCACGCCGGTTCGGCTGATCGGGTGCGGCCTCGGCAACGTGGAGAGCGGCCCCGCCGACGGACAGCAGGACCTCTTCGACCAGTCGGGCGAGAAGCGCATGAGGCTCGAGCAGGCGGTCTATCGCCTGCGTCAGCAGGGGCTGCGCGTGAAGAAGGCCCGGCTCCTCGACGAAGACGGGCCGGAGTCGTAGGACCTCGGCGGGCCGACCTAGGACCTCGGCCCCTGCCGAGGTCCGGGCGGCGGGCCGACCCTAGAGGTCGGCCATCAGTCCCAGGGCGCGCTCGAGCTGTCGGTCCTGACCGTCGGTGCGGTCGGAAATCGCCTCGAGCCGCCGGATCATGTCCGCGAGCAGGTTCTCCGCCTCGTCGCGGTCGCTCGTATCCGGGATCTCGACCGTTCCCTCGTAGTACCAGCCCTTCTCGAGACGATCGTTCGTGGCCCGGTACGCTTCCCGCTTGGCGTCGTGTTCTCGCGAGCGCTTGCGGCCGTTCCAGTCGCGCTCCATCAGATGACTCGCGAGCTGGATGTAGAAGTCGTGCTCGACGTCGTCGGTCTCACCGGAGGCGAGCTCGGCCTCGTGCAGGTCGACGGACTTGCGCGCGAGACTCACCGCGTAGTCGTCGTTGCCGAACGAAATGACGCCGGGCACCTGCGCGTAGAGCTGGCCGAGCACGTAGTAGCTGTCCGCGTGGTCGGGCTCCTGCGTAATCGCCTGCTTGAGCAGGTCGCGCATGGGCGCGGCCTTGAAGAGCGCGTTGACGATCCCCTTCACCTGCCCCCACTTCCCAATATTCGCGCTCTGCCAGTAGTAGCCCAGATGATTCTCCGGGTCGGCCTCCACGGCGTCGACACCGTACTGTTCGCCCTGCTCGTAGACCGGGAGGACCTCGTCCGCGGCGGCGCCCTCGTCTTCGAGCGCCTCCCCGACCGAGAGCGTCGCGCGCGCGAGGCGCCAGTAGACCTCCGCCCGCTCTGGCCCGCTTCCGGCGCTTGAGAGCGCGCCCTCCAGCGTCTCGACGGCCGCCTCGGCCCGGTCGTCCTCGTAGAGCTCGTCGGCCCGATCGACCGCATCCTGATCGAGCGCGGATACGCTCACCGCGGCAATCGCGATCATAACCAGTGTCACCAGGTTCCTCGTGCGCATCTCCACCTCCGAGCCGCCATAGTAGGGAGTCCCAATCTCTGTTGTCAACACGGACCACTCGCTATAATGGGCCGGATGTCCAGCTACCTCCTGCCTGTCTTCTACGCCGTCCTGCAGCTGATCATGCTCATCGCCGTCGGTTTCGTCGTGCGGCGCACCGGTCACTGGTCGGACCGCTTCTTTGCCGAGCTGAGTCGATTCGTCGTCCGGGTGGCGCTGCCGCTCTACTTCGTCGCGCGCGTGGGACGCACGGACCTCTCCGGCCTCGGCCAGCTCGCGATCATGCCGCTCGCCGGCGCGGCGATGGTAGCGCTCGGCCTCGCGCTGAGTTTCGGGCTCTTCGCGCTCTTGCCCTTCTCCGGCGCCAACCGACGCGCCGGCATCGCGATGGCCTCGTTCGGCAATTCCGGCTACATGCCGCTCACGATCGGCGAGATCGTGCCGGTCTCGGTCCCCATCATCGCCGAGTCGTTCGCGCCCGACCTCGTGCCGGTGCACGTCGCCGCCTATCTCTTCGTGTTCAGCCCGCTGCTCTGGTCGGTCGGCAATCTCATCATCACGACGCCGGAGGAGGGCCGCCAGAGGGTCCGATGGCAGAAGCTCATCTCACCGCCGCTGGTCGGTATCGTCATCGGGGTCGTTCTGTCGCTGAGCGGCCTCCCGGATCTCACGGAGAACCCGAACCTGCCCGTCGCGCACCTCTTCGACGCGATCGACCGGCTCTCGTCGATCACGCTCCCGCTCGCGCTCGTGAGCCTCGGCGCGCTCATCGGGGGGCTCGAAGTGCCGAAGGGCGCCTTCGGTCACTACCTGGGCCTCGCCCTGTCGGTGGTGAGCGTGCGTTTCGTTCTGTTGCCCGGAGCCTTCTTCGCGCTCTACGCGACGGGCGTCCTGCGGTCGCTCGCGCCCGTCGCGGTCTTCGCACTCTTTCTCGAGATGCACACGCCCCCGGCCACGAACTTCTCGCTCATGGTCGGCGAGGCGGGCGTGAACACCGAGCACACGGCAGTCACGCTCCTCGTGACCTACGTCGCCTACCTGGTGGCGATGCCGGTCTATCTCGTGCTGTTCATCGCACTCCGCGGCTGACCGGCTCGTCGAGCTCGGCGACGAGCGGAGCGGTGATCCGAACGACCTCGTCGAGGAGGCGATCGTCGAACTCGGTGAAGGGGTCGGTGGTGTGCGAGTCTATGTCGAGCTCTCCGACGAATCGGCCCTCGTGGTAAACCGGGAGGACAACCTCCGCCCGGGTCTCGAGGCTGCACGCAAGGTAGTTATCCTGCGCGCTGACATCCGGCACGACGAACCGGTCGCCGCGTTCGGCGGCCTGGCCGCAGATTCCGGTCCCGTAGGCGATGCGCACGTGCTCGGTGGGGGCGCCTTCGAACGGTCCGAGCAGCAACAGCTTCTCGTCGGGAACCGCGAGGTAGTAGCCGACCCAGTCGTAGTGCGGCACCTCGCGCAGCAGGTACGCGCAGATACGGGCGAGCGCGCCGCCCGGGTCCTCGTGCGACGCGAGCCGCTGCGTTTCTCCGACGAGTTCGGCGAATCGATTGTCCATACCCATAGTCCGCAAATATACTGTTCGCAGCACACGTGACAAGCAGGAGCCCATGATCAGAATCAACGATAACTACCGGAAGCTCGCGAAGTCGTATCTCTTCGTGGAGATCGGGCGACGGGTCGCCGACTTCCAGCAGGACAATCCGGACACGCGGGTCATCAAGCTCGGCATCGGCGACGTTACGCGCGCATTGCCGCAGAGCGTGATAGCCGCCTTCCACGAAGGCGTCGACGAGCAGGGCTCTGACGAGACGTTCCGCGGATACGGCCCCGAGCAGGGCTACGCGTTCCTTCGCGAGGCGATCGCGCAGAGCGATTTCGCACCGCGCGGCTGCGGGATCTCCGCCGACGAGATCTTCGTGAGCGACGGCGCCAAGTGCGACACGGGCAACTTCCAGGAGCTCTTCGCCGCCGATTCGACGGTGGCGGTGCCCGACCCCGTCTACCCGGTCTACGTCGACACGAACGTAATGGCCGGTCGCACGGGGGTCTTCCGAGACGGGGCCTACGAAGGTCTTCGCTACCTCCGCGGCACCGAGGAGAACGGCTTTGTCCCTCCTCCGCCCGACGAGCAGGTCGACCTGGTCTACCTCTGCTTCCCCAACAACCCCACAGGCGCGGTGGCGACGAAAGAGCAACTGGCGGAGTGGGTCGCCTACGCACGGGAGCATCGTGCGCTCATCCTCTTCGACGCGGCCTACGAGGCGTTCATCCGTGACGACTCGCTGCCGCATTCGATCTACGAGGTCGAAGGCGCGCGCGAGGTCGCCGTGGAGTTCCGAAGCCTCTCCAAGACGGCCGGCTTCACCGGTACCCGCCTGGCCTACACGATCGTGCCGAAGGAGCTTCGAGCGGCCGACGCGGAAGGCGCCCCGCAGCCGGTCTGGGACCTCTGGAACCGCCGGCAGTCGACGAAGTTCAACGGTGTCTCGTATCCGGTGCAGCGCGCGGCGGCGGCGGTCTTCACCGCCGAAGGTCGGCGCGAGGTCCGCGAGCTCTCGGACTACTACCTCGCCAACGCATCGCTGATCCGCCGGACCATGACCGATCTCGGATACTCGTGTACCGGAGGTGAGAACAGCCCGTACGTGTGGATCCGGACCGGCACGGACTCGTGGAGCTTCTTCGATTCGGTGCTCAGGAAGGCGGGGGTCGTGATTACGCCGGGGGCCGGCTTCGGAGCCGGAGGCGAGGGCTACGTCCGCATCTCAGCGTTCAACCACCGCGAGCAGGTCGAGGAAGCGCTCACGCGAATCCGGCGAGCGCTGTCGTAGTCGACGCCGCTAGATCAGGTGCCCCATCTCCGCGCGCTTGGTGGCGAGGTATCCCTCGTTGTGCTCGTTGGACGGGATAACGACCGGGATCCGGCGGGTGATCGACACCCCCTCCGCCTCGAGCTTCGCGATCTTGTCCGGGTTGTTGCTCAGGAGCGCGATCGATTTGATCCCCAGGAGCTCGATGATCTTCGCGGCGACCGCGTAGTCGCGCGCCTCCGCCGGGTATCCCAGGTAGTGGTTCGCTTCGATCGTGTTCAGACCGAGGTCCTGGAGCTGGTACGCCTTGATCTTGTTGAGCAGGCCGATGCCACGCCCCTCCTGCTTCATGTAGACGACCGCACCGTACTCCGCGTCGGCGATGTACTCGATGGCAGCCTCGAGCTGGTCGCGGCAGTCACACCGCAGGCTTCCCCATACGTCTCCGGTATGGCACTGTGAGTGCACCCGCACGGGAACGTCGCTCTTCCCCGATACGTCACCGCGCACGAGCGCCGTGTGCTCCTTCTGGTCTCGTTCGTCGTAGAAGCCGAACACGCGGAAATCGCCGCGGCGCGTCGGCAGATCCGCCGACGCGACGAGGTGAACGTGTGGCGGCTTGTCCGGGCGCGGGTCGCCCGTCTTCGGCGCGGAGAAGTCCTCGGCCAGGAAGCTCGGCTCAGCCCGCAGTTTCGATCGCAGTCGTTCCCGATCGTTCTCGATTCTCGTACGTACATCGGCCATTTCAAACCCTTTCTCCGTTCCCGCAGGGGAAGCGCAACTCGTTTCCAGGGCGCCACTACGGCCCTTCGAGGCCGCGTCGCGACTTGTTTAGTATACTCTTCTCCGTGAGCAACCGGCGACCACGGGTGACCCTCACCTACGCACAGAGCCTCGACGGACGGATCGCCACCTCGACCGGCCAGTCGCAGTGGATCTCCGGCGAGCAGACGCTGCGTCTGGCCCACGAGTTGCGCCGGGATCACGACGCGATCCTCGTGGGCGCGGGCACGGTGATCGCCGACGACCCGCGCCTCACGTGTCGGGTCGAGGGTGGCCGCGATCCCCATCGCTGCGTGCTCGATTCAATGCTCCGCATCCCGCCCACCGCGCACGTCGTCGCGCAGGCGGGCGGGGTCGCCACATCCGTATTCCACGCAGAGTCGGCCACCGACCCTGCGTGCACGCAGCGGGCCCACGCGCTGACGGTGGCCGGGGTCGAGCTCGTCGCGGTTCCGGCCACCGACGGAGGGCTCGACCTGCGCGCCGTCCTCGAGCACCTGCGCGCACTCGGATGCGCGTCGCTGCTCGTGGAAGGCGGGTCGGCCGTTCTGACGAGCTTCTATCGCGCCCGCCTGGTCGACCGCCTCGTGCTCGTGTGCGCCCCCATGGTCGTCGGCAGCGGTACCGACGCCGTCGGGGATTTGGGGATCGAGGAGCTCTCTGGGGCGCAGCGGGGCACGACACGGCGGGTGCGACAGCTTGGCGACGACATCGTCTGGGAGATCGACTTTGCCCACGAATGACCTCACCGCGCGCACGGTCGTCTTTGAATCCCCGGGCGTCGTGAGCGTCCGAAGCCGGCCGGTGAGCCGGACCGACGAGCAGGTCGTCGTACGCTCACGGCTCATCGGCATCAGTCACGGGACCGAGCGGCTCTTCTACCGCGGCCCCTTCCCGAGCGGCCACCTGCTCGAGGAGCGCCCCACCGTCGGCGGCTCCGCCGGCTACCCCATCGAGTACGGGTACATGAACGTGGGCGAGCTGGACGACGGAAGCCGCGTGTTCGCCTTCGAACCGCACCGCGACGTGTTCGCGGCAGACCCGTCGTCGCTTCTGCCGGTGCCCGACGACATAGGACCCGACGACGCGGTGCTCTATCCGTCGGTCGAAACCGCGCTCCAGATCGTGCACGACGCGGCGCCCGCCTTCGGGGAGCGGGTTCTGGTGTGCGGTCTCGGCGTGGTCGGACTCCTCGTGACGATGCTGCTCGCGCGGTTTCCCGTCGAGGTCGTCGCCGTCGAGCCGGTGGAGAGCAGACGTCGGCGGGCAGAGCGGTCGGGTGTAGCGACCGTCGATCCCACCGACTCATCCGCGGCCGCCTCGCTCGCGAGCCGCACCCGGCCCGACCGGTTCGACCTCGCCATCAACGTAAGCTCGTCGGCGCAGGCGCTCCAGCTCGCGATCGACTCGCTCGAGACCGAAGGCACCGTCGTCGAGGCGTCGTGGTACGGTGAGAAGACCGCGGAGCTCTCGCTGGGAGCGGCGTTTCACCGTCGCCGCCTCACGATTCGAAGCAGTCAGGTCTCCAGCCTCAATCCGGCCATGCAGCCACGATGGTCACGCGACCGAAGGACGGCGCTCGTCTGGCGGCTCGTGCGCGAATTGCACCCGGGCGCGCTGATCACCCATCGGTTCGCGCTGGACGATGCGGCGCGCGCGTACGATCTTATCGACGAGGAGCCTGATGATCTGATGCAGGCCGTCCTCGTTCCGTAGGAGGTTTCGTGTTCACCGCAGGAGTCCTTCGCCCGCTGCGGGCAAGGCACTATCTCGTCGGCGACTTCGGCGACGAATCGACACCGCATTCGCATCCCTACCGGGTCGAGCTCGTGGCGCGTACGGCCGCGCTCGACGCGAACGGGTTCTCTACCGACATCGCTGCGATGGAGGCCGTGCTCGAGGAGGTCCTCGGATCGATCGACGACGTGCTGCTGAACGACCTTCGGTGGTTCGCGGACCGCCAGCCGAGCCTGGAGAACCTCGCGGTCTACCTCGTCGAGCGCATCCGCGAGGGGCTCGACGCGCGCGGCGCGGCCCCGGAGGAGCCGCTCGAAATCAGAATCTGGGAAAACGAGAACGCCTGGGCCGGATACCGCGAGGCCCGATGAGACGACCCGGCTCCGCAGATCGGGCACGTACCCTCGCCGTCCTCCCTGCACCCGGCGGGCGCCTGAGCGGCGGCTTTCTCGTCAACGAGCGGCTCTTCGCATCCGGCGCGCACGCGGTAGCCGAGGTCGCAACGACCGACGAGCTCGTCGACGAGCTGGACGCGCTCGAAGCGTCCGACACGGCGATCGTCGACTCGCTCTTCCTCTTCGACTCCGAACAGGCCGATGCCCTCATCCGGACGGCGCGCAGGATACCGGTGATTCTCCTCGCGCACAGCCTGCCGAGTCTCATCCCCGGTGAGGACGCACCGACCCGCCTGGTGTGGCTCGCGCGCGAGCGTGTCTTTCTTCCTCTCTGCGCCGGCGCGGTGGCTCCGAGCGCCTTCATGGCCGGCGCGCTCAACCGGCGCGGTCTCGGGCAGGATCGCATCGCGGTGATCCCGCCGGCTCCCGTATGCGACGGCCGCGATCCGACCCGCGGGAGCACGCCCGCCGGGCCCGCCTCTGAAACCGACTCATTGCGCACCGGTGCCGGGGTGCCGATGATCCTCACCGTCGCGAACTGGAGCCCGGCGAAGGCGATCGCGCACGCAGCTCAGGCGCTCGCCGGACTCGCAGACCTGGAATGGAGCTGGACGATCATCGGAACCCACGACGCGAACGGCGACTACGTCCGGGCCGTCCTGGACCGCATCAGCGGTGCCGGACTCAACCACCGGGTCGAGCTCCTGGAGCCGATGCATCCGGATGAGCTCCACGCCTACTACCGCCGGGCCGGCCTCTTCCTTCTGCCGTCGCTGATGGAAAGCTACGGGATCGTGTACGCGGAGGCGATCTCGCACGGTGTCACCGTCGTCGGCTACCGTTGCGCCGCCGTACCGGAGGCCGTCGACGAAACCGCGCTCCTTGTCCCGGCGGGCCGGACCGATCTGCTGGCCGACGCGATTCGCACCACCATCAGCCGTGGGAAGGCGCCCGGTCGACACGCGGCGACGCCGTCGTCCGGCGCGAGCCCGGCCGTGCGCGGAGCGGGGCTGCCCCACTGGTCCACGGTCCGCTCGCGCTTCACCGCGGCGGTCGACCGGATGCGCGCGACGTGGTCGGACGAACGCACCGCCGGGTGCGAGCCCGGAGGACCGCACCGTTGATCTGGCTCGCGATGCACTCGCTTGCGGTGGTCGTGCTGGTGACGCTGCACCTCGCCGGCGGCGACCCGGCTGTGACCGCCACGCTGCTCGCAGTCGAGGCCGCCGTGGCGTTCGCGTGGCTGTTTGCGGCGGCGGGGCGCGGCGCGTGGCGGGCGCCGAATCTCCTCACCTCTGTCCGGCTCGTGGTCGCGATCGCCATGCTGGCGCTGCTCTCGGTTCGCGACGCCTCGGCGGCCATGGTCGCGACCGTGTTCCTCGCGGCGGTAGTCGCCGAGCTGAGCGACTACCTCGACGGGCTTCTCGCGCGCAGGATGGGCTCGACCGCTTTCGGCGCCCGGCTGGACATGGAGACCGATGCGCTGTTCATCCTCGCGCTCTCGCTCGTCCTCGTCGACTGGTTCGACCTTCCCTCGTGGGTCGCGCTCGCCGGGATCGTTCGATACGCCGCCGCGCTGCCCTTTCTCGCGCTCCCCGAGCCTCGTTTCCCGCGTGGCTTTTCGCTCTTCGCGAAGACTGCGTGCGCGGCAGCCGCGTTGCTCCTGATAGCCGCGGCCGTGCCGTTGAGGATCGGCGGCGATCTCCATACGCTGCGCCTCGCGGCAGCCGCGGTCGCGGTCGCGCTGCTTGGCGTCTCGTTCGGGTGGGAGGCGGTGCTGCGCGTGAGAGCGCGGGACGTCCGCCGGGGCGACCGCGCGCTGCGGCGCGGTCTTCTGAGGTCGATCGTGATCTACTACGGGGTACCGTTCCGCCAGTTCGCGATCCGTCGCTTCTACCGCCGCTTCGTCGGCCCTCACGACCTGGTATTCGACGTGGGGGCGCACGTCGGAAACCGTATCGCGCCGCTGCGCGCGCTCGGAGCGCGCGTGGTTGCGGTGGAGCCGCAACCCCACTGCGTGGCGCTCCTCGAACGGCTCTACGGCGATGACCCGGAGGTGCGCATCGTCGACGCGGCCTGCGGCTCCTCCGAAAGCCGCGCGACGCTGCACGTGTCGGCCGAGCATCCGACGCTTTCCACGCTCTCCCGGGCGTGGACCGAAGCGATCGATCGGAACTACGCGGAACAGGGCATCGGCTGGGAGCGACAGATCCAGGTGCGAACGACGACGCTGGACGCGCTCATAGAGAGCTACGGCGAACCTGCCTTCGTCAAGATCGATGTGGAGGGCTTCGAGCCGGACGTCCTCGCCGGTCTCAGCCGCGCGGTCGGGGCGATCTCCTTCGAGTTCCTGCCCGCGTCGATGGAGCCGGCGCTCCAGAGCCTCCGGGAGGTCGCCAATCTCGGCGACTACCGGTTCGCCTACTCCATGGTCGAAACGATGCGCTTCGCGTGCGACCGGTGGTTGTCCGCCGAAGAGATGGCCGAGCGACTGCGGGCGATGCCCGTACACGGCGCTTCGGGCGACGTCTACGCGCTGCGCAGCGACCTCGCTACGCCGGAGCTTCGCGAGCGGTGAAGACGACGTAGTAGTAGCCGAAGAGTCGACGCTTGAGCGCAAGCTGCAGCGCGTTACCGCCCAGGAGATTGTCGAACCAGGCCGGCCGAAGCGGCAGCCATCGCAGGCCGGAGATGAACGCACGCGCGACCATATCCCGTGGGCGATCGAGCTCCAGGTACGCGGTGAGATCGCGTACCTCGTCGAGGACGAGCCCGGCCTGAGAGGCTGCCGCCGCGAGCTGCTCGAGACTCCCGAGTCCGTGGGCGTACCAGCCCTTCTCGAACTCGCGCAGCCACCTCCGTTCGCGTCGGTCCGGCCAACGTCGCGCGGCCTCGCGCGATATCATATCGTCGACGACGATGAGCCGCCCACCGCGGCGCAGCCTGCGCGCGATGGCCGGCAGGTTCGAGCGAAGCTCGGGGACGTGCACGAAGGACTCGACGGCAAATACCGCGTCGAACGGTTGTCCGTCGTAGGCCGCCCAGAACTCATCCGAAGTGAAGTCGGCCTCCGCCACGTCTATGCCCGACAGACCCCGTTCCCGAACGTAGGCGCGGGCAAGATCGGCCTGGACGGCGCTGATCGTCGCACCCACGAAACGTGCATCCATCCTGCGGCGCAGGTAGATCATGCTCCCGCCGACACCGCACCCCAGATCCGCGACCCGCGTCGCCGTATCCGCCGGTGGTCGCATGCTCTCGAGCTCGCCGAGGATCAGGTCGTTCACGTACTCGATCGCGCGATCGCGCGAAGCGACACCCGGGCCCCAGACGGCGCGGTGAATGGCGAGCTGGCGGCCGCCGTGCCCGGAGAGCAGGAACCTGCGGGTGTTGCGGTTGTAGTACGATCCCACGTCCGAGGTTGCTCGTCTGATACCGAACTCCTTATCCTTTCATGGTGAGTCGCAAGCCGCGGGGGTTCTCCCTCCTGCTCGCCGGGCACATTGTATCAACGTTCGGCAGCAGCATCTACGTTGTGACGCTCGTGCTCTACCTCGCCGAGCTCACCGACTCTCCGCAGGCGCTGGGAATCATCCAGTTCGTTTCGTACCTGCCGGCGGCCGTCCTGGGCCCGGTAGCCGGGGCCGCCGTCGACAGCTGGAGCCGCAGGCGCACGATCGTCTGGTCGGATATCGCGCGCGGGATCGTGATGCTCGCCACCGCGGCGGTCGGACTCACCCTCGGGAGGCTGCCCTACTGGCTGCTCATCGCGGCGACGATGGTAGTCAGCCTCGCGGGTGTCGCCTTCGTGCCCGCCGTTCACGCGCTGCTACCCGACCTCGTGGAGACGCGTCGCCTCAAGCGGGCGAACGGGCTGCGAAGCGCCCTCACCCAGATCGCGAACATGGGCGGGAGCGCGCTGGGCGGAGCGCTCTACGTGGCGCTCGGCGCCCCGGTTCTCATCCTGCTGAACGGGGTGTCGTTTCTTCTCTCCGGTATCTCCGAGACGGCGATCAGGGCACGCCCGCGCCGACCGCCGGCGCGGGAGCCGCTCGGAACGCGCGTCCGCGCCGGGATCGATCTGCTGTTACGGGACCGCGGCATCCGCGCGCTCGTGCTCGTCCAGGCGGCGACGAATCTGTTACTGCCCCCGCTCGTCGTCGCGCTCCCGTTCGCCATCTCGCAGGTCTGGCGGCTGCCGACGGAGTTCTTCGGCTACCTCTTCGCGGCCGTCCTCGCCGGCGGCATCGCCGGGTTCGCGGTCTTCTCCGGCGCGCGGACCACGCCGCCCGTCGAGGCGCGACTCTACCGCGGAGCGCTCCCGCTCATCGCGGCGGTCATCTCCACGCTCGGTCTGCTCGCCTCTCCGAGCGCGGCCGCCACGCCCCTGCTCGTCCCAATCCTGCTGCTCGTCATGTTCCTCGCCGGCGGCGCGATCGGAACGATGTACATGATCGGAGTGACCAGGATCCAGCACACGGTCGAGGCGGGAATGAGAGGTCGCGTCTTTGCGACGCTCGAAATGCTGACCGCCGTGCTGTTGCCGGCGGCCTATCTCGTCTCCGGTCTCGTGGTGGAAGCGCTTCGCCCGCGGTACGCGGCGCTCTTTGCCGCGCTTGCGGCGGCCACGGGAGCGCTCGCGGTGATCGTGATGTGCCATGGAGAGATGCGTCGCCTGCTTCGTGGGGACCGGCCGTCCGACCGCGCTACGACTGCAGCTCGGTGACGAGCGCGTCGAATATCGTGAGCATATCGCCGGTGGTCTTGCGCAGCCGGCTCGCGAGGATCTTGGCGATCTCCCGCGTGACCGGCAGCGCGATCTGCGGGAACCGGTCGCCGAGGTCGAGGAAGTCGTGCTTGGTGACGACGAGGAAGTCGGAGTCCTCGGTCGCCACGATCGTCGCCGAGCGGACGTCGTCGTCGATCAGAGCCATCTCCCCGAAGAAAACGTTGTCCTGCGCGCTCAGCTTGACGACCGTGTAGTCGTCGCCGGCGCGGGTGCGCCTCCTGATCTCGACGCGCCCGGAGAGCATGATGTACATCTCCGAGCCCCGCTCTCCTTCCTTGATCACGACCTTGCCGGCCGGTACGCTCGTGGCGCGGCAGATCGTCTGCAGCCGCTCCATGTAGTCGTGGTTTTCGCGGATATCCGCGAAGAGCGGAATCTGCTTCAGTTTCTCGGTTACGGAGGTGTCCATCTACACCTCCCTCTCGAGCACGATCGCCATCGAGTGCCGCTGGATCTCGTAGTCATCCGGCGGCAGGAGGACGGGCTGGTTGACCTCGAGGCCCTTGACCTTCTGCATGTTCACGATCAGCTGCGAGACGTCGCTCGTCTTCTGCGCGTCGCGCAGCGCCTCGATCTTCATCGCGTTCGGCGACCCGGTGTTCGTCAACAGGCCGAGCAGGAGCCTCCGGCCGTCGCTTGCCGGCTGGCTCTGTCGGTACTCACCGTACGTCCTGTTCACGAACGTCTGCGGGATCGCGAGCGTCACGAGCCGCGATCCGGCGGCGCCCTGTCCGAGGAGCTCGTGGATGATGTGCGAGAGACCGTTTGTCGCCGAGCTCGACGCGATCATCTGCCGGGCAAAGTCGCGGCTGAAGAGGATCTCGTCGCACTGCACGTGCTTGAGGTAGCTCTCGTACTTGCGGTCGAGTATTTCGGCGGTGACGTAGACGTCGCGTGCGAGGCTCTTCACGGTCAGCACGGCCATGACCGTCTTGCTGTCGACCTCGCTCACCGACGAGCTCTCGAGCGTGTCCGCGATGATGACGACCTTTCGCGCCCCACGGATGTTCGCGCGCTGCAGCGCGAGCTCCGAGTGGTAGTCACCGCGCACGAACTTCAGGCCGCGCAGATCCTCCTCCTCCTGGAGCTCCTGCACCTTCTCCGGCTCCACGTTGGACACGATCACGAGGTGATCCGAGTCGAGATCCGACGACGTATGGAGGATGTCGCGCAGGATGTCCTTCATATCTTCGCGCCATCCGCAGATCACCAGATGCCCTTCCAGGGTCTTGAAGTCCATCAGGCCTCTCCTTGCACGGGTGTTTCGTTCGACGAAGAGCGAGGCAAGCGCACCGGAGAGCAGGCTCATCGCTCCGACGCCCACGAAGATCGTCACGATCGCGAGGATCTGACCGCCGACGGTCTGTGGCACCTTGTCGCCGTAGCCGGTCGTAGTGAAGGTGACGATCGTCCACCACACGCCGTCCATCAGGTCGCGGAACTGGTCGTTCGACCTCGACTCGAGGAAGACCGAAAGCGCTCCGGCGGCGACGAGGAAGAAAACGGTGACGATGACCGGCCGGGCGTAGCGTGAGTTGCGGTAGCGGTGCAGAAACCTGCCGAGCTGCCGTTTCATGGTGACGCCAGAATACCAGCGCGACCTCTGCCGATCAACGACATTCAGGTCTCCGCCGGCTGCACCGAAGCCTCGGCGGCGCTGACGAACTCGGCGAGCGGCGCGCGGAGCTCGTCCAAGTAGTGACGGCACCGCCTCTCGTCTTCCATCTTCGCCGACGCCTCGAGGAACGCCGCCGCATCGCCGAGCGGCAGCGCTTCCAGATTGCGGGCGCCGCCCTTCAACCCGTGGGCTTCCCGCTCCAGCGTCGCGTAGTCACCGTCGTCGAGGTAGCCGCGCAACTCCTCCTCGATCGACGCGCACTTGTCGACGAAGCGCGAGACAACCGTCCGTACGACGTCCGCGTTCCCGGCGAACCTGGACACGGCGGCTTCGAAGTCGAACGCCGGTCGGGCGCCGTCGCTGAGCCCACCCCCGATCAGGTCGGCCGGAATCTCGAAACCCTCATCGCCGGCGGCATCGTCGTCTCTCGCGCGCTCCTGCGGCGCGCTGTCGGGGGGGGTGGGCTCGGCAGGCAGCCGTGCGCCCACCCACTTGTCGAGCAGGGGCACGAGATCGTCCCGCTTGAACGGCTTGGCGAGGAAGTCGTTCATGCCGGCTGCGATGCACTTCTCGCGTTCGCCCTTGACCGCGTTCGCGGTGACCGCGACGATCGGCCCGCGATAGCCGGACCTCCTCACCGCTTCGGTCGCCTCGTAGCCGTTCATCTCGGGCATCTGCACGTCCATGAAGACCATGTCCGGCTCTTCGCGCTCCACCGCTTCAACAGCCTCCCTGCCGTCGGCCGCGAGGAAGACCTGGTGGCCGAGTCGCTCGAGAATGGCCTTGAACAGGGTCTGGTTCACCATGTGGTCCTCGGCGACGACGAGTCGCGCTGAAGCCGGTGAGACCTCCTCGACGAGCTCGCCGTCCTCGAGTTCCTCTTCGTCCTCGACCGTCGCCAGCTCCAGGTCGGCGGCGAGAGCGTTGGAGATCTCCTCCTGCAGCTCGCCCCGACTGATCGGCTTGCGCGCGTAGCCGTTGAACCACATCAGCCGCTTCATCTTCGCCTCGCCGGCCATGAGGCCGGTCGGGCTCAGGAGTATGAGCGACGTGCCGTTGATCTCCTTGTCCGCGTTGATCTCGCTCGCGAGCTGCCACCCGTCCATGCCCGGCAGCTCGAGGTCGATGAGCGCGAGATCGAACGGTGAACCGCCGGCGGCGGCCTCGTGGAGCCGGTCCATCGCCTCCCGTGGACCGCCCGCGACCGCAACCGAACCGCCCCACCGCTCGACGTACTCTCGGATCGTCTCGACCGAGGAGGCGTTATCGTCGACGAGCAGCACCCTGCGTTCGTCGCAGATGGGCTCTTCGTGCTCGGCGGGCTCGACGACCTCGAAGGGGATCTCGAACCAGAAGGTGGATCCTTCGCGGTAGACGCTCTCCACGCCTATCTCCCCGCCCATCATCGTGACGAGGCTCTGCGAGATGGACAGGCCCAGGCCCGTACCGCCGAACTTGCGCGTCGTCGAGGAGTCGACCTGGGTAAACGCGCGGAACAGACGGCTCAGGTTCTCCTTCGGGATTCCGATGCCCGTGTCGATGACCTCGAAGCGCACGCGTGTGCGCCGGTCGGGTCGGCCGATGACACGCGAGGTGATCCGGATCTCCCCGCCTTCGGCGGTGAACTTCACAGCGTTGTTGAAGAGGTTCACGATGATCTGGCGCAACCGCCCCGGGTCACCCTTCACGACTCCCGGTACCACGGGGCCGGTCCACTGGACGACCTCGATCCCCTTCTTGTGAGCCTGCAGGCTCACCATGTCGACCGCCTCCTCGACGACCTCCACGAGGCCGAAATCGATAGTCTCCAGCGAGAGCTTGCCTGCCTCGATCTTGGAGAAGTCGAGGATATCGTTGATCAGGTAGAGCAGGACCTCGGCGGCGAAGCGGACCTGGTCGGCGTACTCGTGCTGCTCCTCGTCGAGGTCGGTGTCGAGAAGGAGCTCGGTCATCCCGGTGATCGTATGAATGGGAGTGCGGATCTCGTGGCTCATGTTCGCGAGAAACGCCGATTTCGTCCTGGTCGCTCGCTCGGCGTCGTCCTTCGCGCGCTTGAGCCGTAGCTCGGTATTCTTCTGGAGCGTGACGTCGCGGGCGTTGACCAGCAGAAGGGGATCGGCGTCGCTGCCGCTGACGACCGAGACGTCGAGCTGCCAGTAGACCGGGCGTCGGCGGCTCTCCACGTGCACGAGCCAGCTGTAGCGCTCGCCCGGATGCGTAAGCGTGGCCACGCGTTCGCGCGACGGGTCGCGGTCGTCGTCGGCGAAGAGCTCCCACAGCGTCCCCGGGAGCTCCTGGGTGGCATCGCGGTGCGCGAGCTCGTCGAACGCAGGGTTGGAGAGCACGAAGGTGCCGTCCGCTCGGATGACCGCCATGCCGATCGACGAGTTCTGGAACATCGCCTTGAAGAGTCGTTCGATTCCGGACATCAGAAGTTCGTCCTCAGGACCTCCCGGGCCTTGTTGAGCACCGCCTCGGGTTGAAGCGGCTTGATGAGATAGCTGGTGACGCCGAACTTCATCGCCTTGACCACGGTCTCGCGCTGAGAAAGCGCCGACAGTACGATGATCGGTACGTCGATTCCGTCGCGTTGCAGCTGCGCCATCACCTGGAAACCGTCCATCTCCGGCATCATCAGGTCGAGAAAGACGAGATCGCAGCCCGACACGTCGGAATCGTCGACGAACTGCCTGCCGTTCTCGTACTCCCGGATCGTCGGTCCCATGTCCGAGAGGACCGCCTTCACCATCTCGCGGATCACGAAGTCGTCGTCCACGATCGCGATCGTCACGGCCTCGCCGAGCTCGTTCAGGTCGTAGCTGGCGCGCTCACCCTCGAACTTCATGTCGACCGACTCCTCCCGGTCGCTCTTCGGGCTCGACGCCTGGAGGAACTCCTGGTGGACGGTCCTGCTCTCGCGGTCGATGTAGCTCCCGGCCTTTCGGCCGAGCAGCCCGTCCATCGCGCTCTCGAGGTTGTTCGTGACCTCCACACCCTCGTACTCGGAGCGGTCGGCGATGAACTCGCTTACGTAGTCGGAGTTCGTCAGGACCTTCACCTGCCGTGGCTTCGCCTTCGTATTGTCCATCACCGTCGTGAACAGCGCCGAAAGCTTGAACGAGTCGTCGGGGCCGACCTCGATGCTGGACATGATGATGAGTACCCTGGGGCTCTTCACTTCGTAGAGATCCATGAGCTCGACGATCTTGTAGCGCAGGAGCTCGATCTTCTCCTTGTTGAGGCCCTGGGCGATTTCGATGAACAGGATATCGTCGTTGAAGTGCGCCTCGATGATGCAGGGGGTCGTGTCGATGTCGAGCGACACACCGAGCACTTCGGAGATCGTCTTGACGAGCGCGTCCATACGAATCGGCTTCGTGAAGAACTTCCTGACGTTGAACCGCGCGATCTGTACGAGCTTATCGCGGTCGATCTTGCTCGACGCCATGATCACCGGGATGTCGCTCGTGTTCGGGTCGTCCTTCTTCTTGTCCAGGAGGTCGACCGACGAGGTACGGGAGAGGTAGTAGTCCATGATCACCAGGTCGGGCATTTCGCGTCGGAGCTTGGCCGCGCCGTCGAGGCCGTTGACCGCCGCCACAACCTCGAAACCGAACTCGCCCAGCTTCTGGGTGAGAAAATCGCGGAACAGTTTCGACTCGTCGATCACCAGTATCTTCTTCACACGCACCGCCCGTAGAGGTTTCTGATTTAGTTATAATTAAGGAGATAATCTTACGCAAGGAGTTCTTCCTCAACCCGGATCAGTTGACCGAGCGCTTCCGGGGGGCTACGATGCCCGCCTATGAGGCGAATTTGCAGCATCGCAGCGCTCCTGCTCATCGCAGCGGGCGCGTGGGCGCAGAGCGATCAGTGGGAGTTCCGGTTCGGACCGCGGTTCTGGGGCGTGACCGTCGCGGGTCGCTACATGCTCGAACCGCCTTCGCCCGACGACGTTGAAACGTCGATCACCGGGCTTCTCTCTCCCGCCTACCAGCGCACCGGCTACTACCGTACCGACGAGGGAGAGCTGTACACCGTCCCCGAGGACGGCAACGACCCAGACGTGACGAGCTACGATCGCTTCGACCTCGTCTGGCAGCTCGGCGTGCAGCAGGGCATCTTCGACCGCGGCGGCGACGACGCCGACACTGCGGTCGGCTTCCTGCTCTACCGCGGGCAGTACGACCTTCCCTTCGGGGACGACGAGCAGCTCTTCTTCGCCTCGGGCCTGCCGGAGGCCGATTCGAGCATCCGCGGGTCGATCGTCGGCGGCGTCGCCTACCGCGAGATCGCGAAGAACGACGTGACGCGCGTACAGCATGGAATCGCCGGTGAGCTCGCGCTCGAGTGGGGACCGCCCTTCCTCCACAACCAGCTTCTCGGCGAGGCCGACTACAACCGGACTACGCTCACGCTTCGCGGCTATCTCCCGCTCTACGAGGCGGAGCCGGTCGACGGACGAAACCGCTTCTCCGCCTACCTCGCGGCGTTCTCGGTGGTCGACTGGGCGAACGGACCGCAGATCCCGCAGATCATCCGGTCGACGACCGGAGGACGATCGGTCCGCTCGGCGACCGGAGGCTCGGTGCGCGGCTACCGCTCCGGCCGTTTCGACGCGACATTCAAGACGGTCGGCAACGTGGAGGCGAGGCTGAACCTGCCGGCCATCGTGCTTCCCGGGATCGTACCGGGGCTCGTCGTCTACACCGACGGCGGCTGGTTCTACGACGCGTCGCAGACCTCTCCGGTCGCAGCGGAAAACAGCGGAACCCTCCTGTCCAGCGGCGCAGGTTTCTACCTCGACCTCTTCAACGCGGCGACCCTGGTCTTCTACACGAACTACCTCTGGACGGAGACCGACGTCACCGGGGAGCGCTGGGTACCGTTCTCGCTCGGCTTCGGGTTCCACTACTGATGCTGATCGTCGACGAGAGGACGCGCCTGCCGGTCGGCGACCCCGACGAGCCGATCGTCGATCCAGCCTTCGCGGCCGGGCCGTCGGATGCGATTGCCACGGCGGTGCGGGAGGCGGTCGACCGCATGATCCTGTCGGCCTCCGGGTGGCGCACCGTCTTCGCAGCCGACGGCGGCGAGGAAAGCACGACTCGCGATGTGCCGCCCGAGCTCCTCGTCGCCGCCGGCGCGGCCGCGCGCTGTTTCGCCGCCACGCTCGTCCGCAGAGGCGACCGCCGCGCACGGGTCGCGCTCGCGCTCGACACGAGGCCCACGGGCCCCGCGCTCGCGCGCGCCGCGATCAGAACCCTGCTCGGCGCCGGCGTCGAGGTGATCTATCCCTTCGTCTGCGCGTCCCCGGAGGTCATGGCGTACGCGGCGACGACGCCGGAGATCGACGGCTTCTTCTACGTCAGCGCGAGCCACAACCCGGTCGGTCACAACGGGCTCAAGATGGGAGGCCGCGACGGCGGCGTCGCAGGCGGGGACGAGGCGTCCGCCCTGATCGACGCCTTCCGCGCGCTCGTCGCAGAACCGGACGAGCTCGCCGCCATCGCGGCCGAGCTCGCGCGGCCGGCGGACGACGCCGAGCGTGCGGTGTTCGCCGCGATCCCCGAGGCCAAGGGAGATTCGCTCGCACGCTACTCGAGCTTCTGCACCCGCGTGATCGCCGGCGACGGACCTCGAGCCGCGCGCGCGTTCGAGCATCTGCGCTCCGGCGTCGCCGCCGCCGGCCCCGGGGTCGTCGGCGACCTCAACGGGAGCGCCCGGGCGGCGACGATCGACCGGGACTACCTCGCGACGACCGGTTGCCGGCTGGCGCTGATCAACGACCGACCGGGCGAGATTGCCCACCAGATCGTACCGGAAGGTGAAGGACTCGCCGCGTGCCGCGCCGAGCTCGATCGCCTCGCGCACGAGGACCCCTCCTGGGTCCTCGGCTACGTCCCGGACAACGACGGCGACCGCGGAAACCTCGTCTACTACGACCGCAGGGCGGCGCAGGCGCGGCAGCTCGAGGCGCAGGAGGTGTTCGCGCTCTCCACGGCCGCCGAGCTCGCGTGGCTCGTCTTCACCGGCGAGCTCGCCTACGACGGCGACGGCCGGCCATCTCGAAGAGTCGCCGTCGTCGTCAACGGCCCCACGTCGCTGCGGATCGACCGAATCGCAAGGTTCTTCGGCGCGGAGCTCCACCGGGCGGAGGTGGGCGAGGCGAACGTGGTCGCGCGCGCCCGCGAGCTGCGCGGCGAAGGCGTCCTGGTGCGCATGCTCGGCGAGGGCTCGAACGGCGGTACCATCACCCACCCGTCGGCGGTGCGCGATCCGTTGCACACGATCCACGCCGTGCTCAAGCTCCTCTACACCGAGTCCTCGGCCGGCTCTCCCTCCCCGCTCGACATCTGGATCGACCGCTGCGGGCTTCCCGGCGGCGGCATCGAACGCAACGACCTCGCTGCGCTCGTCGCCTCCCTCCCCCGCTTCACGACGACGAGCGCCTTCGAGGAGCGCGCGATCATGCGCATCCGCAGCGACTCGCACGCACAGCTCAAGCGCGAGGCGGAACGGCTGATCGCGGGCGAGGCGGGCGCGATCATCGCCTCGCTGCCGGACGATCTGGGGGTGACGGAGTACCGGGTGGTGAACTACGAGCGGACTGCCGTCCGTCCGGGCCCCGGCAACCGCACGGGCGCCGAGCGGGGCGGACTGAAGATCGAGCTCGCCGATGCCACCGGCCTCGCGCGCGCCTTTCTCTGGATGCGCGGCAGCGGGACCGAGCCGGTCTTCCGGGTAATGGCGGATGTCGAGGGACAGCGGCCGGACGTCGAGGCCGCGCTGCTCGCGCGGCTGCGCGACCTCGTCGCGCGCGCCGATCGCGCCGCTACCGGAGCGTGATGCGTCGGCCGTCGACGACGATCAGGCCGTCGCGCTCGAGCCCTTCGAGCGCCGGCCGCAACCGCTCGTCGGTCGGCCCGATCGATACCTCGAGCTCCTCGATCGACAGCTCCGGGCTCCGGCTGAGCGCGCGCACGATCCGGCCGCGCACCTCGCGCACCGAACCGGAGAACGCGCTCTGCTTCGCGTACGAGGCGCTGCGTCGGTTGGCGTTCGGAAGGATGCGCCCGAGCATCGCACCGTAGTCCATGAGCGCGTAGTACCAGTCGCGTACGTGCCCGTGCGGCAGCAGAGCTTCGAGCAGCGGGGCGAGCTCGCGATCGCCGACGCGATCGGCGCGCGCGAAGAAGTAGTGAATGAGAAGTCGCCGGATGTTCGTCTCGAGCACAGCCACGGGGGCTCCGTGGGCGAAGGCCGCGACAGCAGCGGCGGTGTACGGTCCCACGCCGGGGAGCGCGCGCAGGTCTTCGACGCTGCGCGGCACGCGTCCGTCGAACCGTTCGACGATCGTCCGGGCCGCTTCGCGGAGGTTGCGCCCGCGCCGGTTGTAGCCGAGCCCCTGCCAGAGCGCGAGGACCTCCTGCAGCGACGCCGAAGCCAGATCGTCCACAGAAGGAAGCCGCTCGATGAACGCCTCGTACTTCGGCAGCACGCGGGAGACCTGCGTCTGCTGGAGCATGAACTCGGAGACGAGGATGCGGTAGGGATCGTCGGTGTCGCGCCACGGCATCGCGCGCTTCGCCCCGGCGTAGAAGTCCCACACGACCGAGCGAAACCGCTCGACGGTCGCCGTGTCCGGCGCCGCCAGCGGCGCCGGCATGCCCGGGAGCGCGACTACCGAACCGAAGTCGATCTTCGGCGGACCGCCGGGAAATACCAGCTCGGCCGAGCCGAACCACGGTCGCCCCTCGGTGGTCGTGGCGGGCACCGCGATCGAACGCATACCGGCTCTGCGCGCGGCTTCCACGCCGTGCTGAGAGTCCTCGATCACGAGGCACGCCGTCGGGTCGACGCCGAGCCGCCTCGCCGCCTCGAGGAAGGTGTCGGGGTACGGTTTGGCCCGCTCCACCTCATCGCCGGCCACCGACGAGACGAAGTAGTCCCGCAGGCCCGCCTCGTCGAGCATCCGGTCGAGCACGCGGCGACGCGAGGAGGTCCCGACCGCGAGAGCGAGGCCATGCACGTGGAAGTAGCGCACGAGCTCGACGGTGAGCGGGAATGCGATCGTCCGCCCGGGCGCGTACTGGAGGTAGAGCTCGTCCTTCTCCGCGACGAACGCGTCGGCGTCGCCGGTGAAGCCGTGGTGCTCACGGAGGTAGTCGACGAAGGGGGCTCCGCCCATCCCCACGATCTCGTCCCACTCGTCGTCGGCGAGGTGGATACCCTTCGAGAGCAGGAACCTTGCGTCGACCTCCCGATAGTTGGGTTCGCTGTCGATCAGCGTGCCGTCGAGGTCGAAGACGACGGCACGGATGTCGCCTGCAGTACCGCTCAGCCCGCGCCCTCCCCGGTACCGACAGCCTCCGCTCCGGAGTCCTTCTCGCGCTTCTTCCGCGCCTTCTCCGCCTTGCGGCTTATCTTGTTCCAGACACCGGTCAGGCCCATCGCCTTGCGCGCGGCGAGAATGGTCTCGCGCGCCTCCTCCCGCATCCGGTTCGTGCCCTCGTAGAGCACCTCGTCCACGTACCCGCTCTTCGCCTCGAGCTCGGCCCGGCGCTCGCGAATCGGGTCAAGAAACGAGTTGATCGCGGTTGCGAGCTTCTGTTTGACCTCCACGTCGCCCACGCTCCCGGCCCGGTAGCGCTCCTTGAGGTCTTCGACCTCGGCGGTGTTCGGGTTGAAGACGTCGTGGTAGACGAAGACCGGGTTCCCCTCGACGGTGCCCGGGACGTCCGCGCTGACCCGGTTCGGATCGGTGTACATCCCGTTGACCTTCTTCTGCACGCTCTTCGTGTCGTCCGAGAGCATGATCGCGTTGCCCAGGCTCTTCGACATCTTCGCCTGCCCGTCGGTGCCGACGAGCGTGGGCACGTCGCCGACCATGACGTCGGGGACCGGGAAGACCTCGCCGTAGAGGTTGTTGAACCGGCGCGCGAGCTCGCGCGTGAGCTCGACGTGCGCCTCGTTGTCCTTGCCGACCGGTACGAGGTGCGCGCGGGGGAGCAGGATGTCGGCCGACTGGAGCACGGGATAACCGAGCAGCCCGAACGGCATCTCGTTGAGGTGGGCGTTGCGCGCCATATCTTTCAGGCTGGGCATCCTCTGCAGCCGGGGTACCGTGACGAGCATCTCGAGGTAGAGATTGAGCTCGTGCGTCTCGGTGACCGCGCTCTGCAGGTAGATCACGCTCTTCGCCGGGTCGATGCCGCACGCCATGTAGTCGTACGCCATCTGGCGGGCGTTCTCGGTGATCGCCTCGATGTGCTCCTTCTCCGGCCGGGTCGTCAGCATATGCAGGTCCGCCACGAGGAAGAAACACTCGTACTCGTTCTGCAGCCGTACGCGGTTCTTGAGCGAGCCGACGTAGTGCCCAAGATGGAGGCGGCCGGTGGGCCGGTCTCCGGTCAGAATACGCTTCTTCTCTTCCATCGCTCCCTACTCTTCTTCCTCGTCGTGCGCGAGCCGCCCGTGCTCTTCGGATTCGGTGCGGCCCATGAGGACGGCGACGAATTCGTACCCCGGTATATTCTCAAAGACGATCTTCAACGCGACCGTCAGCGGAACCGCGAGGAACAGCCCGACGATCCCCCAGAGCCACCCCCAGAAGAGCAGCGAGAAGAGAATCACCACCGGGCTGATCTTCAGCCGGTCGCCCTGCAGCTTCGGATCGATCACATTGCCCAGAACGAGCTGGATTGTCAACATGGAGATCGCCGCGGCGACGATGGGGTTCGGATTCGGGTAGAACTGAACCAGCGCGAACACCGAGCTCGCGACCCCTACGACGATCGAACCGATTGACGGGATGAAGTTGAACAGGAAGCTCAGCACCGCCCACACGAAGGCGAAGTCGACGCCGATGATGCTGAAGGCGGCCCAGACGAGGAGCCCGGTCGCCAGGCTCACCACGAGCTTCACCGACAGATAGCGCCCGATCTGCGCGTTCGTGTGCCCGACGATTCGCCAGAGCTTGGCGGTGCGCGGCCCCTGGAGCGCCTCGGTCACCTTCGGACGAAGGTACGGCTTCTCCAGAAGCAGAAAGAGCAGGAAGATCAGCACCATCGTGAGACTGCCCAGCACCGTCAGGAAGCTGCCGGAGAACGAGACGACGTAGTTACCGATCCGGCGGGTGATGTCCAGCTCGGTGAGCAGACTGGACGGCAGCTCGAGGAACTCCGTCGCCCGCTGTGCCAGCGCGAGCATCCGGTCGATGTAGAGCGGCAACTGCCGCACGACGCGCTGGACGCTCGTGTAGAGGATGAAGGCCACGAGCGAGCCGAACCCGAGCAGCAGCGCGATGACGAGGAGAATACCGAGCAGCCGCGGCACGCGGAGGCGGTGGAGCGCCTCGACGATGGGGTTGAGAACGAAACTGAGCAGGAGCGCGATCACCAGCGGCTGCACGATGCCCGCGGTGAGTTTCAGGACCCCTCCGACCGCGATGATCGTCAGAACGAAGAGCAGACCAGCAGAAAATCTCTGCTGGTCTACGTGCGGTCTGTCGGGAACGTTCTCAGACATAGCTAGACGTGGATGGCCCACCCTTCGGCGGCCCGCGCAGCCTCCATGACGGCCTCGCTGAGCGTCGGGTGCGCGTGGATCATCGTCGCGATGTCCTCGGGCAGGAGCTCGCTGCGCTTACCCAGGAGCAGCTCGTGGATGAGCTCGGTCGCGTTGCTCCCTGCGACGTGCGCGGCGATGAACTCGTGCGTCTCCTTCTCGTAGAGGATCTTCACGAGCCCGTCGGGCGCTCCGATCGCGACCGACTTGCCGGCGCCGCGGTAGGGGAACGAAGCCTTCTCGAACTTCAGACCGCGCTCGGTCGCCTGCTCCTCGGTTGGCCCGAAGCTCGCGATCTGCGGCTCGGTGTAGATCGCCGCCGGCACGAGGTCCGCATCGACCATCTTCTCCGGGCTGTGACCCGCCATGTGCTCCACGGCGATCTCGCCCTCCTTGCTCGCCACGTGCGCGAGCTGCATCGTGGGAACGACGTCGCCGATCGCGTAGACGCCCGAGACGTCGGTCTGGTAGTAGTCGCGGACCTTGATGAAGCCCTTCTCGGTCTTCACGCCCACCTTCTCAAGGCCGAGGTCCTCGGTGTTCGGCGCCCGGCCCACGCTCACGAGGAGCATCTCGGCCTCGAGCGTCTGCTTCCCGTCGGCCCCGGATACCTCGAGCTTGACCCCGCCCTTGTTCTTCGTGAGCTTCTCCGCCTTCGTGCTCGTCATGATCTCAACGCCGCGTCTTCGGATGTCCTTCTGCAGCACCGAAACGGCCTCCGGGTCTGCGTTGGGGATGATCCGGTCGAGCATCTCGACGACGGTGACATCGACGCCGAAGCTGCTCATCACGTGCGCGAACTCCATCCCGATGTACCCGCCACCGAGGATGATGAGGCTCTTCGGCAGCTTCTCGAGGTAGAGCGCACCGGTGGAGGAGAGCACCTGCTTCTCGTCGAACTCGAAGCCGGGGATCGTCCGCGGACGGCTCCCGGTGGCGATGAGAATGTTCTTCCCCGTGATCTTCTTCTCGCCGTCGACGGTGACCTCGTGCTGCCCGGTGAGCTTCCCGGTGCCCTCGATGTAGTCGACCTTGTTCTTCTTCATGAGCGCCTGCACGCCCTTGACGATCCGGTCCGACACCTGACGGCTCTTCTTGAAGACCTTCGAGTAGTCGAACCCCTTCTCGTCGATCGCGAGGCCCATGTCCTTGAGGTCCTTGCGGTGCGAGAAGACTTCCGCCTGATGGATCAGCGCCTTGCTCGGGATGCAGCCGATGTTCAGGCACACGCCGCCGGGACGGTCCTTTTCAATAACCGCCGCTTTCATTCCCAGTTGATTCGCCCGGATGGCCGCGACGTAGCCGCCGGGCCCCGAACCGATTACCACGAGATCGTAGTCGTAGTCTGCCATAGTCCCTCGCTTAGAAGAGAACCCGCACCGGATTCTCGACGATCTTCCTGAGCTCGCTCAGGAAACGTCCGCCGGTCGCACCGTCAATAACGCGATGATCGCAGGAGAGCGTCATCTTCATGACCTGCGCGACGTCGATTTCGTCGTTGTCGTTCACCACCACCGTCTTCGCGATCTCACCGACCGCGAGGATCGCCGAGCCCGGCGGGTTGATGATCGCGGTGAACTCCTCGATACCGAAGGAGCCGAGGTTGCTGATCGTGAACGTAGCCCCGGTGTACTCCTCCGGCTGCAGCTTACCCTCGCCCGCCTTCGCGATGAGCTCCTTGAGCTCACGGTCGATCGTGACGATGCCCTTGTTGCCGCAGTTGCGGACGATGGGGGTGATGAGCCCGTTGCCCAGGTCGACCGCGAGGCCGATGTCGATCGAGCCGAACTGCAGGATATGGTCGCCCTGCCAGCTCGCGTTCACCTCCGGGTGGCGCTTGAGCGCCTCCGCGGCGAACTTCATCAGGAACGCGTTGAAGCCGACCTTCTCGGGAAGCTCGGCGTTGAGCTGCCTGCGCGCGCCCATCGCCGCGTCCATCTGCACGCTGTTCTTGAGGTAGTAGTGCGGAGAAGTGAACTTGCTCTCCGCGAGCCGCCGGGCGATGACCGCCCGCTTGCCGGCGACCGGGATCGTGACGTCCTGTCCCGGCGCCATCGCGGCGGCCGGCGAGAAGCCGCCCGCGGCAGGACCGGAGGCAGCTGCCCGACCCCGGCCTGCGCCCGGGACGAAGCTCTCCACGTCCGCCTTCACGACGCGGCCGCCCGGTCCGCTGCCTGCGATCTGCGAGATGTCGATCCCGCGGTCGGCGGCGAGTTTGCGCGCGAGCGGCGAGGACCTGACGACGCCACCCTCCGCGGGAGCGGCGCCTGCCGCCGCTCCGGCGCCCTGAGCGGGCGCGCCCTGCTCAGACGCGGCGCCGGCGGCCGGTTGCGCCCCGCCGGAGGCCGGCGGCGCGGCCGGGGCAGCCTTCTCTTCGCCGCCGGCGTCACCGCCGCCCGACGATTCGGCCGGCGCGGCCTCCGCCTTCGCGACGAGCTCGCTGATATCCTCGCCCTCTTCGCCGAGGATCGCGATCGTATCGCCCACCTTCGAGCTCGACCCCTCGCCTCTGACGATCTTGAGGAGCGTGCCCTCCTGGGTCGACTCGTAGTCCATGGTCGCCTTGTCGGTCTCCACCTCGCAGAGGAGATCGCCCGACGAGACGGTGTCGCCCTCGCTCTTGTTCCAGCTTACAATCGTACCCTCTTCCATCGTGGGAGAGAGCGCGGTCATCAATACCTGTTCTGCCATCGTGACTCCCTGCTCTTCGAGCTACTCCATGTAGAGGACGCGCTTCGCCGCCGCGACCACCTTCTCCACGCTCGGCTGGACGGCGAGCTCCAGCGTATGGTTGTACGGCATGGGAACGTCTTCGCTCGAGACGAGCTCGACCTGCGCGTCCAGCACGTCGAAGCAGTTCCTGCTGATCAGCCACCCGACGTGACTGCCGAAGCTCGCAACCGGCCAGGACTCGTCGACGACGACCGCCCGGTTCGTCCTGCGCACCGAGGCGTAGACGGCCTCCTCGTCGAGCGGTCGCAGCGACAGCAGGTCGATCACCTCCGCGTTGACGCCCGCCTCCGCGAGCTGCTCGGCGGCTTCCATCACGGGGCGCAGCGTCTTGCCGTACGTCACGAGGGTGACGTCGTCGCCCTCTCGCTTCACATCGGCCTTCCCCAGAGGGATGGTGTACTCCTCGTCGGGCACCTCGCCGGTCCACGCGTAGGCGAGCTCGCTCTCGAGGAGCACCACCGGGTTGTCGTCGCGGATCGCGCTCTTGAGGATGCCCTTCGCGTCGTAGGGCGTCGCGTACGCGGCCACCTTGAGGCCGGGGATATGCACGAACAGGCTCTGCAGCGCCTGCGAGTGCTGGCTCGACAGATACTCGGCCGGTCCGTTGGGGCCGCGAAAGACGATGGGCACGCTGAGCTGGCCGCCGGACATGTGGCGCATCTTCGCCGCGTTGTTGATCACCTGGTCGAGCGCGAGCAGCGAGAAGTTGAACGTCATCCACTCGACGACCGGCCGCAGCCCGGCGGTCGCCGCCCCGACGCCGAGCCCGGTGAAACCGAGCTCCGCGATGGGCGTGTCGAGCACGCGCGGCACTCCGTACTTGTCGAGCAGACCTCTGGTCACCTTGTAGGCGCCGTTGTACTCGCCGACCTCCTCGCCGAGGATGAAGACCCGATCGTCCCGCGCCATCTCTTCGTCAAGGGCCTGATTCAGGGCATCTCTGATACTGATTTCTGCCATACCGCGGGCTCCTTACGCGTAGATGTCTTCGTACATGGTCTCGAGCGCGGGCTCGTCGCTCGACTCTGCGAAATCGACGGCGTCCTGCACTGCGGCCTTCATCTCGTCGTCGATCTTCTTGTACTCGTCGTCATCGAGCATGTCTGCTTCCTGCATGACCGCCTTCAGCACGAGGATGGGGTCCTGCTGCTGATAGGCTTCGAGCTCGTCGCGCGTTCGGTACTTCGCAGGGTCGCTCATCGAGTGGCCCTTGTAGCGGTAGGTCTTGATGTCGATCAGGATGGGCGTTTCGTCCTTCTTCGCCTGCTCGGCTGCCGCCTTGATCCCGTCGTGCACGGCGATGACGTTCATACCGTCGAGCGTGATGCCGGGCATATCGTACCCGGTCGCCTTGACCGCGAAGTCCTCCACCGCGGACACCCGCTTGACCGCGGTGCCCATGCCGAACTGGTTGTTCTCCACGATGTAGAGCGCCGGGAGCTTCCAGACCGAGGCGAGGTTCAGCGACTCGTGAAACGCCCCCTGATGGATGGCGCCGTCGCCGAAGAAGCACAGCGTCACGCCGGTGTCCTTCTGGTTGAGGACCTTCGCCTGGTACATCTGGGAGAACGCGACGCCGGTCGCCATGGGGATCTGCGCCCCCACGATACCGTTCCCGCCGAGGAAGTGCTTCTCGACGTCGAACATGTGCATGGACCCGCCCTTGCCGCGCGAGCACCCGGTGATCCTGCCGTAGAGCTCGGCCATCACCGACCGTGGCTCCATGCCGACCGCGAGCGCGTGTCCGTGATCCCGGTAGGCGGTGAGCACGTAGTCGCGCTTGAGGTCGAGCGCGCCGATCGCCCCGACGGCGACCGCCTCCTGCCCGTTGTAGAGGTGGCAGAACCCTCCGATCTTGCGCAGGCCGTACATCTGCGCGGCCTTCTCCTCGAAGCGCCGGATGAGCACCATTCGCCTCAGAAGCGGCATCAGGAAGTCCTTGTCGTGCTTCCCCACGCCCTTCACGGTCTGTACGTCCGTTTCCACCTTCGCCTTAGCCATTGCCACCCCCGAGCTTGATTTCGTGCCGTTCGCCGGTCATCGGCTTCACGTACTTGATCTCGTCCAGAACCGTTTCGAGCACGACCATCTTCGACTCGTCGGGGTTCATCTTCCAGAACGTTGAAAGGTGTCCGCCGATCGCCTCGAGCACCTCCGCCTTCACCGACGGGTTGTCGATGACGCCCATCGCCCCGCGCGTGGTCACGATCTCGTCCAGGCTCTTGCTCTGCAGCATCCACTCGACGCGGGGATTCCCGTCGATCTGCGCGGTCTTCTCGAAATCGGGCGACGTGACCGCGTAGAGAAACCCGTCCCGCCCGCGAACGACCGCCGGCGTCATCCACCGCATGTGCGGGCTGCCGTCCGGGTCTACCGTGGCCAGGATCGCGATCTTGGAGTCCTCCAGAACGCGCTCCAGCGCGTCCAACATCGATCTTGAGTCCATCTCCTCCTCCTATGTGGAAGCGCACCCGGTGCTGGCGACCGGAGGGTACAAATTGGATATGCGCTCGCGATGCCTACAATGTAATAATTCGCTCCCGATTTGCAACCTGCAACGCTCAGGTACCTCAGCCGGTTTGATCCACACCGCGTGTGCGGGTATGATGGCCTCAAGCCTTTGCACCCGGACCATTGATGAGTATACTGGTAATGGATATGGAAGTATCGATTCTCCGGTATCTATAAGGCTGGTACGCAAGGCAGATATTTCATTGGGGGGACTTGTGATCGAGAAAATCTTCCAGAAGCAGCTGATCATGCGCCGCGTCGTGGGGGCACTGCTGGTTCTGCTGGTCTTCGCAACCTACCTCTACGGCTGGCGGGTCCTGGCCATCAACGCGATGGTCCTCGTGCTCGGCGTCGCGACGGAGTGGCTCTTCGAGCGCACGCGGGGCAAGAAGGTGAGCGAGGCGGTCGTCGTGACCTCGCTGCTCTACGGGCTCTCGCTGCCGCCGATGGTTCCGTTCTGGGTTGCGGCCGTCGGCATCATCTTCGCCGTCGCCATCGGCAAGGAAGTGTTCGGTGGGTTCGGACGGAACATCTTCAATCCGGCGATCACCGGACGTCTGTTCGTCTACATCAGCTTCCCGGTGCAGCTTCAGCAGAGCTGGGCCGAGCCGAGGGTACCCGGTTTCATCATGGACACCTTCGGCCTGAGCGCCGACGCGGTCTCCTCGGCGACACCGCTCGCGCTCATGCGGCAGGGCAGCGCCGAAATCCTCGACTTCTGGCAGCTGTTCTTCGGATTCCGCACGGGCAGCATGGGCGAGAGCGCGATCTGGCTCATCCTCATCGCCGCGATCTACTACATCGTCACGAAGACCGCGCAGTGGCGGCTGATGGTTTCCACGCTTCTCACCGCGGCGGTCCTCCACACGATCTTCTACTTCACCGGGCTCTCCGAGCTCGTTCCGCATCTCGCGCTGGTCAGCGGAAGCCTGCTCTACGTCGTCGTTTTCATGACCACCGATCCGGTGAGCGCGCCCAACAAGCCGGGCAGCCAGTGGCTCTACGGCGTCATCATCGGAGGCACGACGGTACTCATACGGGTATTCGCCGGCTTCCCCGAAGGGACCAGCTTCGGCATCCTCCTCGGCAACGTCTTCGCGAGCCTGCTCGACGAGATCATGCCCAAGCCCAAACCGAAGAAGAAGAAGCCCGCCGCGAGCACCGGCGGGACAAAGAAGCCGGCCGGCGGATCGGCGGGCGGCGCGAAGCCGCAGACCGCCGGGGCCGGAGGGAGCGAGTAGATGAACAAGGAAGGAACGACCTACACGATCATCTTCATCTTCATCGTGAGCTTCGCGTTCGTGTTCCTGCTCTCGATGACGAACCAGGTCACGATCGAACGCGTCGAGCTCAACCAGGAGCTCGCGCGCCAGCAGGCGATTCTCTCGGCGATGGGAATCGATGCCGCCGGCGCCGATGAGATCCAGGAGGAGTTCGCCGGTATCACCGGCGACGCCGAAAGCGGGCTCTACGTCGGTTCGGTAGACGGGCGCACCGTCTACGCGAAGGAGTTCGCCGGCGCGGGCCTCTGGGGCACGATCTCCGGCGTTCTCGCGGTCACCTCCGATTTCGAAGAGATCGTGGGAATCGAGATCGTCGAGGACAACGAGACTCCCGGCCTCGGGGGGCGCATCAACGAGCCCTGGTTCAAGTCGCAGTTCGAGGGCGAACAGGTCCCGCAGGACGGCATCGAGGTCCGCGCGCTCGAGGGTGACGGCGACCCGGACAAGGACAACGGCGTCGTAGACGGGATCACCGGCGCGACTCGCACGAGCGATTCGATGGAGACGATCGTGAACAACCAGCTCGAGCGGCTGCAGTCCGACGAGGTCCGGCAGCAGCTCGACGAAATCGCAGGGGGGAACGCATGAGCGATGTCGATACGAGGCCAGGCGCGATCCTGAAGAACAACCTCTGGACGAACAACCCGATCTTCATGCAGGTGCTGGGTATCTGCTCGGCGCTCGCGGTGACGAACCTCCTCACGAACACCGCGATCATGACGATAGGCGTGACCTTCGTGACGGGCATGTCGAACCTCACCGTCTCGCTTCTGAAGCGGTTCATGCCGCGGAAGGTACGCATGATCGTGCAGACGCTGATCATCGCCTTCTACGTCATCATCGTGGACATCGTGCTGAAGGCGTACCTGCCGGAGATCAGCAGGAACCTGGGGCCGTACGTGGGTCTCATCATCACGAACTGCATCATCATGGGCCGCGCGGAGGCGTTCGCGCAGAGTAACGACCCCATCCCGAGCCTCTGGGACGGCGTGACGAGCGGTCTCGGGTACATGGGCGTCCTCATGGTGATCGCGGTCTTCCGCGAGCTGCTCGGCTTCGGGACGCTGTTCGGATTCCAGATCCTGCCGGACGCCTTCGTGCCCTGGACGATCATGGTAATGCCGCCGAGCGCCTTCTTCCTGCTGGGTATCATCATCTGGGCAGGCAAGACGGCAATGAACAGAGAAGGAGCGCCCGCATGACCCCCGTACTGAACCCATTCTCGCTTTTCTTCGCTTCCATCTTCACGAGCAACATCCTTCTGGCAAACTTCCTGGGGATGTGCTCGTTCATCTCGATCTCGAAGGACATGAAGAGCTCCAACGGTCTGGGGCTCGCGGTCACCGTCGTCCTGACGGTCACGACCGCGGTCAACTGGCTCGTCCTGCAGCTGCTCACGAGCCTGGGCCTGGTCTACCTGCGCTACATCGTGTTCATCATCGTCATCGCGGCGGTCGTCCAGATGCTCGAGATGATCATCGACCGCGTCAGCCAGACGCTCTACATGAACCTCGGGATATTCCTCCCGCTCATCACGGTCAACTGCGCGATCCTCGGCGTGTCGCTGTTCATGGAGATCCGTGACTACAACTTCTGGCAGTCGGTGATCTTCGGGCTCGGCAGCGGTCTGGGCTGGTGGCTCGCGATCATGGCGCTGTCGGCGATCCGGAAGAAAGTGGAGCGCGCCCCGGTGCCCGCCGGGTTGAAGGGCGCAGGCATCACGATGATCACGATCGGCTTCATGGCCATGGCCTTCATGGGCTTCAGCGGCATGCTGCAGGTCCAGTAGAAGAACAGGAGACAGCATGGAGAATACACCAGTCATCCTTCAGGCATTCGTCGCCCCGCTCTCGATCGCCGGCATCAGCGCGGTCCTCGGGGCGCTGATCTCGATCACCGACAAGATCGTCAACAACTACGGCGACCTGGTGATCGACATCAACGGCGGCAAGCGCCAGCTCGAAATCAAGGGCGGCGCGCCGCTCTTGCAGACCCTTGCAGAGAGCGGCATCTTCGTGCCGAGCGCCTGCGGCGGGCGCGGCAGCTGCGGGGCGTGCAAGGTCAAGGTGCTCAGCGACGTGGGACCGCACCTGCCTACCGAGACTCCCTACCTGGAGAAGGAGGAGCTCGAGCAGAACGTCCGGCTCTCCTGTCAGATCAAGGTGAAGGAGAACCTCGAAATCGAGATTCCCGAGGCGCTGTTCAACGTCCAGGAGTACGAGGGCACCGTCGAGCGCATCCGCGACGTCACGCACGACATCAAGGAAGTCTACGTCAAGCTGCCCGAGGGCAAGGAAGTCAACTTCGTCTGCGGCCAGTACGGCCAGGTCGAGGTGCCTCCCTACGGCAAGGTGAAGAGCCCGACGCAGCGCGCCTACTCGATGAGTTCCCCGCCGAGCGACAAGAACCACCTCGAGTTCCTGATCCGGCTCGTGCCGGGCGGTATCGTGACGAGCTACGTCCACGAGCACCTCGAAGAGGGCCAGAAGATGCGCGTCATCGCACCCTTCGGCGAGTTCAACGTGAAGGACACCGGTGCGACCATGATCTGCGTTGCCGGCGGTTCGGGCATGGCGCCGTTCAAGGGCATCTTCCAGCACATGATCGAGACCGGCGAGATCGAGACGAGGGAGATCTGGTACTTCTTCGGGGCCCGCACGAAGAACGACATGTTCTACCTCGACTGGCTCTACAGCCTCGACGAGAAGTACGAGAAGTTTCACTTCGTCCCGGCGCTCAGCGAGCCGCAGGAGGAGGACGAGTGGACCGGGCCGACCGGCCTGATCACCGAGGTCCTCGCCGAGTATCTCACCGAAAAGATCAGCCGCGAGAACGAGCTGGAAGGCTACCTCTGCGGCAGCCCCGGAATGCTTGACGCCTGTATGGCGGTCATGAGAAAGTTCGAGATGTCCGAAGAGAAGATCTACTTCGACAAGTTCGCGTAGGAGTTGCCTCATGAAAATGTCACCCGAGTACGCTAAGGCACAGGCGAACATGCAGCCGGGGGTGATCACTTCGGACGGCTTCCTCGGAGAGGACACCCGCCCCATCGTGGAGATCATCTCCGAAGACGAGTCGAAGATGGAGCAGCTCCACGTCGAATTCGACGACGCGGTGGAGCGCATGCACCACCTCCTCGACGAGGGGCGCAAGGGCCTCGGAGAGCCGGTGACCGTGGACGACCGCTGGATCGTCCAGGTGTTCGAGGCGCGCGGCTTCCTCGCCTCACCGTTCGAGGACGGCATCTACCGCAAGGTCAACGCCCAGGTCACGCTCCTCGACGCGAACGGCAAGGAGACCGAACGGCAGCTGCTCTACAGCGAGCTCAGCCTGCACCTGATGGAGAAGTACCACTTCCTCGAAGGTCACGGCTCTCCGTTCCGACTCGACCCGCACGACATCAAGGCGGTTCTCTACCCCGACGCGTAGCTTCGCGACCGGAGCCTCACCGGCCCGGCGACAGTCGCGTCGCCCGGGCCGCACGACGCCCCGCTCGGCCTCGAACCGTCGAGGACGTGGTCGACCCGCGAATCTCTTTGTTTTGACAAAAAGTTACAATTCTCCATTACTCGCGATATTGCACATCTAGGCAAAGGTCCGTATACTGATGTCGGTAATGGAACAGGATCGTATCCTCATCGTCGAGGACGAAAGGATCATTGCACTCGATCTCAAGCGCCGGCTCGAGCGGTTCGGCTACGAGGTCGTAGGCATGGCCTCCGAAGCGGACGACGCCGTCGAGCTCGCCTCGAAGGAGCTGCCCGACCTCGTCCTGATGGACATCATGCTCTCGAGCGCCTCCGACGGGATCACCGCCGCGACCGAGATCCGCCGGCGCAACCGCATCCCGGTCGTGTTCCTGACCGCCTACGCCGACGAGGCGACCATCCAGCGCGCCAAGATCGCCGAGCCGGTCGGATACGTGCTCAAGCCGTTCAAGGAACGCGAACTGCACACGACGATCGACATCGGCCTCTACAAGAGCCGGGTCGAGCGCGAGCTGCTGCGCCAGGAGCGGCTCTTCTCGTCGATCCTCCGCAGCGCCGGCGACGCGATCGTCGCCGCCGACAGCGAGGGCGTCATCCAGTTCATGAACCCCGTCGCAGAGACGCTCACCGGCTGGAAGGAGGACGAGGCGCGAGGAGAGCCGGTCAACGACGTCATCTCGCTGATCGCGGATAACACCGAAGAGCCCATCGCAATCCCCGTCGGTCCGGAGGACCAGACCCGCGGTGCGAGAAGCTTCGAGTCGGCCTACCTCCAGAACAAGTTCGGGGCGCGCATCCACATAGAGGGCAGCCTCGCCGAAATCCGGGGTGACCGTGGCGAGTTCGAGGGCGTGACGCTCGCCTTCCACGATATCACCGACATCAAACGGCTCAACGAGACGGTGAGCTATCAGGCGAGCCACGACGCGCTCACGGGGCTGATCAACCGCGAAGAGTTCGCCACGCGACTCGAGCGGCTTGTTCGTACCAACGGCAGTCCGGAGCGGGAACACGCGTTCCTCGTGGTCGACATAGACCAGTTCAAAGTCATCAACGACGTCTGCGGGCACCTCGCCGGCGACGAATTGCTCTGTCAGACCGCCGACTCGATCGGCGAATCGATCGGGCAGGAGCATACTCTCGCGCGACTCGGCGGCGACCAGTTCGGCGTCATCGTCACCGACATCGACCTCGACGACGGAACGCGGATCGCGAAGTCGCTCGTGTCGCTCCTCAACCGGAAGTTCGTCTGGGACGAGAAGTCGTACAACGTGACGGTGAGCATCGGGGTCGCGCCGATCGCCCCCGGCAGCAGCACCGTCAACGACGTGTTCGCCGCCGGCGACGACGCGTGCTCGCTCGTCAAGGAGCACGGAGGCAACGGAGTAGAGGTCTACAAGACGTCGGACTTCGTCTTCGTGCGCCGCAAGGGCGAGATGCAGTGGATCGCCCGGCTGACCGACGCCCTCGAGGAAGACCGATTTGCGCTCTACCACCAGGTGATCGCGCCGCTCGGGCCGGCGGAGGCGGGCGACCGCCAGAAGTACGAGATCCTCCTGCGACTCCGTGACCGCGACGGGGGACTCGTCTCGCCCGGCGAGTTCATCACCGCCGCCGAGCGCTACAAGCTCATGCCGTCGATCGACCGGTGGGTCGTCTCCGCAGCGTGCCGCTACGTCGCGCTCGCGAGGCAGCAGGGCATCGAAGTGCCCCTGATCTGCGTGAACCTCAGCGGCGCGTCGGTCATCGACGACTCGCTGCTCGACTTCATGCTTCGCACCTTCGACGAGCAGCAGGTGGACGCCTCGAGCTTCTGCTTCGAAGTCACCGAGACCAGCGCGATCCAGAACTTCAGCCGCGCCAACAGCCTCATCGTCGGGCTGCGCGAGGCGGGGGCGGTGTTCGCGCTCGACGACTTCGGAAACGGGTTCTCCTCGTTCTCGTACCTGAAGCGGCTCCCGGTGGACTATCTCAAGATCGACGGTTCGTTCGTGAAGGACATTGAAAACGACGAGATCGACCTCGCGATGGTCGAGGCGGTGAACAACATCGGACACGCGATGGGCATGAAGACGATCGCAGAGTACGTCCACAACGAGGCGGTCAGGGAGAAGCTGCGCGAGATAGGCGTGGATTTCGCGCAGGGCTACACCGTCTCGCGTCCCACGCCGCTTCCGCACGCCGAGGAGCTTCTGGGGTACTGAGGCAGCCCGCGATCCGTTACTATTGAGAGTATGAGAATCCGAACCGGTCTCGTGCTCGTCCTCCTGCTCGCCGCGACCGCCGCGGGAGCGTCCACGCCGGCGTGGCTGCAGCGTCAAACCGAACACTTCACCTTCATCTACCGCGAGGATCGGCAGTACGCCGTCGACGAGCTCGTCACCTTCGCCGAGGATGTCTACGACGACGTCACGGGCTTCTTCGAGAGTACGCCGGAGCACGTCCCGGTCGTGATCTTCGGCGAGACCGACCAGGCCAACGGATACTATTCGCCCGCGCCGCCGCAGCACATCGGCCTCTACCTGCCCCAACCCACGCTTCCGTGGCTCGGCGCTCGTACCGAGAGCTGGCTGCGCACGCTCTTCGTCCACGAGCTGACCCACTACGTGCAGGCGAACTACGATCGCGGGCTGTTCTACCTCGTCGGCACGATCTTCGGGCGAACGCTCACCGGCCTCTCGCTCGGGCTCACGCCTCTGTGGCACACCGAGGGACTCGCGGTCAACACCGAGACCATCTTCACCGGGGGAGGTCGCGGACGCGATCCGTTCTTCGAGATGACCTGGAAGGCGCACGTCGTCGAGGACCGCCTCTACTCGCTCAATCAGGCGGGCTACGACAGCTACCTCGCACCCCGCGGACGTTACTACAGCGCCGGATACTTCATATGGGACTACCTGCTCGAGGAGTACGGGAGGGACTACGTCGTGGAGCTCTCACAGAGCTTCGCCCGCTTCCCGCTCTTCGGCGTCTGGGGGCCGATTCGCCGCACGAGCGGAACGCGAATGCGCGAGATCTACGAGGCGATCGAGGCGGACCTGATCCGTCGCTACGCCGACTGGGCCCGGCAGGAGCCCGATCCCCGCGTGACCCCGGCCACCCGGTCCGACTACTACCTTCCAACGCAGACCGAACGCGGGCTCTTCGTGTACCGCGTCCGCCCGGACCGAACGCCCGGCATCGTCCTCTTCGACCTCGATACCGGGCGCGAAGAGCCGGTGCTCGAGATGCGTCTGACCGACGAGGCGTCGTGGAGCGTCACCTCCGACGGCGAGACGATCGCCTTCGCGACCTACACCGTCGACGGCACCTACCCCGACGAGCAGGACATCGACTCCGACATCTACCTCTACGATACCGCCTCGCGCGATATCACACCGCTCACCGAGGGCGGCGGCTTCCACCAGCCGGCGATCTCGCCCGACGGAAGCTTCCTCGTCGCCGTACAGCGTCACCACGGGCATCACCGGCTCGTGCGCTTCGACCTCGCGGCCGGTTCCGGCGGCGGGGGCGAGACGGGCTCGGCGCCGAGCGGTGGCGCCGGGTCCTCTCCGCGCGTGCTCGTGGCCGCCGACCGAACCCGTTTCTACACGCCCGACGTCTCTCCCGACGGCGCGAGGGTCGTCGTCGCGGCGAACCAGGAGGGCAGGCAGCAGATCATGCTCGTCGACGCCGAATCGGGCTCCTCGCGCCTGCTGCCGCAGCCGACCGGTGGGGCTCCGTACTTTCCGGATTTCGCCGATTCGGCGTCGCTGCTCTACGGAAGCGACGCGACCGGCTCGCTCGAGCTCTATCGTCATCGACTCGACGACGACGAGATCGTCCGCGTAGCCGGCGACCCGGTGGGCGCGTTCGCCGGAGAGCCGGTCGAAGACCGTCTCCTGGTATCGGTCTACACCGCCGACGGGTACGCCGTTCGCTCGCGCGAGGTCGCCGCCGGCGAGCCTGCACCCGCCGAGCCTCGCGAGCCGGTCGCCTCCGACCGGCCGGTCGAGCTCGCCGATATCCCCTCGCCTCCCGACGCGGGGGCAGAGCCGTGGACCGCCTGGCCGAAACCGGCGTTCTGGCTGCCGACCTTCGGACTCGCGGGACCCGGTTTCGACCCGTCCGGGGTCGGCGCCGGACCGCTCGTCTACGGCGGAGACCTCCTCTATCGCAACAGCTGGCAGGCGGCCGGAATCTACTATCCTGCGCTCGGCCAGTTCGACTACCTGCTCGGCTGGACGACGAACTACGGTCCGCTGACCGTGACGGCATCGGCAGAGTCGATGTATTCGGTCATCAACGCGGGCGGCGAGCTACTCGCCCACTCCAAGCAGTTCCTTCACGGAGGGACCCTGAGCTACACGTTCCTCTCGCGCTACCGGCTCGGGGTATCGAGCCGGCTCGCCGCGAGGGTGGGCGCGACGAATACGCTGCTCTACGCCTCGCGCTCGGCATTCGGAGCCGGAGACATCGCGACCGACGCGGGGCCGGTTCTCGACACCAACCGGATCGTCGCCGGTGGCGATCTGGTCGCCTCCCGATCGCCGCTCTCCTCGCAGCGCGCCTTCCACGCGCCGGGGGCGCTTTCGGGCTCGCTCTCGGCGGCGGTTCCCTTCGACGGGCCGTCCTTCTCGCCCGGTACGCTGCTGACCGCGCTAGCAGGATCGGCGAACGTGGGACTCGGTCGGACCGATCACGTAATCACCCTCGCCCCCACGGTGACGTGGTCGACGAACCCGCTGTTCGCCTCGCCTGTCGATCTCCGCGGATTCGGCCCGGCGACCGCGCACGCCGCGTCGACAGGCCTCCGGGGGCGCTACGGCGTGAGTCTCGATTACCGTACCCCGCACCTGCTCGTCGACCTCCCGCTCCTGCCCGGCGTGGGAATCACCGCCTTCGGCTTCGGTCTCTTCGCAGAGACCACCGGCGGATACGAGTTCGCTCCGGCGGCGCTCGCGCTCGACCGGATGATCGGCTTCGGGGCGGAGATGACGACCGTCGTCACCTACTGGACGCCGATTCCCGTCACCGTGGGCGTGGCCGCGCGGGTCGACGCCTCAGACCCGGGAGCGTTCTCGCTCCGCGACGATCTCACCGTCTACCTCGGCTCGGATCTGATCGAGTCGATACCCCGCCTGCCGCAGTACCTTTCGCCCCAACGATGAAAACGATCGCCGGCCTGCTGTTCCTGTTGCTCCCCGCGCTCGCGTTCCCGGCGACACCGCTGTGGGAGCGCGCCGTAGAGCTCTACGGCTCCTACGACGACCTGGTTCCCGGCCGCATGGAGATCCGATTCGACCAGTACAACGGTCGCGGCAAGCTCGTCACGACCGAAGAGAGCGAGATCGACATCTGGGTGGACGAGAGCGGTGAGGTCCAGTCCCGCATCGTCCGGGCGACGAAGGACGGCGACGACGTGACCGAGGAACGAAGGGAGAACCCACGCTCGGGAGCACCGCCCTTCGGTGGGGGCCCTGGAAACGAGGAGGACGACGGCGGAGGCGCCTTCTCCGGGCTCCAACGCAGCCCGTTCGACCCGCTCGAGCAGACGAACGTGCGCATCGGGGACGCGGGTCCAACGGTCATCGTGGACGGCGTACCGGCCCAGCCCTTCGAATACGAGCACGAGACCGGCCCCGACTCGATCACGCGCGGCACGGCCTGGCTGTCGGTCGAGACCGGCGAGCCGATCCGGGTGCACGCCACCATCGAGCCGCTGCCCTCCTTCGTCCGCGACTTCGCGCTCAGGCAGCGCTTCGACCGCGACGAGGAGGGTCGGCTGATCGTCCGGGAGCTCGAGTTCGACGGTGTGGGGCGCATTCTCTTCCTCGAACGGCGCATAGAAAGCAGATTGATATTCTCAGACTATTTCCGCTCGGACTGAGCCTCGCTATACTTTGCCGCGGTGAACGTGAAACGAATTTACCTGATGGGAATGAAGCATACCGGCAAGAGCGTGCACGGCCGCGCGCTCGCCGAGCGGCTCGGTGCACGATTCTGCGACATCGACACGCTCGTCCAGGAGCTCGACTCGACCGAGACGGGGATGCGCCGGCCGGTACGCGACATCTATCGCGAAGACGGCGCCGAGCGCTTCCGGCAGCTCGAGGCGGCCGCGTGCAGGCTGGCCGCCGACCTCACCGAGGACCTCGTCGTGTCCACCGGCGGCGGCATATGCGACAATCCGGACGCGCTCGACGCCATCTCCGACGGCCTGCGAGTGCATCTGCGCGACGACTACGACGCGATCGCGCACCGGATCTTCCGCGGCGGTATCCCGGCGTTCCTGCACACCGACGACAGGGCGGTCGCGCGAACCCGGCTGCGGGAGCTCTACGATCGGCGCGTCGCGTCGTACGACGACATCGCGGACCTCACGATCAATCTCAACGACCTGGCCATCGCGGACGCGCGCTCGCTCGTCCTGCGAATCGTCGAGGAGCGCATCAATGGCGGGAAGTAGCTTCGGCCACCTCTTCCGACTCACGACCTTCGGCGAATCGCACGGCGGAGCGGTCGGTGTGATCGTCGACGGCGCGACCCCCGGAGTGGAGATCGCCGAGGCGGACATCCAGGAACAACTCGACCGGCGCAAGCCGGGCCAGAGCTTCATCACCACGCCGCGCAAGGAACCCGACACGGTCAACATGCTCTCGGGCGTCTTCGAGGGAAGGACGACCGGCACGCCCATCCTGATGATCCTCTACAACTCTGACGCAGACCCCTCGGCGTACGACACGATCAAGCAGATGTTTCGCCCGGGTCACGCCGACTACACGTATCTTCAGAAGTACGGCATCCGAGACTACCGCGGCAGCGGCCGTGCGAGCGGCCGCGAAACCGCCGGCCGCGTCGCCGCCGGAGCCATCGCGCGCAAGCTCCTCGCGCGCCGGGGCGTCTCGGTGCTCGCCTACACCGTACGGGCCGCCGGCATCCAGTGCGAGCGGTTCGAGCCGGGTCAGATCGAGGACAACATGCTCCGCGCCTGCGACCCGGAGGCGGCAGAGCGGATGATGCAGCGCATAGCGGAGGTCAAGGAGACCGAAGACAGCGTGGGCGGGGTCGTCGAGTGCCGCGTCAGCGGGATCGACCCCGGGCTCGGAGAGCCGGTGTTCGACAAGCTCGACGCGCAGCTCGCCTACGCGATGCTCAGCGTGGGGGCGGTCAAGGGGATCGAGTTCGGCGCAGGATTCGCCGCGGCGGATATGACCGGCAGCGAGCACAACGACCAGATGGGCACCGACGGATTCGTCACGAACAACGCCGGGGGCATCATCGGCGGGATCTCCACGGGGATGGACATCGTATTCCGCGTGGCGGTCAAGCCGGTCAGCTCGATTTCACGTCCCCAGCGAACGGTGGACCTCGATGGGCGGGAGCGTACGATCAGAACGGAGGGACGGCACGACGCGTGCATCTGCCCGCGGATCGTGCCGGTCGTGGAAGCGATGGCCTGCCTCGTGATCGAGGACCACTACAAGCGGCAGGCCGCGCTCTTCGCGTAGTCGCGCTCCGCCGGTCGCAGCGCGTCGCGGCAACCGGTACAGAGCGCCAGAGAATCCGGGCTATTCCTCGGGCGAGAAGTCTTCCTTCAGCGCGCCGCACATGGGACAGACCCAGTCTTCGGGCAGATCGTCGAACGACGTTCCCGGCTCGATCCCGCCGTCCGGGTCGCCTTCGGCCGGGTCGTAGATGTAGCCGCACACGTTACAAACGTACTTCTGCATGGTAGCTCCTTTCGATAACGACATTGTCTATGCCAGGTTGCCCCTAATGTAGCGAAAATCAGGCGGAGCGTGTGCACTCGTCCGCCGCGAGCCAGCGCTTCTCGTCGAGCATCGGGTTGATGCCCGGACGCGTCAGCGCGAAGTCGTAGCGGACCGGATCTGCCGGTGAGATCGCCTTCAGCGCCGAGGTGATCTCGCGCGAAACGGCGATGGAAGCGACCCTGCGGCGCGTGAGACCGAGCGTGCGCGCGACCTTGAGAATGTGCGTGTCCACCGGCATCAGGAGCTCGTCGGTGCCGATCGCGCTCCACCCGCCGGGATCGATCTCGTCGGATCGCACCATCCAGCGCGAGAACAGGAGCAATCGCTTGCACGCGCTGCCCCGGCCCGGGCGAGAGAGCAGGATGGACGCGTCGAGCCGTCCCCCGGCGCCCTCAACGACCGTGTCGACGAGCGTCGATAATCCTGCGAGCAGCGGGTCCCCGTGCGTGCCCGCGCCGACAGCCACGCACGCTTCGAGCGAACCGTAACGCCCGAGCGCGAGCCGGATGCCGTCGAGGAATCCGCCGAGCTGAGCGCCGTCGAAGAACCGGTAGACGAAGCCCTCGCTGATCGCGTGCAGATCCTCTGACGATGCGGCGTCGATCGCCCGTGCCGGCGAGGCGTCGATCAGCCCCAGACGGTCGAGCACCGACCGCACCGCGGGCAGGATTCCGCCCACCCGCCCGAGCGCGAGACTCGAAGCGATCAGCGCCACCACCTCGCGGTCGGCGAAGGCCGGGAACTCGCGAACTACCTCGAGCGGGTCGGGCGAGATGAAGCGAGGATGGTGGAACCGATCGTAGGCGCGGTCGCAGAACGCGGCGAGCGTGCGTCGGTCCACTACCGCGGCCTCCTGGTGAGGTGAGCGACCACCAGGACGAGCCCGACGACGATCAGGAGCACCGGCCACCAGACACTCACGAAGGCGGCGAAGTCAGCGGTTACGAGCTCGAGCGCGAACGGCAGAAAGATCGCCGACAGGATCACCATCGCGCCGCCGGGTACCGTGAACGTCACGCGTGAGGCACCCTGCTTGCGGTACCCGTAGAAGAGCAGCGCGACGCCGATGATCGTCATGAACAGCGGCCAGACCCGGGTGAGCTCCACGGGCACCGCGGTATTCGTCACGAGAAGCAGCACCCCGGCGAGCATGAGGCTGATGCCGAGGAAGACGTAGTAGTCCGGACCCGTTCGCACGATTCGCAGGTAGAGCAGCATGAGACCCGCGATCAGCGGGAGCAGCGGCCAGAGGGTGATGAACCGCTGCAGGTAGCCTGCGGTCCATAGCAGGAGGACACCACCCGCCACGACGAAGAACACGCCGATCACGGCGAGCTTGTTCGGAAACCTCGGCCGACGTTCCTGCATGGACCCATAGTAGCGGTTTGGCCGGGCATTGCCAATCGAGCGCGCCACCCGTATACTCGCGCCCAGATGACTCTGCCGCGAGTGCTCGGTCTGGTGTCGGTCGCGCTCGTCGCGCTGGCCGCTTGTTCCAACGTCGACGACTACTACATCGCGAACTCGGACGATCCGGAAGTCCGCGAGCTCTACGAGCTGATCGCGATCGAGGACGACCCGCAGGTTCGCGCGGTCGCGATCGAGCGACTGTCCGGGCATCTTCTCATCGACGCCGGCTACGAACCCCTGATCGCCTATCTCACCTCCTTCGTCGAACACAACCCGAACGACGAGTACGGGGGGCTCTACCTTTCCATCGTCGCGCAGAGTTACCTCGAGTCCGACGCTCCGGCCGTCGCGCGCTACTACTACGAGCGCGTGGTCACCGGTTATCCGGACGTCCGAATCGACTCCATCTCGCTCCGCAGGACTGCGCTCGAGCACCTCGTTCGTCTCAGCCCCGACGCGGAGGATCGCGTCACGTGGTACCGCATGCTCCTCGACGAGTACGGCGAGGAAGTCGACCGCGGTCTGCTCTACTACCGGCTCGCCGAGAACCTGGAACGGCTCGGCGAGTGGGACGCGGTCTACGAAGCCTACCGCAACGTGCTCCGCTATCCCGACCTGGACGTCCCGGGCAGGCCGAACGCGTACCGGCTCGTCGACGAGCGGGTCGAGTTCTATGACAGCGAGAAGAACTGGACACTCGAGACGGTCGAGGACCTCAGACGGACCATCACGTGGGCGCTCGTCAACAAGGACACGCGCACGCTGCGCCGGTATCAGGCCCGCGTGAACTTCTTCACGCGAAGCTGGGAACAGGATTTCGACGATCCGAACACCACGCCGCTGTGGGACATCGGGGAGATACTGCGCCTGACGCGGCGCGGACTCAGCATCGAGCGCGAGGTGGACATCGACGCCGACGGCGACGAGGCCTACCTGTGGACCTACGGCTGGGGCGGCCTGCGAATCCGCACCTGGTACCTCTACTTCCGCAAGGTTTACTTCCCGCCCGATCCGGAGATCCACGGCACGTGGGAGTGGGCGGGCGTCTTCCTGGGCGAGCGACTGTAGCCCCCTAACCCGCAACCGCGATTCGGCCGATATGGAAAACGTGAGACCGCGACTGCTCTGCATCGCACCTCTGCTCCTGCTCGCCTCCCTCGCACGACTCGGTGCGCTTGACGGGGATACGGTGAGCGTGGACGTCGACTGGGCGACCCACGAGCTGCGCGTCACGGTGGAACGAGCCGTTTCGGCAATCGGCGCGCAGGGCCCGGCAGCAATCTCCGAGACCCAACGTTCAATCAGACGCGATGCGCCGGAGCTCATCGTCGACGCGCTCGCCGACCTGCCCTTCGACTCGTATCACACCGTCGAATCGCTCGTGACCGAGCAGGAGGGGCTGATCGGCGGCCTCGAGCGCGCCGCAGGGAGCGCGCGCGCCGTCGAGGCGACGTCATCGCCCGACCTGCAGTCGGCGCGCGTGACCTTCGTCGTCGACCTCTACGCCGATCTCGCCTCGCGACTCGTCGATCGGGACCGCGCCGCGCGCATCGACCGGATTCTCGGCTGGGTCGCCACCACCGAGTACACCGGCATCATCGTGTACGCGGCCGACGATCTGCCGGTCTTCGGCACTGGGACGATCGCACCGGTGGAGCCGGCGCTCTTCCCGGGCATCTACTACCTGCGCACGCCGCAGGAACTGCTCTACCGCCTGGCAGAATCGGAACACATCGAGCCGGAGGTGCTCGCGACCCGGGGCCCTGCCGCCTACACCGACGACGTCCAGGCGACCGGCCTCGCAGATCGAATCGGCTCGAACCCGCTGCGGATCCTCGCGATCGGCTCATTCGGCCGCCGTCCCTCCGACATCGTGATCAGCGAGCAGGACGCGACGAAGATCCTCGGCTCGTCTCACAACGCCTCGCTGCTCGCGCAGGGGCGCGTCGTTATCGTCGTGGACCCCGACCGGCTGTAGACGTACGCCTCGCCCGCGGTTGACTTTGGGTACCCGTTGTGGTGTATTCAACCGCACGGAGAAGGTCATGGCGTCCAACCGATCGTGCGATACCCCTGTCCCTGCGGCTCCTCTGCGCATCGCGCTTCTCGCCGGCCTGCTCGTTCTGTCGCTCGGGCTGACCGCGTGCGGGACGCGCAGCGTCGGAACCGGGGTCCTCCTCTGGTCGCCGGACGAGTCGATGCTCGAGTCGGGCAGCGTCGTCAACGTGCAATCCGAGTCGGACCTGAACGACTCATACACCATCACCTCGCAGGCGCTCGAAGAACCGCTGGAGATCGCCCGCTGGCGGGTCGCCTTCTACGAAGAGGTGGAGAGCGCCCGCGCCGCCGCGGCCGAGTACGAGACGGCGTTCGACGGAAACACGACGCTCTACGCGCGCGCGACCCGAAACGCACTGCCCATGCGCAGCGACGCGCAGGCGGGCTCGACGAACACGGTCTACCGGCTGCGCGAGGGCGAGGAGATCAAGCTGATCGGCCGCGAGCCCGAGGAGACCAACCAGGGCGGCCTCGTCTCGTACTGGTACGAGGCGCTCACCGCGACCGGCGAGCGCGGATGGGTCTTCGGCTATACGCTCGGGGTGTACGACCCCACCGACCCGTCGGTCGTCGTGGAGTCGGGCGGGTCGACCGATCCGCTCATCGAGCTCCTGCTGGGCAACGTCTGGCGCCCCATCTACTTCGTCGACATGATCTCCAACGGAGCGATCGACCTCGACCTCTTCCGACCGGAGTACGGCCTCTTCCCCGACCCGGAGAGCAACCAGCTCGAGCTCGTCCTCCCGTCGCACGCCACGATCTTCGAGTACGAGGAGATCGTGCGTGTCGGCCCGCGGCGGTACCTCGCGCGGGGGACGTCGCTGCAGCTCACCTTCCAGCGCAACGACGAGCTGAGCCTCCAGTACACGCTCGACGACGAGCAGCACATCATCGCGATGCAGCGAGTCCCGGGCGAAGTAGCCGAATACGTGGACGCCGAAGTAGAACGGCGCGGAAGCGTCTACCAGGAGCTCCTCGACCGGGGGCCGGGTTTCCGCAGCGACAACTACGGCGAGCTCACCTTTCTCGAGGGGCAGCGCTTCACGTGGAGCGGGTACGGACGACTCGTGCCCGAGGCCATCCCCGACGGTGCCGGGCGGTCGGGCACGATCGACCTGGGCCTCTTCCTCTCGGCCGGGCTCATGGCGGAGTTCGACGGCGCGCTCTCCTTTCGGTTCGACGGGATCGGCACGCCGGTGAGTTTTCTCTACGCGTTTCGCGACAACGGGATCCGCCTGGTCTGGCTCCCGCAGGAGAACATCGACGAGCGTCTCGTCCAGCGCCAGACGACATCACCGCTCGTGATCTTCATGTCCAGCACCGGAGGGTAGATGGCGCACGTCCAGGCAAACGATATCTCGCTCGCCTACGGGGACCGCGACCTGCTCTCGCACGTTTCACTGACACTGTCGTCCGGGGACCGATGTGCGCTCGCCGGCGCGAACGGCAGCGGCAAGTCGACCCTGATGAAGATACTAGCCGGGCTCCAGGATCCCGATGCGGGGTCGGTCGTGCGCTCGCTCGACGCGCGGGTGATCTACCTCCCCCAGTCCGGGGTCGTGCACCACGGACGAAGCCTGCTCGAAGAAGTCGAGCTCGCCTACGGACGCATCGCGGAGATCCTCGAGGAGAGCGAGGCGGTAGCCGAGCAGATGCGCCACACCGCGCCCGACGATCCTGAGCTCGAAGAGCTCGTCCACCGGCATCACGACCTTCACGAGCGGGTCCAGCAGAGCGGCTACTACGAGCGCGAAGCGGACATCGATCGGATCCTCACCGGACTGGGCTTTCGTCGGACCGACCTGGACCGTCGGACCGACGAGTTCTCCGGCGGATGGCAGATGCGCATCGCGCTAGCCAAGGTCCTGCTCCAGCGACCCGACTTCCTGCTCCTCGACGAGCCGACGAACTATCTGGACGTGGAGGCCCGCGTCTGGCTCGGTTCGTTCCTGTCGTCCTACGCCGGCGGCGTGCTCATGGTCAGCCACGACCGGCGCTTCCTCGACCAGAGCGTGAACACGGTCTGGGAGCTCTTCCTCGGCGACGTGAAGCGCTACCGCGGAACCTACTCGCAGTACGAGCGACAGCGCGAACAGGAGATCGAGCAGATCAAGGCTTCGTGGGAACAGCAACAGGACGAGATCCGGCGCCTCGAGGACTTCATCCGACGCTTCCGCGCGCAGGCCTCCAAGGCGAAGCAGGTGCAGAGCCGCATCAAGCAGCTCGAGAAGATGGAGCTGATCGAGATTCCCGAGCACCTCAAGCACATCCACATCACCTTTCCGCCCGCGCCGCGATCCGGACGGGAGGTCATCACGCTCGAGGGCGCCTCGCGCGCCTACGGCGACAACCGCGTTCTCGAGGACGTAGACCTCATCGTCGAGCGCGGCGAGCGGATCGTCCTCGTCGGGCCCAACGGCGCCGGCAAGTCAACGCTCATGCGGGTGATGGCCGGTCACGACCAGGGGTATACCGGCCGGCTCGTCTACGGAGCCGGTGTGGACGGCGGCTTCTACGCCGACGACGACAGCTGGCTCGCCCGAAGCCGCGTGAGCGCCGCCGGTGCGCCGCCCGCCGGCGACGCCGGCCCCGGCGTCCTGGAGGCCACGCTCGCCGCCGCGCAGGGACAGACCGAACAGCAGATCCGCGACATGCTCGGCGCCTTTCTCTTCCGGGGAGACGACGTCTACAAGTCGGTCGCCGTACTCTCCGGCGGCGAACGCAGTCGACTCGCGATGCTCCAGCTCCTGCTGCGACCGCACAATCTCCTCGTGCTCGACGAGCCGACGAATCACCTGGACATGGCGAGCAAGGAGGTGCTGCTCGACGCGCTGCGACAGTTCGGCGGTACCATCGTCTTCGTCAGCCACGACCGCGACTTCATCGAGAGCCTCGCCGGCCGTGTGATCGAGCTTCGCCCCGACCCGGCTCACCCGCTCGCGCCGTCGATCGTCTCCGACTTCCCGGGCGACTACCACTACTACGCCTGGCGCCTCGAACACCAGGGCGAGAGCGTCGAGAGCGGGCCGGTACGCGCGGCGGGCTCCGACGGCGCAGCGACCGGGCGTACCGATGCCCCACCGCCGAAGCCGGCGATCAGCCACGCCGAGCAGAAGGCGCGGCGCAGCCGGCAGCAGAAGCTCGAGCGGACGGTGTCCGAGCTCCTCGAGCGCATCGAGGCCGAAGAGGCCCGCCGCGAAGAGCTCGAGCAGCGGCTCGCCGACCCGGAGGTCTACGCCGACGGTGAGGCGGTCAAGAAGGTCACCGAGCAGGTGCGCGAGACCGATGAACGCATCGCGCGCCTGACGCGCGAGTGGGAGCAGGCAGCCGATGACCTCGAGTCGCTCTCCGAGGTGCATGGGTAGCGCCCCGCATACCGCGCGCGGCGAGGTGTGCCGAAGGCTCCGCCCCGTCTTCGGTGACCGGCTTCTCTGCGACGACATCCCCGACCGGTACACGCGCGACGCGAGCATCTTCTCGCTGCGTCCTCTCGCGGTTGCGCAGGCGCTCGCCGAACCCGAGGTCGTCGCCGCGGCCCGCGCGTCCCTCGCCACCGGCGTGCCGCTCGTCGCGCGCGCCGGAGCGAGCAACACCGGCGGCGCCGCCGTGACCGACGGCCTACTCCTCACCCTCGGGGGCGAACGCTTCGAGCGCGTCCGGGTCGACCCGCGTACCGGACTCGCCGTCGCGGGTCCCGCGGTCCGGCACGACAGGCTTCAGTCGGCCCTCGCCGAGCACGACCTCACGCTCCCCTCCGACCCGTCGAGCGGCCCCCTGTCCTTCGTGGGCGGCAATATCGCCACGCGGGCGAGCGGCCCGCACGCGCTCCGCGACGGCGCGATCAACCGCTACCTGCGCGAGGTGCGGCTGGTTCTCGTCGACGGTACGGTCGTGGACACGCGCGAGCCGGAGTCGGCGCCGGAAGCGCTCCTCGCGCGGCTTGGAACGCTCGCCCGCCGGATCGCCGGCGACCCCGAGTCCGCCGGACGCCTGCGCGCGCGACGCGACGAGAAATGGGCGTCCGGGTACGAGCTGCTCGCGCTGCTCGACCATTCCGACGATCCGCTGCGCGCGCTGCCGCGCCTCGTGTGCGGCAGCGTGGGAACGCTCGGCCTCGTCACCGAGGCGGTGCTGCAGGCGGTCCCGCGACCGCGCCGGCGCGCCGCGGTGCTCCTGCGCTTTCGTACCTCGCGCGCCGCGTGCGAGGCAGCACTCGAGCTGCGGGGCGAAGCCTCGGCGATCGAGATAGTCTCGCGTTCGGCGCTCGATCTCCTGCGGCGACACACCGCGGTCCTCGGCGGGGACCCCGAATCGCAGGCCCTGCTCATCGTCGAGTACGCCGGTGAGTCGGGAGTCGCGGAGGCGGCACACCGGGCGGCGCGGAGGATCGCCTCGAGCGGCGAGCTCACCGCGGCGCCCGAAGTCTCCGGGCACGAGGACGAGATCGAGGAGATCTGGCGCGCCCGCAAGTCGTTGCTTCCGGTGATCGGACGACTCGCAGACGCGGGCAGGGTTCCCTACTCGGTCGTGAACGACGTCGGTGTGCCGCCCCGCAGGCTGCCCGAGCTCATCGCAGGGGTGGAGTCGATCTTCGACCGCCATCGGCTCGACGCTCCCGTGTACGGCCACGCGGGGAGCGGCAACCTGCACCTGCGCCCGCTCTTCGAACGCGGCGACGCGAAGACGATGCGGGCGGTGGCCGACGAGGTCTACACGCTCGTCACGGATCTCGGAGGGACCATCACCGCCGAGCACGGGATGGGTCGCCTCCGCGCGCCGTTCCTCGAGCGCGAATGGGGCGCGCGGATCACCGGCTACATGCGCGAGCTGAAGTCGGTCTTCGACCCGGAGGGTGTGCTGAACCCGGGAGTCGTGTTCACGACCGGGGACCACGACTTCTCAAGCGACGGGTGGTTGGAGTATCTTGTGGGCCCATGAAGCGCATTCTTTCCTGGAACGTCAACGGTATCCGCGCGGTCGCCAAGAAGGGCTTCCTCGAATGGCTCGAGGACCAATCGCCGGACATCATGTGCCTCCAGGAGACGAAGGCCCAACCCGAGCAACTCTCCGAGGAGCTGGTTCAGCCGGCGGGCTATCACGCGCACTGGGCGTCCGCTCAGAAGAAGGGGTACAGCGGCACCGCCGTTCTCTCCAAGGAGAAGCCGCTCGAAGTCGCGACGATGGGCCTCGACCGCTTCGACGACGAGGGACGCGTGCTCCAGGTCGAGTTCGCAGACTTCGTGCTCATCAACGCCTACTTCCCCAACAGCCAGGACGGCGGCAAGCGCCTCGACTACAAGCTCGACTTCTGCGAGTCGATGCAGAAGATCTGCGACGACATCGGACGGCAGGGCAAGCCGCTCGTGCTGTGCGGCGACTACAACGTCGCGCACAGGCCCATCGACCTCGCACGGCCGAAGGAGAACGAGAAGAACCCGGGTTACCTCCCCGAGGAACGAGCCTGGATGGACGGTTTCATCGGTGCGGGCTACGTGGACACCTTCCGCAAGTTCACCGCCGACGGCGGTCACTACACGTGGTGGAGCTACTTCACGAAGGGACGCGAGCGGAACGTCGGGTGGCGCATCGACTATCACTGCGTGAACCCGGCCGCCGACGCGCTCGTTTCGGGCGCCTCGATCATGGCGGACGTGATGGGGTCGGACCACTGTCCGGTCGAGCTCGAGCTCGGCGTCGGGGAGACCTGATGCGAATCAGCTACAACGCGCCTGTCACGCTCACCTTCGCCCTCGTATCCACGGTCGTCCTTCTCGCCGACGGGTTTACCGGCGCCGGGATCACCGAGGCGTTCTTCGCGGTCGGCGGCACGATGGACTTCGCCGACCCGATCGACTACGTGACGCTCTTCACCCACGTGATCGGGCACGCGAACTGGACGCATCTGGTGAGCAACTTCGCGTTCATCCTGCTCCTGGGGCCCATCCTGGAGGAGAAGCACGGCTCCGGCGGCCTGCTCTTCATGATGGCCGTCACGGCGCTGGTGACCGGCGTGCTGAACGTGCTGCTCTTCTCGACGGGTCTGCTCGGGGCGAGCGGCATCGTCTTCATGATGATTCTGCTGGGTTCGTTCACCAACTTCCGCAAGGGCGAGATCCCGTTGACGTTCATCCTCGTCGTCGTGCTCTACCTCGCGCGCGAGGTCGTCACCGCGTTCGAAGCCGACACGGTGTCGCAGTTCGCCCATATCGCAGGCGGGTTCTGCGGGAGCCTCTTCGGGTTCCTGAAGCCGCACGCCGCGCCGGAGGCATCGGCCTGACCGGAGGCGGTACGAACCGGAGACGACTATGATCGACAAACTGGAACAGCTTCGAGAACGCTACGACGAGCTCAACAAGCTCATCATGGACCCAGACCTCCCGAAGGACCAGAAGCGCTATCGCGAGGTCATGCAGGAGCACGCTTCGCTCACGGAGACCATGCAGGTCTACGACGAGTACCGGGAGCTGCTCGAGTCGATCGAGGAGACGAAGCAGCTCCTCGAAGCCGAGGAGGACTCGTCGATGCGCGAGATGGCGCGCGACGAGCTCGGTGAGCTCGAACAGCGGCGCGAGGAGCTCGAGAAACGACTGCGGCACCTGCTCGTGCCGAAGGATCCGCTCGACGCGAAGAACGCGATCATGGAGATCAGGGCGGGCACCGGCGGCGAAGAGGCGGCGTTGTTCGCGGCCGATCTCTACCGGATGTATCAACGGCTCGCCGAGGCGCGGAAGTGGAAGGTCGAGGTCATGAACTCGAACCCCACCGAGATCGGCGGCTACAAGGAAGTCGTCTTCTCGGTGAGCGGGAAGAGCGTCTTCGGAGACCTCAAGTACGAGAGCGGAGTGCACCGCGTACAGCGTGTGCCCGAAACCGAGTCCGGCGGCCGGATCCACACCTCGGCGGTTACCGTAGCGGTCCTGCCCGAGGCCGAGGAGTCCGACGTCGAGGTCAACCAGGAGGACCTGCGCATAGACGTCTACCGCTCCTCGGGTCCCGGTGGCCAGAGCGTCAACACGACCGACTCGGCGGTGCGTATCACGCACATCCCCACCGGTCTCGTCGTGACGTGCCAGGACGAGAAATCGCAGCTCAAGAACAAGGCGAAGGCGTTGCGCGTACTGAAGGCGCGGCTCTACGAGATGGAGCAGCGCCGACGACAGGAGGAAGAGGCGGCCGCGCGCAAGAGCCAGATCGGAAGCGGCGACCGCAGCGAGCGCATCCGGACGTACAATTTCCCGCAGAACCGCTTCACCGACCACCGCATCAACCTCACGCTCTACCGGCTCGACTCGATCATGCAGGGCGAGATCGACGAGGCGATCGAGACGCTGAAGATCACCGACCGGGAGAGCTACCTCCGCGAACATGTGCAGTAGCGACACCGCGGGCAGGCGGGGCGCGTCGCAGGGGATGCCCGACGGCACCACCGTCCGCTCCGCGCTGCGGTGGGCAACCGGGCAGATCAGAGCCTGCCTGGACGGAGCGCCCGAGGGCTCGGCGGAGACGCCCTACCTCGACGCGCTCGTGCTGCTCGCCCACGCGATGGGCGAACCGACCGAACGCGTGATGGCTTCGATGCCCGACGAGCTGCCCGGCGCCGCGCGCGAACGCTTCGCTGCGTACGTCGAACAACGCTGCGCCGGAGCGCCGGTGAGCTACATCCGGGGGGTGAAGGAGTTCTACGGGCGCGAGTTCCTCGTGAGCCCGGCCGTGCTCGTGCCCAGGCCCGATACCGAGATCCTCGTCGAGGAGGCGCTGCGGCTCGTCGACCTGGTCGCGAGGGCCGAGCCGACGCCGCCTCGCGGGACCGCTGGGCCCGGCGCCGGGGCGCTTCACGTGCACGACGCGTGCACCGGCTCCGGGTGCGTCGCGATCACGATCGCGGCCGAACGCCCGACGATTCGCGTGAGCGCCTCGGACGTTTCCGGGGACGCGCTCTCGGTCGCCCGTCGGAACGCCGACCGCCTCGCCGGCGAACGCGTCGCGATCTGGCACAGCGACCTCCTCGCCGCGCTCGCCGAAGAATCGGCCCGGCGCGACCTGCCCGCACCACGGATAATCACGGCGAATCCGCCCTACCTTACCGATACTGAATACAGGAAGATGCGCGACGCGGGGTGGCCCGAGCCGGAGCAGGCGCTCGCGGCGGGAGAGGCTGGGCTCTCGATCATTCGAGCGCTCGCGCGCGAGGCAGTGACAGCGCTCCCTCATGGCGGGTATCTTGTACTCGAGACAGGTCCCGAGCAGGGCGCGGCCGGCCGTTCCATTCTGGAAGGTGCGGGTTTCACCGATGTTCGGGTCAGCACGGACCTCGCCGGTCGGGACCGCGTCGTGAGTGGCAGGCGACCGTAGGAGACCATGGTAAGGACGATCGAGGAGTTCAGAGAGTTACTCACCCCCTACTCCGCCGAGGACGTGGATCGAATCATGCGCGCCGCGGAGAAGAGCCGGGAGCTGCACGAGGGTCAGCTCCGCGAGAGCGGGGAGCCCTACCTGGTGCATCCGCTCCAGGTCGCCGAGATCCTCATCGGTCTGCGCCTCGACGGACCGGCGATCGTCAGCGCGCTCCTGCACGACGTGCTCGAGGACACGAAGATGACCCGGGCCGATCTGCGCAGAGACTACGGCAAGGACGTCGAGCAGCTGGTAAACGGCGTAACGAAGATCGCAGCGGTCAAGGCGAAGAACAAGAGCGTTCAGACCACCGAGACGATCCGCAAGATGCTCTTCGCCATGGTGAAGGACATCCGGGTCATCCTGATCAAGCTCGCCGACAAGCTCCACAACATGCGCACGCTCGAGTACAAGAAGGAGCATCGCCGTCGCGCGATCGCGCAGGAGACGCTCGACATCTACGCTCCGCTCGCCGGACGCCTCGGTATCGCCTGGCTCAAGGACGAGTTGGAGGATCTCGCGCTCAAGCACATCAACAAGCAGGCGTACGACCAGATCAAGGCGTTCGTCGCACAGAAGCGTGGCGAGCGCGCCGACTACCTCTCGCGCGTGGAGGAATCGCTCGCGCGCGCGGCGGACGAGGCGGGCGTTGCGGTCGAGGTCGAGACGCGGGCGAAGCATTTCTACTCCATCTACGAGAAGATGCGGCGACGCGGGAAGGACCTGGACGAGATCTTCGACCTTCTGGGCACCCGCGTGATCTGCGACAGCGCGAACGCGTGCTACACGATGCTCGGACTGGTCCACCAGATCTGGCCACCCATCGAGGGCCGATTCAAGGACTACATCGCGATGCCCAAGGCCAACAAGTACCAGAGCCTGCACACGACCGTCATGGGCTTCGACGGCAAGCTCCTCGAAATCCAGATCCGCACGCGCGAGATGCATCAGACCGCCGAGTACGGCATCGCGGCGCACTGGGTCTACAAGCAGGGCCTCACGCGAGAGCAGGCGCGCAACGAGGACCTGGCGATCCTCAACCGCGTTCGCGACCTGGGGACCGTACGGCTGACGTCGAACGAGTTCCTGGAGGAGATCAAGCGCGAGATCCTGAAGGATTCCATCTACGTCTTCACGCCCAAGGGCGACGCGATCCAGCTCCCCCGCGGCGCGACGGCGATCGATTTCGCCTACCATATCCATACCGAAGTGGGCCACCATACGATGGCGGCCAAGGCCGACGGATCGATCATCCCGCTGCGCGCCGAGCTGAAGAACACGCAGGTGATCGAGATCATCACCTCGCAACACGCGCACCCGCACCTCAACTGGTTGCGCTACGCGCGAACGACGCGTACCCGGCAGAAGATCCGTCAGTGGCTCAACAAGCACGACGAGAGCCTCATCCTCGACAAGAGCATCGTCGCGCGGAAGAAGTCGCCGGAGCAGACGCCCAGGAAACCCACCGACGAGACTCCGCCCCCGGAGCAGCACAAGCCCGCGACCGTCATCGAGTCGAAGAAGGTCGGTGTCCGCGTCGGCGACGAGCGGAACATGATGATCCGTTTCGCGAAGTGCTGCCACCCGACGACCGGAGACGACATCGTCGGGTACATCTCCCGCGGACGCGGGATCATCGTCCACAAGCGGGGCTGTAAGAATCTCGCGAACATCCCCGACTTCGAAGCGCGGGGGATCGAAGTGGAATGGGAGACGGTCTCTCCGCGCGAGACCCGTCGCTTCCGGGTGGTCGCGAAACGCACCTTCGACCTGTTCAGTGAGATCGAGAGTGCGATCCGCAAGTTCCAGGGAAACCTGATCGAAGGCCGGGTGGAGGAGACCGACGACGGCCGGCTCGACGCGCAGTTCACCGTCGAGCTCGATCGGCGTGACGACTTCAAGAAGGTCATGAAGAGCGTCCGCTCCATTCCGCAGGTTCTGAACATCACCGCCGTTCCCGGTGTCACGGATAACCGCCAGGTCGGATAGTCGTCGTTCTGGACGAGCAGAACACCGTGCGCTACACTGAGCTGGTACCGGAGATCGCCCGGGAGCCCGATTACGAAGGAGCGCTCCAGGCCGTGCGGTGACTCCGGCGGGAGTGCCATGAGCGACGACGGGATACGCCCACTCGTCCACGACCTCAACAACGTGTTCACCCGGATCCTCACCACGGCCGAGCTGATCGAATCCCAGGGTTTGCCCGACGATCAATTCGTCGTGGACGCCCGAACCATTCGGGACGCGGCGCTCGAGGGACGCGACCTCGCGGCCGCCATCCGTGCGGCGGCTATCCGTGCGGCAGCGATGGGGACCGCCTCGGACGAAGACGCTAAAAACGACGGGTAAGCCGGTGCATATCGTTCTCGTCGAGCCGGAGATCCCGCAGAATACCGGCAACGTCGCACGTACCTGCGCGGCCCTCGGAGCGGACCTCCACCTCGTCCATCCGCTGGGTTTCTCGGTGGACGAACGCGCGGTGCGCCGCGCCGGGCTCGACTACTGGCACCTGGTGGCGGTTCACCAGCACGAGTCGCTGACCGCATTCGTGCGCTCGCGCGCAAGCGACGATCAGGTCGTCCTCTTCACCAGCCACGCGTCCATTCCCTTCACGAGCGTCGACTATCGGCGCGACACCTTCCTCGTATTCGGACGAGAGACCACCGGCCTGCCGGAGGAGTTCGTCCGCTCTCATCCGGGTCCCGTCGTTCGCATTCCCACGATCAGCGAGGCACGTTGCCTGAATCTGAGCAACGCCGTCGCCGTGGCCGCCTACGAAGCGGCGCGTCAGCACGACTTCGCCGGCCTCGAGCTCGCGCGTGCAACCGATTCGTCGCGCACGACGTCGTAAGGAGCGTAGGAGGCATCATGAAGCGTCGAAGCGCAGTACTCGTGTTGTTCGTTCTGGTCACCGCGGCTCTCAACGCGCAGGAGCCCTACTCCGAGGGACTGCTGAGCCAGCTCGGGCTCGAGCCGGATGACGTCGAACAGATCCAGGAGATCCAACGGCAGAGCGCATCCGACCTTCGCGTCAAACGCGCGGAGCTCGAGGTCCGGAAGGCCGAGCTCGCGCGCCTGCTCGTCGACGATGATCCGTCGATGCGTGCGATCGAGCGCAACCTGCGCGAGACCGCAAGCATCGAGGTGGAAATCCGCAAGCTGGAGATCGAGCGCGAGCTCGCGATCAGAGAGATCGTGGGAACCGATCGATGGACCCGCATCGCAGGTGCTGTCCTGGCGCGCAGAACCGCCGAGGCTCGCGCGGACGTCGCCCGCTCGGAGCTGGCCG
>CAZICD010000001.1:175579-176868 GCA_964537725.1 uncultured Spirochaetaceae bacterium | reverse complement strand
GTGCTCGTCGCCTTCATTGACATCCCTGACAGCGACTGAGTAGGCTTCTCTGCCATGAAGCTGTGGATGCGCATACTCATCGGCGCGACGGTCGGGCTCGTGCTCGGCCTCTGGCTCCCCACCGAAGGCGGAGACACCGTCCAGGTGATGGAGACGCTCTCCACGCTGGTGATCAACGTGGGTCGCTACGCGGTCTTCCCGCTGATCTTCTTCGGGCTCGTGATCGGGCTCCGCGAGCTGCGCGAGGACCACATGACCCTGCGCGTCTTCGGCAAGACCGCGCTCAGCATCGTCGTCGTCACCGCGGTGATGGTGATCGTGACCACGCTGGTGACGCTGCTGCTCGCCCCGCGTCGCATCCCGCCCATCTTCCAGGAGGCGGTGGTCCCGGAGATGCCCTCGGTCGCGACGATGCTCGCGAACGTCTTCCCGCGCAACCTGTTCTCCGTATTCGCCACCCCGGGAAGCTTCCTCCTGCCGGTCGCCGCCGCCGCCGTACTCGTGGGGCTGGTCCTCTATCGCGAGGGCGCGACGGTGGGCCCCGCGGTGGATCTTGCCGATTCGCTGGCGCGGGTCTTCTACCGCCTCAACAGCTGGATCCTCGAGGCGGTGAGCGTCGGGCTCGTCGCGGTTTCGTCGTACTGGGTCCTTCGGCTCCGCACGGTCAGCGACCTGGACCTCTTCGCCCCGCTGGTGTGGGTGCTCATCGCGGTCGGCGCGCTCTTCGTGCTCGTCGGCTTCCCGCTCGTGATCTTCCTCTGGGGCGCGCGGTACAACCCGTTCAGCTGGCTCTACGCGATGGTGGGGCCCGCGGTGATCGCCTTCTTCTCCGGCGACTCGTACTTCACGCTCTCGCCGCTCACCCGGATCGCCAAGGAAAACTTCGGCGTCTCGCGCGAGGCCGCCTCACCCGCGCTCACCATGGCGACGCTCTTCGGGAAGTCGGGGAGCGCGATGGTGATCGCTGCGGCCTTCATCACCGTCTTCCGCTCCTACACGGCGCTGGAGATCACCTTCGTGCAGGTGCTCTGGATCATCGGCGCGTCCTTCCTCTTCTCGTTCCTGCTCGGGCGCGTGCCGGGCTCCACGGTGGTCGTGGGCCTCTCGCTGCTCGCGCAGAGCTACGGCGAAGGCATGGAGGACATCTACCTGATCCTGCTGCCTGCGCTACCGATCCTCACGGGGATCGCGGTGGTCGTGGACACGATGACCGCGGCGGCGATCACCTTCATGGTGGGACACTGGGAACGTAAGCGCCGGATCGTCGACCCGCTCGACTTCGTGTAGGC
>CAZICD010000001.1:162370-175479 GCA_964537725.1 uncultured Spirochaetaceae bacterium | reverse complement strand
GGCCCTACTCGGCCTCGTCGTCTTCCGGGAACGGCTCCACTCCCTCGGGCAGCTCCTGTTCGGCTTCGCGGTCGCGCCCGAGTCCCCCGAACGGCGGGATCAGTCCCAGGTCTATGCCGATCGCGAGGCGGTTCTGGTCGTACCACGGCAGCGTCGTGTCCATGAGGTCGAGCACGGAAACACCGTAGGTCACGTGGATCGTCGTCTCCAGGTACTCGCTCATCCCGAACCGGTAGCCCAGCGAGAGCTCGGGCATGAGGTACCGCATCGAGCCGTAGAAGAAGCTGTACATCCCGGAGAGGCTCGCGTCCTCGTCGCGCAGCTCGACCTGACCCACCGGAATCCGAAAGACGCCGGTGGGCGAGAGCGTCATGAAAAGCGCGTTGCCGTTGGCGAAGCGCAGGTCGTAGGCGATGGGAAGCTGGAGGCGCAGCGTGAGCACGCGGGCGGACGCGATTCCTGCCACGTCGCCTTCTGCTCCGGTGCCCGTCTCGATCTGCGCCGGAGCCACCCGGCCGGAGTCGAAGAGGACGTAGCGGCGCCAGCCCAGCTCGAGCGTCGGGCTGAGCGCGAGCACCGCGCTCGAGGCGATGAACCCGTCCATCAGCCCGAGCCGGACCCCCGCGCGGGCGAATGGGTCGATCGGCATCGGTTCGCTGCCGGTCACGTCGAAGTCGTACTCGCCGCCCGGGTTGGGTACGTAGCCGTTTCCGGTCCACGCCTCGGCGAACCCGATCGTGAACGCTTCAAAGCCCAGACCGGACGCGGCGGTGGCGATCGTGAGGAAGAGCAGAAGTGAAACTGCGACTCGTCGAGCCATCACGAGAGACTATACCACGTTTTGTGCGGGGATTCGTGCGGTTCGTGCCGCCGGAGGGCGGCCGCCGGTGCGGTCGCGGGGCCGCCGCACCTTTCGTCAGAGCGCGGCCGTCTCGACCATGTAGCGGATCGTTCCGTCGGGGGAACGCTTCTCCACCACGATCACCAGCGAGTCCTCGTCGGGGCCTACCAGGATCTGCGTGATCCGGTAGCTCGCGACGCCGTCGCGGTAGTACGAAGGTCTGCCGATCGTCATCGTGCGAACCGAGTCGTCGGCGCGCGTGATCGTCACGTCGATGCTGAAGGCTGCCGAGACGTCCTCGCCGCTCCCTCGCGCCTCCTGCTGCAGACGCACGTCGTAGCGGGTGTCGCCGTTGAAGTCACGGAAGGTGAGTCGGCTGCGCGGCTCCTCGCCGTCGACGAGGATATAGACGGGCCGGCCGGTCGTCAGATGATCGACCCGTTCGCGGTCGAGGACCGATCGGGCACGGCCGAGCAGTCGGTAGAGCGCGCCTCGTCCGTCCTGGCCGAGCGAGAGCGGCGCGTCCGAGCGGAGCTCGAAGACACCGTCGGAGAGGAATCGATTGCCCGCGACGTCGACCGCGTAGATTTCGGCGAACGGCTGCGAGCGCTCGCCCGCGACGCCGTACTGCCCGAAGACGAACACGTCACCCGACTCGCTGAAGCCGAGATTCTCGAACATCGCGATGTCACCCCCGGATGCAGCGCCGGCGACGAGAGTGACGAGCGCTATGAGGGTGAACCACCTTCTCATGGGACCTCCTCCCTCTTTAACTATCGAGACGATTCGCGGCTGACTGTAGCCTTTTCGTGCTGCTATAATCACCTGCAATGACGCTTGCCGCCCGCAACACGATCCTCGTGATCGGTGTGATCCTCACCTCCCTCGCGCTCATCGCATTCGCCGTCGCCGGGTACGCGCTGCTGTTCGGACCGTACGCCGACGAAGAGCTCTCCGTCCCGCGGACGCAGACCTGGTTCGGCGCGCAGTGGGAGGTGGGCCCGCTCAGCGCGTACCGCTCGCTCGCCGCGATCGGTCTCGTCGGCCTGGTCTCGGTCGCCGGCGTCGCGATATCCGCCCGGCTCTTTCGCCGCGTGAGCTCGGCGGAGATCTACTTCATGACGCTGTTCCTGATGACGCTCTCGGTGGAGCTCGTCCGGATCGGCCAGCCTCTCGTCGAGGTCGCGGATCTCCCCGTCTTCGTCAGCGTGCTGATCACGCGGATCGTGCTCTTCGGACGTCTCGTCGGCGCCTTCTCGCTCTTCGCGGCCGGGATCTACTCTGCGGGGGCCGATTATCCTCGCATCGGCACGGTGACCGCGTTGCTCGCGCTGCTCTCCTTCCTGATCGTCTACTTCGTGCCCGTGGACAGCGAACGGCTGAACGCGACCTTCGTACACGTGATCGGCGGACGCGAGGGTATCGATCTGATGCTCGGGTTCCTGAGCGTGGGTACGATCGTCAACTACGCGATCGCGTGGTGGCGCGGCCACCGGGAACGGGGCGCGAGCATCGCGCTCGCGATTACGGCGGTGGTTATCGGGAAGCTGCTCGTGCTGCACGTGCCGGCGCTCGTCCCGCTGGGGATCGGGCTCGGGCTCCTGACCGCAGGCGCGGCGAGCTTCATCCTCGTGAACCGGTCGTATTTCCTCTGGTACTGATTGCTACACGCCGAGCAGAAGCGTGGCGACGAGGCCAACGCCCACCGGCATGATCATATTGTCCATGTCGTCGGTCGGGATCGCCTCGAGGACGGTTGCGACCGCCGCCACGAGGAGCGCGATGACCGTGTCGCCGGTGACCGCGAGGCCCGCCGCGAAGACGGCGACGAAACACGCGAGGCTGCCCTCGAACGTGGTTCCGCGAGCGATCTGGACGCGGCCGAAGGCGCGACCGATGAGGCTCGCGATGCCGTCGCCGAAGGCGAGCGCGTAGATGGCGAGGAAGGCGGCCGGGGCCGGGTAGAGCAGGAGCGCGAGCATCGCGCCGACGCCGAGCGTTACGGGGCCCGCGACGAAGCGCCCGCGATCGCGCGGTCGGGAGGCCATCACCGTCACCGCCGAAACGAGCATCACCGAACGTCCGTGCAGCCGGGCGTATTCGGCACCGGTGTAGAACAGGACGCCCAGTCCCAGAAGCGCGAGCGCGGGAAGCACGCCGGTCACCGTGGCGATGCCGGGTACGAAGGCGATCAGCATGTGCAGCGACTTGCGCACGAGCTCACCACGAAGACTCTCGAGTGTTCCGGTGGTGACGCGCGTCGTCGCGGTCGGTACTGGTGTTATTGCTTTGTAGTCGATCACGATGTATACTCCACTCGTTCCCGTTCGGGGACGCCGGCGTTCCGGTACGCATACTAATTAGCAATTGTCATGCCAAGATCGATGCCTTCGTATCAGCCCGATAAGTCCATGCGAGGCATTGACTTGACCCGGTGGTCGCGTGCCGGTGCCTCCTCCGGACCCCCGAACGTTCACTTTTCTATACGACTATTTTCAAAATTCACTATGAGACGCGCCGCGCTCCTCGCGGCCGCGGCCGCGACGCTCGTCTCCGCCTGCCGTTCCGAGCCGCCGGTGACGGTCCCGTCGTACGAGGCGACCATGCGCTGGGCGACCGATCGGATCGTGCGCTCGCTTCCCGCGTCCCGTCTCGCCGGGCAGCTCATCATGGTCGGGATCGAGAACGACGCCGATGGGCGACCGCTCCTCTCGCTCGACGCGGCCCACCGGGAGCTCCTCGAGCGCGTCCAGCCCGGCGCCGCCGTGCTCTTCGGCCAGACATTCTCCGGCGTCGCGCAGGTCCGCGCGCTCGTCTCCGAGCTCCACGCCGCGGTCGCCGTCCCGCCCATCGTCGCCACCGACTACGAGGGCGGGCTCGTCTCGCGGCTCACGGCCACCGGAGGCATCCCCGCGACGCCCATCCCGCCCGCCGAGGTCGTCGGACGCGCGGTGGCGGCGGCCCCCGGGGCCGCCACGCCCGCCGCCCCTGCCACGCCCGGCGGCGCGCCGCCCGACGGGATCGCGCTCGCCCGGCGGCTCGGCGAGGTGATGGGGCGCGAGCTTCGCGCGCTCGGCGTGACGATGAACTTCGCTCCGGTGGCGGACGTCGACCCGCCGGAGGGCACCGGCGCGATCGGGCGGCACGGGCGCACGTACGGCGCCGACCCGGTCTTCGTGGGCGCCGTGGCCGCCGCCGTCGCCGAGGGGCTGCAGCGCGAAGGCGTGGCTGCGGTCATCAAGCATTTCCCCGGCCACGGCGCGGTCGCCGAGGATTCGCACGACGAGCTCCCCGTCCTCGCCGCCGACGCCGCCGCCTGGCGTTCCCGCGAGGCCCTCGCCTTCACCGGTGCTCTCGCCGGACGGCCGGCGGGGCTCATGACCGCGCACCTCGCGGTGCCCGGCGTCACCGGCGACCCGATGCCGGCGACGCTCTCGGCGCGCGCGTCGCTGCTCGCCCGCCGCGACATCGGCTTTGCCGGACTGCTCGTGACCGACGCGCTCAACATGCGCGCGCTCGAGGCGATCGCACCGGAGCCAGAGCTGGTGGTGCGCGCGATCGAAGCGGGCAACGACTTCGTGCTCAAGCCGCTCGATCCGGCGGCGGCTCACGAGGCGATCCTCGCCGCGCTCGCCTCCGGCCGGCTCCCCCGCGCGCGGCTGGAGGCGTCGGTTCGCCGCATCTTTCGCGCGAAGCGCGCGCTTGGTATCCTCGGAGGACCGCACGGTCTTGCGCGTCCCCGGGTCGCGGCGCTGCCGGCCGATCCCGGGTCGATCCTCGGTTCGGCCGGGCACCGCGCGGTTGTCGATCGGATCGCAGAGCTCGCTGGAGGTAGCAATTGAAGCACCGCATCCCGGAGTGGTACAGGAACGCGAAGCTGGGCATCATGGTCCACTGGGGCGTGCCCACGGTTCCCGCCTACGCGCCCGTCGAGCACGGCGGGCTCGCCGATATCCTGCGGGACCACGACTGGCGCTTCTACTTCCGAAACAACCCGTACGCCGAGTGGTACCTGAACTCGCTTCGCATCGCCGACTCGCCGGTGCGCGCCTACCATCGTAAGCACTACGGCGATCACACGAAGTACGAGCGGCTCGCCCGCCGGTTCACCGAAGAGCTCGGAAGCTGGGACCCTCGCGCGTGGGCCGATCTGTTCCGCGAGGCCGGCGCGCGGTACGTCGTGATGGTCGCCAAGCACCACGACGGGTACCTGATGTGGCCGTCGAGTACGCCGCCGGTGAGCGACGCGTTCGCCGCCTCGCGCGACGTCGTGGGCGAGCTGGGCAGGGCGGTGCGCGAGCAGGACATGCGCTACGGGGTCTACTACTCGAGCCAGCTCGACTGGACCGTCCAGCACCGCGCGATCCGCGACTTCTCCGACCTGCTGCTCGCCGACTCGCCCGCGGCGTACGCCGACTCGGGCGGGGCCGGTGAGTCGGCGGCCGCCCGTGCGGACTACGCGCGCTACGCGGAGGCGCACCTCACCGAGCTCGCCGAGCGCTACCGGCCCGACGTGCTGTGGAACGACATCGGGCTGCCGTCGGCGATCTCGCGCCGGCGGCTCTTCCGGGCGTACCGGGAGGCGGTGCCGCACGGGGTGCTCAACGACCGGTGGCGGCAGACGGGGCCGCTCGCGCGGCGGATGCTCTCGCTGCGACCGGTGCAGCGGCTGGTCGCCCGCGCCGCGCGCAGGGCGATCCTCGACGGGAGGTCCTCCGGCGGCAGCGGTGACGTGGCCACGCTCGAGTACCCGCCGGCGGTGAGGCTCGCGCGCGAGCCGTGGGAGCTCGTGCGCGGTCTGGGCAAATCGTTCTGCTACAACGCCGCCGAGCCGGACGAGAGCTATCTCTCCGGCGAGGAGCTCGTCCACCTGCTTGCCGACGTCGTGAGCAAGAACGGCAACCTCCTGCTGAACGTCGCCCCTCGCGCGGACGGGGTGGTGCCCCCGGAGCAGCGCGCGCCGCTCGCCGATCTGGCCGCGTGGCTGCGCGACCACGCGGAGGCGATCTACGGCACGAGACCCTGGCACCGCGCCGAGGGCACGACCCGGGACGGGATCGAGGTCCGCTACACGACGAAGTCCGATCGGCTCTACGCGATCCTCCTCGGACGGCCACGGATGCTCTCGATCGTCTTCGAAGGCCTCGATCTGCGCAAGGTTCCCCGCCCGAAGGGCAGCGACGGCTCCGAGCGCTTCTCGGTGCGCGTCCTCGGGTGCGAACGTCCGGTGGAGGCGAGCTACGAAGGCGAGCGCGTGGTCGTGGACCTGCCCGGGGCGTGCGTCCCGTCGGTGGCGCCGGTCGTCGAGTTCGCGTGGACGCGCCCCGACGAGCCCGCCTCGCGCTTCTATACCGACATCATCTGATCCGCAGTGTGGTATACTCGGCGCGTGGGACGCCGCGCACTGCTGTCGCTCGCCATCCTCGCCCTCGCCGCCTCGGGAGGGCTCGTCGCGCAGGCCGGTCCGGCCGACGACGCACAGGCCGATGCGGCACCGCTCCCGCGCGCCGGCGAACCAGCGGCTTCCGACCGGTTCCACGTCGAGACCAACGCCGGGCTCACCGCGTCGTTCTTCGCATCCTCGGTCGTCACCGAGCCGAACGTCGTCTTCCGTCCGCGCAGGCTCGGCGTGGGGCTGGGTACGAGGCTCTTCGTCGGTGCGACCCAGTTCGACTTCCTCGCCGCCCCCTTCGCCCGGCTCGAGCTGGGGTGGTTCTACCTCAACGGCGGCTATGCCTTCGAGATTGTTGACGCACCCGAGCGTTATCAGATGGTCGAGGACGGGGTGCTCGTAGCGCTCGGCATCACGCCCGACCTGCTGAGCGTGCGAGGCGGGCGCTTCGGGATCGACATCGGGCTGGAGACGCACGTGAAACGCTCCGGGTTCGAGGGGCAACTCGTCGCCGCGGTGCCGTTCGCCGCGAGCTGGCAGAGCGGCCCGCTCGTCACCTGGCTTCTGCTGCACGCGGTAGCGACGACCTCGCTCCGGCTGGGCGTCCTCTACACCTTCGCCCTCTGAACCCCTACAATGGGGCATGAACACAGGCGCATCATTTCCTTCCGACTTCATCTGGGGCACCGCCACCGCGAGCTTCCAGGTCGAAGGCGCCGCGAACGAGGACGGACGCGGCACCTCCATCTGGGACACCTTCTGCCGCACGCCGGGTAAGGTCGCGTTCGGCCACACCGGCGACGTCGCGACCGATCAGTACCACCGCTACGCCGAGGACGTCGCGCTGATGCGCGATCTGGGCATCCGCTCGTACCGATTCTCCGTCGCCTGGCCGCGCGTCTTCCCCGAAGGATACGGCGAGCGCAACCCGAAGGGCTTCGACTACTACGATCGGCTCGTCGACGAGCTGCTTGCGAACGGCATCGAGCCGGCGGTGACGCTCTATCACTGGGACCTTCCGCAGCGCCTGCAGGACGAAGGAGGCTGGCCCGAGCGTCAGACCGCGCTACGCTTCGAGGAGTACGCGAAGACGGTCTTCGACGCGCTCGGCGATCGGGTGACGCGGTGGATCACGATGAACGAGCCGTGGTGCGTCGCCTTCCTCAGCCACATGATCGGGGCGCACGCGCCGGGGCTGCAGGACAAGCAGGCCGCCTACCGGGCGATCCACCACGTCAACCTCGCGCACGGGCTCGCGGTTCGCGTCTTCCGGCAGGGCGGCTACGAGGGCGAGATCGGCACGACGCTCAATCTCATGACCCCGCGCCCGGCGACGAACCGCGAGGAGGACATCCTCGCCGCCGACCGCGCCGCCGACCGCGACAGCCGCATGTTCCTCGACCCGTTGTTCGGCAGGCCGTATCCGGGGCGTCACCTCGCCGCGCACCGGGACGTGTCGCTTCCAATTGAGGAGGGCGACACCGAGCTGATCGCCGGCAAGATCGACTTCCTGGGGATGAACTACTACAACGAGAAGGCCGTGGCGTACGACCCGGACGCTCCCGAGCAGTTCACCCGCGTGCCGAGCTACCACCCGGAGACGCAGATGGGCTGGCCCATCGTCCCGGACGGGCTGTACCGACAGATGCACTGGGTGCAGAAGGAGACCGGCGGCATTCCCGTCTACGTCACCGAGAACGGCTGCGCCTGTGACGACCACCAGAGCGAGGACGGGACCCGCGTCCACGACCCGGAACGCATCGACTACCTGCGAAAGCACTTCCGGATTCTCGCGCGCGCGATCGAAGACGGGATTCCGTTGAAGGGGTATTACCTCTGGTCGCTCATCGACAATTTCGAGTGGGCGTTTGGCTACACGCGCCGGTTCGGCATTATCTTCTGCGACTACACCGACCTCCGGCGCGTGCCGAAGGACAGCTACTACTTCTATCGAGAGGTGATCGCAGGTCATGAGCCGATCTGAAGACCGATCCGAGCAGCACGGCGCCCACGTCACCCCCGGGGCGTCGCCGTCGCCTGAGGCAGCCTCGACCGCGGGGCGCGCCCGGCGCGCCGTCGTCGTGGGCGCGGGGCTGGGCGGGCTCTCGGCGGCGATCCGTCTCGCCGCGAGCGGCTGGGGGGTGACCGTCTACGAGCAGCAGAGCCTGCCCGGCGGCAAGGCCGGCAGCGAGTCGCGCGGCGACTGGCGCTTCGACACCGGTCCGTCGCTGCTCACGATGCGCTACGTGCTCGAGCAGCTGTTCGCCGAGGCCGGCCGCAACTGGACCGACTACCTCGCCGTCGAGCGGCTGGAGGTGATCTGCAACTACTTCTGGCCCGACGGCACGAGGCTGCACGCCTACGGCGACCCCGAGCGCTTCGCGCGCGAGATCGAGGCGAAGACCGGCGAGCCTGCCGACCACGTGCGTCGTTACCTCGAGTACGCCGGACGCATCCACGAGGTAGCGAGCGAGATCTTCCTCTGGCACAGCCTCCACGACCACCGCACGTGGTTCTCGAAGCTCTTCTGGAAGCGGCTCTTGCGGCTGGGGCAGATCGATCCGCTTCGCACGATGAACGCGGCGAACGAGTCGTTCTTCGACGACCCGCGCGTCGTGCAGCTGTTCAACCGCTACGCCACGTACAACGGGTCGAGCCCGTACCGTACTCCGGCGACCCTGAACATCATTCCCTTCGTCGAGTACGTCCACGGCGGCTACGCCGTGGTGGGCGGCATCCACTCGCTGCCACGCGCGCTCGAGCGGCTCGCAGGCGAGCTGGGCGTGGAGATCCGCTACGGCGAGAAGGTCGACCGGATCGTGACGGCGCCCACCGCGCCGCGTGGACGCCGCCGGAGCGTGGCGACCGGTGTCGAGGTGGGAAGCCGCTTCGTGCCCGCCGATGCGGTCGTCTCGAACGTGGACGTCTCGGTCACCTACCCGCAGCTGCTCGGCGACGAGGACGCGCGGCAGCTCCACCGCTACCGGCGGCTCGAGCCCTCGTCGTCGGGGCTCGTCTTCTACTGGGGCATGGGCGAGCGCTTCCCCGATCTCACGGTGAACAACATCTTCTTCGGCTCGGACTACCCGCGCGAGTTCGCCGAGATATTCGACGAGCATCGGCTTCCCGACGATCCGACCATCTACATCAACATCACCTCCAAGGTGACGCCCTCCGACGCGCCTTCGGGCGGCGAAAACTGGTTTTTACTGGTCAACGCGCCGTATGTTGATGGACAGGACTGGGCGAGCGAGAGCGCGCGCATGCGCGAGACGGTCATCCGCAGGCTGAGCGAGAGCCTCGGTCGCGACGTCTCGGGCGCGATCGTCGAGGAAGGCGTCATGACGCCTGAAGACATCGAGCGCAGGACGATGAGCTATCGCGGCGCGCTCTACGGGATCGCGTCGAACACGCGCCTCGCCTCGTTCGCCCGACACCCGAACCGGAGCCCCGACTACGGCGGGCTCTACTTCTGCGGCGGGAGCGCGCACCCCGGCGGCGGCATGCCGCTCGTGATGCTCTCCGGCAAGATCGCCGCGGATCTGATTCGCTACGACTACGCGTAGCGCAGGAGGCACGATGGCTGAGAAGAAAACCGGCGGCTCGAAGAAGTCGCAGACCGCATCGAAGAAGTCGGCGAGCACGAAGAAGCAGGCCGCCGCCGAGGAGGCCGCCCGCGCCGACGAACGGCAGCTCGCGACCGATGTCCCGCAGCCGACCGAGCACCGCAAGGAGCTCATCGAAGAGATCGTATCGATCGCGGAGCGCCTCGACGACGACGGGCTCGAGCTCCTGCTCGAGCAGGCGAAGGTCGTCGAGTACAAGGGCAAGATCGAGCAGTTCAACCGCCGCCTCAACGTCGCCGCGCACCAGGCGATCGAGGCGCGGCGCGAAGCCGGCCGTCCCGACTACCACGTCACCGTGGAGCGTACCGAGGACGACTTCTTCGTCATCCAGCTCGACGACGCGCGTGTCTTCTTCAACCGGAACGAGATGCGCGAGCTCACCCGGATCTGCCACAAGGCGAAGGACGAGGCCGCCGGCGCGCGCAACCTCTTCCGCTGGTTCGAGCGTGAGCGCAGCGACCTCCTCGCAGACACCGGCATCGCCTCGAACCGCAGCCCCTACCTCCGCAACCTGTACGAGCTGATCGTCAACACGTACAAGGTGGGGAGCGGCGGATGACCACCCCGTGATCACCGTCGGCTGGCGCGAATGGGTCGCGCTTCCCGAACTGGAGGTGCCGGTCATCAAGGCGAAGATCGATACCGGCGCGCGCACCTCGTCGCTCCACGTCGAATCGCTCGAGGCGTTCGTCCGTGAGGGGCGCGAGTGGGTGCGTTTCGCCGTCGCGCCGCTGCAGGAGACCACCGACGTCGTCCTCGAGCGCGAGGCGCCGGTCGTCGACAGGCGGCGCGTCACCAACTCGGGTGGCGTGGGCGAGGAGCGCTACGTGATTCGCACCGCGCTGCGCGTGGGCGTTGAGGGCTGGCCGGTGGAGATCACGCTCACGAGCCGGGAGTCGATGACGTTTCGCATGCTCCTCGGGCGCACCGCGCTTCGCGGACGCGTGCTCGTCGATCCTCGCCGGTCGTACCTCACCGGGGTGCACCATCACCGGGCGTACGAGGGCGCGGCGGACCGAGCCGCCGCTGCGGGTCGAGCCGCCGCTGCGGACCGGCCGTGAAGATCGTCATCCTCTCGCGCAACGCCCACCTCTACTCGACCGCGCATCTCGCCGAAGCGGCGCAGGCGCGCGGGCACGAGGTGCTCGTCGTGGACCCGCTGCAGTGCTACATGAACATCACCTCGCTCAACCCGAGCATCCACTACCGGGGCGAGGAGCTCTCCGGTATCGACGCGATCGTCCCGCGCATCGGTGCGTCGATCACCTTCTACGGCACCGCCGTCGTTCGCCAGTTCGAAATGATGGGCGTCTACTCGGTCAACGAGTCGGTGGCGATCACCCGCTCGCGCGACAAGCTGCGCAGTCTGCAGCTCCTCGCGCGCAAGGGAATCGGCCTGCCGGTGACCGGCTTCGCGCACTCGACCAAGTACACGGGCGATCTGATCGCCATGGTCGGCGGGACGCCGGTCGTCGTGAAGCTCCTCGAAGGCACCCAGGGGATAGGCGTCGTGCTCGCCGAGACCGACGGCGCCGCCGAGAGCGTGATCGAGGCGTTCCGGGGCATGAACGCGAACATCCTCGTCCAGGAGTTCATCCACGAGGCGAAGGGGTCGGACATCCGATGCTTCGTCGTGGGCGAGCGGGTCGTGGCGAGCATGAAGCGCACGAGCCGCGACGGCGACTTCCGCGCGAACCTCCACCGAGGAGCGCAGGCCGAGCAGGTCCGGATCACGCCGGAGGAGCGCTCCACCGCGGTCCGATCGGCCCGGGTCATGGGGCTCAACGTCGCCGGGGTCGACCTCCTGCGCACGAGCCACGGCCCGGTCGTGATCGAGGTGAACTCGTCGCCCGGCCTCGAGGGGATCGAGGGCGCGACCGGGATGGATATCGCTTCGGCGATCGTGGAGTACGTGGAGAAGCACGCCGCGCCGGGGAAGACGCGCACGCGGGGGAGCGGGTAGGCCGGTGGATTAGATTTGTCGATCATAGTCGACAAAGCTGTTGTACATGTCTCATTTGTCGATTATAGTCGACAACATGGTCGATCGCCCTTCGTACGTTGACCGGCTCAGGCGGGCGGAAACGCTTCCTCTGCTCCCGGTTCTCACCGGTATCCGGCGCTGCGGCAAGAGCTCCATCCTCAGGCTCTACGCGGACGATCTGGTAGCACGCGGTACCGATCCGTCACGTATCCTCGAGGTGAACATGGAGTCTCTCGAGTTCGACCATCTCAGGGACTACCGGGCGATGGCCGGCTTCGTCGAGGAACGGCTTCCGAGCGGTGGCGTCCTGCTGCTCGACGAAGCACAGGAAGTTTCCGGGTGGGAGCGGCTCGCCGCCTCGCTCCTCGCAGCGGGAACGGTTCGCTGCGTACTGACCGGATCCAACACCGCGCTGCTCTCGTCGGATCTGGGAACGCTGCTCACCGGTCGGGTCATCGAGATCCCCGTGGGCACGCTTTCGTTCGGGGAGCTCGCTGCATCGAGAAGTGCGGTGGACCACGACGAGGTGCTCGCTCGCTATCTTCGGCTCGGGGGCTTCCCGATTCTGCACGCCCTCGACTACGACGACGCCAGCGCCGTCTCCTACACGGCGACCCTCGTCGACGCTATCCTGATGCGCGACGTCGTGCACCGACACTCGATCCGCGACCCCGACGCGCTGCGGCGCATTCTCGCGTTCGCCTACGACAACGTCGGCAGCGTCACGAGCGCCCGCAGAATCACCGAGTACTGGAAGTCGCAGCGGCGGTCCGTTTCCGTCGACACGACCGTGAACTACCTGACGTATCTCTGCGAGTCGTTTCTGATTCATCCCGTGCGCCGTTTCGAGCTCAGGGGTCGACAGCACCTCGAGTACGGCGAGAAGTACTACGCCGGCGATATCGGCCTCAGACGGGGGCTGTTGGGCGCCCGATCATCCGACATCGCCGGCGTTCTGGAGAACCTCGTGTACCTTGAGCTAGTTCGGCGCGGGTTCGCCGTGTCGGTCGGGATAGCCGGCGATCGTGAGATCGACTTCGTCGCGAGACGTGGCGACTCGGTTCGCTACTACCAGGTGTGCGCCGCGCTCGACGACGAGTCCACGGTCGAACGGGAGTTCGGGGCACTCGAGGCTATCGACGATCAATGGCCCAAGACCGTGCTTGTGTTCGCCTCACCACCCATTCCCGGGCGCAACGGGATACCTGCTGTCCCGATCCGTGACTTTCTTCTGGGAATGGAGCAGGACGCGTAGCGCGCCGAGCA
>CAZICD010000001.1:151114-162270 GCA_964537725.1 uncultured Spirochaetaceae bacterium | reverse complement strand
TCGAGCCACCGACGGAACTCCTCGTTCAGCGTGCGATTCGCCGCCCGGGCCTTTTTGCGGGCTGCTTCGATGACCTTCTCGTCCGCGCTCAGGGTGATGTTCTTCACGATCCAGGTGTACACGAGTCTCGTGTACACGGCGACTCTATATGGTCGCCGGGTCGATCTTGTGCAGCCAGTGCCCGCGGCTCAGCCAGAAGAAGCCGACGATCGCGATCAGCAGGTTGGAGGCGAACATGGACCACCAGATGCCGATCGGCCCCCAACCGGCCACGACGACGAGGACGTAGGCGAGCGGCACGCGCACGCCCCACAGGCGCGCGACGTTGAGCACCATGACCGGCTTCGTGTCGCCGCCGCCCTGGAAGGCCCCGTTGGTGACCATGAAGACGGCGAAGATCATCACGCTCGGCGAGAGGATCCGGAAGAGGTCGCGGCCGTGCGCGATGACCTCCGGGTCGTCGACGAAGAAGCGCACGAAGCTCGCTCCGAAGAAGAAGGTGAACGTCATGCCTACGGTGATGAACGCGGCGACGGTAATGACGCTCTGCTTCACCGCGGTGATCGCCTGGTCCTTCCGGCTCGCGCCCAGCCGCTGGCCCACGATGCTCGTGGTCGCCTGCGAGAAGCCGATGGCCGGCATGTTGAACAGGCTCACGATCCGGTTGCCGATGCCGAAGGCAGCAACCACCGGCGTTCCCAGCGTGTTGACGATGCCCTGCAGCACGGTGAACCCGAACGCCGGGACCGCCTGCCCGATCGCGCTCGGCAGTCCGATGTTCGTTATCCTGCGGATCGCCGGCCAGTCGGGCTTCATGTTGGCGAGCGTGAGCTTGATGCCCTTCCGTCCGCTGATGAGGATCCACGCCGAGACGGCCGCCGCCACGAGACGCGCGAAGACCGTCGCGTAGGCGGCGCCCGCGACTTCCATCGCCGGGAACGGTCCCCAGCCGAAGATCAGGATGGGGTCGAGCACGACGTTCAGCCCGATCGTGATGACCTGCACGATGAGCGGGGTCATGCTGTCGCCGATGCCCTGGAGCACCGCTCGCAGGAGGAAGCTCACGAACATGAACGGCATCGCCGCGAAGATGATCGTCATGTACTGGCGCGTGTACTCGTACGCCTCCGCCGGTACCTGCATGACGCGAAGCAGCGTCGGCGTGGCCAGAAGCCCGACGGCGGAGATCACCAGCGACATCGCCACGAGCAGCGTCGTCACCTGTCCGGCGTAGAAGTTCGCCCGCTCCATGTCGCCCTTGCCCTTCGACTGCGCGATGAGCGTCGTGCCGGCCATGGAGAAGGCGATGCCGAAGATCACGAGGAAGAAGATGAGCGTGAAGGAGATCGTGGGGGCGGAGACCGCCGCGGCGCCGAGCCGTCCGAGGAACCACGCGTCCACCAGGTTGTAGAGCATCTGCAGGAGGTTGTTGAGCATGATCGGCACGGCGAGCGTGACGAGGCCGCGGTAGAGGTCGCGGTTACTCGACGGGTCGCCCAGAGTCGGGCCGGAGCGGTCTGGCGATGACATAGTCGCAGAGGATACACCCGCTGCGACGCGGAGGCAATCGGCGGGCCGTCGCCGGCTGGCTCAGTCGGCCACGTCGTCGCCGAACACGAGCTTCACCACGACCGGCTCGCCCGCGAGCTCGTTCACCGGCAGGCCGCGCAGCCGGAGACACGGCAGCTCCTGCCACCGCCAGGGGAGCGTGTCGACCGCCCACGAGAGCTCGCGCCCGTCGTTCAGCAGCGTCGCCGATTCCGGTCCGATGCGGAACGCGCTCACGACCATGCCGTCGGCCGACAGGCCGTGCGGGGCGTGCACGTAGAAGGTGTTGCCTCGGCGCGTCATGAAGAGCTCGTCGTAGCGGCGCCGGTGACCCTCGCTCGTGTCGAGCATCGACGAGCACGCGACGGTGTCTGCGAACGCCTCGCGGACGCGCGCGTACCACTCGCCGATCCGCGCGAGGCCCTGCACGCAGACCTCAGGCAACTCGCCGTTCGGCTTCGGGCCCACGTTGAGGAGGTAGTTGCCGCCCATCGCGAGAATCGCATCGATACTTCCCATCAGGAACCTGTCGCTGAAGTAGTCCTCGTCCTCGCGGTAGCCCCAGCTCTCACGGCCCATCGACTGGCACGCCTCGGTAGGGCGTTCGAACTCGAGCCCGGCCGGCAGGTGGCGCTCGGGCGTCGAGTAGTCGCCCGCGTCCGGGCCCCGGTCGTTGATGAGCGCCTGCGGCTGGAGCTCGCGGATCATCGCGTTGAGCGACGGGTCGTGGAAGCCGGCGACGTTCACGTCCCAGAAGAACTGGTGAATCGTGCCGTACCCGGTGAGGAGCTCGCGGAGCTGCTCGCGAACGTAGGCGAGGTATCTCGTCTCGTCGGGCTCGTCGCCCGGCCGCGGGCCGAACATCTCGTGGTGGCGGCCCAGGTTCGGGTAATTCGGGTGGTGCCAGTCGGGAAGCGAGTAGTAGAGGCTGAGGGGCATCCCCCGTCGACGGCACGCGTCGGCGAGCATCGCGAGGACGTCCTTCGCGTAGGGCGTGGAGGTGACCTTGTAATCGGTCTGCGCGGTGTCCCACATGCAGAACCCGTCGTGGTGCTTGGTCGTGAAGCAGAGGTACTCCATGCCGGCGGCCTCGGCGGCGTCGATCCAGCGGTCGGGATCGAAGTCGGTCGGGTTGAACTCATCCACGAGCCTCTCGTAGTCCGATCGCCGGTAGTCGGAGCGCCACAGCACCTGCTCGTGCCACGCGGGGATCGCGTAGAGCCCCCAGTGGATGAACATGCCGAACCGCTTGTCGAAGAACCTGTCGCGCGCGTCGCCGAACCGTCTGACCATCGTCGCCTCTCCTGCCCCAAGCACTACACGGCCGGCGGCTCTTGTGCAAGCGCCCGGGGAGGGGCCGGCAGCGCGGGTGCCCCGGCAGCCACAGGGGCAGGGGCGACCACGCGGGCCCCGGCCACGCGGCCCCCGGCCGCGCCGGCATTCTCGATAAAAAAGGTCCGATTTTCGCTTGAAGCGCCGCAGGGCGAACCGTATTTTAGGCGCACCACAGCAGTAAGGGGTCAGTATGAAGATCGGGGTTCCCAGGGAAACCGTGCCCGGGGAGCGGCGGGTCGCGCTCGTTCCGGCGCACGTTCCGTCGCTCGCCAAGGCGGGGCTCGAGGTGGTCGTCGAAGCCGCAGCAGGAGAGCCGTCGGGCTACGCCGACGCGGAGTACGCCGAGCGTGGTGCCGAAATTGTTGACGACGCCCGCGCCACCGCAGACGTGCTGCTCACGGTCCGATCCGCCGCCGCCGCCGGCGACAACGACTCCGGGCCCGGACGCGACGGCCAGACGATCATCGGCTTCCTCGAGCCCTACGCCGCGCACCCCGCCTTCGACCGGCTTCTCGAGCGGAAGGCGACCGCGTTCAGCATGGAGCTGATCCCCCGTATCACCCGCGCGCAGAGCATGGACGCGCTCTCCTCCATGGCGAACCTCGCCGGCTACCGCTCGGCGATCCTCGCCGCGGAGGCGCTGCCGAAGATGTTCCCCATGATGATGACCGCCGCGGGAACGATCGTGCCCGCGAAGGCCTTCGTCGTGGGCGTGGGCGTCGCCGGCCTGCAGGCGATCGCGACCACCCGCCGGCTCGGCGCGGTCGTGAGCGCCTACGACGTACGGCCGGCGGTGAAGGAGCAGGTCGAGAGTCTTGGTGCCAAATTTGTTGAGATGGAGCTCGAGACCGCCGAGGGCTCCGGCGGCTACGCGCGCGAGATGGACGAGGAGTTCTACCGCAAGCAGCGCGAGCTCATGGGCGACGTCCTCGCCGAAAGCGACGTCGTGATCACGACCGCCGCTATCCCCGGCAAGCCGAGCCCGGTTCTCGTTACCGAGGAGATGGTGACGCGGATGCAGCCGGGGTCGGTCATCGTCGACCTCGCGACCGAGCGGGGCGGCAACTGCGAGCTCTCGGAGACCGGGAAGACGGTCGTCAAGCACGGCGTGACGATCGTCGGTCCGGTGAACATCCCCTCCGCGCTCGCCTCCAACGCGAGCCAGCTCTACTCGAAGAACATCACGACGTTCCTGCTCGCGATGATCAAGGACGGCGAGCTCCTCGTCGACACCGGGGACGAGATCGTCGCCGCGACCCTCGTCACTCGCGGCGGCGAGATCCCGAACGCGGACATCAAGGAACGGCTGGGAGGTCGATCATGAGTTTCCTCAACATCGTCACGATCTTCGTACTCGCGATCTTCGTGGGCTTCGAGGTCATCACCAAGGTACCGCCCATCCTGCACACTCCGTTGATGTCCGGCTCGAACGCGATCTCCGGAATCACGATCATCGGGGCGCTGGTCGCGGTGGCGAGCGGCAGCGGTACGTTGGCGACGGTCCTCGGGAGCGTCGCGCTCGTCTTCGCATCCATCAACGTAGTCGGCGGCTTCCTGGTCACGCACCGCATGCTGCAGAAGTTCAGGAAAGGGGCGTCAAAGTGAGCGCGCTCTCAACCGATATCTGGGTCGATGCCGCCTACCTGCTCGCGGCGGTCCTCTTCATCGTCGGGCTCAAGGGGCTCGCGCACCCGCGGAGCGCCGTCCGCGGGAACCTGCTCGGAGCGCTGGCCATGTTCGTCGCGATCGTCGTGACGCTCGTCGATCAGCAGGTGATCAACTGGGTCTGGATCGTCGCCGGGATCGCCGTGGGATCGACGATCGGTGCGGTGCTCGCGCTCACGATCAAGATGACCGCGATGCCGCAGCTCGTGGGCCTGTTCAACGGGTTCGGCGGCGGCGCCTCCATCCTGGTTGCCGGCGCGGTGCTCGTGCAGCTCTTCGCAGCAGCCGGGGGCGCGAGCGCTGCGGCGGCGGACGCCGGGGCCGGCGGACAACTCCAGGTCACGATCGCGACGGTGGCATCCGGGCTCGTGGGTGCGGTGACTTTCTTCGGGTCGCTCATCGCGTTCGGGAAGCTGCAGGGAATCGTCACCGAGAAGCCCGTGCGCTACCCGGGCGAGCAGATCGTGAAGATCCTGCTCCTCGCCGCGTCCATCGTCGTGGGCGTTCTCATCGTGCTCGACCCGTCGCGGATCGGCCTCTACTGGATCCTCGTCGCGATCGCGAGCGTGCTCGGCATCTTCCTCGTCATCCCCATCGGCGGCGCGGACATGCCCATCGTCGTCGCGCTGTTGAACTCCTACTCGGGGATAGCCGCGGCGGCGACCGGCTTCGTGCTGTCGAACAACATCCTCATCATCGCCGGATCGCTCGTCGGCGCGTCGGGTATCATCCTCACCCAGATCATGTGCAAGGCGATGAACCGCTCGCTCGCCAACGTCCTCTTCGGCGGCGTGGGTGCGGTCGTGGAGTCGAGCCAGGAGGGCGACATCTACGCCGGCAAGGTGAAGAGCACGAGCGCCGAAGAGGTCGCAATGATTCTCAAGACCGCGCAGCGCGTGGTCTTCGTGCCCGGCTACGGCATGGCGGTCGCCCGCGCGCAGACGGCGGTTCGCCAGCTCACCGAGCAGCTCGAGAAGGACGGCATCGCCGTCGAGTTCGGCATCCACCCGGTCGCCGGTCGCATGCCCGGCCACATGAACGTCCTCCTCGCCGAGGAGAACATCAGCTACGACAAGCTGCGCGAGATGGACCAGATCAATCCGACCTTCCCGAATACCGATGTGGCGATCGTCCTCGGCGCGAACGACGTCGTGAACCCGGTCGCGCGCGAGTCGCAGGGCAGCCCCATCAGCGGCATGCCCATCCTCGACGTCGACAAGGCTCGCACGGTGGTCGTCATCAAGCGCAGCCTCAGCCCCGGTTTCGCCGGGATCGCGAACCCGCTCTTCGCCGGCGACAACACGCTCATGTACTTCGGAGACGGGAAAGTCGCGATGGAAGACCTGGTGGCCGCCTACAAGGACGCCTGAGCCGCGATGGGCTGAGCTACGTCAATCGAATGGCGGCGGTGACGCTTGCGCCCATGGCGCGCAGCGTCTCCGAGACGTCACCGTCGAGCGACCCGATCACGGTGACCGCGGACGCGGCGCGGGCCTCGTCGCCGCTGCTCGCAGGCGTGGGGCCGAAGAAGATGCAGAACGCGTCGCCCGGCGGCCAGTAGGCGAGGGTGCCCACGTCCACCACCTCCCTGGCATCGGACTCGTTCTCGGCGTTCAGCCCGATCGCGCCGTAGTACTCGTCGCCCCACCTGCTCAGACGCACGCTCGTCGGCAGCGCTCCGGCGATGGCGGAGGCGAGCTCGCCGTCGCCGAGCGTCCCGCTGAGCTCGGTGCCTTCGATGTCGATGATGATCTTCGTGCTCATGCTCACTCCTGCGCCAGGTAGACGAGGTCGCGCGCGGCCGGCTGCGTGTCGATGTCGTAGACCTCGTCGATACTCACGACGACGCGACGTTCGGCGATCTCGAGGATCGTCGCCGTGCCGATGGGTACTTCCTGCCCCAGGCTTGGAGTCCGGCGGATCTCGGCCGTATCGCCCACCTCGGCGTCGATCGTCACGAGACGCTCCACGACGACGAGGTTCCCGGTCACGCGGGAGACGCTTCCGAGCAGCTTGTACTCGACTTCCGGCGCGGAGATCGCCCGCGCGGACAGCTCGACGATCTCGAACAGCTCGTCGGCCACCCCGGTGAGCTCCGGCTCGCGGCGCACGTAACTCTGGACGGCGATGCTCTCGCGCGGCGCATCGATGTTCTGCTGGACCTCGGTGGCGAGCGCGATGACGTTGTCGATCGTCTCGCCGCGTATGGTCGCCCGCGCCTCTTCCTCCGCCTCTGCGACCACACCCTCGTGCGCGGTCTCGAGCGTCGCCGGGAATCCGGGGAAGTAGCGTCCGGCCTCGTCGCTCGTGAACGGCTCCACGAGCGCCGCGCGCGCGAGCGCGTACGCCCCCGACTCCACGCGTCGCTGCGCCACCGCGAGCGCGCGCTCGTAGTCTTCGGTGAGCGACTCGATGTCGCCCTCCAGCGCCTCGAGCTCGGCGACGCGGCTTCGAAGCGCGTCGACCTCCTGCTGCAGCTGCTCCGCCTCGACGCTCGTCGCCGATCGGCTCTCCTGGAGCGACTCGACCCGCTCTTCGAGACCGGTGATCTGCGCGCTCGCCTCTTCCAGGTCGGCCTCGAGGCCGTCGGCGGTCGCGCGGCTCTCGGAGAGCTCGGCCCGTGCCTCCTCCAGGTTCGTCTCGAGCTCGGCGACGCGCTCGTCGCGGTTCGCACCCGTCGCGCTCGCCTGCTCCAGTCGCGCACGCGCGTCGGCGAGCGCCTGCTCGCTCTCTTCGAGCGACGCCGAGAGCTCTTCGATCCGCGCTTCGCGCCCGGCGATCGTCTCGTTCAGCCTATCGAGCTCCTCCTGCGTGGCGGCGGGGACGTCGGACGGATCCGCCGCCCGCTCGGGACGTTCGGCGAGCTCCTGCTCGAGCGATGCGACCTCCGCCTCCAGCGACGCGACCTCGGACTCGAGCTCGTCCGACTCTTCGCGCGCCTGCTCGAGCGCGGCCTCGAGCGTCGCGACCTGCGATTCGGCCTCGCCCGAGGCGCTGCGCGCGTTCGCGAGCTGCTCTTCGAGCCGGTCGATATCCGTCTCGAGCTCGTCGGCGCGCTCCTGTGCCGATTCCCGGCTCGCTTCAAGGCTCGACGCGCGGCTTCGGGCGGCGGCGAGGTCGGTTTGCACCGAAGCGATCTCGTCCTCCGCGTCCTCGAGCTCGCGTCGAAGCGAGGCGAGCTCGGAGGCGCGTTGCGTGGCGAGTCGACGCTGCGCGCCGAGTTGGTCCTCGGTCGCGGTGAGCTCCTCGCGCAGCGTCTGGACCGTGGCCTCGGTGGTCGCGACCGTATTGCGCGCTGCGTTGAGGTTCCGTGTGAGGCTCGCGATCTGCGCGTCGCGGGCGCCGATCTCCTCGTCGAGCGTTTCGCGAAGCTCGTCCTGCGCGGCCAGCAGGTCCTCACGTGTCTCGGCGAGCGCGGCGTCTACGCCGGATGCCACGTCGAGGAGCGGATCGTCCTCGTCGGCAGCGATCGTGCGCACCGCCTCGAGGTAGCGGTTGACCGCCTGCTGGTTGCTTCCGGCGGCGAGCAGCGACTGTGCCTCGCCGATCGCGCTCTCGAGCGCGACCTGGCGGCGCGTCGACTCGAGGTCGAGGATGCCCGGGTAGACCTTCTCGAGCGACGGTATCGTCGCGAGCGCCTGCTGGTAGAGCGAGCGGGCTTCGCTGAATCGGCCCTCCTCGCGCGCGGCCTCGGCGAGCTCCACGGTTTGCGCGGCGGTCTCGATGAGCTGCGCGGCGCGCTCCTGCTCGATCTGCGTGGTCTCCTCCTCGCTCGTCGTCAGGTCGCGCACGGCGATGTTCTGCCGCAGCACGTCGACCTCCCGCACGAGTCCGCGCAGCGTCGAGACGAGCGCGAGCTCGGTCTCGCGTCGCTGCCTCCGGTCGCCCGATCCCACGCCCTCGCCGAGCAGGAGCCGTTCGAGCGAGGCGAGCCCCTCGAGCGCCTCCTCGGTGAGTCCCTCCTCTATGTCCTGGACGATGACCGCGAAGCTACCCAGTACGCGGTCGGTGAGCAGCTGCTCCTCTTCGCGGAGCTGCTGCAGCTCTTCGATCCGGCCGAGCGCGGCCTGCTCGGCTTCCTCGAGCTCTTCGATCTCCTGCGTGAACTCCGCGCGCAGCTCCGCCTCGCGCTGGGCGGCCTCTTCGGCGAGTCGTTCGCGTTCCTCGCGACTCGCCTCGAGCGTCTGCTGGAGCTGCGCCTCCTGCGCGTCGAGCTGGGCCTGCAGCTCGTCGACCTCTTCCTGCGCCTGCGCGCGGAACGCGTCGATCTGCGCGGCGACCTCCGCCTCGCGATCGGCCTCGATCTCCTGCAGGCGTGCCTCGATCTCCTCCTCGCTCCGGCCCGCCTCTGCGAGCCGTTCGCGCTCGGCCTGGAGCTCGGCCTCCAGCGCGGCACGCAACTCAGCTTCGCGTTCGGCGACCTCGGCCTCCAGGTTCTCCTCCAGGTTGAGCTTCTCCGCGTCCAGTCTCGCGAGGCGGTCCTGAATCTCGCCGATCTCCTCGTCCTTCGCAGCGAGACGTTGCTCGCTCTCGCGAAGTATCTCTTCAATGAGTTGCGCCTCGGTGGTAAAGTAGTCGCGGCTCTCCAGCGCGATCGATTCTTCGCGGACCTGGAAGTAGGTGGAGATGAAGGTGAACCCGGCGGCGAACGCCGCCCCGGCGAGGATCCAGATGAGTACGGGCAGACCGAACCCGCTGCGGCGCGGACGCAGGTACTCCGGCGGCAGCGACGATTCCCGGCCGCTCTCGTTGACGAGCGTATCGATCTCGCGCTCGATCTCTTCGCGTTCGTCGTCATTGATCGCGAGATCGTCGGTCACGACGGAGACGTCCTCGGCCGGCGGGAGGTTTCGCGAGTCGCCCATACCCTACCTATATCGGTTCCGGCCCCGGCGCGCAATAGCGATAAAGCGGCGTCCGAGGTGGGCCGATGAGAGAAGAGAATGAGTATTCGTCTGAAGATCATTCTGGTCGTGCTGCCTCTGCTGATCGTGACGATCCTGCTCGTCGGGATCACCTCGGCGTATTCGGCGCGGTCGGGCATCACCCGGGTGGCGATCGAGGCGCTGGGCTTCAAGGCGCAGGAGCTTCAGAAGTACGCGCAGAACCAGTGGGACCTGCTGGTTCGCAACGACCTTGCCGGGAACCCCGACTATCTCGCCGTTACACGCCGGGCGGTGGAGTCGTACGCGCAGACGCTCGTCCGCAGCGCGAGCGAGGTCATATTCGCGGTGGGAACCGACGGGCGTGTCGAAATGAGCACGACCGAGCTCGCGCTCGAAGACCCGGCAGAGATCGAGACGCTCTCCAACCGCGCGGCGCGCTCGCGTGAGGGCTGGCAGCGCATCACCGTCGACCAGACGGTGCGCGTGGGCCAGGCGTTCGTCTTCGAGCCGTTCGGCTGGCTCGTATTCGTCACCGACACCGAAGAGAGTTTCTACGCGGAGGTCGAGGAGATCAACCTCCGGACCTACTACATCCTCGGCGGCGCGCTCGTCGTCGCGGTCATCCTCCTGCTGCTCTTCGCCGGCATTCTCACCGGGCCGCTGTCGCGGATGGTACGCACGATGCTCACCATCACGCAGACCAACGACCTCTCGCAGCGCGTGGCCGTCGAGTACCGCGACGAAATCGGCGCGATGGCGAGGACGTTCAACAAGATGCTCGTGAAGCTCGAGAGCGCCGACCGGCAGATTCGAAGCTTCGCGCTCAGCGCGGTCGTCGCGCAGCGCAACGAGCGCAAGATCCGCAACATCTTTCAGAAGTACGTCCCCAAGGACGTGATCGACGGGATCTTCCAGAACCCCGAATCGGCGCTGAGCGGGAAGAACGACGTGCTCGCGATCCTCTTCAGCGACATCCGCAACTTCACGACGATTTCCGAAGGCTTCATGCCCGACGATCTCGTCGTGAGCCTCAACAAGTACTTCGAACGGCTCGTCGATATCATCATGGATCACGGCGGGATCGTGGACAAGTACATTGGCGACGCGATTATGGCCTTCTACGGCGCGCCGGTGAGACACGACGACGACGCGCTCAAGGCGGTCGTGTCGGCGCTGCGGATGCAGGAGGCGATCGGCGAGATCAACGGCGAGCACATCGCCGAGGGCAAGCCGATTTTCAAGACCGGGATCGGCATCAACTACGGCGTCGTGACCGTTGGCAACATCGGCTCCGACAAGAAGATGGACTACACCATCATCGGGGACATGGTGAACTACGGGTCACGGCTCGAGGGCCTCACCAAGAGCTACGGCCAGGATCTGATCGTCTCAAAGAGCATCTTCCGCAAGGTCAAGAATCAGGTTCCCACCCGCTTCGTCGACTTCGTCCAGGTGAAGGGTAAGACATCCGGCGAGAGCATCTACACCGCGTCGCTGCAGCAGAGCGAGAACGAGAAGCAGGCGTGGAAGATCTACCACGAGGGTATCCGATTCTTCTACGGTCGCCGCTTCGACCGCGCTCGCGGATACTTCAAGAAGACGCTCGACTACCTGCCCGCCGACGCGCTCGCGAAGGAATACATCGAGCGGTGCAACCGCTACCTCGCCGCGCCGCCTCCGGCGGACTGGAACGGCGTGAACATCATGACGAGCAAGTGAGCC
>CAZICD010000001.1:139020-151014 GCA_964537725.1 uncultured Spirochaetaceae bacterium | reverse complement strand
GAAGAACGGCGGCTCCGGCGGTTCGGTACGGATGACCGCCTGCCGGTAGACCGGGTTGATCTCCGGGCTGACAATCCCGGTCGTCACATCGGACCCGTCGTTGACCCGGACGAAGACGAGTGCATCCTCGAAGTCCTCTTCGTACACCGGCTCTTCGAACGTGATCACCACGAAGAACTGCTGCGGGTCGGCCGGCTGTCTCGGGTCGATCAGGCTGCCGTCCTCCGGGATCTCGAGACCGAGGAACTGCTCCGGGGCGTGCTGCGCGACCGTCTCCCAGCGCTCGATGGGCGGGAGAATCGGTTCCGGCTCCGGTGCATCCGCCGGGTCGCCGACGGTGGGCTCGCCCGTGTACCTCGACGAGTTCGGGTCGACCGGGTTCACGAGGTCGTGGCAGCCGGCGAGGACGAGCGAGGCGCCGAGCAGGAGGAGGCCGAACCGGAGGAGCGCGGCGCTCGCGAGTCTGGATCGTTCGCGGCTCATTCGTCGCCGTCCTCGTCGGGTGCGTTCTCGTTTGGCGCCTCGGCATCGGCCGCGGCCTCATCGGTCTCCTCCGGCTCGAGCCGTCGCTGCACGCCTCCGCGCGGCGGCACCTCGATCGCGGGCGCGTTTCGGACGGTGATGATCCGCCGGTTCACGCGGCGCAGCGCGTCTTCGAGCTCCTGCTTGTCGTCGGTGAGCACCGAGATGCTCGCGCTCGTTGCGAACCCCGCGGCCGCGAGGCCGGCGCTGCTCGCCGCGAGGATGTCGAAGAGCCTGACCTGTCGGCCAAGCCGCTCGGCGTCGTCGCTGAACGGTGCGTCGAGGTACCGCTGGTAGCGCTCCTCGGCGACGTAGTAGAGCGTGGCCGATGCGATCGATCCGATCACGCCGGTAGCCACACCGATCGTGCCGGTAAGCTCGCGCCGCGGGCCTCGCTGGTCGTACCGGTTGAGCGCCGTCACGATCTGCGCGCGTTGCCCGTAGAGCTCGTTCAGCCGCGCCGCACGCTCCCCCTCGGTGTACGCCTCGCGCGCCGGGGGAACGGCGTAGGCCGACGAGGGTGTAGCAGCCGCGAACAGGAGCGGTACGCCGACGCCGGCTGTCAACAACGCTCCACCGCCCAGCCCCAGGCTCAGGACCTCGTAGGCGCGCCACGAACGGTAGAGGGCGGTGCCCGAAGCCTCGTCCGGCGCGACGAGCCATCGCTGGTAGTCGCGCTCGGCGAGCGCGTAGAAGCCCGCCGACAGGACGAGTGCGGTGCCGCCGGTGGCGGCGAGCGCATTGGTCATCGTGCGGAACCGGTCGCCGTCGCGGGCCAAGCGGTCCTCGCGCGCCGGTTCGAGCGGCACGTCCACCGCCGGCTGGCGCGGCGCCTCCTCGACGGCCGGCCGGGCGAGTACGAGCAGGCTTCGCGCGCGCGCGGCGAGATCCTGCGCCCCGATGACGTCGGCCACGCGCGGCAGCTCCTCCAGATCCTCGAGCTCCTCCTCCGAAAACTCCTCGCCGGCGAGCACGGCTGCTTCGGCCGCCTCCACCGCGTCGAGGAGTTGGAGGATCGTTTCGATCTGGCCGGGCGGTGTGGGAAGGAACGACTCCTGCGCCGCGACGGGCGCGGCGAGCAGCGCGAGCAGGGCACCGAGCAGGGAGACTATGCGCGTCATTCGGCGGCCTCCGCGTCTCGTCGCTGCTCGATCGACTCGATCTCACCGGCGATGTCCTGCGGCTCGTAGAGCGGGTCGTAGAAGACCATCTGCTCGAGGCGCGCGATCGCTTCGTCGTAGCGTCCGAGCGCGACGTAGGCGTCGGCGAGCGACTTCAGCGCCCGATCGTAGACGTCGGGAGCGGGGAGCTCGCGTACGAGGAGCTCGAGCATGCGCGAAGCGAGCTCCGCGTCGCCGGAAACGCTGTAGATCTGTCCGCTCTTGTAGAGCGCGTCCGGGATGTACTCGCTGTCGCCTCCGTCCGCCACGACGCGCGTGTAGTGGGTGAGGGCGAGCGAGAGGTTGCCGGCCTCGAGCGCCGCTTCGCCGTCCCGGAAGAACCGCTCGGCCTCGGCCGGCGTGAGCGCGTCGGCAAACGGGCGCACGACCATCCGCTCTTCGTAGGCCCGCCGGTCGGCGGCGAGCCCGATCCAGAACCCCCCGGCGCCGGCGGTGATCGTCCACATGGTGATCGTCGCGGGGGAGGGGAGGTAGCTCGTGAAGTATGAATCGGCATCCCCCACGAGTACGTCCTCAACGGTTGAGAGAATCGCCGCGACCCCTCCCGCGATAGTCGCGATGCGGGCGGCGGCGAGCGCGCCTTCGTTCGGGTAGACCGGCGTGAGCCGGAGTCGACGTCCCTCCGCCTCGAGCTCGTAGGTCCCCGACGGGAGCACGAGCGTGGACTCCTGGCGGTCGTAGACGGTCCCGTCCACGATTGTCTCGTCGGCGGAGAACGCTCCCACGAAGAGATCGGGCTCCGGTCTCAGCTCGACCGCGCCCACCTCGTCCTCCGCGAGCTCGAGCCGTTCGGTCGCAGGAGCGTGCCCCGGATTGATCACGCTGACCTCGTAGGTGCCGGGCTCGAGGTCGCGGACGAGCAGCGGTGTCGTGCCGTAGGCGGTACCGTTGATCGTTACCTCTGCGCCGATGGGTGCGGAGGTGACGAAGAGCGTCGATGCCGCGGACGCGGCGGTCGACACGAGCAGCGCAAGCGCGATGAACGGAATCAGCCGAAGGTGGCGCATACCCATCATCTCCTACGGCGCGGTAAAGGTCTGGTGCCAGGGATCGCTTCGATTCCCGGCCTGGTCGACGAGCACTACGGTTACTGGAACGTTTTTCGCCTCGGCGCTCCCGCTCCACAGTTGGAGCGTGGCCTGGTTGAGGGTATCCAGGTAGACGCGATCCTGCTCGTCGGCGACCGGCGGACGGATCTCACCCACAACTGCGTACACATACTCTTCGGATTCGAAGGCCGGGTCAAAGGTGCCGATGTACTCGATGAGCAGGAAGGCATCCACCGTCTCGTCTTCCGGTGTGACAGCACCGCCCTGCGGCGTGAATACGACCTCGAGTATGTCCGGCGGCGTCCGATCGACCACGAACTCCGCCCACTTCGTCATGTAGGGAACCGGTTCGTAGCTGCCGTCCCTGGTCGTGAGCAGCTCGAAATCGATTCGGAATCTCAACTCGGGCAGCTCGCCGAGCTGGAGCACGCCCGAGCTCCCGCTGGGGATGCGGATCTCGCGGCTCTCGATCTCCTCGAACTCGACGCCGGTGAAGACGCTCAACGTCCACCGTGCGCGCGCGTAGCGGCCCTCGCCGTAGAGCTCGTACGGGATGAGGATCTCCTGATCGTTGTACGCCGGCTCCGCGAGGAGGTTGATCTCGGGAGCCGGGAGTTGGAGAAGGCAGCCGGAGGCGGCGACCATTGCGAAAGCGGCCAGTGAAAGCAGACGAGCGGTGGTTCGGCGTGTGATGTTCATCGGACCTGCCCCACCGCGAGGTTGCTGGTCGTGCCGGGACCGACCTGGGCTCCCGCGGTGAAACCCACGCCCGCGTCGTTCCACCAGATCCGCGGCTGGTTCGCCCCGGCGTACCGCTCCACGATGTCGGTCCAACCGTCGCCGTTGAGATCGGCGGCGACCGCCCCGCGCGCGGACAGCCCGGAGCCGGTCGCCGGCCATGCGGTGAACGTTCCGTCGCCGTTGTTCGTGTAGACGAGCGAGTCGGGCACGTCGTTCGAGAAGAAGAGATCGATCCAGCCGTCACGGTTGAAGTCGGCAGGAATCACGTCGACGGTGTCGTGATCCACGGGCCAGTCGCTCTCCTCGCCCGCGACCTCGGCGAACGTGCCGTCCCCGTTTCCGTAGTAGAGCTCCACCGAGGGGTTGGGCAGGATCGCGCCCGGAACCGCGACTACGAGGTCGAGCACGCCGTCCCGGTCGAGATCCGCGAGATCGATGTCCACCGTTTCGCCGACCCCGCTCAGGTCGAGCTCGGGCGGCATGCCGGCCGAGAGGATCGGATCGACGAGGTCGTATACGCTTCCGTCGCGGTTCATCCACGCGCGGATGTGCTCGAAGCCGGTGGTCTCGTTGACTGTGACGATGTCGATGAAGCCGTTGCCATCGAGGTCGCCGAGGGTGAAGTGCTCCGCCTGCGCTCCGGCGAGCTCGATCCGGCTGCCCGCATCCACGTCCGCGATGTGAACGTCGCCGCTGGTAGTGTTGTAGACTGCCTCGCGCGCCCCTTCACCGTCCATCTGCGCGAGGACGATTCTGCGCCGCGCCGTACTCGAGAGCTCACGGAAGAACTCCGCGTACTCGACCCCGGGGAAGCTCGCGTCCCGTCGCGTCAGGTAGAGTCGATAGACGTCGTCTGCACCGTCGTCGTGCACGATTGCCAGGTCGTTCAGCACGTCTTCGTCGTAGCGCTGGAGCGAGAGAGCCTTCGTAGCGGAGAACGGTGCCGTCACCGACGTCGCAAAAGTCGGGGCGGGACCCGCGACGGCGGGGTGTAGATGAATCAGGTCGTCGACGCCTGCATCGGCGGTGTAGATGCTCAACGCCGGCCGCGTCGAGAATCGACGCGTTCCGTAGCCGCTCGTGTTGCCTTCCGCGTCGCGCACGAAGACGTTGAAGTAGCGCGACTCGCCCGGTCGCGACGCGAAGTACCGGAAGCCTGAATCGCCGGGGTTCTCGTCGGTCGTCAGCCAGCTCATCTCCAGCCTGCCGTTCGACCGCGCCGCGGACAGCGAATCGATGTCGTTCGCGGGCGAGGAGTAGACGGCGTACTCGAGGAACTCCCAATCGGTCACTTCGTCGAACGGGTTGGACTCGCCGTCCGGCGTATCCCACGGGGGGACGACGTTCCAGATCAGGTCGAAGCGGAAGTAGCTGATGTTCGCCTGGTAGAGCTCCGGCACTTCGATGACCGGTGCCCCCTCGTCTTCGATCGTGTACTCCGCCTCGATGATGGCGCTGCGAATCCCCCGCTCATTGATCGAGTAGTAGCGGAAGGTCGTGTCGCTCGCAATGTACACCTCCCCGAACGGCTCGAACTCGTCGATGCTCGCCCGCGGGTCCGGCGACCAATACAACCTTTCCTGCGGGCCTCCGCTCGAGTGCACCCGGATGCTCTCCCGGTAGGTACCGGGAGGAGGTTGGAGTTGCGCCTCCGGTTGATAGGAGGCGAAGAGCTGACCGCCGCATCCGGAGAGAAGCGCCGAGAGCGAGGCGACGAGCACACCGGCGATGACGGTCATGCGAAACGGGCTCCGCGCGCTCACAGCCCCTCCAGTCGCAGCGCGTAGACCGAGTCCACCGCGCGCGCCTCGGTCAGGCTGCCGTCTGAATACGCCGAGGCTTGCACGAGCAGATGCGCATCGGGTTCCCAGCGCTCCGAGAGCACGAGCTCGGCTTCGAGGAAGGCTGCCCCCGTGCGGTCGCGCACGACGGCGACCACGCTTGATGCATCCACCCCTCTGCGGAACGTCGCGTGGACGGTGCCGCGGGTCGGCGTGATCGTGGCATTCGTTGCCGAGACCGATTCGCCGCTCGCGTCATCGGCGATCGTGAGTCGATCATCGGTCCCTCCGTCGAAGAGCTTCAGCTCCACGCGGACGCCAGACGGGACGTAGCCGCCGCTGTCGGAGGTGTCGAGCATGATCCGGAAGTCGAACTCGTCGCCGTTGTCGCGGATGGGCGTGGCGTCGGGTGACCAGATCTCCCACTCGGCGCGAGCTTCGAGCGTCGTGGGAATCGGAGCCCAGGTTCGGGCGAACTGTCGCACCTCACCCGCGATGAAGTACCCGCCGCGCACGTCGAGCATCCACGGGTACCCGTCTTCCGCGTCGAAGTTCCAGCGCCCGTCGTCCCACCATTCGAAATCCTCGGCGATGTACGCCTCACGCGCCGCCGGCAGCAGGTAGTAGCCGTTTACGAGCGCGCCGTCGCACCCGGTGAGCGTGGCGAGAGCGCCCGCCAGCAGGGCTGCCGCTACGACGCGCCGGGCGAGCCGTCCCGCGACGCCGCGCCGCGCGAGCGACATCGGCCTGCTACTCCGATCCGTTCCCGGGTGGCTGGGCAGCCTCATCGTTGGTTCCTGCGACGGGGAGTTCGGGCTCCGACGAGCCCTCGGCGAACTTGTCCGCGACGATCTGGATGCTGGGCAGGGCGCCCATGAAGTCCTCCACGAGCTCCGGGTCGAACTGCGTGCCGGCCGAGTTCCTGATCTCGCGAATGGCGTCTTCCTTCTTCCACGCCTTCTTGTAGACTCGGTTGCTCGAGAGCGCGTCGAAGACGTCGGCGATGGCGACGATACGCCCGAAGATGTGGATCTCCTTGCCTCTCTTGCCGCGCGCCTTGCCATCCGGCCCCTTCTTCGTCGGCTCGCCGGTCATAACGTCGATGTGCCCCGGGTAGCCGGTTCCATCCCAGTATTCGTGATGATTCAGCGCGACCTGCTGGGCGATCTCGTCGAACTCGCTCTGTCGGTCGGTGAACAGCCGCGCCCCGTGCCACGCGTGCGACTCCATGATAACCCGTTCTTCCGGCGTGAGCCGTCCCGGCTTCTTCAGTATTGTATCGCTGATCGCCACTTTTCCCACGTCGTGGAGCATCGCGGCCATGCGCAGCGTGTCCCGCGTGCGGTCGATCTCGTGGCGCGGGATGCCGTTGCGGTCGGCCCAGCGCTCGTAGATCTCGAGAGCGTAGCCGGCGACCCGGTTGACGTGCATCCCGGTCTCCTTGGGGTCGCGGAGCTCGGACATCTTCGTCATACGAAGCAGAATCGCCCGGGTCATCGTCGCGCGCTGGAGCGCCATCGTCGCGTTCGTCGCGAAGTGTCCGGCGACGAGCTCGTCGTCCTTGCTGAAGGCGATGCTGCGGCCGCGCGAATCCTTCTTGTTGATGAGCTGCAGCACGCCCAGGATGTCGCCCATGTTCGTCTTGAGCGGTATGCACAGCGTCGAGACGGTGCGGTAGCCGGAGACCTTGTCGTAGTGGTCGCTGTAGCTGTACGGCGCGTTCTCCGGCAGGTCGTAGACGTTCCGCACGTTCACGATCTCGCCGGTCAGCGCGGCGTAGCCGGACATGGTCGACGTGCCGATCGGAATCCGGAAGACGCTGTAGACGAGCTTCTCGCCGGGCTTGAGCTCGGCGGCCTTCGTGTCGTTCTGCGCGTAGGTGACGGCGAGCTCGTCGCCCTCCTTGATGTATATGCTGCCCGCGTCCGCGTTCAGGACGTTGCGCGCCTCCGAGAGGATCGTTTCGAGGAGGATGTCCAGGTCCTGTATCTTGTTGAGAATTGAGTCAACGCCAATGACGTTCTTCAGTTTCTCCAGCTTCGTCGCCATAGTACCCCAGTAGGCGGACGCCCGCCCTTTTCATGTTCGGCCGATTCTTGAATTCGTCGGGGCGTTTTTTTCTTGTTTGAGCCGCGTCTAGCTCCAATAGCTCGTAATTCTACACAGCAGTCGACGAAGCCGCAAGCTCCTGGATCTTGCGTACCGCGAGGTCCCACTTGTACGTGCACCCGCGCGGGTCGAGGATCGTGAGGCGGTAGAGGTTCTCATTCGCGTAGAACTCGAGCCGCTCGTTGTTCTGGACGTTGATCCCGGCGATCGAACCGATGGGGAAGCGCTCGGGTTCGCCGCCCTCCGGAGTGAGCTCGATCCGATCGGGATGGAGATCGACGCGTCCGATGCAGAGGAGCTCGAGCGGCATCGACTTGTACCCGATTTCGACCTTCACCCGGTCCTCGGTGAACAGCGGCGATGCGTCCGGGGTGACGACGAACTCGGCCAGCCGTCGACGGAGCTCCTCGGTCTGCCACAGGTTCCACGACCGCATGGTGTCGAACCGGAGCGCGCCCGAGACCGGCTGGAAGAAGCCGTAGAGATCGTAGCGGACGGTGTAGCCGCATTCGGTGCAGCGCAGCAGGTTGCCCTCGGAGCGCAGCGTGCTGAGGCTCAGGCACTGCGGGCAGGTGAACAGCGCGATCTCCGCGTATTCGGCGCGGTCGGGGCCGATGTACTTGATTCGATGGACCCGGTTGAACTCGTACTCGTCGTGTTCGAGGTGATTCGCGATCCGGGTATCGATCTCCTCGACGGTGGCTCTGCGCAGTTCCGCAGGCGTGAACGCGACGTCGTAGCGGATGGTGACACGCCCGCGGCGGCGCTCCTTCGACCAGCGCGGCCTGGAAAGGTAGGCGCCCGAGATCTTCGCCGTGATCACCGGTACGCGCAGCAGCTTGGCGAGCTTGGCGGTGGAGAAGTACATGGCCATCGTGTGGCCGTCCCACGTGTTCTGCCCTTCGGGGAAGATGCCGACGATCCCGCCGGCCTCCTTCACCTTCATGATGTTCTTCACCGTATCCAGATCGGACATGACCTTCGTCTTCGGGATCGATCCCACGAGCCCCAGCCCGAACTCGACGATCCTGGAGCGGAAGTTCGCGTCCGAGACCACGTAGTGGATCACACCGGGGACGAACTTGTTGACCATGAACGGGTCCCAGACGCTCGTATGGTTCGGCAGGATGAGGTAGGGCGGGCGAATCCGTTTGAAGATAGCGGTGTTCTCCGCTGTGACGCGGTAGCGGTTCGTGAACCACGGGGCAAGCGTGAGCCGAAGGATTCGGTTCAACGCCCTCGATCCGCGGATCTTCCTCCGTGCACGCCGTGCGTGGCGGCGCTTCCTCATACGCGCCTTGACGTCTGCAGCCAGTTCACTCATAGGGCACGCCAAGTATAGACCAACCGCCGCCAAGGGTCATCCAGCTTGTTGCGCTCCACCGCTTCGTGTCCCGGTCGTTCGCGTTTGCCGCCGACGGGGCTTTGCAATAGACTCAGGCTCGATGTCGAGATCCGCGGGCCGCGTCAGCGCCGCCATCTACCTCGCGGTGTCGCTCGCCGTGAGCTACATCATCTTCGGCAGCTCGGTCGCCATCCCAAGCCCCGGGCTCGGTGACCTCCCGCTCTTCGTGATCCTGGGGCTGCACTACGCGTGGGGCATCGTGCTCCTGCTCTCGTCGACCGAGTACCGGCGCTTCCATCGGTCGGCCTGCCGGCGGTTGCTCTTCGTGCCCGAGGTGCTCGGGGCGGTGTCGCTGCTCTTCTTCCTGTTCAGCTTCATTTTCGCGCTCAACGCCAACATGGACTACGTCCAGCGCTTCATCGGAAGCGGCGGGAATCTCAGGCTCGCGCTCGACACCCGCACCGAACGGCTGCTCGTCTGGGTCCGGGTCTTTCCGCTCGTCGCGCTCGACGTGGGGACCTGGCTGCTCTTCCGCCTCGGACGCCCCGCGCTCGTGCGCGCGGCGTCCAACGACCGGTCCCACCCACCCGACGTCGTCGTGCGACCGTGGGCGTTCGCGGCGACGCTTCTGTCCGCCTTTCTCGTGGCGATCGCGATGCCCTCCTTCCTCGACCTGGAGGGCTTCCCGCTGCTCGGGTGGGTGGCGTGGGTGCCGCTCTTCCTCGTGCTGCGGTCGGCACGATTCGGACACGGCGTCTTCTACGGCGTTACCTTCGGCGTGTTCACGACGCTGCTGTCCAGTTACTGGCTTGGCACGTTCAGCCTGGTCTCGCTGCAGATCACCGTGCTCTTCTTCTTCATCTACTGGGTGGTCTTCACGCCGCTCGCGCTCCTGCTCTACCGGCACATCCGCTTCGCGCGCGTCCTCGTCTTCCCGCTCGCGATCACGCTCTTCGAGTACCTGCGCTCCACCGGGTTCCTCGGGTATCCGTGGGCGCTCGCCGCGCACTCGCAGTACTCGGTGCTGCCGATCATCCAGATGGCCGAGGTCACCGGCGTCTGGGGTATCTCCTTTCTCGTCCTGCTGGGCAATTCGGCGATCGCCGAGTTCGTCGGCGCCGCGATCAATCGGCTGTCGGCGAGGCGCACGGCGCTGCACGAGCGCCCACCCGCCACCGTGCGGCGCAGCTTCGGCTGGCTGACCGGCGTGACGCTGCTCGTCGGGGCGGTCGCGCTCGCCGGAACGGTCGTGCTCGCGCTGAACCCCGACCCGCCCGAGGACGCCCGCATGGTCACGGTCGCGCAGATTCAGCAGAACAACGACCCGCGCAAGAGCGACTACGAGAACACCTTCGAGACGCTGACCACACTCACCGACGCGACGATGGAGGCCGATCCCGATCTCGTCGTCTGGTCGGAGACCGCCTTCGTGCCGAATATCCGCCGCTGGTCGCAGGACGATTCGATCCGCCGCTTCCACCGGCTCGTGGGTCGATTTCTCGACTACCAGGAATCGCTGGGCACGTGGCTCGTGACCGGCAACGACGACTACGAGGTCGTCCGCGATGAGGAGGGCAGGGAGGTCGAGCGGCTGAACTACAACGCCGCCGTGCTCTTCGACGACGAGGGTCGCCGCCGCGAGACCTACCGCAAGATCCAGCTCGTCCCGTTCACCGAGCACTTCCCCTACCGCGAGCAGCTCCCCTGGGTGTACGAGCTGCTGCTCGAGTTCGACGTGAACTTCTGGGAGCAGGGGACCGAGCCGACCGTCTTCGAGCACCCGCTGTTCTCCTTCTCCACGCCTATCTGCTACGAGGACGTCTTCCCGAACTACGTACGCGGCTTCGTCCGCGCCGGCGCCGACGTGATCCTCAACATCTCCAACGACTACTGGTCGCTCGCCGAAACCCAGGCGAAGCAGCACTTCGTCGCCGGGCTCTTCCGCGCGGTCGAGAACCGGAGGCCCGTGCTGCGCACGACCGCCTCCGGTGTAACCGGCCAGATCGATCCGTACGGCCGCATCGTGCAGACCGTGCCGCAGTTCGAGGAGGCCGCTCTCGTCTCGCGCGTGCCGATCGACCCCGCCCCCCCGACGACGCTCTACACGCGGTGGGGCGACTACGTCCCGCTCGGCGCCGGCGCGCTGCTCCTGCTCATGCTCGGCGGCTCGCTCGTCTCGCGGGCCGCGGCGGGGACGGACACCCGTCCGGCGCCAGCCGGCGGCGCAGCCGCATCGCCCGGTCGCACCGGGCGCTCGCGCGGGGCCGGCGCCCGCACGCCCACGCCGCCCGAGTCCACGCCCCCGTCCGGCGGCGATGCCGCGCCGTCGGCAACGAAGAAGCGCCGCCGCTCCCGTCGCCCCAGGCGGGGCGGGCGCATGAGCTGGCGCGAGCTCTGGGACGACGACTGAGCCGCGCCCCGGCCGGCGCTGTCCTCCTTGCCGGCTCGGTGGTAGAATAGACCCGGAGGTGGTCATGAAGGCTGTACTCAGAGGAATCGTGGGGCTCAGCGTGATTGTGTGGCTCGCGGGCTGCGCGTCGCAGGAGGAGGCCCCGCAGGAGGCCCCCGAGGAAGAGGCCGCCGCCGAGCAGCCGGCAGAGACTACCGAACCTGCCGTCGACGAGCCGGCATCTCCGCTCGAAGCACCCGATGCGGCGTACTTCGAGGCGGCAGACGGCACGACGTTCGCCTCCGGCGAAACCGTTACGCTTCCCACCGGCGGGCCGCCTGCCGGTCGCCTGTTGCCCATGAGCGCGAACCCCGACGTGACGCTCTACGTCACGAGGGATCGCAGCGTTCCCTCCGCCGACAACAACTGGGGCGGTCCGATCGACCCGGAGAGCCCGAGACCGATCACGAGGCTGCTCGAAGGCGTGGCCCTCTATCAGGTCGTCGCCGAGATGGACGGAGACTACAGCGACCCGTTCACGCTCGCCGTCCAGTGGCGTCACGAGGACACCCCGGAGCTCGCCGCGCCCACCTTCCTCGTCGACGGGCGGGAGGTGTCCGGCAGCGTCGAGATCCCGGTCTCCGACGGCGACGACCCCGCCGCCCGCCTCGAGATCGCGTGCGGCTATTCCGCCGCGATGCTCTACATCAACCGTGACGGTACCGAACCCACGGTCGACGACGCCTGGGAGTCGCAGCGCTGCGAGGGCACCTACCTCTGGTCGCCCGAGCCCACCGCGGCCGAGTACCGGGTGATCGCCGTCTGGCAGGGTGTCGAGAGCCCCGTCGCCTCGCTCTCGGTGGAGTGGGTCGAGTAG
>CAZICD010000001.1:63699-138920 GCA_964537725.1 uncultured Spirochaetaceae bacterium | reverse complement strand
CCCGACAGCCGACACATCGAGCTCACTCAGTCGCTCCGCGAGGTACCCGGCGGCTGCGCGGGCACGCTCGCGCGAGAGCTCGAGCCGCGACGCCTCGGTGTCGAAAAGCGCCGTGTGCCCGACGGCCGCGACCGCGAACTCCTCCGGGTCGCCCCCCTGGGCTTCCCACCTCGCGATCGCCGCGGCGACCGCCTCGAGCTTCTGTCGCGTTTCGAGGATAAGGCGCGCGCTCTCGGGCGTGAAGTAGAGGATGGGGGGATCCGAAAGCGTCGGAGGCAGCGCGGGCGGATCCGGCTCGTCGGTCGAGCCGGTCGATTCAGCCACACCCGTGGATACGGCCGGGTCGCCGCGCGGGGCGTCGGCAGCCGGCGGCTCCGGGGCCGTGCCCGTGCCGCCATCCGCGCGGGGCGCGTCGTCCGGCTCGCCCTGCGCAGACCCGCCGCTGGCGAGATCGACGCCATCCGCCCGGGGCGCATCGGCCCCCCAGCCGAGCCACCAGACGCCCCACCCGAGCGCCGCGAGCAGAACGAGCGCGGCGGCCGCGGCGATCCAGGGGCCCGGACGCGCGCGTCGCATCGCGGCGGGAACCGGGAAGCTCTCGGTCGCGACGAGCTCGCCGTCCACGCGCAGCGTGACCGTGGCGTCCCCGCGCACGTGCCCGGAGACCACGATCTGCGGGCGGCGGTCGCCGGTGCGAATTCCCGAGACGTGGAAGGTATGGATCTGCTCGCGCAGGTTCCCGTTGACGAAGTACACTTCGATGTACGCGCGGTCCTGGTCGGGCAGCATCGTCGTGAGGTTGATGAGCCCGCTCTCGCCTTCTCGCAGCGGGCAGAAACGGACGTACTCCCTGTTGTCCACCAGAACGGCGATCCAGCCTGCCATCGGCACATTATCCCGCAGCATCGGCGCGCGCACAACACCTCGTTGCTCGGCGGTCACCTTTCCGCTACTTTGACGGAGATGAGTACCCCATTCCGCATCGGATTCGTCAGCGGAAAGCTCGGCGACGTGGACGGCGTGTCGCTCGAGTCGGATAAGTGGATCGAGACGCTCGAGTCGCTCGGCCACGACGTCGTTACCGTGGCGGGTCGATACGCGTCGCAGCTCGAGCGCCCGGCGCAGGATGCGCAGCTCGAGCTCCCGCAGATCCGGTTCGACACGCCGGAGCAGCGCGAGTACGAGCGACTCGTCTTCCCGTACCTCAGCAAGCGTCCACCGCAGCTCAACGGCGAGCAGCGGCAGAAGCTCGTGGACCAGATGGAGGCGCAGGGGGCCGATGTGGCCGGCGCGCTCCACGATATCGTCCGGGAGCAGGACATTGACGTGCTCGTCGCCGAGAACACCAACGCCATGCCCATGACGCTGCTCGGCGGCCTCGCGGTCCACCGCGTCGCGACCGAGCAGCGCGTGGCCACGATCTTCCACCACCACGACTTCTGGTGGGAGCGCAGCCGATTCAGCGACACGCGTATCCGGGGCCTGCTCACCCGCATCATGCCGCCGGTCGACCTGGGGCTCGAGCACGTCGTCATCAGCTCGTACGCTGCGCATATCCTCCGCTCGCTGAAGCGGGTCTCGCCCTTCGTGATCCCCAACTGCGAGGACTACGACAACCCGGTCGCCCGCGACGACTACAACGCGCGGTTCCGGGTCGAGCTGGGTTTCCGCGAGGACGATATCCTCGTCGTCCAGCCTACCCGGATCGTGCCGCGCAAGCGCATCGAGGACTCGGTCCGCCTGCTCGTGCGATTCGTCGAGCGCTATCCGGAGTTCCGCGACCGGATCCACTACATCATCTCGCTCTACCAGGGCGACGAGCCGAACGAGAACTACATCGAGCAGATCCGCGCTCAGGCGGACGCCGCCGGCATCCCCTTCCACATGATAGCCGACCGGGTCGCCTCCACGCGCGGCACCGACGAGCAGGGACGCCCGGTGTTCACGAACCGGGACGTCCTCGCGAACGCCGACCTCGTGACCTACCTGCCCATCTGGGAGGGCTTCGGGAACGCGCTGCTCGAGGCGATCGCCGCGCGCGTGCCGGTGGTCACGACGACCTACCTCGTCTACAAGACCGATATCATGATCACCGGGCTGCAGAACATCGAGATCCGCGACCGCTACGGCGAGGACGGCCTGCTCGTGATCCCCGACTCGGCGCTCGAGGCGATGCACCACATCCTGACGCATCCGGACGCCCGACGCGAGATGACCGAGACGAACTTCCGGATCGCGCGGAGCGAGTTCGGGTTGAACGTGCTGCGCGAGAAGCTGGACGGGCTGCTTTCGGTGTACGGCGACGAGATCCGCGCCTCGCGTCAGCGGTTATCGAAGAGCAAGCAGCGCTACTCGGTGTGATCGAAGGTTTCGACGACCGCCTCCGGGCGCGCGATGAGCCTGAAGACCAGGTAGAGCACGATCCCGATGAGCGTCATCCCCAGCGAGATCAACTGCCCCTCGGTGAGGTGCAGCGCCGACGTGGTGAACTGAGGCATCGCGAGCCGATCGCCCAGCGTGACGAGGTAGCCGACCGTCTCGTCGGTCGCGCGGAAGTACTCGGCGAAGAAGCGCGCCACGCCGTAGCCGGTGACGTAGAGCGCGATGCACGCGCCGGGGAACGGCCGTCGCCGACGGAAGACGAACCAGAGTAGCGCCCAGAGAACGATCCCCTCGAGGAACGCCTCGTAGAGCTGCGAGGGATGGCGCGGCAGGTTCACCATGACCGCTCCCGCGGGAATGCTCAGATCGGTCTCCGCGATGACGCCGGGGACCCACGCCTCCTCGATCGAGTAGCGCGGCATCCGGGGGAAGATCATGCCCCACGAGACCGTCGTGACCCGACCGGCGAGCTCACCGTTGATGAAGTTGCCGAGCCGGCCGAAGGTGTAGCCCAGCGGTGTGGCGACGGCGAGCGTGTCGCCCCAGTCGAGCAGGCTCACGCGGTGCACGCGCGCGAAGACGACGACCGCCGCCACGGCCCCCACGAACCCGCCGTGGTAGCTCATCCCCTGGATGCCGGTGAACCGGCCGTCGGTGAACGGCCAGACGATGAGCCACGGCCGGCTGAGGTAGACCTCGGTGTCGCCGAATACGAAGACGTAGAACAGCCTGCCGCCGAGGAGGGCACCCAGGATCGCCCAGTAGAAGAACGTTGCGATCAGGTCGCGGTCCTGCGTCAGCCCCGAGCGGCGTGCCTCGTGGCGGAAGAGCAGGAACGCCGTGAGGAAGGCGAGCAGGTACATGATCCCGTACCAACGGATGGGTAGCCCGGGTGCGATCTGCGGAGAGAGCCACGACGGGTACTCCAGATACGCCGGGATCATCACTCGCGCTCCGACTCCTTCGCGGCGGTTCGCTCCTCGATCCGCCCGGTTTCGGGGCTGAAGGAGATGATCACGTTCGTGCGCGGAGCGGTGATCTCGAGCGTCCGGCCGTGCGTCTCTATGACGACGCCGGGGTAGATGGTGCCGGTGACGACGATCTCCGATTCGTGGTGTTCCTCGAAGCGCTCGCGGTAGGTGAACACGCGCAGGCCCCGCTTCTCGAGGGCCTTCATCATCTGCAGCTTCTTCGCGTGCAGCTGGTCGAGCTTGCCCCGCTCGCCCGAGCGCTCGGCGTCCTTCATCGCGAGATCGATCTTGGTGACCTGGCGTTTGAGCTTCTCCATCTCGCGCTCTTCGCTCTCGATCTTGTCCGCGATGAGGTAGTTCTGGCCGAACTCGACCTGGGTCTTCACCCCCCGTTCGGAGCCGAGGTTGTGCGTCGCGAGGCCTTCGCGCGCGCGGATACGCCCGCCGACGATGCTGCCCTTGTCGCCCACCATCCGGACCTTGCCGTTCGACTTGACCTCGCAGTGCACGAGCGAGTTCTTCGCCTGGACGTTGTCGACCGCGAGAATCGTCGCCTGCTCGGCGAAGGTGAGCCCGACCGAGCCCTTCGTACGAAGCACCGCCTTGCCGGCTCCCTTCACCCCCTGGTTCACGACGATGTCGCCGTCGGCGCTCAGCAGCGCCGCCTCGGCGAGCTCGGCTACCTGAATGTCGCCGCCGGCCATCACGTAGAAGCCGGTGCGCACCGAACCCTTCACGGTGACCGTGCCGGGGAACTTCACGTTGCCGGTGTGCAGGTCCACGTCGCCGTCGATCGTGTGCGACGCGCGGATGTCGAACCGGTTGCCCTCGCGGACGAGCTCGCCCTCGATCTTCGCGACGAGCAGGCGCGACCCGCCCGTCTCCTCCTCTATCGCGACGTTCTCACCCGCATCGACCTCGACGGCGTTGCTGCTGTCCGCGCGGAAGGTGGTGCCCAGTACGTCCCAGCCCTCCCGGTTCGCGTCCGCAGGCGGGCGCACCCTCGCGATCTGCGTCCCCGCCGCGACCGTGGTGATACGGTCCTGGTTCCGGTAGTCGGCGGAGCCGTCGGCGCGCAGCGTCATCCCCCTTCCGGACGCGGTCTCGATGAGCATCTCCAGCTCGCCCTCGCCGCCGCTGTCCACGTGGCGACCGCGGGCGAATATGAGGTCGCGGATCTCCTCTCCTGCGCTCGCGCGTTCCCACGCGCGCATAAGCAACTCGTCGCGGATGCCGCTCGACACGCCGGTTCCGCGGACGGCGGCCTCGACCTCCTCGTACTCGAGCGACCGACCCGTACCGACCGGAGGCGTGAGCGTGATGAGCGCCGCCATTTTGTTGTCGGTCACTCGTACGGCGACGGTCGCGTCGCGGTGCGGAAGCACGCGCAGCAACTCGGTGTCGTCGCGACGGCCGCGGTGGAGCAGCCCGGGTTCGGTGGCGATGACGATGGCGCCCTTCTGCTCGAGCCCCTCGAAGAGGCGCACCGCCGGTTCGGGCGCGCTCTCGCCCGGCGTCTGCTGACCGTACACGTCGGTGCCCGGCTTCCCGGGGACCTCCGGCGAGACGGTGAGGACGCGCTGGTCGGCCTCGACCTCCCCCACCTCCTCGATCGCGTCGGGCGGGAAGTCGGAGACGCTCTGGGCGGCGGGGGCCTCCGCGAGCGTCCGGCGAAGGTGCTCGATGACCTCGTTCGCCCGATCCTCGGGCAGGAACCGCACGCTGAACTCGAGCGTCCGCTCGGGTCCCGGCGCCGGGGCGGTTCCTTCGGCGAGCACGTAGCCGATGAGCTCGGTGTCGGTGCTCTGCATGAACGCGGCGATGTCCTTCTTGATCTGCTGGTAGTCGAGCCCGACCAGCCTGCTCTCCTTGATCGCGCGGCCGAGCTCCTTGAGGTTGAGCGGCGCACCGCGGCCGGTGCCCTTGTGGACGTTGAGTACCGCCTTGAGCTTGTCCTCGGAGACGAAGATGTCGAAGGCTGCGTCGCGGCTCGCGTTCAGCGGTTCGTTCTCGATCGCCTGCTCGCTCGCGACCGCGCGCGAGATCATCGCGTCGATCGTCTCGTCGTCGAGCAGCCGCTCGGTCGGGAACTCCAGCTCCGCCGCCTTCGCGCGGATCTCCTCTGCGGTCGGCGGCTTCGCGTGCGCGTGACCGGGGTCGAAGCTGAGGTAGCAGGTCGCGCGATCGGAGGACAGCGTGAGCTCCCAGTCGTGCGTTTCGAACGGCACGAGGTCGACCCAGTTCGCCCCCACGCGCACGAAGCCGTCGTACTCGGCGTAGAGCTCGTCGCGCCGTCGCTCGATCCCGGCGCCGCAGTAGAAGTACGGGTCTGCGAGCGCCCGCGTCGGAATCAGCTCGCCTGTGACGCTGCGGCCCGCCTCGCCGTCGTACTTGCCCTCCACCATGCCGATCTTCTGCCCGGCGGTGGCGTAGCCGGTGCGTTCGACCGTCGGATCGACGTAGACCCGCTCGTGGTGCACCTTCTCCTCGGTGTAGTCGACCGTCTCCTCCTTCGGCGGGAGAAACGGAAGCTTCGGTTTGCGGGTGACGGTCTTCTGCTTCCTGATCCGTTCCTTTTTCTCGATCGTGATGCGCGGCGGCGCCGCCTCGGCGATCACGCGCCGCGCCTGCTCCTCGAGCTTCGAGGGAACGCCGATCTCGAGGAACCGCGCCTGCTCGGGCTTCGGGTCGGCCGGCGGGACGCCCTTCGCGATGACGAACGGTTCGCGCGTGCCGCGCTGGAGGACGAGCGCAAAGGTGCGGCGCAGGTCGTCGGGCTTGAAGCCCTCCACGATCCCCTTCGCGCGCATCGTCTCGATGAGCCGGTCCGGCGTCCACGTCTCGCCCTCGCCGGGCGTGAAGGTCGCCTTCGCTTCGAGCCCCCGCTCGTCGAGTGAGATCTCAAGCTGTCCGGTCGCCTCTGCGCGCTGCTTCGCCATCTTCGCTACCGCACGTCGTATCCCTGGTGCGCCGCCCGCACGATCTTCGCCTTCAGCAGATCGTTCTCACGACGCAGCTGGTTGATCTCGATCTGCTGCGACTTCACCGTCTCGAGCAGGTCGCCCTGGCTGAGCGCCCCGGTGTGCAGCAGCTCGTTCACGTAGTCGGTCCTGACCTCGAAATCGCTTTCCGCCTCCGCGTACGCGTCGGCGAAGCTCTCCTCGGCGTCGAGCCAGGCCCCCTGCTCGCCGTCGGCGCCGGAGAGCTCGACGATCTTCTCCCCGATTCTCGTGACCGCCTGCGAGAGCACGCTGTTCGGCTTGTAGAGCACGATGGGCAGGCGGGCGCTCAGCGAGACGTCCTGCAGCTCGTCGCGGTACATGACCCCCAGGTGCTCGATCTCCAGCCCCAGATACTGCGTACAGCTGCGTCGCAGCCGGGTCACCTTGTCGACGTCCTTCGGGTCGTCGAGGAGGTTGAGCACGACGCGCGGACGGAACTCGGCCGCGCTCGCGCGGAACGCCGCAACCGCCTCAGGGTCGACTTCCTCGATCCGCCCGACGAGCTCGGGCAGGTACACGCGTTGCAGGTGTTCGGGGTTGCGCGTGAGCTCCTTCATCCGGCGGTCTCCCTCGCTGCCCCGCTTGATCGAGGTGGTCAGCAGCCGGAAGAGCGCGTTCTTGATGCAGAGATAGGCGTTCACGAGCGCGGTGGGCGTGGGGGTGGTGACGATGATGCCCTGCCGCGAGAGCAGGAAGAAGTCCATGACGTTGAAGCTCGTGCCTGCACCCAGGTCGAGTACGAGGAAGTCGGTGTCCACCGCCTTCAGCCGGTTCAGGAGCTTCCGCTTCTGGCCGGAGCCCAGGTTCGCGATGCCCGGCACTTCGCCGTCGCCGGGGATGAAGCGCAGGTTCTCGTACTCGGTGTCGAGGATCACGTCGTCGAAGGCGACGTCGCTCGCGTTGATGAAGGTCCCCAGGCCGGTCGTCACGCCGCGGATGCCCAGGATGAGGTGCAGGTTCGAGCCGCCGAAATCGAGGTCGGCGAGAATCACCCCGTGCCCCATGCGGGCGAGCACGAGCGCGAGATTGGCCGCGAGCAGCGATTTGCCCACCCCGCCCTTGCCGCTGGCGATCGGGATGATGCGCACTACTCGTCCTCCACGCGAGTCGACTCGTACTCGGGCAGGTGCTCTTCGGGTCCGGATGATCGGGAACGGTCCATGGGTCGATATGATATCAGGGCGGCGAAGATGAGCAAGTCGACCGCGAGGATGCCGTAGACGATGATGAACACGAGCCGGGAGAGCTCGCTCTCGGTTCCGTTGACGCGCACGGCAATCGGCGCATAACTGCCGGTCAGGACGACAATTGCGTCGCTTGCCGCTGCGAGCAGCGTGCCGATGCGCATCAGCGGCAGGTAGTAGCGTTCCCCCTCGCCGACGAACGCGCACCCGGCGAAGAGCGCGGCGAGCAGCAGCCCCGGCGCGCCGACCCACAGCAGGTCGAGATGAAACAGCGGATCGTTGTCTACCAGTCGGAGGACGAGGAGGGCGACCAGCGCGAAACGGAGGAGGTACCAGATGCCTCCACCGGCAAACACGAAGTGGCGACCGCCCATGCCGCGGAGTGTACGGAGCCCGGACCGACCGGTCAATAGAATCATCGTTCCATAGGAAGTATACTTGAGATGGCATGAGAGACATCGAACAGGATTCGCAGAACACGAGACGGCAGAGTCGGCGGCGCGAGCGCGTCGTCTGGGGTTCGGTAGGAGCGCTTCTCATCGCGTTCCTGTTCGTCCTGACCGCCACCCCCAGCCTCTTCTCGCAGGAATACTCGGAAACCGACCGCGCTATCGACGTGTTCGAGAGCGTGATGAAGTTCATCGAACAGAACTACGTCGAGGAGGTCGACCCCGACGAGCTGCTCGACGGCGCGCTGCGCGGCATGTTCGAGAGTCTCGACGACCCGTACTCGGTCTACTACGACGAGCAGGAGATGCGCGACCTCACCGACGTGACGACTGGCGAGTTCGGCGGGGTGGGGATGACCATCACGAAGCAGGTCGTGGAGGATGACTCCGAGGACCCGGCCTTCGTCGAGGTCGTCTCGCCCATCGAGGGCACGCCCGCCTACGAGGCCGGCGTGCGCCCCGGCGACCTTATCGTGGGGATCCGCGACGCGGAGGCCGAGGAGTTCAAGTCGACCGAGGATCTCACCCTCGACCAGGCGGTAAACATGATCCGCGGCACCCCCGGTACGAGCGTCACGCTGCGTATCCGGCGCGGCGCGCGCGCGGAGTTCGAGGTCTCGATCGAGCGGGATATCATCGAGTACCCCACGGTGAAGTACGCGATGATCCCGGAGAACATCGGCTACCTCCGGATCACGAACTTCACCCCCAGGACCGTCGAGCGCGTCCATGAGGCGCTCGATTCGTTCGAGGCGGACGACTACGAGGGCATGATCATCGACGTCCGCTCGAACCCCGGCGGGCTGCTCGCCGCGGTCGTCGACGTCGCGGATCTCTTCTTCGAGCGCGGCACGATCGTCGGGACGGCCGGCCGGTCGCCGCGCGAGAACGAGCGGATCACCGCGACCGGCGGCACCGAAATACCGGACGACCTTCCGGTCGTCGTGCTGATCGACGGAGGCTCGGCTTCGGCCTCCGAGATCCTCGCCGGCACGCTCCAGGACCGCGACCGGGCCTTCCTGATCGGCGACACGACCTTCGGCAAGGGCTCGGTGCAGCAGGTTCGCCAGATCGGCGACGGCGGGTTCCGCCTCACGATGTCGAAGTACTACCTGCCCAGCGGCCGGTTCATCGACGAGGTGGGCGTCGATCCCGACCTCGTCGTCGAGCCGCCGGAGCTCGACGACGACCAGGCCACCGAGTACGCCGAGCTGCTGACCTCCGAACGGATCCCGGCCTGGGTGCGCGAGAATCCAGACCCGTCGCCCGGCGAGGTCGAGTCGTTCGTCGACCGGCTCCAGGAGGAGGGCTTCGAGTTGCCCGACCGGTGGATCGAGCTGACGATCCGCAACGAGGTCAACCGCCAGTCCAACGTACAGCTCGTGTACGACCTCGAGTACGACCCGGTCCTGCAGGAGGCGGTCGAGATGCTGCGCAACGGCGAGATCTCCGTCCGCTGATGCGACAGCTCCTGCTGCCGGGGGCGCTTACCGCCGGGGCGCGGATCGCGCTCACCGGCGAGGACTATCACTACCTGGCGAGGGTCCTGCGGCTGCGCCCCGGTGCGCGTCTGCCCGCCATCGACGAGTCGGGCGCCCGCTGGACGCTCGAGCTCCTCGACGACGACGGGCGCAGGCTGCTCGCGCGCGTGGAGCCCGGTTCGAGCGGGACGGCGGCCGCGGCGTTCCCCGGCATCACCGTCTACCAGGCGATCCCCAAGGGGCGGGCCTTCGACGAGAGCGTGCGCGCGCTCGTGCAGGCCGGCGTCACGCGGATCTGCCCGGTGGTGACCGAGCGCACCGTCGTGCGCCCCTCCGGCGGCTCGTCGCGCACCGAGCGGTGGCGTCGGATCGCGCGCGAGGCGGTTCAGCAGAGCGGTGCCGGGCGCCCGACCGAGGTGCTCGAGCCGGTGGAGCTCCCGACGGTGACCGCGCGGCCCGAGGCGCTCTCGCTCGTCCTCCACACCGAGCCTCTTGCACAGACCTCGCTCCACGGATATCTTGGCGACACTCCGAACGAGATCGAGCTCGTGGCAGGGCCGGAGGGTGGTTTTTCGGCCGATGAGCTCGACGGGCTGATCGAGCGGGGATTCAGCCCGCTGTGGCTCGGCCCACGGGTTCTTCGCGCGGAGAACGCGGCGCTGTTTGCTGCCGCGGCGATGCGAATCCTGATTCTGGAGCGCGAGTGGTGGCAACCCGCAACGACGTGAATGGAGCACGACGACTCGACGTGATGCGCGTCGCGGTCGACGCGCTCGACGAGGATCAGATCGGCCCGACGATCGACCGGCTCGTGGAGAAGCCCGACGTCGCGCAGATCGTGCTCATCCGCTGGTGGGACTTCATGCGCGCGCGTCGCGATCGCGAGTACCGTGCCTGCCTCCGCGACGCCGATCTCGTCCTGCCCGTTTCGCGCAGCGTCTCCGGTGCGGCCAGATTCCTGCGCGGCCGGCGCCCGCCGCGCTATATGCCGTTCGACTTCGTGATCCGCACGCTCGGGGCGCTGGAGGACCGATCGAGGTCGATCTATCTCCTCGGCGGAACCGCGCAGTCGCTGCGAACCGTCGAACAGAACCTGCGCGAGACTTTTCCGGGGCTGCGGCTCGTCGGGCGGTACACCGGGAACTACGGACGACAGCTCGAAGGCGATATCATCACGGCGATCCGCAAGGCTACGCCCGACTTCGTGTTGATCGGACCGGGCGCGCCCGCGGGTGACCGGTGGGTCTCTCGGCACCGCAAGCAGCTCAGCCCGAGTATCTTCCTGCACGTGCCGGAGGTGTTCGACGTCTTCGCCGAGCGCAGGCGGCGTGGATCGCGGACGGCGTTCCGGCGCGGGCTCGATTTCGTGCCCGACCTGGTCCGCCGTCCGTGGCGCGCGCTGCGTTTCTTCGTCTACCTCTGGTTTCTCGTCCTGCTGGCCATCTTCAAGCTCTTCCGGCTGTGATTCACTGGTGCAGACGCAGGTACTCGTAGAGCTTGCGGAAGCGGTCGCGGTTTCGTCGTTCCACCAGGACGCCGAGCGGCCAGCCGAGCGGGCGAATGACCAGCGCGATACCCACCGCGTCGGTGACGAAGCCGGGTACGAGGAGGAGGAACGCCGCGGCGAGCAGGGGCACGAGGCGCCGAAACTGGCGCCGCGGGTAGCGGCCGTCGCGGACCGTCTGCCACATCTGCTCGACCTCCGCGCGATAGGCGGCGATGACGAGCACGATCGCGAGCAGGCCCGTCGACGCGACCGCCGCCAGCAGCAGATAGATGCCGATCTGACGCGACACGATGATGAGCACGTATCCGTCGGCGAGCATGAGCAGCGCTCCCAGGAGTCCCAGAGAGAGCAGCCGCAGCACGCGATCCGGCTCGACGAGTCCGTGCAGGAGAGGATCGCGATCCATACCTGAGCTTACCCCGTTGCACCCCGCCCGTCACCACGTTTCGCTTGACGACTGCACGGGTCGGGTATACAATATTCGTCTGGAGATTTTTTGTGGCGAGGCTCGTAGTAGTCGATGAGAGCAAGGCGTCGTTCCGGGTGATCAAGCACCTGCTCGGCCCTGATCATCACGTCGACCACTACGAGCATCCCATCCTCGGCGTCGACTACGTGCGCGACCACTCGCCCGACGTCGTCTTCCTCAACCTCGAAGCAGGGGAGCCCCGCGCGCTGGATTTGCTCGGACGAATGCGCAACCGTGCAGACAGCGCCCCGGTGGTCGCGCTGCTCGACCGGCTCGAGCTCCGAAGCGTGGTGGACGCCGTGCAGCTCGGCGCGTGCGACGTCGTCACCCATCCCATCCGGATGCGCGACCTTCAGCTCGCCGTCACGCGCGCGCTCGCGCGACAGGAGCTGCGTGCCGCCCCGCCGGCGCCCGCGTCGTTACCCGAAATCGTGGGAGCGAGCGACGCAATCGTCCGTCTGCGCGCCGATGTGAGCCGGTTCGCGCGTACAACCGGTCCGGTCATCGTTGCCGGCGAGAGCGGTGTGGGTAAGGAACTCGTCGCCCGTGCGCTGCACGACCGTGCCCCCGAGGCCTCCGGCCGGTTCGAGGCGCGCAACTGCGGCGCGCTGCCGGACACGCTCGTGGAGGCCGAGCTCTTCGGGACCGAACGCGGGGCGTTCACCGACGCCATCACGCGTCCCGGGGCGTTCGAGCTGGCCAACGCCGGTACGCTCTTTCTCGACGAGATCGGGGAGTTGAGCCAGTCTGCGCAGGTGAAGCTGCTCCGCGTGCTCGAGACCGGCGTCTACTACCGGGTGGGCGGGTCGACCGCTCGCCGCACGACGGCGCGCATCGTCGTCGCGACCAACCGCAACCTGCGGGCGCTCATGAACGAGGGGCGGTTCCGCGAGGACCTCTTCTACCGGATCGACGTCTTCCGGATCTCCATCCCGCCGCTTCGCGCCCGGCGCGACGACGTTCCCTTGCTCGCGGCGCACTTCCTGCGCACGCTCGCAGACGCCGGCGTTCAGTCGCGCGCGCGGCGGTTCGGCGCAAACGCGCTCGAGCGGCTTTCCGCGTACGACTGGCCCGGCAACGTGCGCGAGCTGCGCAACGTCGTCTGGAGGGCGCTCGCCGACGCGAGGTCGGAGACGATCGGGCCCGAGGATCTCAGCTTCGTGTGAGGCTGCGCTCAGCGCAGCGCGACCGCCTGGATGACCGCCACTTCGGTGGAGGCGTCGAGCATCGCGGTCCCGATGAACGGACCGATGACGAGCAGCTCCTGATTGGTCTGGATGACTTCGGGTCCCGGGTCGCGCGGCATTCTCTCCGGGATACGCGCGGCGTACTCCGGGCCTTCGACGAGCACGTAGATATGGTACGCCTCGATGCGCTCGAGGCCGACCCATTCGCTCGAGACGAGCTCGATGACCGCCTGGAACGATTCGGGGTCCGGATTGAAGATCTGCGTGGATGCGACCGCGCCGTCGAGGACGTAGTAGCGGTCCACGTCTATCCGATCGTACGCGCCGGTGTTGACGAGCGTCGCGAGCGATTCGATCGAATCCTCGAAGTTGATGACCGACTCGAACTCCTGCGGGGTTACCTGCGAGATCCCGGGAGTCGCGACGAGAGTGAGCAGCGCAGCCACGAGAACGACGAACGCGAGCTTTTTCATGGGCTCTCCTCCCGGCTCGTTCACCCGAACCATCGCGAGTATACCAACGGGGACGCGAATTGGTCTACTCGAGCGCGCCCGGCCGGGACGCTCGTACGACGCGTGCGGGCCGACTCCGGCGGCGCCGAATTCGACCGGCGAAGCCCCGCCGGACGTGGTACATTCTGGGTGAAAGGGGCAACGGCCAAGTTTGACAAAGCTCCGTTGCTCTCATACTATGTGATCGGGTTAAAATGTAAAAAACTGGCCGCGTCCGCGGGATCTGAAGGAGAACCATGGCTAATAACGACATTGTTGCAGGGTTCGACGAAGAGAAAGATGACAGCCTGAAGATCAAGCTCCAGCAGATTGACAACGTCGAAGGCGGTCTCGTTCTGTTTCTCACCGGCTACATCGATACTTACAACAGCAACTTCTTTCAGAAGCGCGTGAATCGTGCGATCGAAGCGGGTTTCACGAAGCTGATCTTCCACTGCGCCGGCCTGAACTACGTGTCGAGCACCGGCATCGGTTCGTTCACCGCGTTTCTCAAGTCGGTACGCCCGCGTGGCGGCGACCTCGTCCTGCTCGAGATCCAGCCGAAGGTCTACGAGGTCTTTCAGCTCCTCGGCTTCTCGCAGTTCTTCAACATCAAGGACAGCCTGGACGAGGCGGTCGAGTTCTTCTCCAAGGGCGGGACGACCCAGCGGTCGGACGTCTTCCCCAAGATCTTCAAGTGTCCCATTTGCGGGAAGAAGCTCAAGGCGACCAAGGCCGGCCGGTTCCGTTGCTCGGAGTGCAAGACGATCCTTGCGATCGACACGGCCGGGCAGGTGTTCCTCGGCTGATCGCGGTCGGCGTGCCGCAGCCGATTGAGGTGACGGTTCTCCCGTCACACGGTTTACATTTCACAGGAGTCGCGTGATGGCAGCGTCAGCACAGGAGAAGCTGGAAAGCTTCTTCATCAACCTAGAACTGATCTATGAGGAAATCGGTGAGAACATGTGGTTGCTCACCGACGAGGAGAACGGGCTGAGCTCGGTCGTCGTCTACGTCCAGGACGAGCTCGTGACGCTTCGGGCGAAGGTCATGGATGTTCCCGGCGAGAAGCGCGAGGAGTTCTTCGAAGAGCTCCTGCGGCTGAACGCCGAGATGGTCCACGGGGCCTATGCGATCGAAGAGGACAGTGTCATCTTGATAGACAGTCTGGAGTTCCCGTCCATGGACCTCGAGGAGTTCCAGGCGTCGCTCGATTCGACCGGGCTCGCGCTCGCGCAGCACTACAGCCGGCTCGCGAAGTACCGGCAATCGACCTGAGGAGGCCCGCTGTGGGAATCTTTGATCGCTTCAGACGAGTCGTGAAATCGAACCTCAACGACATGATCAGCAAGGCTGAGAATCCCGAGAAGATGCTCAACCAGCTGATCGTCGATATGAACCAGCAGCTCATCGAGTCGAAGAAGAGCGTCGCGTCCGCGATCGCGGACGAGAAGAAGCTCGAGCGCCAGGTGAAGGAGAACCTCGCCGCCGGCCAGGAGTGGGAGCGCAAGGCCATGCTCGCGGTCCGCGCCGGGAAGGACGACCTCGCCAAGGAAGCGCTGATCCGCAAGCAGGAGTTCGACAAGACCGCCACTCAGTACAAGGAGCAGTGGGAGGCGCAGCACGAATCGGTCGAGAAGCTGAAGAGCGCCCTGCGAGGGCTCCAGCAGAAGATCGAGGAGGCACAGCGCAAGAAGAACCTGCTCGTAGCCCGTGCCCGACGCGCCGAGGCGCAGAAGCGGATCAACGAGACGATCGGCGGTATGGCCGACACATCCGCCTTCGAGGCCTTCGACCAGATGAGCAAGCGCATGGACCAGATCGAGGCCGAGAACGACGCGATGCTCGAGATCGAGGGCACGACCGAGAGCGAGAGCCTCGAGCAGCAGTTCGCCCAGCTCGAGGCCGGCGGAAACACCGAACAGCTCCTCGAGGACCTGAAGCAGAAGATGGCGATCGAGGACAAGACCGGCGGCTCGTCCGGTGAGAATGCCGGTTCTTCCCAGGCCGGTGGCGCGTCTCCGGGTTCCTCTGACTCGGGTTCCGCCGAAGAGGTCGATGAAGAGCTCGAAGCGCTCAAGCGCAAGCTCAACGAAGAGTCCTGACCGACCGGTCTCCGACGTCTGGCTCGTCGGCGCCGACGACTACACGCGCGAGCGCGTCCGGCTCGCGCTCGAATCGGGGACGCGTCGGGCGGTGCACAACGTCGACGCACGCGCGCTCGCCTCGCTCTCCGACGGCGACATCCCCGTACTGATCATCGGGCCCGCGAGCCTGGTTGCCTCCGACGCAGGCCTTCCCGCCGCCCCGCCCGTCCTCGTTTACGGATCCCCCTCGGCGCTCGACTCGATCGACGACGCAGCCTGCGACGACGTGCTCGTCGAACCGTGGACCGCGCAGGAACTGCGCTATCGCGTTCGGCGCCTGCTCCGGCGCCGCATGGTGAGGTGCGCGGCAGGCGAGCTCCACTTCGGTCGCTACTGGGTCTCGGTGGACGGCGACGACCCGGCGCACCGCGTCGGGATCTCTCCTGTCCAGCTCGCCATGCTCGAGATGCTCGCTCGCGGGGGCGACGATCCGGTCCCGCGCGAGGCGCTTCAGGCGGTCGTCCCGGACCACGGTCCCGCGAGCAGGGCTGTCGACATGCATCTCTCCCGCCTGCGGAGCAGGCTCGCGCAGGCCGCGTCGGACTGGCCCGCGCCACCCACGATTTCGTGCTCGCGAGGCCGCGGATACCGTCTGGAATGCCGATAGTCGGCACGGCTGATGCATGCACGAGACTGCTTGTGGATAACCCGTGCAAAACACACCTCGCTCGGGCCAACCGCTATACAGGTTTTAAGATACTCCGCCCCACGAAATCCAAAGAAAAGGCCTGGAATCCGTTGACAATCGTATAATACCTTTCTGTGAAAGTAATTACGTCAATTCCGGCTGCATCCGGCCGAATTCGACGCGGTCACGATACCCCGCGAGGGGGCTGAAACCGCGTTCCAGGGCCGTTTCAGCCTGTGGATAACCTGTGGGGAGATGAGTCCTATTCCGATTCGCAACGGATCGCTGTGCCGTAGACGAGGATCTCGGCGGCGCCCTGCATCACCGAGCTCGTCGTGAACCGTACACCGACGATCGCGTCGGCTCCGACCGACTCGGCGTCCTCGATCATGCGGTCGATCGCCTGCTCGCGGCTTTCGGCCATCATCTTCGTGTAGTCGGAGATTTCGCCGCCGGCGAGGTTCTTGAAGGCTGCCGAGATGTCCTTTCCCAGGTGGCGGGCACGGATCGTGTTTCCGCGAACCAGGCCCAGCACCGCGGTTACGCGTCGTCCCGGCAATGAGTCGGTCGTAGCGACAATCATCGTATGATCCCCCGATACCTGTCGGTCTTTCGCTCCCGTACTCTATCCGCGATCGCGGTCGCGAGCAAGATGACGAAGCCGGCGACGACGCCCAGGATGAGCACCGCGACGATCAGGGGCACGTCGGGCTCGCGGAGCATCGTGTAGATCGCGTAGCCGAGCAGGACGAGGTACGAGCCGAGGAAGAGCACCATGCCCAGCCCCCGGCCGATGCGACGGGTGACGCGAGCCTCCGCGCGCTCGACCCACTCGTCGGATACGCGCTGCGCGGGGCCGGGTCCAAGCTTGCGGCGGAGCTTCAGCAGCTCGGCGTACTCGGTGCGATACTCGTAGGATCCCTCGATCTCTGCGAGCACGGCCTCGATCTCGCCCTCGGGCAGCTCGTTGTCGACGAGCGCCTGGATGCGGATGCGAATATCGTCCTCGGGAATATTCTCGTCTGGATTATACGCGGACATCGCTGGTCTCCTCGTCGAGCAGCCTCTTCAGACGCCTTCGCGCGTGATAGAGGCGCGACATCACCGTGCCGATGGGGATTCCCAGGATATCGGCCATCTCCCGGTACGAGCACTCCTGGAAGTGGTTGAGCTCGATCACCTCGCGATGCGCCTCGGGCAGCGACGCGACCGCCGCGCGCACGCGCTCCGACTCGCTCGCGGCTATCAGAGCCTCCTCCGGTCCCGGGCCGACGGCCAGCAGCGCGTCCTGCTCCGGCAGCGTCGCCTCGCGTCTGCGCACCCGCTCGATTCGGTTGAGCGCCAGGTTGCGGGCGATCTGGTAGAGCCAGGGAAACAGCGGCCGCTGCGGGTCGAACCGGTCCATCCGGCGGAACGCCCTCACGAACGTGTCCTGCGCGATATCCGCCGCCTCGTCGGCGTTGCGCACGATCGCGTGCGCGACGCGGTACACGCGTTCCAGGTACCGCTGCACGAGCACGCCGAATGCGGCCGTGTCGCCACGCTGCGCACGCTCAATGAGTGCTCGTTCTTCTCGTTCAGGGATACTACCCGGCACCCGGCTTCCTATTCACGTCCCGCGACGAATATTGCATCGACTCGGGGGCCGTGCTACGATCTGCCCGGTGAAAGCCGCAATCCGCCTGCTGGTGCGATTCCTGTTCTGGTTCGTGCTGATCGTGCTCGCCTCGAGCGCGCTGGTCGTAGCGCACGGCTATGTTATCGGCTTTGATCCATCCGGGGCAAGTCTCTCGCCGTCGTTCATCGCGCGACTCCTGTACGCGCTCGCGCTCGTCTGGCCGGTATCCGTCCTGCTCGCCGGCGCGATCGCGCTCTTCTCGGCGGTGCGCAGGATGCAGGCGCCGGCAGCGGCGATAGGGATCCTTTTCGCGGCGTGGACCGGCGCGCTCGTCGCCGGCGGATTCGTGACCGGCGTCGTGGGCGCAGCACCGCCCGATCCCGCCATCGTCGTGCCCGAGCGACGCATCGTACGGGCCGAGCTCCGGCGGGTGTACGCGCTCGACCGTGACGGTTCCGAGCTCGCGCCGCTCGTGCTCCACGAGGAGCGGCGGACCCCCGGCTTTTCGGTCGTACCCCGCGCGCAGATCGACCCCGTCTCCGGCGAGCTCGAGGTCCCCCCCGGAGCGCTGACCACGGCCGCCGATGACGGCGAGGCGACGATCGACCTGCGCGGCGTGTCCAACTCGTACCCCGCGATGGTGCGGCCCCCGGCGCTCCTCGCCGGGCTCACGCGGGACGTCGCGTCCACAGCCCGGCTGCTCTCGCTCGCCGGAGACCGCGTGCTGCCGGGCCTGCTCAATCTCGCGGCGCTCGGCGTCTATCTCCTCGGTTCGTGGACGCTCGCTCGCCTCACGCGCTGGCCGCTCTTCAACGTCGTTCTGGTCCTCTCGGCGCTTCGGTTCGCGTTCTGGATCGTCCCGGCGGTGCACGCCGGCGTGCTGCGTGACGTGCTGATCGCCGCGTTCGATTCCCGTGCGCTTCCGTTCGCCTCGGCGGCGCTGCTCGCGGCGCTCGGTGTCGGACTCCTCGCCGGGCTCGTATTCCTTCCCCCGCTCGAGGAGTGGAGACGGGAGGTCGAGCATGGGTGAGAGCTGGAGGAAGCTGCTCGCCTCCTCGGTGATCTGTCACGGCGTCGCGTTCGGCGTGCTGCTGCTCGTATCGATCTTTTCGTTCACCACGAAGACCGTGCTCGCGGAGTTCCAGTGGTCGTGGATCACCGCACGCACGTGGGCGGAGTACCTGCGGCTCGCGCCGGTCGCGCAGGGGTGGGCGACGTTGCTCGTCTTCGGCTGGATCGTGCCCATGCAGTCGTCCGGGGCCGCGCGGTCGACCTTCGAGCGGTTCGGTCGATCGATCGGCCTCCTGCTCGCGCTCACGCTCGTCTTCGCCGGCGCCTATCTCGTCGGGTATCCCTCGGCTGCTTCGCGAGTCGAATCGCTGGAGTTCACGACGACGCTCGCGAGCCGACTGCGTGAGTCGGCCGATGAGGCTCGCGAGAGTCAGAACTACACGCAGGCGCTCTCCGATCTCAATCAGTACCTCGCGCTCGTCGGGGAGAGCGAGGAGGTGGAGGAGCTGCTGATAGAGGTTCGCGACGCCGCCCGCGCCGACGCGGTGCGGCTCGAGGCGACGCAGGAGGACGAGCGGTTCGCCGTGCCGGAGAGCGCCACCGCCGGCGAGCTCGTCGACCGCGCATCGGCGGCGATGCAGGACGAGGACTACTCGACGGCGCACTACATGGCCACCCTCGCCCGCGCGCTCGCGCCCGGCAACGCCGATGCGGCCCGGATCGCCGCCGAGGCGCTCGGGCGGCTGGAGGCGCTCGCGCCCGACGACGAGGAGAGCGCCGAGTACGAGCTCTTCCAGATGAAGCAGGCGGCGAAGGCGGCGCTCACGCGTCAGAACTACGTGGACGCGTATTACCGGTTCGTCGAGCTCGCGCGGGACTATCCACGCGATGTGGACGTGGAGCGCTACCTGCGCGCCGCCGAGGAGCAGGTTCGGTCGATGGCGGTCTTCCGGGACGAAGTCGAGTCGGTGATGGGGATGCCGGGTGCACCGGACGTTGTCCTCGTCAACCGCACCGGCGCCGACTTCGTCGAGTTGCTGGCCATCGGCAAACTCGTTCGGACCGCGAGTGGCGTGTACGGCCAGAAGATCGAGCTCCTACGCGTTGCATCCGACGGGACGAGGACGCTTCATGTCTCGAGCGAGTACGGCAAGCTCACCGACGGCCACTTCGTCCTGAACGTCATCGACCGCGAGTCGCGCGCGCTCGGGATGGCGCCCACCGTCCACGCCGGCGCGCCGTCGGCCTCCTTCGAGCATCTGATCGAGGTCGAACCTTCGGCCCGGGAGCTGTGGCTGCTCGGATCGGTCTCCCGCGAACCGTCCACCGCGAGCATCGCCGCGCTCGTGCGCACCGTGTCCGTACTCGACGCCTACGGTCTCATCCCCGAACCGGTGGAGGTCGAGCTGCTGATGCGGCTGCTCGCTCCGTTCACCTTTCTGATTCTCTCGCTGCTGCTGATGGGGTTCGGTTGGCGCTACCGAAGCCGCTACCTCCATATGCCTCCCATCCCCACGCTCGTCCTGATCCCCCTCGCTCCGGTGTTCATCCTCCCGGTCTACCTCACGCTCCAGTACGCCCAGCGACTGCTCGTGTCGACGGTGCTCCTGTCGGTGAGCGTGACCCTCACCGCGGTCCTCGTGGCCTGCCTCCAGGCGCTGCTGCTCTTCCTCGCGCTCTCCTACGTCGCCCTGGGCACCCGCGAATGAGGCGCTACTGGGGAACGCTCGCCGGGCTCGCGGTAGGGCTGCTCGGCGGTGTCTTCGGCGCTCTGTTCGGGCTGTTCATCGGGTTTCTGGTCGATCTGGTCTGGGCCGAATTCCGGGTGCACCGGGCCACGATCCGCTATCTCGACGGCGACGACGCTCCCGCGTGGCTGCCGCGGCAGGTCGCGCTCGCCGGTGAGCTGCTCGGCCACCTGCAGCCGCATCCGCGGGTCGACCCGGCGGCGGTCGACCGGCTCGCCGCGGAGCTGCGCCCGGTCCATCCCGACCGCTGGGCGCGTCGTCAGGTCGAACGGATGATCGTCGCCGCCGCCACGCACCCGTGGAGCGGGATCGACGTCTACGCGGCGCGTCTGGCGGCCGCGTGCCCGCTCGACGAGCGAGAGCGCGTCGTGACCGCCGCGTGGAACGCCGTGGGCCGTACGCGCGCAACGCTGCCCGCGCGCGATGAGGTGCGCGCGATCGCGCGGAGGGTGGGCATCGACGAGGGGTTTATCGCGCGCGAGCTGGTGCTCAGGCGGTTCCGGGACGCGGAGGCGTGTGCGGTGCTGGGGATCGCGCGCGACGCGAGTCGAGACGAGGTCCGCACGGCGTACCGCAGGCTCGCCGCCCAGTTCCATCCGGATACCGCGGCGACGCTGAGCGAGCGGCAGCGGGAGGCGACCGAGCAGGCGTTCAAGCGGATTCAGGCGGCGTACGAGACGCTCCTCGCCGAGGAGGGCGAGACCGGGAACGTGCGTCCGTCGGAGTAGGGTATGGGGCCCGGCCGCGGCCTGCGTCGCGCGGATCAGTCGCCGCCGCGCTCGATTTGCGCGCCGAGCTGGTGCAGCCGCCCGACGAGGTCCTCGTAACCCCGTTCGATCTGGTAGACGTTGTGGATCACGCTCGTCCCCTCGGCGCAGATCGCCGCGATCACCATCGCCATCCCGGCGCGGACGTCCGGGGAGGTCATCTCGCTGCCCGAGAGCCGCGACGGACCGCTCACCACCGCCCGGTGCGGGTCGCACAGCACGATCCGTGCGCCCATCCCGATCAGCTTGTCGACGAAGAACATCCGCGCGTCGAACATCTTCTCGTGGATCAGCACCGTCCCCTCGACCTGCGTGGCGACGACCGTGATGATGCTCGTCAGGTCGGGCGGGAACCCCGGCCACGGCGCGTCGTCGATCTTGGGGATCATACCGCCCATGTCGGGCACGACGCGCAGGGTCTGTCCGGCGGCGACCCTGATGTCTTCGCCGTCACGCTCCCAGTGAATGCCCAGCTTCCCGAAGGCCAGACGCACCATCTTGAGGTTCTGCGGCGCAGCGTCCTCGATTATGAGCTCACCGCGCGTGACCGCCGCCAGCCCGATGAAGCTCCCGACCTCCATGAAGTCCGAGCCGATCTTGAACTCGGTTCCCCCGAGTTTTGCGACACCGTTGATCGTCAGGATGTTCGATCCGATGCCCGTGATCTTCGCTCCCATGGCGTTCAGCATGCGGCAGAGATCCTGGACGTGCGGTTCGCTCGCGGCGTTCTGGATGACCGTCCTGCCTTCGGCGAGCACGGACGCCATGATCGCGTTCTCCGTCGCCGTGACCGACGCCTCGTCGAGGAAGATCTCGACGCCCACGAGCTTGTTCGCCGTGAGGTTGAACACCCCGTCGATCTCCACCTGAGCGCCGAGCGCGCTCAGCGCGAGGAAGTGGGTATCCAGCCGCCGTCGCCCGATCACGTCGCCGCCCGGCGGCGGCAGCTGGACGCGGCCCGTCCGCGCGAGCAGCGGCCCGGCGAGCAGGATCGAGGCGCGAATCTTCTTCGCCATCTCCAGCGGTACTTCGGAGCTCCGAATGTCGTGCGTCGTGATCTTCCACTCGCCGTGCGCGGTCGTCCGCTCGACGGTTCCGCCGAGCTCCCGAAGGATCTCGAGCAATACGTGGACGTCCTCGATGTCGGGGACGTTCTTCAGGACGACCGTCTCGTCGGTCAGGAGGGTCGCTGCTATGCAGGGCAGTGCGGCGTTCTTGTTGCCGCTGGCGCGGATGCGGCCGCGGATGGGGTAGCTTCCTTCGACGATGTAACGATCCACTCCGGGATGCTACTTCCCGGCTCCGTCGTCTGTCAAGAAAGTGAGGACCGAGCCGTCGAAGGGATTCGTGTCCAGCGCGAGGACCGCCTCGAAGAATCGCACGGGCGCGTCGCAGCACTCTACGCGGAAGACGATCCGAAAGGATCGGCCCACGTACGGCGAAGGGAAGGGGTTGTCGGCGAGCCGCGGAAAGGTGACATCGGCGATATCGTCGCCGCTGCCGGGATAGTCGAAGCGCGTGTCGGCGACGAGGTCTTCGTCGGCGACACCACGGAACGCGTCGGCGAGCACCCCGTTTGTCGCGGCACCCCGTACGCGTCGGCGAAGCGCGTCCCAGGATTCGCGCTCCATTTCGAGCGCCGTGGCGTCGAGGAAGGCGTTGACGGTCCGCACGAGCGGAAGCGAGGCGGTTCGCGTGTACCCGTCGGCGCGCAGCTCGTGGAGCTCGAGGAAGGTCTCGTATCCCCTGCCGGCCTCCGGCGCCCGGCGGGCGGTGACGACGTCGAGGACCCCGTCGGACGTCAGGTCGGTAAGCATCCCGCGCTCGTTCCGGCTCTCTTCGAAGGCGAATCGCGAGACGTCGTCGCGCTGGAAGACGACGAGCTCGGTGCTGGAGGCCGCGCGGCCGCGAAAGCCCACCGACACGGCGACCGGAACGGGCGAATCGGTGAGCCTCACCAGCTCGAAGCCCGTCCATACGGTCCGTCGTCCCAGCTCGACGGTCAGGATCGCCTCCTGCCCGGCCATGTGAGCCTCCAGGATGAACAAGGGGTCGACCGGCTGCTCGGCGTAGAGCCGTAACGGATCGGAGAGTGTCTCGGCGCTCGTAGGGACGCCCACGTCCACCGCTACGGTGAGCAACGCCGTGTCGTCGCGCCCGTCTCCGTTGAGGTCGGCGATGCGCGCGACGGGATCGCCCTGCGCGTCGATCACCGGCGCGGTGTACTCGGGCGAGAAGGAGAGCGCCGTCGCGAGCGGGTCGTAGTGATCATCCGGTTGGTCGGTCGCCTCGGCCGAGTACGCCACGAAGGCGACGAGCAGGAGGGCGAACAGGCTTCGAGCGGTCTGCGTGTTGCGCATCAGGCGACCTTCATCATACTCTGAGACGGCGACGACTGCCACGTCGTCCCGAATTTCTCACGAAATTCTATCGCGGAGACCTGGTGATGAAGGTAATGAAATTTGGCGGGAGCTCGGTGGCCGACCCCGGGCGCATCTCCCGCGTCATAGATGTGATCGAGCGCGCTCACCGCGACGAACGGGTATGCGCCGTCTTCTCGGCGATGAAGGGCGTCACCGACCTGTTGCTCGACGCCGCGAGCGAGTCGGCCGCCGGTTACGACGGGTTCGTCGACCGAATCGCGACCGTGCGCGAGCGGCACGTGGAGAGCGCGCGGACGCTCTGCCCCGACGACGCCGCGCTCGTCGCGCAGGTGGACCAGCTCTGCGAGGAAGTCGGCGACCTGCTGCACGGCGTCAGACTCGTCCGCGAGTGCACGGCCCGCACGCAGGACCTCATCGTAGGCTTCGGGGAGCGGCTGAACTGCGTCATCGTCGCCGCCGCCATGGCCGCCCGCGGGTTGCCGTCCCGCTACGTCGATGCGCGCGAGATCATCCGCACCGACGACAACCACGGCAGCGCCACCGTCGACTTCGCGCGCACCACCGAGCTCGTGCGCGCGAACCTTGACGGGGACGATCTGCCGGTCGTCACCGGCTTCATCGCCGCGACCGAGACCGGCGTCACCACCACGCTCGGGCGAAACGGCAGCGACTATACCGCTTCCATCGTCGGCGCCGGCGCCGAGGCGAGCGCGATCGAGATCTGGACCGACGTCGACGGCGTCTACAGCGCGGACCCGAGGTTCGTCGCCGACGCCTTCGTCCTCCCGGAGATCAGCTACCAGGAGGCGATGGAGCTCTCCTACTTCGGCGCGAAGGTGATCCACCCCTACACCATGGTTCCCGCGGTCGAGAAGGGTATCCCGCTGTGGATCAGGAACACGATGAATCCTGACGCCGCGGGGACGCAGATCGCCGCGCACACGAGCTCGCAGGCCGAGTACATCACCGGCATAGCGTCGATCGAGAACGTCGCGCTTCTCAACGTGGAAGGCGGCGGCATGGTGGGACTGCCCGGTATCGCCGGGCGCATCTTTTCGACGCTCGCCGCCGCGAAGATCAACATCGTCATGATCTCGCAGGCCTCATCCGAGCACAGCATCTGTTTCGTTATTCCGGATGCCGATGCGCCACGCGCGCAGCGCGCGCTGGAGGCCGAGCTCGAACGCGAGCTGCACCGGAAGATCATCCAGCGGGTCGCCGTCGAGCGCGATCTCGAGATCGTCGCGGTGATCGGAGAGAACATGCGCGGCAAACCGGGGATCTCCGGATGGCTCTTCCAGGCGCTCGGCGAGGCATCGATCAACGTGCTCGCGATCGCGCAGGGATCGTCGGAGATGAATATCTCCTTCGTGGTGCACCGCAAGGACCGCGAGCAGACGCTCAACGCGGTGCACCGCGCCTTCTTCTCCGGCGACCAGGCCGTGCGGAGGACGCGATGAGGTTCTACTCGACCCGCGACCGCGATCGGTCCGTCGACTTCCGCGAGGCGATCTTCACCGGGCTCGCTCCCGACGGCGGTCTCTATCATCCCGACTCCGAGCCGCGGCTGCGTGAGGTCATCCTCCGCAGCCCCGCCGACCGGCCCTTCGTGGAGATCGCGGCCGAGCTCGTGCACGAGCTGCTGCCGGAGACCTTCGACGCCGAGGCGGCCGCCGCGGTCTGCCGGCGGGCCTTTCCGTTCGCGCCGAAGCTCGTCTCGCTCACCGATCAGATCCTGCTGCTCGAGCTCTTCCACGGTCCCTCGTGCGCGTTCAAGGACTTCGGCGCGAGCTTCCTCGCAGCGGCTATGGAATACCTGCTCGACGGCGAGAACCACCGCGCCGTGATTCTCACGGCGACCTCCGGCGACACCGGGAGCGCGGTGGCCCGAGCCTTTCACGATCGACCCGGAATCGACGTCGTGATCCTCTATCCCTCCGGCCGGGTCAGCCCGCTGCAGGAGCAGCAGCTCACGACGATTGGCGGCAACATTCACGCGCTCGAGGTTTCCGGTTCCTTCGACGACTGTCAGCGCATGGTGAAGGAGGCCTTCACCGACCGCGAGCTCGCCGGGCGCGCGCATCTCACGTCTGCCAACTCGATCAACCTGGGCCGGCTCATCCCGCAGGCGTTCTACTACATCGACGCGTTCGTTCGGCTGCGGTCGCGGATCGCGAGCGAGGTCGTCTTCTGCGTGCCCAGCGGGAACTTCGGCAACCTCACCGCGGGCATTCTCGCCTGGAGGTGGGGCCTGCCGGTCTCGGGCTTCATCGCGGCGACGAACATCAACGACGTCGTGCCCGAGTACCTCGCGAGCGGGATCTACCGCGCGCGACCGAGCATGCGCACGCTCGCGAACGCGATGGACGTGGGCAACCCCAGCAACTTCGAGCGGTTGCTCGAGATCTTCGGCGCCGACTACCAGGACATGCGCGCGATGGTCGGTGGCGAGGCGGTCACCGACGAGGAGATCCTCGATACCATGGGGCGGCACTACCGTGCGCACGGCGTCTTCCTCGACCCGCACACCGCCGCCGGCGTCTGCGCCGCCGAGCGCTACCTCGACGGCGAGGGCGCCTCCGACGCGAGCGTCATCACGCTCGCCACCGCTCATCCGGCGAAGTTCGGCGAGGTGGTGGAGCAGGCCACCGGCGCGCGCCCCGAGCTTCCCGAGCGGCTCGCCGAGGCGATGCGTCGCGAGAAGCAGGCGTCTGCGATGGAGCCCTCCATCGACGCGCTGCGCCCGTGGCTCCTCGACCGCTTCGCCGACGGAACGGACCGATGATCCTCACGATCGACGCCGGCAACACCAACATCGCCGTGGGGCTCGTACGCGACCGTGAGCTCCTCCACCACTGGCGACTCGCGAGCCGGACGCAGCGCACCGCCGACGAGGTGCTGCTCCACCTGCGGGAGCTCTTCGCCTTCGACGACGTGGACGTCTCCGCCGTTCGCGCGGCGGTGATCTCGAGCGTCGTTCCCGCGCTCACGAGCGCGGTTCACGACGGCGTGGCGAGACTGCTCGGTATCGAGCCGGTCGTCGTGAGCGCGAGCCTCGACCTGCCGGTCTCGATCCGTACCGACGACCCGGGCGAGGTGGGCGGCGACCTGCTCGCCAACGCCGTGGGCGGATTCGCAATCGCCGGGGGAGCCGCGGTGGTCGTCGACTTCGGAACGGCGCTGACGTTCACGGCCGTCGACGATGAGGGATGCGTTCGCGGCGTCGCCATCGCGCCCGGCGTCACGACCGGCGTGAACGGGCTGATCGCGCACACCGCCGCGCTGCCCATGGTCGATCTCGAGCCGCCGCAGCGCTACATCGGCACGAACACCGTCGCCTCGTTGCGCTCCGGGATCGTGAACGGGTACGCGGGCCTCGTGGACGCGATGGTCTGCGGAATCGCCGCGGAGCTCGCGCCGGCTTCGCCGCTCGTGCTCGCAACCGGCGGCGAGGCTGGTCTCATCGCCGGACGGTGCACGAAGGTCGCGCGCGTGGAGCCGTGGCTGACGCTGCGCGGGCTCTACGAGATCGGGTTGCGCGCGAGCGGGGCACGTCCTCAGTCGACGTAGAGGCGGACGAGTTTTTTCCCGTCGGCGCCCCGGTACGGATTGGCGCTGTGTTTGATGAAGTCACGGTAGATCTTGCACGCGCGGTAGTAGCCGTCCGGTCCGCGGTAGGTCGACTCGAGGTCGCAGCGGTAGAGCTCGAGGAGCACCGGGAAGCGACGATCGGCCATGAGGCGCTCGGTCCGGAAGGTGGGCAGGAGGTGGAGCGCTCCGGGGAACATGTGCTTCGAGACGAGCCAGTAGACGTCCTCCACGAGCTCTTCGGCGAAACCGAGTCGTCGCAGCAGCCTGCTCGCGAGCTTCGCGCCGATCTCCGCGTGGCCGTCGAACTTCCGTCCGCCGCGCGGAACCGCGAGGGGCTTGCCCGAATCGTGGAGGAGCAGGCCGAGCGTCAGCGCGAGGTCGCGCGAGCGGCGGTAGCGGAAGGTCTCCAGCGAATGGTTCCAGACGTCGCCTTCCGGATGGTGTTCCTTCGAGTGAGACGTTCCCTTCATCGCGGTGAGCTCGGGCAGATACGCGTCGATGAACCCGTGCTCGTCGAGCAGTCGCAGCCCCTTCTCGGGAAACGGTCCGGTCAGCACCTGCGCGACGAGCGAACGCAGCGTCTCCGGCGCAAGCTCGGGGAACCGGGCGAGCGGCTCGAGCGGTTCGGCGAGGCGGTAGGGGTAGCGTGAGATCGCGACCGCCGCGTCCATAACCCGGTGCGCCGGCTCGATCGGTTCGTCGGTCGGCTCGAGCTCCTCGCCGCGAAGCGCCCGGTAGTCGTCGTAGGGATCGAGGTAGCGTTCGCGCGCCGGATCGTAGAGCAGGTTGAGCGGTCGAAACGCCTGGGGGCCGGGCTTCGCGTCGGGATCGATACAGCGGAAGTAGATCCGTCGACCATCGTCCCAGACCGCAGCGTCCGCGTGCGGAACGCCCGGGAACTCGAGCTCGGGCACCGCCTTCGCGAGGGTGACCAGGTCGCCTTCGACCGTGACGCAGACCACCGGCTGCTCGTCGCGGCCGAAGTACCGGTCGAGCGCCGAGAACGAGGAGTAGTACCACGTGGTGGAAGCGCGAAGCTCGGCGAGGGCGTCCATGCAGGCCTAAGATAGCGAGGCCCCCGGGTGCTGTCTACCGAATGGGCAGCCCGGGCCCGAGGGTGGTGTCGCCCGGGGCCCGGTCGGGGTAGACTGCGCGCATGGCAGTAACGCTCCGTGCCCCCGACGATTTCCACGTCCATCTCCGACAGCCTCCGGTACTCGCGCCGGTCGTTCGCGAGACGAGCCGATGGTTCCCGCGAGCGCTCGTCATGCCGAATACCGTGCCGCCGGTGACGACACCCGACGACTTGCGCCGCTACCGCGGCCAGATCCTCGCGGAGGTCCCGGCCGACCGCAGCCTCGAGCCGCTGATGACGTTCAAGGTCGTCCCCACCCTCGACCCGGGGGACGTCGCCGCGCTCGCCGGCGCCGGCGCGATCGGCGGCAAGCTCTACCCGCAGGGCGTCACGACCAACTCCGCCGACGGCGTGAGCGAGGTCGAGCCGCTCTACCCGGTCTTCGAGGCGATGGAGGCCAACGACCTCGTGCTCGAGATCCACGCCGAGGAGCCCGGGGTCTTCTCGCTCGACCGCGAGGAGGCGTACCTGCCGCGCATCGAGCGGATCGTGTCGCGGTTCCCGCGGCTGCGCGTCGTCATCGAGCACGTGAGCTCGGCAGCCGTGATCGAGGCGCTCGCCTCGCTCCCCGAAACCGTCGCCGCGACGGTGACCGTCCACCACCTCCTGCTCACGCTCGACGACGTCGTCGGCGACGAGCTGCGCCCGCACCACTTCTGCAAGCCGATCGCGAAGCGCGAGCGCGACCGTGACGCCGTCCGCGACGCGGTCTTCTCGGGGAACCGGCGCGTCTTCTTCGGATCCGACAGCGCTCCCCACCCGCGCGAGGCGAAGGAGGCGGCCTGCGGGTGCGCCGGGATCTACACCGCACCGGTCGCGATTCCCCTGCTCGCCGCGCTCTTCGAGGAGGCGGGGCTGCCGCTGACCGAAGCGGACGCGGAGCGCCGGCCCGGCGTGGACGCTACCGGCGGCACGCCCGGCACCGGCCGTCCCGGCCCGAACCTCGAGTCGTTCGTCTCCCGGTTCGGCGCCGAGTTCTACCGGCTCCCGCTCAACGACGGGACGATCCGGATCGTCGAGTCGCCGTGGGTTGTTCCCGATCTCTGCGACGGTGTGGTACCGTTCTACGCGGGCGAGCGCCTCGACTACGCGCTCGACGATGGAGGCGATCATGAGTCTTGAGCAACTCGTCGAGCTCTCGCGCGAGTACGGATCCGACCCCCGGTGGGTGCTCGCCGGGGGCGGAAACACCTCGTACAAGGACGATTCGGCGCTCTACGTGAAGGCGAGCGGCTTCCCGCTCGCGACGATCGGTCCCGAGGGCTTCGCCCGCATGCGGCGGCCCGAGCTCGCGAAGATGTGGCAGTCGTCGTATTCCGAGGAGACCGCCGAGCGCGAAGCGGCGACGCTCGCCGATCTCATGGCCGCCCGCGCGGAGGGCGAGGAGAAGCGCCCGAGCGTGGAGACGCTCATGCACGAGCTCTTCCCCTATCCCTACGTCATCCACACCCATCCCGCCTTCGTGAACGGACTCACCTGCTCGCAGGACGGTGAGGCCGCGGCGCGCCGGTTGTTCGGCGGCCGGTTGCTCTGGGTTCCCGCGATCGAGCCGGGGTACGTGCTCGCGGTCGAGATGCGGCGGCTCGCACAGCGGCACGCGGAGGCACGCGGTGAGTACCCCCGGATCGTGATGCTGCAGAATCACGGGCTGGTGATCACCGGCGAGAGCGCCGATGAGATCCGCGCGCTCCACCGCGAGGTGGAACGCACGATCCGCCGCGCGCTCGTCCGCGAGCCCGACCTCGCGGAGGTCGAGTTCGACACCGCCGCGCGCGACCGGTGGCTCGCCGCCATCGAGACGGCGTGGCATCGCGAGGTTGCGGTCGAGTTCGCCGCAAACGCCGAGCTCGCGCGGCGCGTCGAGTCCCGGGAGGCCTTCGAGCCGCTCGCCGGCGCGTTCACGCCCGACCACATCGTCTACGCCGGATCGGCGCCCCTCTACCTCCCCGGAACGCCCATCAACGCGGCCGCGGGCCTGCGTTCGCAGATCACCTCGTACGCGGGCGAGCACGGTTCGGATCCGCGCATCGTCGCCGTCGAGGGGCTGGGGGCTTTTGCGGTCGCTGAGACGCAGAAGGCGGCCGCTACGGCGATGGCGCTCTTCGCCGACGAGCTCGCGATCGCCGCCTGTGCCGAATCGTTCGGCGGGGCCCGGCCGCTCGACGAGCATCTCGTGCGCTTCATCGAGAGCTGGGAAGTCGAGCGGTACCGCAAGAAGATCAGCGGAGGAGCATAGATGAGCGAATCGCAGGCCAGCTACGTAGCGGTCATCGACATCGGCAAGACGAACAAGAAGGTGCACGTCTACGGCGAGGCACTCGACCTCGTCGACTCGCGCAGCAAGACCTTCGACTCGGTCGAGCACGACGGAATCCCCTGGGTTCCTTCGGAGGCGGTGGAGGAGTGGCTGCTCGATACGCTCTCGCAGCTCGCCTCGCGCTACGCGATCGGACTGATTTCGATCGCGACGCACGGGGCGACGATCGCGTGCGTGGGCGAGGACGGCGAGCTCGCGATCCCCGTCGTCGACTACACCTACGAGCCCGGCGAAGGGTTCCAGGAGGCGTTCTACGGGCGGTGCGGCTCGCCGAACGAACTGCAGCGCGCGACCGCCACGCCGAAGTTTCCGGCGCTCCTGAACGCCGCGAAGGCGCTGTACTTCTTCCAGCGCGAGATGCCCGACGCGTGGCGTCGGGTCGCCCACGTCCTGTTCTACCCGCAGTTCCTCGCGTATCGGCTCACCGGGCGCGTCGGCGCCGACTTCACCTACGTCGGCTGCCATACCTATCTCTTCGACTTCGAGCGCATGGACTACTCCTCCGTAGCCGATTCGCTTCAGGTGCGCGCACTGCTGCCCGAATCGATCGACGATCCCGGATCCGTGCTGGGCAGGCTCGACCCCGCGGTGGCCGGACGCACCGGGCTCTCCCCGGAGACGACGGTGACGCTCGGGGTGCACGACTCGAACTCGTCGCTGCTGCCGTACCTGATCAAGCGGCCGGATGAGGACTTCATCGTCAATTCGACCGGCACCTGGTGCGTCGCGATGCACCCGGAGCGGCGCGTCGCCTTCGCGGAGGAGGAGATCGGCAAGGCGGTCTTCTACAACGTGTCGGCGCTGCGGCAGCCGGTGAAGACCTCCATTCTCATGGGCGGTCAGGAGTTCGAGATGTACACCTCGATGCTTCAGGAGCGCTTCGGTCTGGAGGGCTTCCCGGAGTTCGATCTTCGGGTCTACCAGCAGGTCGTCGCCGAGGCCGAGGAGTTCATCCTGCCCGCGATCGTCCGCGGCACCGGCCAGTTCCCCGATTCCGAGGCCCGCATCGTCGACCACGGGGAGACGTTCGCGTTCGACGCGGTGCGCGAAGGCGATTCGGCACCCGAGCTGTTCTCCAACGCACGCCGGGCGTTCGCGGTACTGAACCTCTCGCTCGCGATCCAGACCATCACCGCGCTCGAACGCGTGGGGCTCGCGAGCGGGGTGACCGTCTACACCGAGGGCGGTTTCCGCAACAACCGCGACTACAACGCGCTGCTCGCGACGCTCGCCCCCGAGGCGACCTTCCGGCTCAGCGGCATGCCGGAGGCGACATCCTTCGGTGCGGCGCTGCTCGGATGGGCGGCGCTCGAGGCCAGGCGGCCCGCCGATCTCGCCGACCGGTTCGATCTGGAGGTGGACAAGGTCTCCGCCGTCGAGCTGCCGGGGCTCGAGGCGTACGTGGCGGCCTTCCATCGGCATCTGGGCGAAGGCGCGTAGCAGCGCCGGGGCGTTTTTCGTATATTCCAGGGACATCCGTGGGAGGGCGCCATGACCATCATACCTGCAATCGACATCCTGGGCGGCGAGTGCGTCCGCCTCGTCCGCGGTGACTACGAGGAAGCGACCATCTACGAGAAGGACCCGGTCGTGATGGCTCGCAAGTTCGCCGACGCCGGCGCGAAGCGCATTCACGTCGTCGACCTCGACGCGGCGCGCGGCGACAGCCGGACGAACCGGAAGAAGATCCGCAAGATCCGGCGAGCCGTCGACGCGACGATCGAGCTCGGCGGGGGCATCCGCCGCGACGAGGACATAGAAGAGCTGCTCGATCTCGGTATCGACAGGCTCGTGGTGGGCACCGCCTTCGCGCGCCGGCCGGAGAACGTCGCAGGCTGGGTTGCCCACTACGGCGACGTCTTCCTCGTGGGGATCGACGCGCTCGAGGGAACCGTGCGGATCTCCGGCTGGGAGAAGGAGACGCAGTACCAGGACACCGACCTCGCCGCACGCGCGAAGGAATCCCGGGTGACCGGCATCGTCTACACGAGCATCGACCGCGACGGGACCATGGAAGGCCCGGACATCGAGCGGACGAACGCGATGGCCGACGCCTCCGGGTTGCCGGTGATCCTCAGCGGTGGCATCGGCTCGATGGACGACCTGGAGAAGGTCCGAGCGTCGGCGCGGTCGAACGTCGTTGGCGTCATCGTGGGGAAGGCGATCTACGAGGGCACGATCGATCTGAACGAGGTGTTCAAGGATCCGGTCGCCGCGGGCACCGACCAGATGGAGTGGTGATGGCAGCCGAGAGCAGCAGTCCGCTTGTCGTCTGCGCCCCGGACGGACGGCCCGTGGGCGTACTCGAAGAGAACGAGAAGGGCTTCCGCAAGACGCTCGAACAGGGGCACCTGTGGGCGCTGCACCCCGGTACGGGACGGCTGCTGCCGTTCCACGAGGGGATTTCCGTCACAATCGCGGATCACGGGACGTGGTACGAGGCGGTGCTGAGCGAGGAGGTCGAGCCGGCCGTCCCGGGGAAGAGCGGCCGGGCCGGCGGCGCCGTGGAGACGGCCGGAGCCCACGCGGGGGATGCACCCGCCGGGCCGAAAGCCTCCGGCCGCAACGACGCCGGTCGCGCGCCGGGCGCTGCGCGCATCGGCCCCGTGCTCGCCGACCTCGCTGCGCTGATCGCGCGGCGCCACGCCGAGCTCCCCGAAGGCAGCTACACCACCCACCTGTTCACCTCCGGACCCGAGAAGATCCGCAAGAAGGCCGGCGAAGAGGCGGTCGAGCTCCTGCTCGCCTCAACGCGCGAGACGCTCGCGAGCGAGACCGCCGATCTCCTGTACCATCTGCTCGTGCTGCTCGAGAGCGAAGGCATCGCGCTGGACGACATCGCCGCCGAGCTCGAGAAGCGATAGGGCCGGTGGCCCGCTACCCCGCGATCACGCGCTCTGCGATCTGACTTCCCATCTCGGCAGTCCCCACGGCCGACCGGCCCGCCTCGGTGATGTCCGCCGTGCGGTAGCCCGCGCGGAGCGTCTGCGCGACCGCGTTCGTGATCGCCTGGTACGCCTCCTCCATGCCGAAGCTGTGGCGCAGCATCAGCGCGCCGGAGAGGATCTGCGCGATCGGGTTCGCGATACCGCGGCCGGCGATATCCGGGGCCGAGCCGCCGGCCGGCTCGTACAGGCCGAAGACCGGCTCCTCGAGGCTGCCGGGGCGCGACTCGGCGAGCGAGGCGCTCGGCAGCAGCCCGAGCGACCCGGTGATCATCGACGCCTCGTCGGAGAGGATGTCGCCGAACATGTTGCCGCACAGCATCACGTCGAACTGCCGCGGGTTGCGCACGAGCTGCATCGCCGCGTTGTCGACGTACATGTGCGTGAGCTCGATGTCGGGAAACTCCTTGCCGATCTCCGTCACGACCTCGCGCCAGAGCACCATCGTCTGCAGCACGTTCGCCTTGTCGATCGAGCACAGGCGCTTGCTGCGCGCCCGCGCCGCTTCGAAGCCGACCCGCGCGATCCGCTCGATCTCCTCGCGCGAGTAGACCATCGTGTCCATCCCGCGCCCGGCGTCGCGCGACTTCGGCTCGCCGAAGTAGATGCCGCCGGTCAGCTCGCGGACGACGAGGAGGTCGAGGCCGTCGCCGATGATGTCCGCGCGGATCGGCGAGGCTCCGACGAGCTCGGGGAAGATGATCGCCGGGCGCAGGTTCGCGAAGAGCCCGAAGATCTTGCGGAGCGGCAGCAGCGCCGCGCGTTCGGGCTGCTGATCGGGAGGGAGCGACTCCCACTTCGGACCGCCGACCGAGCCGAAGAGCACGGCGTCGGCGCCGCGGCACGTCTCGAGCGTCGGCTCGGGCAGCGCGGTGCCGTGGTTGTCGATCGCGATGCCGCCCACGTCGGCCTCGTCGGTGTCGATCGGCACCGAGAAGATCCGCGAGACCGCTTCGAGCACCTTGACCGCTTCGGCCATGACCTCAGGACCGATTCCGTCGCCGGGGAGGAGTGCAATACGCATGGGCCGATTGTATCAGGGGCGCCCGGGCTGCGGAAGCCGCAGCCCCGCGGAAGCCGCAGCCCCGCGGAAGCCGCCGGCCCGCGGAAGCCGCCGGCGCGCCGTGACACCTCACCCATAGCCTGCTATGATACGTGCCGAAAACGAATTCGGAGGAACTCATGGACCAGGCAAAGATAGATGCCATCGCTCTCTCTGTTCGATCGCTCTCGATGGACGCGGTTCAGGCCGCCAACTCCGGTCATCCCGGCCTCCCGATGGGCTGCGCCGAGCTGGGCGCGCTCCTCTACGGCGACGTCATGACGTACAATCCCGCCGACCCCGCCTGGGCGAACCGCGACCGCTTCGTCCTTTCCGCCGGCCACGGTTCGATGTTCCTCTACTCGCTGCTCCACCTCGCCGGGTTCGGTCTGCCGCTCACCGAGCTCAGGCGCTTCCGTCAGGTCGGATCGAAGACGCCGGGCCACCCCGAGTACGGCCACACGGTGGGAATCGAGACGACGACCGGTCCGCTCGGTCAGGGTATCTCGAACGCGGTGGGCATGGCGATTGCCGAGCGGATGGCGGCGGCCACCTACAACACCGACGCTCGTACGATCATCGACCACTACACGTACGCGCTCGCCGGCGACGGCGACATGATGGAAGGCGTCTCCTCGGAAGCCTCCTCGCTCGCCGGGCACCTGGGTCTGGGACGACTGATCGTGTTCTACGACGACAACGACATCTCGATCGACGGCAGCACCGACATCACCTTCACCGAGGACGTCGGCGCGCGGTTCCAGGCGTACGACTGGCACGTGCAGCACGTCGACGGGTACGATACCGCCGCTCTCGTGAAGGCGATCGACGCGGCGAAGGGCGAGACGGACAAACCGAGCCTCATCGTCATGCGCACCGTCATCGGGAAGGGGTCGCCGAACAAGGCGGGTACGAGCGGAGTCCACGGCGCGCCGCTCGGAGAGGACGAAATCAAGGTGACCCGGAAGAACCTGGGCCTCGACGAGGATCAGGAGTTCTTCATCCATCCCGACGCGACCGCGCACTTCGCCGCCCACACCGCGGAGCTCCGCAAGGAGTACGACGCGTGGAAGGCCGAGTTCGACGCGTGGCGCGCGGAGAATCCGGAGCTCGCGAAGCAGTGGGACGCCGCCCGGGCGGGGAGCGTCGACTACCTGAAGGACGTGAAGCTGCCCGCCTACGAGGTTGGCGGCAAGAACGCCACCCGCAAGGCGAGCGGAAAGGTGATCAACGCGATCGCCGACGCGGTGCCCGGTTTCATCGGCGGGTCTGCGGATCTCGCCGGGTCGAACATCACCGCGATGCCGCAGCACGGCGTCTTCACGACCGAGACGCCGACCGGCCGCACGGTCAACTTCGGCGTCCGCGAGCACGCGATGGGCGCGGTGACGAACGGCCTGGCGCTCTACGGGCTCTTCCGACCGTTCTGCGCGACCTTCCTCGTCTTCTCCGACTACATGCGACCGTCTATCCGGCTGGCTGCGATCATGGGCCTGCCGGTGGTGTACGTGTTCACGCACGACTCGATCTTCGTCGGTGAGGACGGCCCCACGCACCAGCCGGTCGAGCACGCCGCCGCGCTGCGGGCGATCCCGAACCTGACCGTGATCCGCCCGGGAGACGAAGAAGAGACCGCGGAGGCGTGGCTCATGGCGATGGAGCGGCTCGAGGGACCCACCGCGCTGCTGCTCACGCGACAGAACCTCGTCACCTACGCCAAGCCGCAGAACTGGAAGCGCGATGCCCGCCGGGGCGCCTACGTCGTGCAGGATACCGATGGCGCTCCGGAGGTCGTCGTCGCGGCGACCGGCAGCGAGGTGAACCTCGCGCTCGAAGCAGCCGGGAAGTCGAGCCGGAAAGTGCGCGTGGTCTCCGTCGTGTCGATGGAGCGGCTGCGCGAGCAGGACGCGAGTTTCCGGAGCTCGCTCTTCCCGTCCGGCGTGAAGGTCGTCACCGCGGAGGTGGGCGTGGGCTTCGGTTGGCAGGCGATCGCCTCGGGGAGCGAGAACGTCTTCGCGCTCGACCGCTTCGGTGAGTCGGGCCCGGGGGGCGAGGTGGCGGAGTACCTCGGCTTCACCGCCGAGAACCTCCAGCGGCTGATCGAGGCGTAGTATGGCCGACTATCTGCTGGGATTCGACGTCGGTTCGAGCTCGATCAAGGCCAGCCTGCTCGAGGTAGCCACCGGCCGGTCGATCGCGAGCGCCACCTCCCCGGAGACCGAGCTCGACATGGTCGCGCGGCAGCCCGGCTGGGCAGAGCAGGACCCGGAGCTCTGGTGGGAGCACATGAAGCGGGCGGTTGCCATGCTGCGCGAGAAGCACGCGGCCGCCGTGGACGCGGTCGGTGCGATCGGCATCTCCTACCAGATGCACGGCCTCGTCGTGATCGACAGGAACAGCACGGTGCTCCGCCCGTCGATCATATGGTGCGACAGTCGGGCCATCCCGTACGGAGAGAAGGCGTTCTCCGATCTGGGCGAGTCCGAGACGCTCTCACGGCTGCTCAACTCGCCGGGCAACTTCACCGCCGCGAAGCTCGCCTGGGTCAAGCATCAGGAGCCCCAGCTCTACCAGTCGGTCTGGAAGATGATGCTGCCGGGCGACTATCTCGCCTACCGCATGACCGGCGAGCTGTGCACCACCGCGAGCGGCCTCTCCGAGGGTATCCTCTGGGATTCCCGCAACGAGGCTCCCGCCGACTTCCTGCTCGACTACTACGGGTTCGACCGCAGCGTCCTGCCCGAGTATCGCGAGAGCTTCGGCGACCACGGCAGCGTGACCGCCGAGGCGGCGAAGGAGCTCGGAGTACCCGAGGGTACTCGCGTCTCCTACCGCGCCGGCGACCAGCCGAACAACGCGCTCAGCCTGAGCGTGCTCGAGCCCGGCGAGCTCGCCGCCACCGCCGGTACCTCCGGTGTGGTCTACGGCGTCGTCGACCGACCCGCCTACGACGAGCGCTCGCGGGTGAACACATTCGTCCACGTCAACCACAGGCCCGATCACAAGCGTTACGGCGTGCTCATGTGCGTGAACGGCACCGGCATCACCAATCGCTGGCTGAAGCAGCACACGGTCGACAACAATTTCGGCACCACGTCGTACGGGGACATCAACGAGATCGCCGAGCAGGCGCCCATCGGCAGCGCGGGTGTCGTGGTGCTTCCGTACGGTAACGGAGCCGAACGGACGCTCGAGAACAACGACATCGGCGCGTCCATCCACGGCCTGAACTTCAACGTCCACCGACGCGAGCACCTGCTCCGCGCGGGGCAGGAAGGCGTCGTGTTCGCGCTCGGATACGGGCTCGAGATCATGCGCGACATGGGCATGCAGATCGACCTCATCAAGGCCGGCAACGCGAACATGTTCCAGAGCCCGCTCTTCCGCACCGCGTTCTCCGCGGTGAGCAAGACCACCGTGGAGCTCTATTCGACCGACGGCGCCGAGGGAGCCGCGCGCGGCGCGGGGATCGGCGCCGGGGTCTTCTCCTCGCCGGAGGACGCGTTCAACGGGCTTTCGGTCGCGCAGCGATTCAGCCCGGACGAGCTGCCCGGAGACGTTCAGGCGGCCTACGAGAACGCGTATCGCCACTGGAAGGACGTGCTGCGCGGGGCGCTGGGGTAGCGCCGCGCCCGCCCGCGGCGCTCGAACAGCACCCCGCCCGCGGCGGGCCCGGACCCTTCACACCCGGCTCCGCGCATCGGTACCCTTGGCCGCATGAGGGCCGCCGCGATCGACCTCGCCCCCACACCGACCGACGACCTCGGACCGACGAGCAACCTCTTTCAGAGCCCGCTCTGGGCGCGTTTTCGCCGGGAGCTGGGAACGCGGGTGGTGACGATGGACCTCGGACCGCCGGAGGCCCGGATGATGGTCCAGCTCGAACGGCAGGGCGACTTCGAGCTCGCCTACGTCGCGGCGGGGCCGGACGTCCCGGTCGACGAGGGTGAAGAGGGGCGGTTCCTCGAGCGTCTCTCCGGTCAGCTCCACGCCGAGCTGCCGGGCGACCCGATCGCCGTCCGCTACGACCTTCCCTGGCCCAGCCCATTCGCCGGCGACGAGGAGCGGCCGTCGGTGCGATCGCGCGAGATCCGGATGAACTTCGGCACCAGCGAGCACCGTCTCTCCAAGGCCCCCACCGACCGGCTCGCGCCGGACACGGTGCAGCTCGATCTCGCGCCGGACGAGGAGGAGATCCTCGCCGCGATGCGCAGCAAGACGCGCTACAACATCCGCCTCGCGGCTCGTCGCGGGGTGACGGTCGCCCGAGTCGGCGCCGAGCGGCTGTCCGAGTGGCACCGGCTCTACGTCGGCACCGCCGAGCGGAAGGGGTTTCGGCCGCAGTCGCTCGACTACTTCGCGCGTCTGTTCGAGCTCGCGCGCGGCCACAGGCCGGCAATGAGGCTCTACCTCGCGTTCGGCCCGCGCGCGGCGGGTGGGCCGGCCGCGGCGGCCGCCACGGTGCGGTCGGCGCCCGCGCGTCCGCTCGCCGGGATCGTCGTGGCGCACGCGGGTCGCACGGCCACGTACCTCTACGGGGCGAGCGCGGCCGACCACCGCTCGCTCATGGCGCCGTACGCGCTGCAGTGGCACGCGATCCGCGAGGCGCGCGCGGCCGGCTGTTCGACCTACGACCTCTTCGGCGTGCCGCCGGCCGCCGACCGCGGACATCCCATGTACGGGCTCTACCGGTTCAAGACGGGTTTCGGGGGCAGGCTCGTACACCGGCGTGGCGCGTGGGACTACGTCTACGACCGCGACGCGTACGAGGTATTCGGCGCCGCGGAGGCCGGCGGACGCGGGTACTACGTGTAGACCTGCGGTGAGGCCGGCGTCGCGGCCTACGACTCGTAGGGCACGTAGTTGATCAGCTTCCAGTTTCCGTAGTAGCCGGTGCCGGGCTCCGGCGGCTCGTCTGCGGTGCCCGGTTCGGGCATGGTCGACTGCGCGGTGAAGAGGAAGATCCCGCAGTTCGAGGTCTCGAAGAGCGGCATCCACCGCTGTTCTTCGGAGCCCACGGTTGCCTTGATCAGCCACTGGATCATCCCGCCGTGTGTGACGCTCGCGATCCGGCGATGCCCGGTATGGGCGAGCTCGAGGAGGCGGTCCCAGACCGAGCGGGCCCGTCGTTGCAGCGACTCGATCCGCTCGGCGTCGGGTACGGCCTCCCAGCTGTGCACGCGAAACCGTCGGAAGAGCTCCTCGTCCTCCGTCGCCATGTCGCGCAGCCGCTTGCCGGAGAATCGGCCCGTGTCCAGCTCGATGAGCTCCGACATCGTCTCCACCGCCTGCACGCCCACGCCGTCCGCGATCACCAGCGCGGTCTCGCTCGCGCGCGAGAGCGGCGAGGAGAGCACGGCGTCGATCTCCCGCGTCCCGAGCCAGCGCGCGGCCGCCCGAGCGTGCGATCGGCCCAGCTCCGAGAGCGGCGAGTCGCTGTGACCCTGGATGCGGCCCTCGGCGTTGCTCTCGCTCTCGCCGTGGCGTACGAAGTAGAATTCGCACTCGTGCGGCAACGTGTGGAAGGCCGGTACGCGCATCAGAAGAACACCGCCATTTCGCGCCGAACCGAATCGTCGTAGTACTTGATCATGAGCGTGTCGGTCTCCGGGTCGTAGTGTCGGCCCTTGCTGTAGATCTCGAAGTCGGGTGCGTCGCGCCACGTCTGGCCGAAGAGCTCCATCCGTTCGAAGGACGGGACGCCCTGCACGAGCACGAAATGCGTGCGCAGGCGGGGATAGGCGAGCTCGAACCGCCACTCGGAATCGCTCATCCGGACCGGTCGGACGCGCACGATCGTCCAGGCCCACGTGCCGCTTCCCGCCTCCTCGTAGAGCGATACCTCGCGCGGGTAGTTCGGCGCCTCGGCGAGGAGCGGGTAGAGACGCTCGGGTGCCACGGCGCCGTCGGCGGTCTCCACCGTCTCGCCGCGGACGAGCAGCGACGAGGGCACCATACCGTCGCCGTCGGCGAGCGAGAGCACCGAGGAGACCAGGTTGCGGCCTATCGCCGTGATCGTCCGATCGTCGCGCGACGAGCCGTAGGCGTCGAGCACGGCGCCGGCGACCGCGCTCTGGTAGAGGTCGATTTGACCGGGCGAGGTCTGGACGAAGAACCCTGAGTCGGTGCGCGCGATCGCGCCGAGCAGTTTGAGCTGGATCAGGTCGACGCTCCGCAGTGCGACCGACGTCGCCCGGTCGTCGGGCAGCGGGTCGACGAAGAGGTTGCGCAGCAGGCCGATCGCGCTTTCCAGGTCGAGGCTGCGAAGCTCGACCTCCTGGGTGAACTCGAGCAGCCGGGCGTAGAGCTCCTCGCTCCCGCGGTCGGCGGCGAGCAGGAAGACCGACGGGCGCCGGAAGAGCGTCGGGTCGCCGGCCTCGAGCTGCTCTTCGAGGAGATCGATGCGCGCGCGGTCGGCCTCGATGAACCGCTCGCGGGCCTCGTCCAGGTTGCCCAGGAAGGGCGCCGAAAGCAGCGAGAGCTCCTCAGCGTGGAGATCGACGGCGCGGCGCATCTCCGCGAACGCCCGGTCGTACTCGTCGCGCGCCCACGCCTCGGCGAGGTACGCGGTCAGCGCCTCCTCGCTGAAGCTCGCGAAGCCCCCGGGACCGTCCCAGGTCAGCCCGGTCGAGTTGTAACGCCCGATCTCCCAGCCCGCGTAGGCGGATTCGACCCAGCCCGCGATCGTTTCGGCGTACGCGTCGTCGTCGATCGCGAGCGCCTCGTCTTCGAACCAGCGGACGACCCGGGTCGGGTCGCCTTCGGTCGCCTCGACGTAGCGGATCGCCTGACCGGCGGCCTCCGGTTCGAGGACGAGCTTCCGGTTCTCCAGGTCGATCGTCGCACGCGGAGGTGCGGTGAAGTAGTACTCGTCGTCCTCCACGCGCATGGTGACGAAGCTCGTCTGCCCGGCATCTGCGTCGACCGGCGCGCCGGCGAGGTCGAAGGGAATGGAGACCTCGCGCAGCCCGTCCGGCTCGTCGGGCAACTCGAGTCGGAGCTGGAGCTCGCGCGTCGGGTCGGGCCCGATCAGGAACGAGAGCGCGTAGCCGCCCTCGAAATCGACTTCGAACCCGTCGTCGAGCACCTCGTACCCAACCGCGCGCATGTCGGTGACGTCGTCGGTGGTTTCGACGATCAACCCGGACTCCTCGGCGAACGAGAACGCGATGCCGTCGAAGGAGATACCGAGCTCGCGGACCTCGGGCGTACCGTCCTCGCTCGCCGCGCCGCGCGTCGCGTTGAGCGTCAACGGCCCTACCGACCTGGTGAATCGCTCTCCGCCGGAGAACTGGAGGAACAGGAGGCCGAAGATGACGCCGATGTAGACGATCGGCACCAGGAAGTAGGCCCTGCCGGACTGTGTCATGCGGCGCTGATTGTAGCAACGGGCCCTCGCTTGTGCAACGGAACCGACATCGATATCATCGGGCCCCGATGCGACGAAACTTGTTGTCCGCGCTCAGCGCGCCCGTCACCGCCGCGCTCCTCGCGCTGTTCCTCGCCGGGTGCGCGACCTCGCCGACCGAGCGCGAGGCGCCGCCTGCGGAAGAACCGGCCGAGCAGGTCCCCGAGACGCCGCCTGCCGAGCCCGAACCGGTACTCACCGTGCCCGAGGCGTACGACGCGATCAGCCTCTCGGTCCAGGCGGGAGATCCCGAAGCGGCGATCGCCGCCTACGAGGAGGCCGAGCTCGACGATCCCGACGATCCGGCCACGCGCGTCCTGCTCGCGAACCTCTTTCTCATCGCCGGCGAGACCGACGAGGCCGCACGCGTGCTCGACGAGGTGCTCGCCGAAGAGCCTGAGAACACCGACGCGCTCTACCTCCTCGCGCTCGTGCGAGGCGCCCAGGGAGACGAGGACGAGCAGCGGCGTTTGCTCGAGCGTATCCTCGAGCTCGACCCGACGCACGTGCGCGCCCGCTCGGCGCTCGCGGAGCTGCAGGTCCAGGGCCGATCGTATCGCGCCGCAGCGGAGAACTTCAGAGCCGCCCTCGAGCAGGAGCCCGACAACCTGGTGGCCCGCGTCGGTCTGGGCAACGTCTATCTCCGACAGGAGCGTTACGAGGACGCCGAACACGAGCTCTCCGCGGCGATCGAGCTCGCACCGGACTACTCCTTCGCCTACAGCGACCGGGCCCGTGCGCGCGCGCTGCAGTACGAGCTCGGCGCCGCGGAGGCCGATCTGTCCACGGCGATCGAGCTCGACCCGCAGTTCTACTGGCACTACGTAGACCGCGGTCGGGTGCGACTCGAGCGGCGCCGATTCGGCGGAGCGGAGGCCGACTTCACGCGTGCGATCGAGCTCAACGACGAGCGCTTCCTGGGTTTTGCGCTGCGCGCGCGAGCGCGGGACGCGCAGGAGGACGTCGAGGGGGCGCTCGCCGACTACGAGCGCACGCTCGCGATGCGTCCCGACTACACGCCCGCGTACGCGCCCATCGGTGTTCTCTACTACATGACCGAGGCGTTCGACGACGCGTTCTCCTATCTCGAGCGCGCCTACGACGAGGAGGACACGCGCTACGATCTCGCGCTCCTCGCCTCGCTCGCGCTGAAGAGCGCCCGACGCGACCGGGAGTCGACCGACTTCCTGAACGGGATCGTCAACACGATCCCGCGCGACTCGCTCTACTACGACACGATGCGCTACTACCTGCAGCCCGGAAACGAGGGGTTCGTGATGTCCGAGATCCGCGACTCCACCGACGACACGCTCAAGGCGCAGATGTACTTCTACCTCGGCGCGCAGCTCGAGCTTCTCGGCCGCATCCAGACCGCGCAGGCGGCGTTCCTGGAAGCCGAGGAAGGCCTGCAGCCGGGCTTCGTCGAGCGCCGACTTGCCGAGTGGCGGCTGCGGGCGTATCGTTCGGGGGAGGAGGACCCCGGTGAGTAGCTACGCCGACCTGCTCGACGGTCTCGATCGCGAGCGGCCGGTCGTCATCCAGGCGCACGATTTCCCCGACCACGACGCGGTCGGCGCCGCCTACGCGCTCGCGCACCTGTTGCGCCGGGACGGGATCGAGGCCGATCTCAGCTACGGCGGGACGATCCAGAGCGCCTCGCTGGGCGAGGAAATCGAGACCCTCAAGATTCCCATCCAGGCCGCCTCCGACGTGGGCATCGCCGAGGACGCGCAGGTCATCATCATCGACGGCTTCGTCGGCAACAGCAACATCTCGGGGCTGCCCGGCGAGATCTACGGCGTCATCGACCACCACAGCCCCCCGGTGGAGCCGGCGACGCGCTTCCACGACATCCGCGAGAACTTCGGAGCCTGCTGCACGATCGTCTACAGTTACTACCAGGAGACCGGCGTCGAGCTCTCCGGCTCCATCGCCACGGCGCTGCTGATCGGCCTGATGATGGACACCGGGTTCATGACGCGCGGTGTCTCCGAGCCGGATCTGGATGCGTTCACCGAGCTCTTCTTCAAGGGCGACTGGCGCATGGGCAGCCGACTGTTGAAGAACAGCCTCTCGCTGCGCGACCTGGGTCTCTTCCGCGAGGCGATCAACGCGTGCGTCGTCGCCGGCGACTTCTGCTTCGTCCCCGTCACGAAGGAGTGCACGCAGGAAGTCATGGCGCTCGTCGCCGACTTCTTCCTCGGGCTTCGCGAGTTGAGCTTCGTCGTCGTCGTGGAGCCGGACCGGGAAGAGTACCGGTTGTCGGTCCGCAGCGAAGACAACGACCGCCCGGCCGACGTGATCATCCGCAGGGCGCTCGAGGGCATCGGCGCCGGCGGCGGACACATCCACATGGGCGGCGGCAGCATTCCGCGCGACCTCTACCCCGGCGAAGAGGGCCTGCGCAAGCGTTTCGTGGAAGCGGGCGCGAAGAAGAAGGCATAAGGCGACATGGATACATCGGCATCTGAATCGACCTCGAACGTGACCCGCCTCGAGCTGGGCGGTCGCGAGTTCATCCTGCTCGGCACGGCTCACGTCTCGCGCGACAGCGTGGACGAGGTGGGACGCGCGATCCGCGAGCTCGAGCCCGAACGCGTCTGCGTGGAGATAGACGAGGCGAGGCACCGCTCGCTCGTGGAGAAGCGCAGCTGGGAGAGCCTGAACGTCTACAAGGTGATCCGCGAGAAGAAGGGCTTCCTCCTGCTGGGAAACCTCGTCCTGTCGAGCTTCCAGCGGCGGATGGGCGCCGACCTGGGCGTCACGCCGGGTGAAGAGATGCTCGCCGCGATGCAGGTGGCGCAGGAGCTGGGCATTCCCACGAGCTTTGTCGACCGCGAGATCCACACGACGCTGCGGCGGGCGTGGGCGAAGGCCCGTCTGTGGGGCAAGATGAAGATGCTCGCCGCGCTGCTCGGCTCGGTCTTCAGCCGGGAGAAGCTCCCGCAGGAGGAGATCGAGGCGCTGAAGGAGCAGGGTGCGCTGGAAGGCATGATGAACGAGCTCGCCGCGTACCTGCCGGCGGCGAAGGAGGTACTGATCGACGAGCGCGACCAGTACCTCGCCGCGAAGAGCTACGAGACCGACGGGTCGCGTATCCTCGTGGTCGTTGGCGCCGGGCACGTCCCCGGCATCGCCCGATGGCTCACCGCGATCCACGAGGGCGTCGAGAAGCCGGACCTCGCGCGGATCGACACGGTCCCCCCTCCCGGCGTCTTTCGAAAGGCCGTGCCCTGGGCCATCCCGGCGCTGGTCGCCGGGCTCATCGCGTGGGGCTTCGTCCGCGCCGGCTGGGACGGGGGGCTGCAGATGCTCCTGCGGTGGTTCCTCGTCAACGGAACGCTCTCCGGGATCGGCGCGATCATCGCGCTCGCCCACCCGCTGAATATCGTCATCAGCTTCCTCGCCGCCCCGTTCACGAGCATGAACCCCACGATCGGCGTGGGATTCGTGAGCGGGCTCCTCGAGGCGGTCCTGCGCAAGCCGCGCGTCGTGGATTTCGAGCGGCTTCAGGACGATATCACGAGCTTCCGTGGTTTCTACCGCAACCGCATCACGCGGATCCTGCTCGTCTTCTTCTTCACCACGCTCGGGAGCGCGATCGGGACGTTCGTGGCGCTGCCCTTCCTCTTCCCCGGCTCGGTCTAGTTCATCGCCCGGGCGCTTCGTCCGGCGCGGAGGCGGCGGCCGGAAGCACCGAGTTCTGCTCGCGGTACCGTCTCGGCGGAGCTCCGTACGCGCGCCGGAACAATCGATAGAAGTAACTCGGGCTGTTGTACCCGAGCCCGTAGCAGATGTCGAGAATGCTGCGGTTCGTGTGTGCGAGCAGCACGGCCGCACGGTTCAACCGCGCGCGGTTGACCGCCGCCGAGGGAGTCGTGTCCAGCTGCGCGCGGAACGTCCGCGCGACGTGCTCGGCGCTGCGCCCGGAGACGGCGGCGAGATCGGCAACACTGACCGGCGTCTCCACGTGCTCCTCGATGTAGGAAAGCAGGTCGGCGAGCCACGCCGGTTGCACCCCGCCGGGCTCTGCGCTGCGTTCGCGGGCGACGTCGAGCAGCCATCCGACGAGAAACCCCCGAAAGAGGCGCGTCGATCCCGAGCCGTGCTGGCTGACGAGCAGATCCTGATAGCCGATCAGCGTGGCGGCGCGGTTCGCATGGGCGACGCCGAGCACGGGCGCGGTCTCTGCGCGCAGAAGCTCTTCGACCAGGCGGTCCACGCCGAGATACGAGGCCGCCCGGCGAAGCGCTTCGCTTCGGAAGTTGAGGTTGTACATCAGCAGATCACGTCCCCATACCCGATGCAGGTCGCCGGGGCGAACGAGCGTCATCCGGCCCGGCCGGACCTCGGTCTGGATGCCGTTGACTCGCTGCACGAGGACGCCGTGCTCGACATAGGTGAGGTCGCAGCAATCGACGTGGTGGTGCGCCTCGAACTCCCAGAGTCCCTTTTCATCGACGCTGTGGCAGCTGTACTCCTGAGCGTCTCGCAGGACCTCCGCTGCGCGGAACCTTGCAGGTGCGCTTTTCGTCATGACGTCCCCGACTCGGTTGAGATCAAATGAGTTCAATGAATGATCATATCACGGCAAGCGTCAACGCCGCAGGTGTCCTACCCTCTCATCAAGGAGCCTGCATGACGACGATCTCGCTGAACGGACAATGGACCGCGCGCGACGCGGGTGGACGGATGACCGTACCCGGAACGGTTCCGGGCTGTATCCACACCGACCTGCTCGAGGCCGGCAGGATCGACGACCCCTTCTACCGGACCCGTGAGTTCGACGCGTACTGGGTCGCGGAGACCGAGTGGGAGTACAGTCGCTCGTTCACCGTCGCGGCCGAGGTGCTGGAACACGAGCGCGTGATGCTCGTGTGTCACGGTCTGGATACCCTCGCGACGATCCGCGTCAACGGAAAGGAGATCGCGCGCACCGACAACATGTTTCGCCGGTACGAGTTCGACGTCAAGGCCGCGCTCAAGGAAGGCGCGAACACGGTCCGAATCCGGTTCGCCCGCGCGCTCGAGTATACGATTCGCAAGGAAGCCGAGCAGCACCTGCCGGGCTGGAACGGCGGCGAGAAGCTCGGGTATCACGGCTTCATCCGCAAGGAGCAGTGCAACTTCGGGTGGGACTGGGGGATCAGGACCGTCACCTGCGGTATCTGGCGCGACATCGAGCTCGTCGCCTTCTCCACGGCGCGCCTCGCCGATGTGCACGTCGGCCAGCACCATCGCAGCCGCAAGCGCGTCGACCTCGAGATCGGCGTTGCGGCGGAGGGGGCACGCTCGGCGCGGATGAACGCCAAGGTCACCGTCAGCCGCTCGGGTAAGCGGGTTGCCGAGAAGGTCGTCGCCGTGTCCTCCGGCAGCGCGCGGGCAAAGGTCTCCGTGACGAACCCGGAGCTCTGGTGGCCGAACACGATGGGAGACCAGCCGCTGTACGACGTTGAGGTCGAGCTCTCCGACGCCGACGGCGCCGAACTCGACCGCTGGCAGCGCCGCGTGGGACTGCGAACGCTCGAGCTCGATCGGCACCCGGACGAATGGGGCGAGTCGTTTCGCTTCGTCGTGAACGGCGTGCCGTTCTTCGCCAAGGGGGCGAACTGGATCCCGGGCGACGCGTACAACGACCGCATGACGCCCGAGCGCTATCGCGATCTCGTCGCGAGCTCGGCGGAGGCGAACATGAACATGCTCCGCGTCTGGGGCGGAGGGCTCTACGAGGAGGACGTCTTCTACGACCTCTGCGACGAGTACGGTATCTGCATCTGGCAGGACTTCATGTTCGCCTGCTACGCGTACCCGACCTACGACGAAGAGTTCATGGCGAACGTCGAGCAGGAGGCGATCGACAACGTCCGGCGCCTGCGACACCATCCCTCGATGGCTCTCTGGTGCGGCAACAACGAGCTCGAGCAGGGGCTCGTCGGTCCCGAGTGGACCGAGCGCACGATGAGCTGGGACGACTACGCGAAGCTCTACGACCGGATCCTGCCGTCGATCGTCAAGGAGTACGACGGCGAGACCGCGTACTGGCCCGGAAGCCCGCACAGCCCCTGCGGAGACCGCGCCGATCATCGCAACCCGACCTGCGGCGACGCGCACCTGTGGGACGTCTGGCACGGCCTCAAGCCGTTCGAGTGGTACCGTACGTGCGAGCATCGGTTCAACTCGGAGTTCGGTTTTCAGAGCTTTCCGGAGCCGAAGACGACCCACGGATACACCGCCCCCGAGGACCGCAACGTCACGAGCTACGTCATGGAGCACCACCAGCGCAGCGGGATCGGCAACAGCACGATCATGCACTACATGCTCGACTGGTTCCGGCTGCCGACCGGGTTCGACGAGACGCTCTGGTCGAGCCAGATCCTCCAGGGCATGGCGATCAAGTACGCGGTCGAGCACTGGCGGCGGTCGATGCCCCGCGGCATGGGGACGATCTACTGGCAGCTCAACGACACGTGGCCCGTGGCGAGCTGGTCGTCGATCGACTACCATCACCGCTGGAAGGCGCTGCACTACATGGCGAAGAAGTTCTTCGCCCCGCTCCTGCTCTCCGGGCTCGAGGATCCGGGGCGGGGCACGATCGAGGTGCACCTGACCAACGACGCGCTCGAAACACGCGATGTAACGCTGAAGTGGACCGTCACCGACGCGCGAGGGAAGAAGCTCGACTCCGGCGAGAAGCAGGTGAAGAGCCGGAAGAACGGAAGCAAGCGCGTGCACACGCTGCGGATGGGCCGGTTCATCGAGGCGCGCAGCGACCGCGACCTGCTGGTCTGGCTCGAGGCCTACGACGGTCGCCGGCGCGTCGCCGAGAACCTCGTGACGTTCGCTCGGCCCAAGCACCTCGAGCTCGCGCAGGATCCACAGGTCGTCGCGACCGTCAAGGATGGCGGCAAGGGCTCGTTCCGGGTGACGCTGAAGAGCAAGGCCGTCGCGCTGTGGACCTGGGTCGAACTCGAGGGGGCCGACTTCCGCGCCGACGACAACTTCGTCCACGTGCGGCCGGGTGGCTCGGTTACGCTGACCCTCACACCGTCTGCAAAGATGACGCTCGCGCAGGCGAAGAAGGCGCTGCGCGTACGCAGCCTCGTCGACCTGAGCCGCGAGGAGTAGGCGCGCCGAACGATCCGACCGCCGGGCTGCTCGGCTGCGCGGCACCGCCGTGCGAACGAGGGGCGGCGCCGGCAGCCGGCGGCCACGCGCGAACCAGGCGCCCCCGGGGCGCCGGCTCGCTCATGGGCCCGACGCGCCCGGGTCCTCGTCGAGCCGGGCGAGCGTCCTCTCGTAGATCTCGTAGCGCTCGCCCTCGCGTTCCTCCGGGTCGACGTACTTGAGCCACATCGCGTGATCCGGGTTCGAGCCGGCGAGCTTTCGCCGACTGACGCGGATGGTTCCGACCGGGTCGTGCCACCGCACCTCACCGTCCTGGAGCAGCACGTACTCGCCGGCGTACCGGGCGACGAGTTGCGACAGGTGGTCGCGGTAGAAGAGCGCCTGCTCGCAGGTCGTCCGCCTCCACGACCGGTTGGTCGCGGCGGAGTCGGTCATGCGGGCAAAGAACGTGCCCGGCGCCTGCGGGGCCACCTCCGAGCGAAAATCGATTCGGCCGAGGTCGACGCTGCCGAATCCGTTCTCGGCGGCCACGCGGAGCGCGTTGCGGTCTCGATGAAACGGCGCGGCCGGCCAGTCGGCGGCCGGATCGTGACCCATGAGGTGCGCGACGCACGCGTCGGTCGATACGACCTGATCGCCGGCGACGATCGCGTCCACCACGCGCGCGAGATCGGGGTCCTTCCCCCACTCGGTCCCGGCCTGGCCCACGAGCGCGTCGACTACGGTCAGCGCCGGGTCGAAGATGAGCCCCAAGTCTGCGAGGTGGTACGGCATCCGCACGAGGTGATGGTAGTACGGTCGCGGTCGTCCGCCGTGCAGCTCGCCCGGGACGAGCCCGAAGAGGTTCTTCAGCCCCGCCGTGACGCCCATGAACCCGTGGTTCTTCATTGTCGCCACGCTCACGAGCTCGTCCGCCTCCACCGCGTCGCGCATCATCGTGTACTGTCCGAACACGGCACCCCCGTGCGGGGTTGTGACCGTGGTGTACGGAGGGCGCGTCCCGTCGGCGTAGCGCACGTCGAACTCGTCGAGAAGCGCCGCGATCTGAGTCGTCTGCTTCACGCTCGCGTCGAGGTACATCGTGTAGAAGCTGCAGTCGACGCATACGAGCTCGGCATCGGTCCGCTCGCGCAACAACCGGAAGACGGCGCGCGCGACACCGTCGCTTACCAGCTGCTGACGATTGCGTTCGTCGTACATGACGAGGTCCGACGGCCTCTTGTCCTGGTTCAGCTTGACCGCGATCGTACGGGCCCTTCCGAGCCGTTCCCGCGCGCGGTCGAGCGGGTCGGTCGCTCGTACGAGCGCCTCGTAGATCGCCTCGTCGTCTGCGCGGTGGTCGCAGTGAACGGCGCGCACGCGGTCTTCAGGTGTGCCGGTTGTGCTCATGTGATGCTCCTTCGGTGCCACGCAGCCACAGGAGCGGCAGGGCGAGCAGACCGAGGCCGGCGGCTGTCGCCACGCCCGGACCCACGTTGCCGGCAAACGCCTCCGCCATCGCCCCGACGACGAACGCGACGAACGCTGCGAGCACGCTCTGCAACTGCGATTCCACCGAAAGTACCGTCGCGAGCACCCGGTCGGGAACCCGTTCGGCCACGACGGTGACCGAAACCGGCTTTCGCAGGTTCTGAAGCACGTACAGCGACACGAACACGAGCACCGGCACGAGAGACAAACCCACCGCCCTCGTGATCCCTACCGCGAGCGCGAGCACGAGCCCGGCGAGGAGCTCCTGGTTCATCGCGCGCTCGGGCCTGCGCAGTCGCCGGGCGATCGTCGCCGAGCTTCGCGACGCGATGGAGGTCAGCAGGTAGATGACCGTGTAGACGATGCCGACGAGCAGCGCCTCGCGCTGTCGCGCGGCGAGTCCGGCGGCGACCGGTACGCTCACCGCGAGAGCCGCGACCATCGGCTGGAGGTAGTCCTTCGTGCCCTTGAAAAAGCCGGAAAACGCCGCCGCGCTCACGACCGATCGCAACGCGCCCGGCAGACGCGCGGCCTCGCGCAGCCCGCGCGCGAGGTCGACGAAGCTCCTGCGGATCCGCTCGAGGCTCAGCGCGCCAACCTCGCCGTCGAGCTCGCGGGGATAGGTGAGCATGAGCAGCAGGTCGAGCGCGTACGGGATCATCGAGAAGGCGAACACCGAGCGGTACGAGCCGGCGATGAAGACGATGCCGGCTGCGACGAGCGCGGAGACCGCGGAGCCGGTCTGCGACCACGCCCGCGTATGGCCGTAGTAGTCGTTGCTGTGCGCGTCGAGCCCGCGGAGCCGCAGGTAGGTGAAGATCATGGCCTTGTGCGTGCCGGTGCGAAACGCTTCGCCGAACGAGAAGAGCAGCATCGCCACGACGAACACGCCCATGCTCGAGCCGAACCAGAAGACGACGAAGGAGACGAGGTACGCGGCGAACGAGGCGATCATGGTCCGTCGCCGTCCCAGCGCGTCGGCGACCGCGCCCGTTGGCACCTCGAGCACGTTGACGGCGATCTCCCGGATCCCGTACAGCGTCCCCACCTGCAGAAACGAGACGCCCTGTTCTATGAGGAAGAGGATCATGAACGGCTCGAAGAACCGGAGGTTCTTGAGGAAGCCGTAAGCGGAGAACTTCGCGTACTGGAGGTCGCGCGGAAACCTGATGCTCATGGCGACGTCTGCCGATCCGGGCAGGCCGCCATTCTATCACGAACCCCCGCTCGCCATCTCCGCGCTCCAGCGGTCGATCGTGGCGCAGCTGAACTCGCTGACGCGGTAGGCGCGCAGGCGTTCCAGGTCTCCGGTCGGAATCGATCCGTCCTCCCGTGCCGCGAGAACCGCACGGTGCACGAGCTCGTGCGGATCCCGGTGTGGCCGGGCCAGCGCGAAATGGACCCAGTGACCGCGACGCTCGGCGGTGAGGACCCCCGACTGGCGCAGCCGCGTGAGGTGACGCGAGGCGTTCGACTGGTTGAGGTCGAGCACCGCCTCGATCTCGCACGCGCAGAGCTCGTCCGATTCGAGGAGCAGATTGAGGATGCGAAGACGCGTGTGATCGGCAATTGCTTTCAGAACGTCCAGGGTCGCCACGGGTCTCCCTTCCTGCCGGAGCTCGCGTTCCGGCGCCCGCGCTACCGCGCGCCGGCCGCGCGCGACGCCTGTTCGGCGCGCCTGTCGAACGCCGTCCGTGTCCGGTTCGTGAATCGTACGAGGCTCAGCATGACCGGCACCTCGACGAGCACACCCACAACGGTGGCGAGCGCGGCGCCGGAGGTCAAGCCGAAGAGGCTGATCGCGACCGCCACGGCGAGCTCGAAGAAGTTGCTCGCCCCGATCATCGCACCCGGACCGGCCACCGGGTGCGGCAGCCGCCAGAGCCACGCCCAGCCGTAGGCGAGCGCGTAGATGAGATAGGTCTGAATCAGAAGCGGCACCGCGATCAGGACGATGTGCAGAGGATTTGCCAGGATGATGTCGCCCTGGAACGAGAAGAGGATCACGAGCGTGAGGAGCAGACCCGCCGGGGTCACGCCGCTCCACTTCCGGACGTAGACGTTTTCGAAGTAGTCGGCACCCCGCCTGCGGACGATGGCGAGGCGCGAGAGGTAGCCCGCGGCGAGAGGGATCACGACGAAGAGGCCGACCGACAGCAGGAGCGTCTCCCACGGTATGCCGATGTCGCTGATGCCGAGCAGCAGCGCCACGATGGGGGTGAAGGCGACGAGGATGATCAGGTCGTTCACCGCCACCTGGACGAGCGTGTAGGCCGGATCCCCGTCGGAGAGCTGGCTCCATACGAAGACCATCGCCGTGCACGGTGCGGCGCCCAGGAGCACCGCTCCGGCGAGGTATTCGGTCCCGAGCTCCTCGCCGATCCACGGTCGGAAGACGACCTTGAGGAAGAACCAGGCGATCGCGTACATGGTGAACGGCTTCACGACCCAGTTCACGACCGTCGTGATCGTCAGGCCCTTCGGCCGGCGGGTAGCGCGTGCGATGCTCGCGAAGTCGACCTTGAGCATCATGGGGTAGATCATGAGCCAGATGAGCACGGCGACCGGGATGGAGACGTGCGCGTACTCGAGCGTACTCAGGAAGGCAGGGATCTCAGGGACGAGCTGCCCTACGAGCACGCCCACGACGATGCAGGCGATGACCCAGACGGTGAGATACTTTTCGAAGAAACCGATGGGGCGCGGTCGGGTTTGCATAAATGTGTAGATGAGCATATACTCATCTCAAAGAATCGTCAACCGCCGCCGGAGGAAGAAGCAATGAAAGACAAGCCCCGGATCCTCGCGATCTGCATCCACAACAGCGCCCGCAGCCAGATGACCGAGGAGCTCATCCGGAAGGCGGCCGGCGACCGCGTCGAGGTGACGAGCGCCGGGATCGAGCCGGGGAAGCTCAACCCGGTCGTCGTCGAGCTCCTGAAGGAAGACGGGATCGACATCACGGGCAAGGAGACGAGGAGCGTCTTCGATCTGCACGCCTCCGGCGAGCGCTTCGACTACGTGATCGCCGTGTGCGACAAGGAGGCAGCCGAGCGCTGTCCCATCTTCCCCGCCGAGAGGGAACGCCTCCACTGGCCGTTCCCCGACCCCTCCAGGGCCGAAGGTTCGATGGCCGAGAAGCTCGCGTACGTTCGCCCGATTCGCGACGAGATCCGGGCAAAGGCGTACGCGTTCGTCGAGCGCCTGCTAGCCGAAGACGGCTGAGGCGCCGCCGCGCCACGGCCCGGGTCCGCGCGCCATCAACAATTCCCGCACCACACGCGGGGCATTGCCGCTCGCTGCGCGACCGGGTATGATCGCTTCCGGAGTCACCGCCCGAGCCCGGAACAGTGTGAAGTAGAACCATGTGGCAAATCATCAAGCGTCTCCTGCCGTATCTGCGCGCTCACCGCGGCGCGCTGATCGTCGCGATGGTGTCGATGATCGGTTTCGATCTGCTCGCGCAGACGATTCCCATCGCGATCGGCTACGTCACGGATAACATCTACCCCCGGATAGCCGAGCCGGGGGTGATGGAGCTCCTGCTGCTCGTCTGCGGCGTGATGGCCGTCGTAGGCGTTCTTCGCGGGCTCTTCATCCACCTGATGGTCCGCAACTACTGGCGACTCGCCGAGTCGGTCGTCCGAGACCTGCGCAACACGCTCTACGAGAAACTCCAGCACCTGCCGCTGACGTTCTACGATCAGGCGCGCACCGGTGACCTCATGTCGCGCGTGACGTACGACATCCAGATGATCCGAAACTTCCTCGCCTTCGGCATCGAGCACCGCACGCGGATCATCCTCATCTCGCTCACCGTCTTCGGACTCATGCTCTACCAGGACTGGCGGCTCGCGCTCGTCGTCTTCGTCTTCGTGCCCGTCTTCTTCGCCGTCATCCTCCACTTCAGCAAGCGGATGCGCACGGCGGTGCTGCGGCAGCAGCGGCAGATGGGACGCCTCAACGCGCGCATCCAGGAGAACCTCACCGGCATCCGCGTCGCGAAGGCCTTCTCCGCGGAGGAGAAGGAGAAGGAGCTCTTCGAGCGCGAGAACCGCGAGATGCTCGACAAGGACCTGGGCGTCTCGCTCCTGCAGGTCTATCTCAACCCGATTCTGCTCGTAAGCGACGGCGTGGGCGCGCTGGTGATTCTCCTCTTCGGCGGGTGGCAGGTGATCGAGGGTACGATGAGCCTGGGCGTGCTGCTCGCCTTCGTCGCGTACATGAACATCATGCGCTTCCCCATCATGATCCTCGCGCTCAACACGTCGATGGTCTCCATGGCGCAGGGATCGACGATCCGCATCCGCGAGATCCTCGACACCCCCGACCAGAAACGCACCGATACCGGGACGCGGACCGAACCGATCGACGGGCGCGTGACCTTCGACCGGGTGGGCTTCAGCTACGAGGGCCACCCGCCGGTGCTGCACGACGTCTCGTGCACCATCGAGCCCGGCGAGCACGTCGCGCTCTTCGGGCTCACCGGCGCGGGCAAGAGCACGCTCATCTCGCTCATCCCGCGCTTCTACCTGCCCACCGAAGGGCGGCTGCTGATCGACGATCGCCCCATCGAGGAGTGGCGGCTGCCGTACCTGCGCTCGCAGATCGGCACGGTGCTCCAGGAGACCTTCCTCTTCTCGGCGACGATCGCGGAGAACATCGCCTTCGCGCGCCCCGACGCCACGCGCGAGGAGGTCCGCGAGGCGGCCCGGCACGCGCAGATCGACGACTTCATCGCCGCGCTTCCCCACGGCTACGACACCATCGTGGGCGAGTACGGCGTGGGACTCTCCGGGGGCCAGAAGCAGCGCGTCGCGATCGCGCGCACGATCCTGCAGGACCCGAGCCTGCTCATCCTCGACGACTGTACGTCCAGTCTGGACGCGGCGACCGAACGACGCATCCAGAACCAGCTTCGCGAGCTCATGGAGGGCAGGACGACGATCATCATCGCGCAGCGCGTCTCCACGCTCGCGCTCGCCGACCGGATCATCGTGCTCAACGAAGGTCGCATCGCGGACGTGGACTCGCACGCCGGGCTCATGAAACGCAACGAGCTCTACCGGACGACCTACCTCGCGCAGACGGTGACGCGGGGAACGCCCATCACCGAGTCCTGGGGGTAATGCCATGATCACCCGAAAGAGCGCCAGGGACATGCCCGTCTTCGACGAGAAGGACATCGCGGAGTTCGACTGGGGTATTCTCCGTCGCTTCCTCGCGTACCTGAAGCCGCACGCCCGGAAGCTCGCGGTGATGTACGTCTGCGCGGTGCTCAACGTGGGCGCCTTCATCGCGATTCCCGTTCTGCTGCAGATCGGGATCGACCGGCACATCGCGAATGGTAACGTGCGGGGTCTCGTCCTGATCGGGCTCGCGATGGTGGGGCTTCTCGCGGTACTGTTCGTCGCGGCGCGCATCCAGGGCGTGCTCATGATGAAGATCGGCTACCGCGTGCTCTTCGCGCTGCGCCGCGACATCTTCGGTCATCTCCAGCATCTCTCGTTCAGGTTCTTCGACAAGCAGAAGGCCGGACAGCTCATGAGCCGGCTCACCAACGATGTCCAGGTCTTCGAGGAGCTGCTTCGCGCCGGGCTGGACACGATCGTCGTGGACGCGTTCATGCTCGTAGGCATCGCCGGAGCGATGATCAGCCTCGATGCACGCCTGTCGCTTATCCTGCTCGTTACGATTCCATCGTTCGCCGTGATCGTCTTCGTGCTGCGCAACCGGCTCGTCGACGCCGGCCGGCGGATCCAGCGACGGCTCTCGTCGGTCAACGCCTTCCTCAACGAATCGATCTCCGGCATTCGGGTGATCCGCGCCTTCGCGCGCGAAGACGAGAACATCGAGAACTTCGCGTCGGTGAACGACGAGTACTTCCAGCAGACCCGGCGCTTCTACCCGCTGCTCGCGTACTTCTGGCAGGCGGTCGCGACGCTCGCGACGATCGGCCCGGTCCTGATCCTGCTCTTCGGAGGGATCCTGCTCTCCCGGGAGCTGGTGACCATTGGCGTCATCGCCGCGTTCCTCACCTACATCAATCGCTTCTTCCAGCCCATGCAGAAGATCAGCAACATGCTCAACCAGATCAGCCGCACCATGGCGTCCGGCGAGCGCATCTTCGAGATCCTCGACGTGGGGGAGGACGTCCGGGACAAGGCCGATGCGCGCAGCGACGTGGAGCTCGCCGGTCGCGTGGAGTTCCGCGACGTCTGGTTCGCGTACGAGGGCACCGACTACGTGGCGCAGGAGCTGAACTTCACCGCGGAGCCCGGCGAGACGATCGCGATCGTCGGGCCCACCGGCTCGGGCAAGACGACGATCATAAATCTGCTCTGCCGCTTCTACGACCCGACCTACGGATCGGTTCTGGTGGACGGACACGATCTTCGCGATCTGGCGCAGGAGGCGTATCGATCACAGATCGCGCTCGTCATGCAGGACGCGCACGTGTTTTCGGGGACGGTGATCGAGAATATCCGCTACGGACGCGAGGATGCGACCCGCGAGGAAGTGGAAGAGGTCGCCCGGGCGATGGGCATCCACGAGATGATCGATTCGTTGCCGGAGGGCTACCACAACGAGGTCGGCGAACGAGGCGGCAACCTGTCGCTCGGACAGAAGCAGCTCATCGCATTCGCGCGTGCGCTCGTCCGCGACCCGAAGATCCTCATCCTCGACGAGGCGAGCTCCTACCTCGATTCCGAGAGCGAGCGCCTCGTCCAGGAGGCGGCGGCGAAGCTCGCCCGCGGCCGCACGAGCTTCGTCATCGCGCACCGCCTGGCGACGATCCGCGACGCCGACCGCATCATGGTGCTCGACAGCGGCCGCATCGTAGAGGTCGGGTCGCACGACGAGCTGGTCGAGGCGAACGGCCGCTACGCCGAGCTTCTCAAGACGCAGTACGCGGCCATCTGAACGGCCTGGCCACCCACCGCGCCCCGCCGCCCGGGCCAGCCGGCCGCTACAACCGCAGCCCTACGCCCAGCGAGACGCTTCCGCCGCGGCCGGAGTAGTCGTCGGTCACGGTGTACGTCTGGGTCCCCGCCTGGACCGTCTGCGTCTGGAAGCCGACCTCGAAGAGGTAGCGCGCCTCGGCGAAGCCGAACCAGCCGGCGTCCTCGTCGAAGAAGAGCCTCGTACCCACCTGCGGGGCGATGATGATCGAGTTCAGCGTAGCGGTCGAGCTGTCACCGGTGGGCACATACTCGACGCCGACGACGTACCAGCGCGGACCCACCGCGAGACCGGCGTACGGGTCGATCGGGACCGCGTCTCCGAGCACGTCGGTGAGCGCGGAGATGTGCGCGAGGACCCGGCCGTAGACGCCGAAGTAGTACGCGCGAAGCGCCCAGTCGTTCGTGAGTACGCGCAGCAGACCGCAGAAGAGGCAGTATCCGGCGTCGCCCACGGCTCCCACGCTGAGGGTCACAGGCCCGAGCGGCACGAGCCCCACCGCTAGCTGCGGCTCGATGAACGGGTAGATGAGCCCGCCCAGTCCGCCCGACGCTGCAACGTCGATGTCGCCTGCGCCCATCGTCGTGGCGCTCGCGGCGTCGTTGGCATCGTCTTCAGACTGCGCGAAGGCGCCCGCGGTGCCCACGGCGACGAGCATTGCCAGCGCCAGAATGAGTACCCGTCGGGATCGTGTTCCGGGAAAATTCATAACCACCTCACTCAAGTATTGCTGAGCAAAGGCTACTCGACTCGGCGCGACGGGTCAAATGCTTCGGCGGTCGGCGGCGGCGCGGGGGCGCCTGCGCCCGGCCTGCGCGCCGCCGTCACGAGCCGCCGAAGAGCCGCTTCACCGCGTCCTCGAGCGACCCGACTCCGGTCCACGTCACCCGCGTCCCGGTCTCGCCCTGTCGGACGCTCGCAGGCCCGAAGCAGCGGTCGAAACCCACGTCTCCGGCGGTCCGCGCGCGGCGCGCCATCTGCGGCACGGGGCGGATCTCGCCGGCGAGGCTGAGCTCTCCGGCGATCGTCGTGCGCGACGGGAAGACCCGGTCGGTCCGCGCGGAGTAGAGCGCGATCGCGAGCGGCAGCTCGACCCCCACGTCGCGGATGCGGATGCCGCCCGCGACGTTGACGTAGATGTCGTGGTCGCTGAACGACAAGCCGATGTGTTTCTCCAGCACGGCGGCCATCCGGCTCACGCGTCCGGAGTCTACCCGGTCGCTGAACACGCGGCTGATCCCTCCCTTCGCCGGGACGGTGAGCGCCTGGACCTCGACGAGCAGGACGCGCGAGCCCTCGATGACCGGAGCGACGACCACCCCCGCCGGCAGCGTACCGGAGCGGCGGACGAGGAAGACGCTGTTCGGATCGGTGATCTCGATCAGTCCGGTCTGCTGCATCGTGAACAGCCCGACCTCGTCGGTCGATCCGAACCGGTTCTTGCTCGCGCGCAGGTAGCGCGTCTCGTCGTCGCTCTGTTCGAAGTAGAGCACCGTGTCGACCATGTGCTCGATCGTCTTGGGCCCGGCGATGCTGCCCTCCTTCGTCACGTGCGCGACGAAGAAGACCGCGATCCCGTGCTCCCTCGCGCTCTCGGCGATCTCGAATGTGGTGTATTTGACCTGATTCGGGGTCCCCGGCACCGACCCGGCCTCCGCCGAGTAGACGGTCTGGATCGAGTCGACGATCACGAGCGAGTAGGGCGCCTCGCCTCCGGCGGTTCGCGGCGCGAGCACCGATGCGATCCGCTCGAGCTCGTTTTCCGCGAGGATCTCGAGCCCCGGGTTCGAGACTCCCAGCCGATCGGCACGGAGGCGAATCTGCTGCGCCGACTCCTCGCCGGTGACGTACAGAACCGACCGCGAGCGCATCTGCGCGGCCATCTGCAGCATGAGCGTCGACTTCCCGATCCCGGGTTCACCGCCAACCAGTACGCTCGCCCCCGCGACGATCCCCCCGCCGAGCACACGGTCGAGCTCGCTCATGCCCGTGGACGCGCGCACCTGGTCGCTCGCCTCGATCGAGCCGATCGGTTCGGGACGCGCTCGCGACCGGCTCTCGCCCCGACTCCGCGGCGACGCGCCACGCGCGCCCCCGCCGCCCGCCGCCGGGTGCACCTCGTGCTCGACCATCGTGTTCCATTCGCCGCACGCCGGGCACCGGCCGAGCCACTTCGCCTCCTCGTGACCGCAGCTGCTGCACTCGAAGCGGGTCCGGGGTTTCTTCGCCATGGGGGCGAGTATACCGCCCACCGGCACGACGTGACAGGCGGGCCGCGCTGTAGGCAGAAGACCTACACGAGGTGTCGAGCTTCTCTGACAGCCGTAACCCTGCATCGCGTGCACCCTTGAGACACCGGGAAGGGGGTGCAATGAGGCGAGCTCTCGTAGTGGACGACTCGCGGGTTGGCAGGCTGATCGTCGGGCGTATGATCAGCGCCGCGGGATGGCGCGTCATCGAAGCCGAGGACGGCGCACGCGCGCTCGAGATCCTCGAGCAGAACTCTATCGACATCGTGTTCCTCGACCTCCTCATGCCGGGAATGCGCGGGGTCGACGTTCTGCGCGAGATCCGCGACCGCGGACTCGATGTCCCGATCGTCGTACTGACCGCGGACGCCCAGGCGGAGACCCGCGCCGTCTGCGCGCGTATGGGGGTCGCGGCCTATCTCAACAAGCCGGTGAATCAGGCGATGATCTCCGGCATTCTCGCTTCGACGCCGGTGGTGTCCTCATGAACGCGGCGGACACGACGAGAAGGCGGGGACGTTCGCGGGCTGCGCTCGTCACCGCGCTCCGGGAGGGCTGGCGGCAGTCGCAGGCGATCCTCGCGGAGATGTTCGAGGTGCCGGTCACCTTCGGCGAGCCGGTGATCGACGACGAGGGCATCGGTGCGTTCGCCGCCGACGACCGTTCGTGGGCCGTAGCGATGACCTTCGCGGGAGGGTCCAGCGGGGCCGCGCTGCTCGTCATCTCACGAGCAGCGGTGCAGCCGCTCGTCACCGCCCTCCTCGGCGATGAGACGGTGAGCACCGACGACGCGCTCGCGTTCTACCCCACGACCGTCGTGGAGCTGGGCAACGTCGTTCTCAACTCCGTCGTGGCCGAAGCGGGACGGGCGCTCGACGAGACCTACCTGTTCGAGTTACCCGGGCTCGTGTCCCGGCCGGAGCTGATCGGGATGCTCGAGTCGGCGACCGCGACGGTCTCGCTCTCGGGCGAGGCTACCGTCAACCGCGAGGAGCCGGCGCCTCTCGGCATCGGGCTGATCCTCAACGACCCCTCCTGGACCGATCATGTCTGAGCCACGCCATCCGCCACATCCGCAGAAGATCCGGCCCGACGGGCTGCTCGACCAGGCGCCGTACGGAATCGTCGTGCTCGACGAGTCGGGCCGGATTCGGACCTGGAACGCGCAGATGGTCACGTGGACGGGGCTTCAGGCGAACGACGTCGCCGACCTGCCCATCGTTCGCGTGTTTCCGGAGTTCGAGCGACCGCGGTACCGCATGAGACTCGACACGCTTGCCGACCAGGGCACACCGGTCGTGTTCCACGGCACCGTGAATCGCGGGTTGCTGCGTATGCGTTCCGGGAGCTTCTCGCTGCCGCACTACCGGGTCACCTGCCGCCGCTGCGACGTCTCCGGTGGGACGGTGCTCTGGATCGAGAACGCGACGCTGCTCCAGGAGACGATCGACTATCTGCGCGAGGAGATCGGGGCGCGGCGTCGAGCCGAGGAGGAGTTGCGCGGGGCGCTCGACAGCCGGGACATCCTCTATCGCGAGCTCCAGCACCGCGTGAAGAACTCGCTCTCGCTCATCTCGAGCCTCGTCTCGCTCGCCCAGAGCGAGGTCAGCGATGAGGCTGCGGAGGCCTCGCTGCGCGACATACGAACGCGGGTCGACTCGATCGGTCTCGTCTACGAGCAGCTCTCCGGCGGCGGAGCGTACGGGGAGGTCGATCTGGGGCTCTACCTGACGCGTCTGCTCGACACGCTGAACGCGTCCATCGGCTGGCCGTCGCGGGTACAGGAACCTCGCACCTCCTTCGACTCGTGCGCCGTGCCGGTGGACACCGCGGTCTGTATCGGGCTCATCGTCAACGAGCTCGTTACCAACGCGGTGAAGCACGCCTTTCCGAACGGACGGGAGGGATCGATCGAGGTGACCCTGAGCTCCGGCGACGGGGTGTGCGACCTCCGCATCGCCGACGACGGCGTGGGCGCCGCGGGTGCCCTGGGAGACGCCGAAGGTCAGCGGTTGGGCCTTGGACTCGTCGAGCTGCTGGCCGACCAGATCGGCGGCGCGCTCGAGCGATCGCCTGGTCCCGGAACCGTCTATCGGCTCCGGTTTCGCCTGGACGCGATCCCGACGATCGCCGACGGCGAGGAGAGCGCAGCTCCCGACGGCTACTCTCGCTCGAACACGTAGCCGGTCGCCTCGATCACCGGCCGGTCTCCCTCGAAGCGCAGCGTCAGAGTGTCGCCGGTGTTCCGGCCAATGCCCTGGACGACCGCCTCGCGTTCGTTGAGCGGCTCGAGAACGAGCTGGAGCTCATCGCCGTTGAACAGGCTCACCCGCGCGATCGCCACCCCGTCCACGATTTCCGCATCGACGCGCCGGAAGCCCCATCCGGGGTCGGGGTTGACGACGCGGTAGGTGCCCTCGGCCGCGCGCCACGTGGCCGGGATGGGGACGACCTCGAGCTCCTCGCCGATCAGCTGGCCGTAGCGTCCGCTCTTCACCGCGAGGTAGCGCGTCCCGTCGATCTCGACGCCGGCGAAGCGCACGCCCGCGAGGTCGGCGACCGGGAGGGGAAGCAGGCCGAGCAGCCGGAACTGCGGCGCGAGCCACCCGTCGTCGCACGGAACGAGGTGCAGTCTCGGCGTTCCTGGCAGCCGCGTTACGAGCCGTCTGCCCCGCTGCTGCACGTCGATCACGCCGAGCGGCGTCGCGTATCTGCCGGCGATCGTGGCGGCGAGCTCCGGCGAGAGTGTCGCTCCGGCGCACGTCTGCTCGTCTTCCGGCGGTGCGATGCCCTCGCGAACTTCGAGCGCCATCGTGAGGATGGCATCGGCCATCGGCTCGATGACACGGGAGCCGGTGTCCGAGTTCGACAGAAGCACGACGCCCAGTCCGTGCTCCGGCAGGACCACCATCGTGCTCTGGTGGTACATCGTGGAGCCGTTGTGCCACGCTACCGGCTCCACGTGATCGAGTCCTGCGCGTGCGATCGCCCAGCCCAGGCCCATCGGCCGACCCAGGTCACGCGTTACCGTCTCGTTTTGCGGGCTCATCATCTGCGCGAGCGTCTGCGCCTTAAGCACGCGCGTACCGGCGACCTCGCCACCGCAGGTCGCGAAGCGGACGAACCGCGTCATGTCCTCGACGTTCGAGTAGATTCCGCCGGCCGGCGCATTACCCAGGTCGAGCTCCGTCTGCTCGTTGCCGGAGGAGTACGCCTTCGCGTAGGCTGACGCCGTCCGCTCGTCGAGCGAGACCGATGTGCCGCGCATGCCCAGCGGGTCGAGGATGTTCCGGGTGACGTACTCCTCGTAGGAGAGCCCGCTCGCCCGCTCGATGACGACGCCGGCGAGCCCGACCGCGAGGTTCGAGTACGCGAAGACGAAGTCCGGCGGGGTCGAGACGTGTTGCGTCGCGAGGTAGGGGACGAACTCGCGGTAGTGATCCGGTGGATCGCCGAACATCGCCTTGACCTTATCGCCGGGGAGTCCCGAGTGATGCGTCATCAGGTGTCGCACCCGGATGGGACCGGCGTCGGCGAACCGCGACCGCACGCGGAACTCGGGGATGTAGTCGGTGACAGGCGCGTCGATGTCGACCAGCCCCTGCTCGGCCAGTTGCATCATCGCCGTCGCGGTGAAGAGCTTGGTGATCGAACCGATTCGATAGACGGTTTGCTCGTCGGCCGGTACGCCGGCCGGTACGCCGGCTTCCGCATCCGCCTCTCCGAAGCCTCGCATCCAGACCACCTCGTCCCCGTCGACGAGCGCGACCGAGAGGCCGGTCACGTCGTGGTCCTCCATCGCGCGCGGGATCGCTTCGCTCGCGTAGTCGATGAGCGGCCCGTAGTCGCCGCGGGTACTCAGGTCCGGTTGCTGTGGGGCGGTCGCGCACGCGCCGAGCGTCGCGAGGAGCGCGAGCGCGAAACCGGCGTGGAATGCGGTTCTGACCCGGGGAGCCATGCGTGCGTTCGGTCGGTCGATCATTGGCGAATCCTCCTCGAGGGCCGGCGTCGGCCGGGCTCTTCCTAACTATACGTCCGCAACGCCGCTTGGTTGTGAAAAAAGTGACATATACTCCACCCGGCGGGTATCAAGAGGCGTGACTACCGGCCAAACGCTCTGCCTTGACGACGCCACCCGGGCACCCTATTGTGGTGACGAGATGGCGCAGCAGGAGTATCGCCTCGCGGCGATCATGTTCACAGATATCGTTGGTTTCTCGCGAATGATGGAACGCGACGAGGCGGGGACGCTCGAGCTGCTCGCCACGCATAACAAGCTGGTGCGCAGCACCGTGGACGCGCACGGCGGCAGGGTGATCAAGACCGTCGGTGACGCCTTCCTCTGCGAGTTCCCGAACACCGTCAACGCGGTGAAGTGCGCGGCGGAGGTCCAGGAGGCGGTCGGCGTGCACAACGAGGCCGACCCGAAGCTGCCGCTGCGCCTGCGCATCGGCGTGCACCTGGGCGATATCTACTTCCTCGAGGACGACGCGGTGGGAGACGGCGTGACCGTCGTGACGCGCCTGCAGAGCATCGCCCGTCCGGGCAGGATCTGCATCTCCCAGGACGTCTACCATCTCGTCGCGAACAAGGTCGACCTGTCCATGTCGCATCTTGGCACCGTGAAGCTCCGCAACGTCTCCCGGGAGCTCGACGCGTACGAGATCGCCGTGTCGGACGCCGCCGAGGTGGACGCACCCGGCGACGAGCTGGAGGAGAGCCGCGATGCGCTCTTCGAGCGCGCCGAGCCGGAGCAGGCCGACGGTGCGCGCGGCGGGCAGCGAACGCCGGGGAGCGTGCTCTCGGAGAACCTGCGCGGCGGTCAGTACGAGGACTTCAACGAGCTCAAGGCGCTGGTCCTGCAGGAGATCAAGAAGGCGGGCCGCCGAGTCTCGATCGACGAGATCCGTCGACGAATCCCCAGGCGCAGCGCCGGCGTCGACCGGGCGCTCGAGTCGCTCGCCGAGAAGGGGTTCCTCACCCGCGTGAGGCGGGACGGCGGACACACCGACTACGGTCCGGTGAATCGCGGCGTCGAAGTCTCGACGCCCGGCGGGCGGACGTTCTTCGACGACGACGGCAACCGGGTCGGGCATCGCGACCACGAAGCGACCGATCGCGACCGGCACCGCCGGCACGCGGATTCTGACGACTGGTCCGACAAATGGGACAAGCACGAGTGGCGCGGCGACGACAAGGAGCATCGTCGACGCGAGAGCGGCTGGGACCGTGCGCTGCAGGAGCCCGCTCCGTCGGCCGGATACGACCCGCTCGTGGAGGACTACAAGGACCACGCGGCCAACGTCGCCGAGAAGGAGAAGACGGGCTTCCGTGGCCACTTCGTCAGCTACGCCGGGGTCAACGGCGGTCTGTTCGTGATCTGGCTCCTCACCGGCGTCACCGGGTTTCCGTGGTTCCTGATCCCGCTCTTTGCCTGGGGAATCGGGATCGCGAGCCACTACGCGGGCGTTCGCGAGCGCGTGCGCGAGAGCCGCGAGCTCGACCGGTCGGAAGGACTCACGCGCGAGCAGCTGCGTCTCTACCGCAAGCTCGTGAAGAACCGGAGCTCGTGGCACGGGCACCTCGTGTCCAACGTCGCGACCGGGGCCTTCCTCGTCATGCTCAACCTGATCACCTCGCCGGGCTTCATGTGGTCGTTTATTCCGGTGGGATTCATGGCGATCGGGTTGTTTTCGCACCTGCCGGCGTACAAGTCGCGCGAACGGCGACTGCTGAAGCGGCTGCGCGATCTGGGCGCGCGCATCGGCGGGATCCTCGGTGGTCGGGGAAGCGTCGACCGCAGCCGCTCCGGCGAGCGGAGCACGACCGCCGGCGGACCGGGCGACGAGGCCGAGCAGATCCGCCAGCGCCTCATCGCGTCGATCGAGGCGATGCCTTCCGGGTCACCGCTGGGCGAGGACTTCGAGCCGGTGCTCGACAACTACGTGGAGCAGATCAGGCTGCTCGACCAGAAGAATCGGGAGCTCGACGAGATCATGCAGGGGATTCCGGTCACCGAGCTCGAGCGGGACCTGATGGCGCTCCAGAAGCGCCGTCAGGAGGCGCAGAGCGAGAAGGTCGTCGCCGAGTACGACAGGTCGATCATGCAGATCCAGAAGCAGCAGAGCTCGTACGGCGAGCTGAAGAACGAGCAGGAGATCCTGCGCCTGCGGCTCGCCTCGAGCCTCAACCAGCTCAAGCAGCTCGAGATCGACGTGGCCCGGATGAAGAGCATGTCCAGCGACGAGGAAGCGGCGTCCGTGGCGATGCTCAAGGGCAAATCGCGCGAGCTCAGCCAGTACCTCGAAGACCTGCGAACCGGCTACGACGAGCTCGAGTAGGACTCGCCCGGCGGGCCCGCGCTATTCCAGCCGCTCGATGTCGAAGACGACGTGGCTGTCCTCCGGAATCATCGGCGGACGGTTGCCGCCCCAGAGCTCCGGCGGGACGACCGCGACGGTCCGCTCACCCACGCTCATCGTACCGATCGCGATCTCCAACCCACGGATGAGCCGGTTCTGCATGTACACGAAGCGCTCGGGCTCGCCGCGATCGCGCGTGCTGTCGAGCTGCCTGCCGTCGGGAAGCGACCAGACGATGTGCACCGCGACCTCGTCGCCCTGCTGCGGAGGAGCGCCGCTCCCCGCACGGATCTCGGCGAGGAGCAGACCCGTGTCCTCGTACTCGGCGAGTCCCGGGTACTCGTCGCGCAGCGCGTCGAGCGCCGCCTGTCGAGCCTCCTCGCGCTGGCGTTCGCGTTCCGCGCGGATATCGGCGACGAGCGCGTCGAACGACTCCTGCGACGGTGCGTAGTCCTGCGCCTCGTCTCCGACCCGGAGGATGGAGACGCGACGCATCCGGTCGCCGGCCTCGATCGAGCCGACGACGTCCATGCCCTCGACGACCTCGCCGAAGACGTTGTAGCCGCCGTCGAGTTGAGGCGTCGGTGCCATCGTGATGTAGAACTGGCTGCCGTTGGTGTCCGGTCCGGAGTTCGCCATCGCGACGATGCCGGGCCCGTCGTGCACGAGCTCGGGGTGCGTCTCGGTGGGGAACCGGTAGCCCGGGTCGCCGGTGCCGTCGCCCTTCGGGTCGCCGCCCTGGATGACGAAGCCCGGCTCGACGCGGTGGAAGGTCAGCCCGTCGAAGTACGGTTCTCCGGGCGCGTGCGTGTTGTCGATCGCGCCTTCGGCGAGGCCGACGAAGTTCATCACCGTCGCCGGTGCGCGTTCGTCGAAGAGCTCGATGACGATGTCCCCCTTCGCCGTCTGGATCTCCGCGTACAGGCCGTTCGGGAGATCACGGTCGGGGGTGCTGCAAGCGGCGCTCGCGAGCGCGACCGCCATGATCGCGAAGATAACTGAGGTTCTCATGCAGACTCCTGGAACCTACGAACCGAGCACCGGCTGGATCGTGCGTACGAAAATGACCCCTTCGATCGCCTGAAGCTGGTCGACCGCTTCCTGCGAGAGGTTCCCGTCAATGTCGATGATGTTGTACGCGAGATCGCCCCGGTGGCGGTTCAGCAGATCGAGAATATTGATCGAGTGGTTCGCCAGGATCGTCGTGATCTGGCCGACCATGTTGGGAATGTTTCGATTCGCGACGAGGACCCGCTGATTGTCGGTCGCGTCGAGCTGGCATTCCGGGAAGTTGACCGAGTTCGTGATCGTGCCTCGCTCGAGGTAGTCGCGCAGCTGCCGGGAGGCCATGACCGCGCAGTTCTCCTCCGCTTCTTCCGTTGATGCTCCGAGGTGCGGAACACCAAGAACGCCTGGCACGCCGGCGATCGTCTCGCCGGGGAAGTCGGTCACGTACCGGGCGACCTTGCCGCTCTCGAGCGCCGTCGCGAGCTCGGTTTCGTCGACGAGCCCGCCGCGCGCGAAGTTGAGCAGCCGCGCGCCTTCCTTCATCGCGGCGATCTCCTTCGCTCCGATCATACCCCTGGTGTTGTCGTTCAACGGCACGTGGATCGTCACGTAATCCGCCTGCGCGAGCAGTTGCTCGAGCGAGCGCGCGCGTTCGACCGCGCGCGAGAGTCCCCACGCCGAGTCGACCGAGATGAACGGGTCGAAGCCGATGACCCGCATCCCCAGCGCGGTAGCCGCGTTCGAGACCATCACGCCGATCGCGCCTAGGCCAACGACACCCAGCGTCTTGCCCATGATCTCGGTCCCGGCGAAGCGCTTCTTCTCCTTCTCGACGAGCGACGCGAGGTCTGATTCCGACGCGTTCTCGCTCACCCAGCTCAGGCCCTCGTGGATTCCGCGCGCAGAGAGCAACAGGCCCGCGATGACGAGCTCCTTGACGCTGTTCGCGTTCGCGCCGGGCGTGTTGAACACGACGATGCCCTGTTCGCTGCACCGGTCGATGGGGATGTTGTTGACCCCGGCTCCCGCGCGCGCGATCGCCTTCATGTTCGGTGCGAACTCCTCGTCGTGGAGCTTCGCGCTGCGCACGAGGATCGCGTCGGGATCCTGCACGTCGTCGCCCACGGTGAAGCGGTCGGATGGAAGCAGCGCGATGCCCCGCTGCGCGATTTTGTTCATGGTTCGAATCGTGAACACGGTGGACTCCTTTGCGCGTGCAAGAATACACGGTCGGACCCGACTCGGCAATGCGCAGCTATCCGTCGTCGGCGCTCTTCGCGAGCTTGAGCGTCTCCGGGGCGAAGAGCAGCGCGACGAGACCGCTCACCCCGAAGAGCGCCGTCGCGACGATCGCGACGGGCAACCCGCCGGCGCTCGCGATGCTGCCCACGACCGCGGGGCCCGCCGCCGCGCCTACGTCGCCGAAGAGCCGCCAGAGGCCCAGGAACTCGCTCACCGCCCCCGACGGTGCGAGATCGGTCCCGATCGTCATGTTGATGCCCGAGCCGAAGCCGTTGCCCAGGCCGATGAGCAGGCTCGCGACGACGAAGAGCGGTACCGAGCCGGCGAGCGAGAGCGCGAAGACTCCCAGCGAGAAGATGCCGATGCAGAGCCCCGCGGCGACCTTGCGTCCTGCACGGTCCATGATGATACCAGCCGGGATGAACAGCGCGAGCTCGAGCGCCGCTCCCGCGCTCATGACCGAACCGATCAACGTCGCGGAGAGCTCCAGCTCGTCGCCCCACAGCGGCAGCACGATGTTGCGCGAGGCGCGCAGGAGCTGGAGCATCAGGATCGCGAACCCCACCGTCGCGAGCGCCCAGCCACGCCCGCGGAGTCCGGCACCGATCGCACGGAACTGCGCTGCGAGGCCCGGCCGTTCCGCCGTCGCGCCTCCCGCCTCGCGCTCCCTGGACCGCGTGCGCGCCCGTCCCGGCGCACCGATTCCGCGGTCGGGACTCATCGTGAAGACGACGAACGCCGCGAAGAACGCCGCGGCTCGAAGCCCGATCGCCGCCGGTACGCCGAAGCTGTCGGCGAGCAGGCCGCCGGCGATCGGCCCGACCAGCGCGCCGATGCGGACCGACCCGCCGGTGAGCGAGAGCGCGCGGCCGCGCAGGTCGGCCGGTACGGAGATGCGCACGTAGGTCATCATCGCGGTGACCATGACCGAGCTCGCGGTTCCCATCACGACGACCAGCGCGCCGATCACGGCGACGTGAGGGATGAGCGCCATCGCCGCCGAGGCGGCGCTCGCGAGCAGGAGCGCGACCTGGACCACGATCCGAAGCCGCACGCGCCCGAGGATCAGCCCGCCGGGCAGGTCGCTGACCATGTTGCCCACGCCGCGCATGGAGATCACAACGCCCACCACCGCGACCGACGCGCCGAGCGACGCGAGGTACTGCGGAAACGCGGCAACAGGGGCGGTCATCCCCACCGACAGGAGGACCATGGGCAGGTAGACCGGGAGCACGAGCCGTCTGATGTGAATAGCGATACCGCCCTGCATTCCGACGAGTGTAGCCGAAGCTCCCCGCCGGGCCAAGTTCGCGGCGACCGATCGACGGCACGGTCAACTGCGTCCCTGGCGCTCGACTCGCTGCCACGGCGTGCATATACTGCACATGCGGAGGGCACCATGAAGAGAATCGGAACGGCAGTCCTGCTGTTTCTGCTCGCCGGCGCCGCGTTCGCGATCGAGCCGGGCGACCCCATCGCCGTTTCGGTGCGCGAAGGCGAGCTGAGATCGGCCCCCGGATTTCTCAGCACGATAGAAGAACGCGTGCCGTACGGAGCGTCGCTCACGGCGCTCGGCGTTCGAGGCGACTGGGTCCGGGTGCGGGTCGAGTCGAGCGGCGGCGAAGGCTGGCTGCACTCGACGGCGGTCCTGCCGCCGGACGAGATGAACCTCACCGGCGCCACGTCGGAGGACACCGGCACCACGTCGCGCGAGATCGCGCTCGCCGGTCGCGGCTTCAACGAGCAGGTCGAGCAGGAGTACCAGGAGCAACAGGAGCTCGACTTCGGCGGCGTCGACGAGATGGAAACGCTGCTGCTTCCCCCGTCCGAGCTCGGGGACTTCCTCACCGCGATCGGTGCGGAGATCATCGAGGAGGGCGAGTAGATGAGAACGACACGGACCACACGATCGGGCCGCCTCGCGCGCCCGTTCCGCCGACCTCGCGCGCTCGTCGTCACGCTTATCGCGCTCGCCGTGGCCGCCGCGCTCGGCGGTTGTGCCGCGCTCGAGTCGGCGGTCGGCGAGCTCGGCGACCTGGGGATCGGAGCCGGCCCCTCGCAGGGCGCTAAGCTTGCGCAGACGGGCATGAAGACGCTCAGCGACGTCGCCGACGCGTCGAACAGCCCCTTTACGCCCGAGCAGGAGTACTACGTCGGGCGATCGGTCGCGGCGACCATCCTGAACCAGTACGACCCGTATGATAACGACGCCGTTACCTCGTACGTGAATCGACTGGGCCAGTCGCTCGCGCTCGCCTCTCCTCGCCCGCAGCTCTACCACGGCTACACCTTCCTCGTCCTCGACACCGATGAGATCAACGCCTTCGCGACGCCCGGCGGCCACATATTCATCAGCCGGGGCATGCTCGGTCTCACGCGCAGCGAAGACGAGCTCGCCGCCGTGCTCGCCCACGAGATCGGCCACGTCGCGATGCGTCACGGCCTGGGCAGCATCCGGACCGCGCGGGTTCTCACCGCGGTGCAGGATGGAATGTTCGATGCGCTCGAGACGGTCACCGACGAGCAGCTCGAAGAGGTGACCGCGGTCTTCTCGGACACGACCGGCGACGTGGTCGACACGCTCGTCACGCGCGGCTACTCCGGTGCGACCGAGCGCCAGGCCGACGCGCGAGCGGTCGAGATCCTGATGCGCGTCGGGTACGATCCGTACGCGCTCGTCCGCGTGCTCGAACGGATGGACGAAGCGCAGAAGGCCGAGTACGAAGGCTCTGCGGAGCGGCGAGGGTTCTCCAAGACGCACCCGCGGCCCCAGCAGCGTATCCGCGATCTCGAGAAGACCGATCTGCGCAACGCCTCCGAGGGCGGCAGCATCGACAACGACGTGGCCGCGCGGCGCTACGACGAGGCGGTCGCCGCCGGGCGGTAGCGTCGCTGAAGACCGGCGCTGCCCACGCAGAGGGGCTCGTTTTGAGGAGGAGACAGTGGCACGCGCTTCAGGCGTACTCTCTACGAAGCATGTCCGGGCGACCGTCGTCGGAGTAGCATCCGCGGTGGTCGGTGTGGTGCTCCTGCTCACCGGAGCTCTCCGGGGACCCGAGCGGACGACGTGGGACTGGCGCGTCAGCACGCTCGCGGCCCCTACCGAGGCGACGGACGACGTGATCCTCGTGCTCGTCGACCAGGAGAGCCTCGAGCTCATGAGCAGCCAGAACGGCGTCGACTGGCCGTGGCCGCGAAGCTTCTACGGGTTCATGCTCGAGTTTTTCCGGCACGCCGATGCAGCCTCGGTCACCTTCGACATCATCCTCGAGGACGAGGGCCAGTTCGGTGTTGACGACGATCGGCAGATGCTCACAGCGGCCGCGGAGTACGGCCGTACGATCTACGGAGCAGAGTTGCTCGCTCGTCGAGGCGAGAACGTCGAACCGTGGCCGTCGTACATAGGCCGACCGGACCTGACGGTCGAGAACGTCCCGGAGGCGATGCGGCGTCGGTTCACCTTCGCGCAGGCTTCGTTCCCGCATCAGGACGTGATCCCGGCGAACGCGACGCTCGCCTTCGTCAACCAGGAGAACGACGACGACGGCGTGTTCCGACGCTACCGGCTGCTCAGCTACCACGACGACCAGCCGATCCCCGCGCTCGCCTCCGCACCACTCATCATGACCGGCGATGCGCCGCTCCTCTACCGCTTCGAGGGCGGGACGCTGTACGTGGGCGAGACGCGCGTCCCCCTCGACTCCGACGGGAGCGTCCTGCTTCGCTATACGACGCCCGGCGAAACCAACCCGGACACCGGCGCACGTACCGGCTACCTCCACGAGAACTTCCCGGCGTTCGACATCGTCATCTCCGGGTTCAACCTCGCCTCCGGGGGCGAACCCACGGTGGAGGCCGAGCCGTTCGCCGGCAAGCACGTCTTCGTGGGGCTGAGCGCCTCCGGCTTGCTCGACCTGCGCCCTACGCCGCTCGACCCGCGCGCGCCCGGCGTATCGGTACACGCGACGATGCTCGACAACCTGCTCGCCGGCGAATTTCTCCAGGACCTGCCCACGGGCGCGTCCATCGTGCTCATCGTGATCCTCACGCTCGGCGTCGCCTTCGCCGCGACGTACGCTCAGCGTACCGTGACCGAGGCGTTGCTCAGCGTAGGGGTCCTCGCGGCGATCGTTGGCCTCGCGGTGGGCGGGTACCTCGTGGACTACTGGGTGCCCATGGTCGTGCCGCTGGTGACCGTCTTTCTCGCGCTCGCGGCCGCGAACGTCGCGAACTACGCGACCGAGGGGGCGCAGAAGCGCTTCATCCGCGGCGCATTCGGTCAGTATCTCAGTCCCGACGTTATCTCCGAGCTCGAGAGCGATCCGGACAAGCTGCGGCTCGGCGGTGAGAAGCGTGAGCTGACGATGTTCTTCTCCGACATCCAGGGATTCACGACGCTGTCCGAGGGCTTGCAGCCCGAGCAGCTGTCCGGCTTCCTCAACCACTACCTCACCGAGCTCGTGAGCATCATCCAGGATGCGGGGGGCACGATCGACAAGTTCGAGGGTGACGCGATCATCGCGTTCTGGAACGCTCCGCTCGATCTTCACGACCACCCCCTGCGCGCCGTTCGCGCAGCGCTCGCGTGCCAGGAGCGGCTGGCGGAGTTGCGCCCCGAGTACGCGAAGCCGATCACCGAAGCCGCCGCGAACGGCGAGATTCCCGGCGTCGGGCGAGAGATCTACACGCGCATCGGGCTCAACACGGCCGAGGTCTCGGTCGGCAACTTCGGTAGCCGCACGCGGTTCGACTACACGGCGCTCGGCGACGGCATGAATCTCGCGAGTCGGCTCGAGGGTGCAAACAAGGTGTTCGGCACGTACGCGATGATATCGCACGCAACGCGCGAGCGGATCGGCGACGCGTATCCGGTCCGTGAGCTCGGTCGCATCGCCGTCGTCGGCCGCCTCGAGCCCGTAACCGTCTACGAGCCCTTCTCCGCGTCGGATTATGAACAGCGTCGTGAAGTCCTGGAGACCTACGATCGGGCGCTGCGCCTCTGGTACAACAACCGCCTCGACGAGGCGCGGGAGGCATTCGGGTCAATCGCGGACGACGACATCGTCGCGGCCAGAATGGTGGACCAGTGCGATATCTGGCTCGCCACCGACTCCGCGGAGCGCGCCTCGTGGACCGGCGTCACGTCGCTCACCGAGAAGTAGGCGGGCCCTTGAGGCGTTCGAGCTCCTGACGCCCAGCGGCCCCGCGACCTCACGAAGCGGCGAAGACTTCGACCCGGTTGCGCCCGAGCCGCTTCGCCTCGTAGAGCGCGCGGTCGGCCTTGTCGAGCACCGCGTCGACCGTTTCAGCCGGTGTCGGCGCCTCCGTCACGACTCCCACGCTCACCGACAGGTGCTCTTCGGTCCCCGGTACGATGATCTCTTCTACGCGCGTGCGCAGTCGTTCGGCGATCGTCGTGGCATCGGTCCTGTCGGTATTCGGCAGGACGACCGCGAACTCCTCGCCTCCGTAGCGGCCGATGATGTCGCTGCGGCGCAGTACCTCGCGTGCGGCGTCCGCCGCGAGACGGATCGCCTCGTCGCCCCGGCCGTGCCCGTACTCGTCGTTGATCGACTTGAAGTGGTCGAGGTCCGCCATGATGACGCTGATCTGCTGTTCGTTGCGCTTCGCCTGTTCGAGCGCGTGCTCGGCCTGGACGAAGAAGGCGCGGCGGGTCGCGATCCCGGTCAGGCTGTCGGTCATCGCGAGCTCGCGCGTCTGCTCGTAGAGCCGCGCGTTCTGGATCGCGACGGCGACGTGGTCGCCGAGCGCGGTCGCGAGTCGAACGTGTTTCGGCGTGAAGAAGCCGGGCGTCGTGCTGTCGAGCGCGAGAAGCCCGATCACCTCGCCGTGCACGATGAGCGGGATCCCCAGCCATGATCTGATCTCGGTGCCCGAGATGTTCGAGAATCTGGCGAACTCCTCGGCGACGTCGTTGACGACCGTCGCGTTGCGCGTCTCTATCGCGCGGCTGTGCGGGTTCTCACCCGGACAGGGGATGCGCAGACCGCGGATCGCGTCCAGATCGTCCCACCCGTTGCCGCCGATCACCTCGAGCGCGTCCTCGCGCAGGAGCAGGACGCTCGCCGTGTCGTACGGAACGACGTTGAGCGCCTGATCGAGCACGAGCTGGACGGTCCGCTCGACCTCCAGCGTGCTCGCGACGATCGCGCCGGCCATCCGCAGCGTCTCTGCTTCCTGAGCCTGTTCCTCCGCCTCGGTCTTCGCGCGCTCGAGTGCCTCCTCGGTAGCGCGCCGCTCGGTGATGTCCACGTCCGCGCCGAGGAAGAACTCGGGCCGACCATCGTCGTCCCACGTGACCACGCGGCCCGAGTTCACGATCCAGCGCCACTCGCCGGACGCGCTGCGAATCCGGTAGACCGTCCGGTAGACCGTGCTCTTCCCGAGGAGCACCTCCTCGTACTGACGCATCGCCCTGGGACGATCATCCGGGTGGATGATGCTCTGCCAGAACTCTTCGCTGAGCTCTTCATCGCGGTAGCCCAGGTCACGCCAGATGTAGTTCGGATAGCTCTCGCCGGTCCTGAAGTTCCGGATGAACACCCCGAGCTCGGCGAGGGTCTCGCGGATCTCCGGCGTCGTGACGAGTTTCTCTATGGATTCGCGATAGCTGTCGCTAACGGGCTGGTCGCCGTTCGTCATGCTCTCCCCGATTCCCCGTCTCAGCCTCAGTGTAGCGGGTATCCCGGTGCTCTGCCACGCCCCGTTCAGCCGTCGGTGCAGAGCGGCTCCTCGAGCTCGGCCGCGCGCGCATCGTAGCGGCGCGATATCTCGCGGGTTACCGGTCCCGGCTCCCCGCTGCCGACCGACCGCGCGTCGATCCGCACGACCGGCACCACACCCCGGCTCGAGGAGGTGAGAAACGCCTCGCGAGCCTCCGCCAGCTCGGCGGTCCGCGGCGCGACGAGCCGGAGCGT
>CAZICD010000001.1:35476-63599 GCA_964537725.1 uncultured Spirochaetaceae bacterium | reverse complement strand
GTCGGCGGCATCATCCCCGGCCGCGGCGGCCTCGTCGGCCGGCGGCTCGACGACGCGGATGCCCAGCTCTTCGAGCTGAGCCTCGTCGACGGCAGCCGGAGACTCGTCCATGGGGCAGACGCCGGCGGTGTTCTTCGGGAAGGCGATCACCTCCCGGATCGTGCTCTCGCCCGCCATGAGCATGACGAGCCGGTCGAGCCCGGGTGCGATCCCGCCGTGCGGCGGCGCGCCGTATTTGAACGCCTCGAGCAGGAAGCCGAACCGGCGCTCGGCCTCCTCCTCCGGGAAGCCGACGATGTTGAAGATCCGGCGCTGGATCGCCGGATCGTGGATCCTGATCGACCCGGAGGCGAGCTCGACGCCGTTGCAGACGAGGTCGTAGAGGTCGCCCTTGACCGCACCAGGATCGGCCTCCATCGTTTCGAGGTACTGCTCCTGCGGCATCGAGAACATGTGGTGAGACGCCTCCCACTTCTCGTGCTCCTCGTCCCACTCGAAGAGGGGGAAGTCGACGATCCACGCGAAGCGGAACTCCTTCGGGTCGAACAGCTCGAGGTCGCGCCCGAGTCGCTGCCGGACCGAGCCGAGCGCGGTGCACGCGGTCTTCCAGCCGTCGGCGACGAAGAGGAGGAGGTCGCCCTCCTTCGCGTCCAGGGCCGATCGGATCTCATCGGCATTCGAGGAGAAGAACTTCGCCACCCCGCCGTCGAGGCCGTCCGCGGTGACCTTCATCCACGCGAGCCCCTTCGCGCCGTAGGTCTTCGCGACCTCTTCGAGCTCGTTGATCTGCTTGCGGCTGTAGTCCGCCGCTCCCGGGACGACGAGCGCCTTCACCGCGCCACCCGATTCGAGCACGCTCTTGAAGACCTTGAACTCCGAGCCGGGGACGAAGGGTGCGAAGTCGTGCAGCTGGAGGTCGAAGCGCAGGTCCGGCTTGTCGGAGCCGTATCGATTCATCGCCTCGTCGTACGAGAGGCGAGGGAACGGCGTCTCCAGCGTGCGGTCCATCGTGTGCGCGAAGACGTGCGAGAACATGCCCTCCACGAGCGCGAAGACGTCGTCCTTGCCCACGAAGCTCATCTCGATGTCGATCTGCGTGTGCTCGGGCTGCCGGTCACCTCGCGCGTCCTCGTCGCGGAAGCAGTGCGCGATCTGGAAGTAGCGGTCGAAGCCGCTGACCATGAGGATCTGCTTGTAGAGCTGCGGCGACTGCGGAAGCGCGTAGAACGCGCCCGGCCGGATGCGGCTGGGGACGAGGAAGTCCCGCGCTCCCTCCGGGGTCGACCGGATCATCGTGGGAGTCTCGATCTCGTAGAAGTCCTGGTCGTGCAGGTACTCGCGCACCCGGAACGTTACGTCGTGGCGGAGCTTGATCCGACGCTGCATGCCAAAGGAGCGCAGGTCGAGGTAGCGGTACTTCAGCCGCAGCTCCTCTCGTGCATCGGAGCGCTCGTCCACCATGAACGGCAGCGTCTCCGAGGGCGTGAGGACGTGGATCGCCTCGGCGGCGACCTCGATCGCCCCGGTGGACATCTCGTCGTTCACCATCTCCGCCGGCCTCGCGCGCACCGTCCCTTCCACGGCGACGACGTACTCGAACTTCAGCTCCGCGGCGGTGCGCTCGAGCGCCTCGGGCGCGCCTTCGTCGATGACCACCTGGGTTATGCCGTAGCGGTCGCGGAGGTTGATGAAGTGCACGCCGCCGTGATCGCGATTGCGATGTACCCAGCCGTTGAGTACAACTCGCCTGCCTTCGTCTGCGGCGCGTAGCTCACCGCAGGTTACCGTTCGTTTGAATTGTTCCATGTCTCTCTCTTCGATGTGTCGGTCCGGTCGATCAACCGGGCGGCCAGCTGAGCTTCCGCCCGCCAATGACGTGGGCGTGGAGGTACTGCACCGACTGCAGCGCGTCGGGGCCCGTGTTGAACACGACACGGTACCCGTCCTGCTCCAGCCCCAGCTCTCGAGCTACCTTCGCGACGCCCTGCATCAACGCAGCGACGTCGCTCGGATCAGCGTCAGGCAGGTCGTCGAAGCTCTCGAGCTTCCTCTTGGGGATGACGAGGACGTGCACCGGTGCCTGCGGCTCGATATCGCGGAAGGCGTAGACGTCGTCGTCCTCGTAGACCGCCTCGGAGGGGATCTCCTTGCGCAGGATCTTGTCGAAGATGGTGTCGTCGCTCATACCGATGCCTCTGATGGGAAGCTACCATCGAAGCCCCCTTTGAGCAAGCCGAGCGGTCGGCGCGGCCGCGGCGTGTCGAGATCCCGCGCCGCGCGCTACTGCTCGCGCGCCTCGACCTTCTTCATGATCTCGTCGTAGACGCTGCGCGTGATCGGGTAGAAGCTCAGGACGACGATGCCCAGTACGAAGAAGAGCGCCGGCACCGGCCCGGTGAGCAGCCTGATAGCGAAGATGGCCGAGTCGGGCTGGACCGGCACCTGGCCCGCCGTCTCCGGCTCGATGTACGCGAAGGCCGCGAGGATCCAGCCGGTGAGGCCTCGGGCGAGCGCGGAGCCCAGCTTGCTCGTGAAGGTCCACATGCCGTAGAAGATGCCCTCGCGGCGGGTGCCGTTCTCGGCGAAGTCGTACTCGACCGAGTCCGGCACGAGCGACCACGGCATCACGTAGTTCGTGGACAGACCGATGCCGCCCACGCCGAAGACGACGAACGCGAACCAGACCGGCAGATCGGTCCCCAGAACGAAGAAGACCATGACAGCCGCCGCGAGGATGCCCATACCCACGTTGTAGGACGACTTCTTCCCGATCTTTCGGGAGATCAGCACCCAGATGGGGATGAACACGAGCGCGGCCACGAGCAGGAACAGCAGCGCAAAGGTGAACTGGTCTTCGGCCTCGTAGATGTAGCGGAAGTAGTAGATGAGACTCGCCTGGATGACGGTGATACCCGTCATGTGCAGCGCGTAGGGGATGAGGATCGTCAGGAAGGGCTTCTGTCCGAGCACCTGGAGGTACTGGCGGATGATGTGGACCTTCTGCTTCAGCGGGGCGCCCAGCTGCTCCTTGACGGTGAAGACGGTGATGAAGGTGGCGATCGCCATGACCGCCCCCATGATCGCCGCGGTCACCGTCCAACCCGTCGGGTCGCCGCCGAAGAGCGAGACGAGCGGGAGCACCGTCCCCGCGCCGATCAGCGTACCCACGACCGCGAACGACATCCGGTAGCCGTTGAGCGTCGTCCGCTCGTCGAAGTCGCCGGTGAGCTCCGGGGTGAGCGAGCCGTAGGGGATATTGACGAGCGTATATGCGGTGTTGAGCAGGCAGTAGATCACGAGCGCGTAGGTGAACTTGCCGGCGTCCGAGGTGATCCCGGGGTTGGTGAACATGAGGATCAGCAGGACGAAGAGGAAGACCGCTCCCACCGCCATGTAGGGGCGTCGGCGTCCCCAGCGGGTATGCGTCCGGTCGGAGATGTAGCCCACCGCCGGGTCGGTGATCGCGTCCCAGACGGTTCCCAGCAGCGCGGCCGTACCTGCCGCCGCCGCGGCGAGCCCGAAGGAGTCGGTGAGGTAGTTGAGCAGGTAGAAGCCCACCACCGTGAAGAAGAGGTTGCCCCCGAGGTCACCGACGCCGAAGCCGAGCTTGACGCGTAGCGAGAGACGATCCGGACGGTCGGCAAGCTGCCGTGCGCTCGCGGTCTGCATGCTGTTCTCCTCCGCCAGGGAGGATTATAGAGGCTCCGCTCCGATCTGTCAGTCGGAATCGTCGACCGGTGCCGGTGGCGAGAGCTCGGCGCGCAGGGCGAATTCCCCGTCCGCGCTCCCGGCGATCCACGCGCCGCCGTCCGGTACCGCGTAGTAGGCGAGCTGGATCGCGCCGCGCAGCGGCTCGCCGCGGTCGGCGAGCATCGCGTGCAGCTCGCTCGGTCGGAGGTGGCCGGTCAGCGGGGCGAAGTAGTCCGACGGGGCCGAGCCCGATACCGTTATGCGTGTGACGTCCTCCTGCTCGATCGCCACCCGCCCGACGCCCGCCTCGCGCTTGGCGCTGTCGGCCATCGCTACGAGGGCGAGATCGATACCGTCGGGCAGGCGAAGCTCCGGCGCTGCGGCCTCGACCGTTACCTCGACGTCGCGCTCGGCGAGGACGGCGGTGAGATCGGCAGGGTCGAAGGCGCGCTCCGGCCACGGCAGGCGGTGGCGGGCGACGACCTCGTGGACGCGCAGGTGCGCGTCCGGCAGGACGGTGCGGAGGATCGAGCACGCCTCGCGTACGTCGTCCTCGTGCGCCGCCTCGCCCGCCTCGGCGAGCGTCTCCGCGAGGTCGGACTCTATGAGCGAAGCGAACCGGACGAGCTCGCCCAGGTGGCGACGCGCGACGCGGGATTCCTTGAACGCCCGGCTGGCGGCTTCGGCGAGATGGATCGCGCTGCGCAGCGAGCCGGGCGCGTCGACCATGCGCTCGACGAGCTGCAGCTCGGCGTGGACGACGTTGATCAGGTTGACGAAGCTGTGCCGTTCGAGGCGGGTAATCTCCGGGTCGGTCGCGCTGAGGTCGATCTGGATGGGCGTGTCCGGCATGCTGAGCCGCAGTATACCACCGCGCGGCGGCCGAGTCAGCGCACCGGGCCGGCCCGCGTGCCGCCCGTCGACACCCCGCGTCGGTCTCAGAAGTAGTGCTGCGAACCGGTGCTCGTCGAGCCTTTGACCGTGTGCCCGGTGCCGCTCAGGAAGAGCTCGCGCTGACTGCGGTCCGCTCCCACGCGCAGCGATCCGGTGGTCGAGCTCAGGTCGAACTCGAGCGCGTCGACGTCGTTCTCAAGGTCCATCTCGATGTTCCCGGTCGTCGAGTCGAAACTGCTGTCGCCGGTCAGCCGGACGTCCGCCCCCAGTTGGCGTCCGGTGGACGTGCGCAACCGCAACCGCCCCTCGGTGTCGGAGAGCTCGATTCGTCCCGTCGTGGAGCGCGCCTCGATGTCTCCGGCGATCTCCTCGTAGCGCTGCGAACCGGTGCTCGAGCTCACCTCCAGATCGCCGTCGACCGAGGTGATCGCGATCGATCCGGTCGTCGAGCGGACGGTGAAGTCGCCTTCGGATCGTCTGATGTCGATGCCGCCGGTAGTCGATCGGACGTTCGCGCCGCGGGTGAACTCCTCGACGAGGACACTTCCCGTGGAGGTTTCGATGCTCACCGAGTCCGTCGCGATGCCGGTCGCGTAGACCTCGCCGGTCGAGGTATCCACGGTGAGGGCCATGTCCGCCGGAACGAGAAAGACGAGTCGCCCCCGGTGCGGGCGCGAGAAGAGCGAGAAGGTGCGCTCGACCCAGACGCGTACGCCGCCGTTCTCCGTGCTGTGGTAGACCGTGTATGAGCTCGGGGCGTTCTCCACCTCCATCTCCACGCGCCCGCCGGGCGTGGCGCGGATCTCGACCGCGAACGTCTCGGCCTCGACCTCGAGCGCGCTCATGCCGGAGTATTGGAAATCGCCGCTCTCGCGCTGGCCGAACCCGAAGAGCGAGCTGGCTGTGATCAGTAGTACCGCTGCGATGACACGCCGCTTCATGTGCGCCTCCTGATGAGTGTATGTCCACACGCCGTGGTTTCTGTCACGCCGGCGGCGTGCGGCCGGCCGCGCGCCCGGAGGGGGTGCGGCAGCGCGTGCACCCGAGTACGTGTACGTGTTTGCGACCGGGCTTCTCGAACATGCGGGCGATCACGTATCCGTCGTCGGGGACGACCTGGTCGCAGACCGGGCACACCCGCCGGTGCTCGGCATTCGCCGGGTAGCAGTAGGGGCAGCCGAAGATGTGGGCCATCGATTCCTCCGGCGTCCTCCGCGAGCCGGCGCGACGCGGAGCGGTTGCCGTGCCCGGCTGCACCGATTCGGTACGGGCCGGGCCCGAGAAGACGACGCTGTGTACCGTCTCCCCCCTGCGAAGCATCGTCGAGCAGAGCGGGCACGGCTTGAGGACTTCGAACCGATCGCGCGTACGGTCGGCCATGCGGTCCGCGAGGTAGGTGTAGTCGCTCTTGCCCAGCCGGATGAGCGTGTAGATGAGCACCCCGACGACGACGGCCATCAGGATGAGCACCGCTGCCTGCATGGTCGCATAGTACTCGACAACCGCCTCAGGGCGAAGGGGCGCGACGCCCGGTGCCCGGACCGCGGTAGGCAGCCGGATGCCGCCGGTGTACACTGGCCTCGATGCCCTCCCTCTTCATGGTCGCCACGCCCATCGGCAATCTCTCCGACATCACGATCCGGGCGCTCGAGGTCCTGAAGGCGGTCGATCTCATCGTGTGCGAGGACACGCGCCACAGCCGTCGCCTCCTCGACCACTACGGGATCTCCAAGCCGCTGCGCAGCGGGCACGGTCACAACGAGGTCCAGAGCGCGCTCGGGATCGTGCAGGCGCTCGAGGAAGGGTCGGACGTCGCGTACGTCTCGGACGCCGGCTCGCCGGCGATCAGCGACCCGGGGCGGCTGATGGTCAGGACCGTGCGCGACGCCGGGTTTCCCGTCGTGCCGATTCCCGGCGCGTCTGCGCTCACCGCGCTGCTTTCGGCAAACGGCTTTCCCGGGAAGGCGATCACGTTCGAGGGCTTCCTCTCCCCGAAGCAGGGGCGCCGTCGCAGGCGACTCGCCGAGCTGCTCGAGCGTGGCGAGTCGTTCGTTTTATACGAGTCGCCACATCGAGTGCTGAAGTTATTGGGCGACCTCTCCGATCTTGAACCTGAGCGGCAGATGCTGGTCGGGCGTGAGCTCACGAAGATCCACGAGGAGCTCGTGGAGGGCAGCGCGGCCGATGTGCTGGCGACGATGAGTCAGCGGCAGGCGATCAAGGGCGAGTTGGCGCTCCTTGTCGGACCACCCAAAAAGGGGTAATATTTGATGGTCTGGGTGTCGATGATTCTAATTGAAAGGAAGGCTCTGCAATGACAATCGAGCGGCTTGGCCCTGTAGACCCAGTACAGCGCTACTCGCAGGCGGACAAGACCAAAGCGCCTCAGTCCAAGCCCGAAAACGACTCCGTCTCGTTCAGCAACGAAGCCAAGATCAAGGCGGAGATGCTGCGCGTCGCAGAGCAGGTCAAGCAGACGCCCGACGTTCGCGAGGATCGCATCGCGGAAGTGAAGCGAAAGCTCGAGGACCCCGACTACATCGACAATCGCGTCGTTGAGCACGTCGCCGAGCAGATCATGGACATGTTCAACCTGTAAGGCAGCGGATATGGGACTACGGAGGCAGTGGGCGCAAAGTCACTGCCTCTTTTTTTTCGGTGGGGGAAGATGAGCGACCTCATTCTGCAGTTTCCGAATCACGTGGTCTTCGGTCCCGACGTTATTCAGCGCATCGGGCAGATAGTCGGGTCGCTCGGCAGCCGATGCTTCCTGATCACCGAGACGGTACTCCGTCAGCACGGCACCATCGACCACATTGAAGACATCCTCGAGCGACGTTCGATCAGCAACATCGTCTACGACCAGATCGGGCCGGGTGCGACGACCGCGGGTCTCGACAAGCTGACTTCGGTCGCCCGGGCGAGCCACGCGGAGGTGATCGTGGGCGTGGGCGGAATGCGCGTGCTCGCCGCCGCCCGGATCGTCGCGGCCGCTTCCGGCGGCGCGGAGGTGGGCGACGTGCTCGCCGGCCGGGTCACCGGGACCTCGCCGGTCGCCTACGTCGAGGTACCCGCCTCGTACCGCAACCACTTCATGTTGCGGGACCAGTGCATCGTGACCGACGCGACCACGCGCCACCCCGTGCTCGTGGATCTGCCTTCCGGCACGACACGCGCGATTCTCGTGGATCCGAACCTCACGCTCACCATGTCGCCCAAGTACGCGGCCGCCGCGATGATGGACACGATGCTCGCCGCGGTGGAGGGGTACGTCTCCAACCGATCGTCGTTCTTCTCGGACACGCTGCTCATCGAGGCGATCTCCCGGCTCGCTCAGGCGCTGAAGGGGATCACGGAGACGCCCAACGAGCCGAAGCACCGCATCCGGGCGAGCGAGGCGGGGTTGCTCACCGCGCTCGCGCTGTCGGCGAGCAGCCAGGGCGTGGGCGGCGCGCTCTCCTACGCGATCAACAGCGTCCACGCCGTACCCAAGAGCTGGGTCGCGACGGTGCTTCTGCCGCACGTGCTGGACACGACCGTGCTCGCCCGGCCGGACAAGCTCAAGCGCGTCGCCCACGCGCTCGGCGAGGAGGTCCGCGAGCTCAAGCCGGCCGACGCGGCGTATCAGGCGAGCGCCGCCGTGCGCCGGATCATCGGCATCCTCGAGCTGCCGGGTCGGCTGCGCGAGATGGACCTCGCGATCGACGATCTGGTCGACGTCGCCGAGCTCGGCGCATCGCTCGACATGAGCGCGAGCGCGCCCATCCCGCACACGACGAGCGACCTCTACGACCTGATCAAGCTCGCCTTCTGAGCGCGCACACCGGAACCGGCCCGGCGCACCCCATACGCGGGCCGGGCGCCGGCGAAGGAGTCGTCGCGTGATCACCATCCGCAAGCTCGCATCGCTTCCCTCGGGCACCCGCAGGCGGAAGATCGTCCGGCTGCTGGAGGGGTGGGAACGCGACCGCACGATGCCCGAACGGCAGTATCTGCTCGAGGTCGTGAACCTGCTCGTCGCCGACGAGGGGCTGCCGCCAGGAGTTCGCGAGGCCGCCCGCGCGGCGCAGGACGATGCGACGATCCGGGCGCTCTCCACGCTGCGACATCTGCTCATGCGCCACCTCGGAATCGAGGCGGGAGACTGGGACCTGCTCGGTCCGGCCGGGACCTCCGGTGCCGCAGACCGGGCCGCGGCTGCCGCGCCGCTCGTCGGGGTGGGGGTCTATCTCGAGTCCGTCCGGTCGCCGTTCAACATGGGCAGCATCATTCGGACGGCCGCCGCCTTCGGGGTAGCCCGAGTCGGGGTGAGTGCCGACTGCCCGCCGGCCGACCACCCGCGCGTGCTGCGCAGCGCCATGGGCGCGACGGAGCTCCTGTCCGTCGAACCGGCTGAGCTCGACGCGTTCGCGACGTCCGTGGGTGGGGGCGTGATTGCGCTCGAGCTCGGCGGCGAAGAGGTGGGTTCGTTTGCCTTTCCGGAGAAGGGAGTTCTCGTCCTCGGCTCGGAGGAGCTGGGGATCAGCCCGGCGGCGCTGCGTCGCGCTGACTCGCGCATCACGATTCCGATGCCGGGGCCCAAGGCGTCGATCAACGTCGGCGTTGCGTGCGGCATCGCTCTCGCCGCGTGGCAGCGGGCGCCACGAGCGGGCGGATGACCGCTGCCGGACGCGTGGTCGTGGATCTGCTATTCGTTGATGACGATTTCGGCGGTGATCTCCGCGGTCTTCCCGAGCATCGCGCTCACCCCGCAGTACTTGTCCTGCGAGAGGTTCACCGCCTTCTCGATCTTGGCCCGGTCGAGCTCGGACCCGGTGAAAAGGTACCGAACCGTGATCTGCGAGTAGACCTTCGGGTGTTCGTCGGTCGTCTCCGCGTCGATCTCGATCGCGAAGCTGTCGTACGGCATCTTCATCTTCTTCAGGATGCTCGCGACGTCCATGCCGGTGCACCCGGCGAGACCGGAGAGGACCAGCGCCTTCGGGCGAGGGCCGCGGTCCTTGCCGCCGACCGATTCGTCGGCGTCGACCGTGAACCTATGACCCTGCAACTCCACGTCGAAGGCGAGGTCCTCGGTGTTTTCTGCGCGTGTGATGTAACTCATGGCTTCTCCTGGCGGCCCGCGGCGAGCCGGTGTTCGCTACTTGAGCGCCTTCTCGACCTCGGGCTGATTGAAGCCTACGATGATCCTCCCGTTGATGTCGATGACGGGAACGCCCATTTGGCCCGACTTGCGGACCATTTCGTCCGCGCGGCGCTGATCGCGCGAGACGTCGTATTCGTTGAACCGGATCCGGTTCTCCTTGAAGTAGTTCTTCGCCTTCTTGCAGTACGTGCACGACGGGGTCGTATAGAGGTTGATGGCCATAGCTCCCTCCTGAATGGTATATAGAGAAACTAATATGTAGTCGGGCGGGCGTCAAGGGTGGTCGAGCGCCGCGAGGGGAGGGGATACGCAGCGGGCGCCGGGCGCAGCGAGCGGCCGACGTGCCGGCGCTATACCTGCTTGCGCGCTCCCATCTGCTCGCGCTCGAACATGTTCTCCAGGCGCGTGCGGATCGTGTTGAGCTGGTCGTGGCTCTGCACGTTGAACTCGCTCATCACTTCCTGGTCGAACTGGTTGAAGTCGAACTCGCGATGTTTCGGGTCGGCGAGGACGTTCGCGATGTAGACGGTGTAGACGACGTCGCGGTGCTCCGACGGACAGTCCGACGGGTGGTGATGGTACTCGATCGCGTGGACTAGCGCGTCGGGGAAGTTCCACTTCCGCGCGATGCGCCCGCCGATCTCGGCGTGGTTCAGGCCGCTGGAGAGATCCTCGAAGAGCTCGGCGGGGATGCCCTTGTCGCGGCAGAACTGCTCGATCCGGTTGATCATCTCCGGGTGCGTCGAGGAGAAGATGATCTTACCCATGTCGTGCAGGATGCCGCCGGCGTACACGTCGTCGAGGATGTCGCGCTTCTTCGTGACGCTGCGCGCGAGGTTGTACGCGTAGTACGCGGTACGGTAGGAGTGCTCCCAGAGCGACTTCGTCTCCGGGGTCTCCGAGCCCAGGACCTGCTGGGTCCCGTACTGGTAGAGCAGGTTCTTCAGGCCGCGCAGGCCTACGAGCTTCACCGCTTCCACGATGTTGTCGACGCGCTTTGGCAGCATGAACGCCGCGGAGTTGACCACCTTCAGCAGGTCGGCGGTGAGCGACGGGTCGGTGCTGACCATCCGGGCGATCTCGGAGAGCTCGGCTTCCGGCTCGTCGATCTTCTTCTGGAGCGTGACGATATTCTCCGGGAAGCGCGGGAGGCTGTCGATCTCCTCAACGAGCTTCTCGCTGATCATGTCCAGGTTGTCGGCCTTGACCTGATCCATGGGGATCACGACACGCGCGATCGTCTCGCCGTCGCGCGTGTCGATGTCGAAGGCGTCCTCGTCGAGTCCGATCTTCTTGAGCATCAGGACGAGGATGACGATGCCCAGTCCTGCGCCCTCGGAGTCGTCGATCACGGTCGTCAGCGCCTCCTCGAGCGAATCGAAGGCGCGCGATCGCGCGATGCGGTCGAAGACGCGGAACTGCTCGCGCTTGGTGATCTCCGTGTTATTGGTTACGTAGAGATTGAGGCGCCCCGCCCGGGTGTGGAATATGACCTTGATGTAGAGGCCGGCTTCCTTCTGCAGCTCGAGGAAGTGGCTGATGTTGTCGAGGGTCTCCTGCTTGAAGTTGCGCATGCCCTCTTCGTACTCGGGCTCGTTCGCGAGGCTCAGCCCCTTCTCGCGGAAGTAGACGCGCTTGGTGTTCGCCTTCTTCGCGTTGACGGCGAGCTCGCGCAGGCAGTAGGCGAGGGGGTCCTTGAGCCGTTCCTGGCCGAGCTCCTTCAGGAAGACACCGAGTATTTCCTCGAGATAGACCTCGGTCTCGTGCGGCAGCGTGTACGATTTGACCGTGAGGGGAATCGAGCTGCGCGCTGCCTGAAGTACCTTCGCCTCGTCGACCTGTTTCGCCATGCAACCGCCCTTATTGGGGAGAATCCCGTAACAAGTATAGTTTGAGCCACCCACCTGTCAAGGAAAGCTCCATCCTATCCGTTTCCGAACTCCTTGACTACGCGCGCCATCTGACGAAGCCGCTCCTCCACGAGCGCGTTGAGCGTCCCTGCCGGGTAGTGGCCGTCCTCGGCGCGGATCCCCGCCTCCATGCCGGTGAGGATCTCCATCCCCTCGTCGATGGTCTGGACGGCGTAGATATGGAATCGATCCTCCGCCACGGCCCGCTGGAGCTCCGGCGTGAGGATGAGGTTCGGAATGTTCTGCCGCGGGATGATCACGCCCTGCGTCCCGGTGAGCTCGATCTTCTTGCAGACCTCGTAGAAGCCCTCGATCTTCTCGCTGATCCCGCCGACCGGCTGGATCTGGCCCATCTGGTTCACCGATCCGGTCACCGCGATATCCTGGCGAAGCGGTACGTTCGCGATCGCGCTGAGGATGACGTAGATCTCCGTGGACGAGGCGCTGTCGCCGTCCACCTCGACGTAGCTCTGCTCGAAGGCGACGCTCGCGCTGACGTTCACCGGGAAGTCGGTCGCGTAGGTCGATTCGAGGAAACCCTGCAGGATGTAGACGCCCTTGTCGTGGATCTCGCCCGAAAGCCCCGATTCGCGCTCGATGTTGATGATCCCGTCGTCGCCGGGTGCGACACGCGCGGTGATGAGCATGGGTCGCGCGAAGCTGTAGTAGCCGCGGTCGAGCACGGCGAGGCCGTTGATCCGCCCGATCGCGCGGTCGGTCACCGAGATGAGCAGTTCGCCGGACATGATCTGCTCGTCGATCTTCTCCTCCGGCAGGTCGTAGAGGAACTTCCGTTCGGCGAGCGCGCGCGCGACATCGGTCCGGGCGATGACCTTGTGGTGCTCGCGGGCGGCCCAGTAGTCGGCCTCGCGGATGAGGTCGGCGATGCGCGAGAACTGCGTCGACAGCCGGTCACGAAACTCGCTCAGGCGCACCCCGTACTCGGCGATCGCGCCCATCCCGTCGTGATCGATCGGGCGCAGCCCCTCGTCGCGGCAGATCATGCGCATGAAGCCGATGTACTCGCGCATGCTGCGATCGGTACGCACCATGACCGAATCGAACTCGGCGGGCACCTTGAACAGCTTTTGGAACTCCTCGTCGAGGCTGTAGAGGTAGTCATAGATGTGCTCGCTGCCCATGATGATCACCTTTACGGAGATTTCGATGGGTTCGGGCTTGAGCGACGGTCCCGGGTTCATCGGGTTGGGCAGCGGTCTGATCTCGGTCGTGCCGTCCTGCAGCGCGCGCTTGAGGCTGTTCCACGCGTCCTCCTCGGCGAGGATGTCCTCAGCGCGCATCACGAGGAATCCGCCCGACGCCTGCAGGAGCGAGCCGGCGCGCAGCTGCATGAACGTGCTCGTCCGCTCGCCGGAGGGGTCGCCGATCGACTCCTGCGTGCCGAAGAGCTTCTGGTAGTCGGGGTGGCTCTCGTGGACGACCGGCACACCCTTCGTGTCCGCGTTATCGACGATCACGTTGACCCCGTAACGCCATAGCGGAGCCGGATCGGCCTCTTCCTCGTTCTCGTCGGGGGCGCGGAACCACTGGAGGTTCTGCAGCGCGTCGTCGAGCAGGTCGTCGAGGTAGTGGTGGACGCGCGCGTCGGGGAAATCGACTCGCAGACGCGCGACCTCCGCCTCGAGTTGGGGCCGGACGAGGTCCATCTGCAGCGCGCGCAGGCTCTCCTCCACGCTCAGCCGCTCGTTGCGCAGGTTCTGAAAGATCTCCTTCATCTCGTCCATGAAGGTGTAGTACTTCTCGCGGATCTCGTTCCAGACCGTCTCGTCGATCTCGCCCTTCGTGACGAGGTGCTGCAGCTCGTCGAACGTCGCGCTCTCACCCTGGTAGATGGGCGCGATATCGGCGCGCTGATCGTCCTCCTCGTCTATCTGGACGATCTCGAATCCCTCCTGCTGCAGCTTCTGCTCGAATTCGGTGACGGTCTGCGTTTCGCGCCCTTCGGCCTGCATGACGATCCGGTCTCGCTGATCCTTGTAGCCCTGGTCGACGAACAGCGCGTTGACGATCTGACGAAACCGGTCGATGAGCTCCACGACCGCGCTGCGGAAGCGCCTCGCGTCGCCGGGTTCGAAGTAGAGAGCCCGGGGCTTGTCCGGCTGCGTGAAGTTGTGCACGAAGGCGATGTCGCGCAGCCGCGACTTGCGGGGCCTGAAGTCCTTGAGGATCTTCATGATCGCGGTGCGCTTGCCGGTTCCGGCGAGCCCGGTAGCGAAGATGTTGTATCCCTTGCCTTCTATATCGATCGCGAGGCGCAGCGCGCGCAACGCCCTCGGCTGGCCGATGATGTCGAAGTGCTCGGAGCCGTCATCCAGGGCCCTGATGTCGTCGGAGGTGATCGAAAAGCCGACCTCTTCGGCCGGCAGCTCCTTTTCCTTGTTCTTCAGGACGCTGGCTCGAGCCGGTGTCTCACGGGCCGGAAGGGACGAACGGGGGTGAGCCATAGCGTAAGTATACCTACCCAACCTGCCCGAGGACAGGGCGCCGGCTCGCAGGACCGCTACACGCCGAGGACCGGAGCCTGCGCCTCCACGCCGATCCGCAGCCCGACCGTCGCGCCGACCGGGGGGGCGGGGGCGGCGACGTGCGCGCGAAGCGTCCCGTCCCACGCGCCGCGCAGCTCCACGATCGTGTGCGGACCTGCAAACCGGGCCTCCGCGACCGTCGCGGTGGCTGCGCCTCTGCCCGGCTCGACGAGCGCGATCGTCTCGGGGCGCACGACGAGCGTGCCCGCGTCGGTGACAGGAAGCTCGAGCGGAGCGAGCGCGTCCGCGAGCGGCGAATCGAGCGGGACCTCGTTCACCGGTCCGAAGAAGTGGGCCACGTAGCGCGTCCGCGGGAAGTGATAGAGCTCCGCCGCGGTGCCCTCCTGTTCCACGCCGCCGTCCTTCAGGAGCACCATCCGGTCGGCGAGCTCGTAGGCTTCCTGCGGGTCGTGCGTGACGACGACGGCCGTGATCCCGGTCGAGCGCAGCACCTCGGCGACGAGCGGGACGAGCTCGTGGCGCAGCGCGACGTTGAGGTTGTTGAACGGTTCGTCCATCACGAGGATCCGCGGCGCCGGTGCGAGCGCCCTCGCGATCGCGACGCGCTGCGCCTGCCCGCCGGAGAGCTCGTGCGGGTAGCGTTCCTTCAACGCCTCGATGCCGAGCATGGCCACGCACTCGCGCACGCGTTCCGCCCGCTGCGCCTTCCCCGCGCCGTGGAGGCCGAACGACACGTTCTGCTCGACGGTGAGGTGAGGAAAGAGCGCGAACTCCTGGAAGACCACGCCGACCCCGCGCTCTTCGGGCGCGACGGCGCGTCCCGGTTCGCTCACCCGCTGGTCGCCTATGTCGATCGTACCACGCTCCGGCGCGATGAAGCCCGCGAGCAGTCGCAGCAGCGTCGTCTTCCCCGACCCGGACTCCCCGGCGACGACCGTGACGCTGCCGGGCGACGCGGCGAGGTCGACGGCGCGCAGCGCCTCCGCGCGCGAGCCGGGATACCGGTACGAGAGTCCCTTCAGTGTGATCATCGCCATGGCCTCCGCGCGGCGACCGTCTGCAGCGCGAGCGTGATCGCGAGCGCCACCCCCACGAGCGCGAGCGCCGGCAGCGCGCTCGACGCGAGGCGCTCGTCGGAGGCGAGCTCGTAGCTGCGAACGGCGAGCGTGGTGAAGTTGAACGGCCGCAGCACGAGCGTCAGCGGCAACTCCTTGAGCACGTCGAGCGCCACGAGCAGCCCGCCGGAGGCGACCGTGGGCGCGATCACCGGCAGGTCGACGCGCACGAGCGTTGCGAGCGGGCTCGCGCCGAGCGATCGGCCGGCGTCGTCCTGATCGGCGACGACCTGGTCGAACGCAGACTCGAACGGCCGGGAGGCGACGCCCACGTAGCGGATGACGTAGCCGACGATGAGCCCGGCGAGCGAGCCGGTGAGAAGCGGCGGAACCCCCGGGATCGCGAGTCGTGCGATCGCGGTGAGCGCCCCGAAGAGCGTCAGGAGTCCCACCGCGACCACGCCCCCGGGCACCGCGTGCCCCACGTAGCCCGTGCGCGCCGCGCGGGCCGCCAGCGACCGCGGTGCGAGCCGCTGCGTGTAGGCGAACACGAGCCCCACCGCGATGCACGCGAGCGCCGCCACGAGCGCCACCGCCACGCTCGAAGCCGCCGCACCGACGAGCGCTCCTGCGCGCGCGGGCCACCCGGCTCGAGCCGCCCAGCGTCCGAGCTGCAGCACCGGCAGCCCGATCCCCGCGACAACCGGTACGAGTCCCACCCCGATCGCCGCTGCCGCGCGGCCGCCGTGCAGGCGAACCGCGGCGGTGCGGCCGTGGCCGCTCGTGTAACGCGCGCGGCCGCGAGAGAGGCGCTCGGTGGTGATCGCGAGGAGGCTGAGCGCGAGAAGCGCGGTGGCGAGCAGGCGCGCGGTGGGAAGGCTCCCGTGTGCGAACCACGCGCGGAAGACGCCGGTGGTGAGCGTCGGGACGCCCAGGTACTGAGCCGCGCCGTACTCGCCGATCGTGTCCATCATGACCATCCCCATGCCGGCGGCGATCGCCGGGCGTGAGAGCGGGAGCACGACGCGCGCGAAGATCCGCTTCGTACCGAGCGAGCGCGCCACGTCGATTTCCCGCGCCGATACGCGACGCATGTGATGGCGCACGACGAGGTAGGCGTACGGGTAGAGCGAGACCGTGAGGACGAAGATCAGCCCTCCCGTCGACGTCACGTCGAACATCCGGTAGGCGAGCTGCGGATCTCCGAGCAGCCGTCCGACCGGTCCGAACGGGTCGAGCAGCCCCACGTACGCGTACGCGACGATGAACGGCGGGACGGCGAGCGGCGTGACCAGCGCCACCTCGAGCGCTCGCCGTCCCGGAAACTCGTACCGGGTGACCAGCCACGCCCAGAGCGTGCCCACCGCCCCGGCGAGCACGGACACCGACGCCGTCACGACGACCGTGCGCACGACGTACCCCGGCAGCACCGTCGCGGCGAGGTGCGAGAGGAGCTCGCCGGTGCCGCGCGTGCCCGGCACGACCGCGACGAGCGGCGCGACGATGAGCGAGGCGAGCGCGATCGCGCCGACCCGCCAGGGGGCCGGCGCCGGCGAACGGCGGAGCGCCGCGCTACCTCCAGCCGACGGTGTCAAAGATGCGGGTTGCGTCGTCACCGAGCTCTCCGAGAACCGCGAGCGGCGTGCGTGCCTCCGTCAGCTCGCCCCACGAGGCGACGAGCTCAGCCGGGGGGACATCCGGGTTGACCGGGTACTCGTAGTTTGCGCTCGCGAGGTAGCCCTGCGCGTCGGCCGCGGTCATGTACTCGAGGAGCTCGATCGCCTCCTCCCGGTTGGGCGCGTGCGCGGTCACCCCGGCCCCGCTGACGTTCACGTGCGTCCCGTCTCCGGCGAGCGACGGGAAGATCAGGCCGATCCTCTCGCCCACCTCGACCTCCGCCGGGTCCGACGAGGTCTGCAGCAGCCCGACGTAGTAGGTGTTCACGACCGCGTAGTCGGCGACGCCGGCGACGACAGCCTTCATCTGGTCGCGGTCGTTGCCCTCCGGCTCGCGGGCGAACGCCTCGGTCATGCCCTGCGCCCACGCCCGCGCCGCGTCCTCGCCTCGCTCGTGGATGATTGCCGCGAGGAGCGAGATGTTGTAGATATTGCTGGAGCTCCGGATCGCGACGCGATCCGCCATCTCCGGGTCCGTGAGGTCGGCGTAGGTGTCGATGCCGCTCGGGTCGGTGCGGGTGCGGTCGTAGGCGATCACGCGCGCGCGCTTGGTGATGCCGTACCAGGTGCCGTCGGGGTCGCGCAGGTGCTCGGGAACGTTCGCCGCGAGCGAATCGCTCTCGACGGCCTGCAGGACGCCGGCCTCCTTCGCTCGATGGAGCCGTCCCGCGTCGACGGTGACGAGGAGGTCTGCGGGACTCGACTCGCCCTCGGAGAGCAGGCGCTGGATGAGCTCGTCGGCTCCGGCCTGCACGACGTTGACCTCGATCCCGGTCTCCTCGGTGAACCGGGCGAAGACCTCCCGGTCGGCGTCGTAGTGGCGGTGCGAGTAGACGTTGACGACGCGCTCGGGTTCACCGGCGCCGTGGGCCGCGAGGGGAATCAGCGCGAGCGCGGCGATCAGACCGTACCGACGCAACGATATATGTGAAAAGGGTCGCATGAGAGCTCCTTATATATGAGTATTTTGGTCATGTTTATCCTACCCGCGAACACCGGGTGCGTCAAGGGTGTACACTGACTTTCTCCCCGCGTATGGTGAGGCCATGAAGCTTCACGAACTCGACGCGCATCTGCGTGAGCTCCTGCGGCTCGACGAGTACGAGCGGACCGACGTCTCGTGGAACGGCGTCCAGATCGAGTGCAGCGACAAGGAGATCCGACGGGTTGCCGTCGCGGTCGACGCTGCGGCCGAGACCCTGGCTCGCGCCGCCGACTGGAACGCCGACCTGCTGTTCGTGCACCACGGCCTCTTCTGGGGGCGTGCGCAGCGCGTAACCGGCATCCACTACCGAAGGCTGCAGTCGTTCCTCGCGAACGACATCGGCCTGTACGCGGTGCATCTTCCCCTGGACGCGCACGAGACGCTCGGCAACAACGCGGTCATGGCCGCGAAGCTCGGCCTCGCGAATCGGCGTCCCTTCGGCGACTACAAGGGCACGACGATCGGCTGGGCCGGTGAGCTGCCGGAGCCCATGACGACCGAGGAGGTCGCGCGCGCGCTCTTCGGCACGACCGACGATCTGCTCGGCCTGCTCCCGTTCGGGCCGGAGAAGAGCCGCTCGGTGGGCATCGTTTCGGGCGGCGCGCCGCGCGAGGTCGCGCAGGCGATCGACGAGGGGCTCGACCTCTTCCTCACCGGAGACGCCTCGCACGAGATCTACCATCATTGTCTGGAGGCCGGGATCAATAGTATGTTCGGCGGGCACTACCGAACCGAAACGTGGGGCGTGGGGGCGGTTGCCGGGTACCTGAGCGATGAGCTCGGCCTGGAGACGACCTTCATCGACGTTCCCACGGGATTGTGAGGACACCACCATGGACCGTTCGCCGGGCGAGCTGAAGCGTCTGCTCACGCCCTTCATCCTCACCGCGATTCTCATCGTTCTCGACCAGGTGACGAAGGCGATTATCGTCGCGAACGTCCAGCGGCTGCAGGCCGGAGGTCCGATGATCGAGGTCATCGGCGACTTCTTCCGGATCATCCACGTGCGCAACCTGGGGATCACCTTCAGCATCGGCAGCGGGCTGGGCCCGCAGCTGCGCCGGGTCCTCTTCATCGTCACGCCCGCGATCGTCATCGCCGGGCTGCTCGTCTACTATTTCCGCACCGACGAGTTCACGCGCTTGCAGCGCTGGGCGATCGCCGGTATCGTGGCCGGCGGTGTAGGGAACCTGATCGACCGCATCTTCCGGCCCGAGGGCGTGGTCGACTTCCTCGACGTGCGCTTCTACGGTCTCTTCGGGCTCGAGCGATGGCCCACCTTCAACGTCGCGGACTCGAGCGTCGTCGTCTGTGGTATCCTGCTCATCATCAGTGTGCTCTTCGAGAAGGAGCACGGGAGTGAAACCCATGAACAAGAAGGCTAATACCGTCCTCTTCATGCTCGGCGCGACCGTGGTGAACGTGATCATGATGATCGTCATCTTCCTCGCGCTGATGCTGCTCTACGCGTGGCTCGTACCCGGCGGCTTCTCGTCGCAGGCGGGCCAGATCGTGGGCATCGTGATCTTTCTCGGATCGATCGGCCTGACGTACTTCCTGTACCACCGGCTCATCAAGTGGATCTCGAACAAGTGGAACCTCGATGAGTACTTCGCGCCCATCTTCAACCGTGGACGCGGCGGCTCGCAGGGCGGGGGTCAGAGCGGCGGCAATCAGAGCGGGAACGGGAGCTGAGGCCCGGCGGTTCGGGGCCGCGCGCGCCGGCTCCCACGGAGCGTCCGGCGCTGCGGGGCGTCGGGCACCCGCGCCCGACGATCAATACCCGTCGGAGATCGCTCGGTTCTGGTCTTTCTTGTAGAGCTCGGTGTAGACGAAGCCCCGGTTCTTGAGCTTGTCCTTCACGTCCTGCGGGAAGGGGATGTAGCGCCAGAAGATGTCGCGGACCTCGCGGTCGAGCTTCTGAGTCGCCTCGCTCTCCTTCGTGAGCCACAGAATGTAGTCGCCAATAAACGCGTCCTTCACGTCGCCGCGCATCTTGTGGTCGCTGAACCACTGGTAGTACCAGCCGGTGAGGCCTTCCTCCATCCAGTAGTGCTGCGCCTTTTCCTTCGCGATCTGCCAGCGCAGGTCGCCGAGCGCCGCGACGACGGCGGTGCGCAGGTCCTTCGGGTACATGGGGATCGCGAGGCGGCCGCGGCTCGAGGCGCGGTTGTACCGTTCGAACGGCTCCCAGCAGATTCCCTGGTCGCCGAAGCAGGGGATGAGCACGACGTTCGGGACGATGCGGTTGGTCTGCATCTTGAACGTGCGCAGAAAGACGCCGGGGTCGAGGTACTCGGCGTCGGCGAGCATGTTGAGGACGTTCTCTCTCGTGCCGATGTCGAAGAGCGCGTTGCGGAAGTACTGCTTCATGAGTACCGGGAAGTGGTTCCCCTGGCGGCCCACGCAGAGCTTCGCCATCTGTCGCACCGTATTCGCCTCTTCCTCGATCGTCTTCGTGTCCACGTGGACGTCGCCGATCTCCCCTTCCTTCTCCTGCAGGCTCTGCAGCTGCTCGTCGAGGCTCTCGAGCTCGCGGTAGTGGCGGCCGAGCTCCTTGTTCACCGTCGCGAGACGCCGCATGATGTTCGTGATCTCGCCGATGGCCGAGCGCTGCATGTCGTTGTACGGGGCGGGCAGGTTCTCGAATTCGGGCCGATGGTCGTGATCGCCGATGATCTCCACCTTCGCCTTCAGCTCGTTCTCGAGATCGCCCATCTCGCCGACGGTGTTCCGGATGACGTTCAGCTGCGCCTCGTGGCGGCCGCGCGTCTTTTCGAGCATCGCGTTGATCTTGTCCGGCTCGCGGCGCTGGCTGGGCTTCGTCTCGTCGGTTGCCGACGCGTTGATGCGCCCGCGCGCGACGTCCTTCAGCCACTCGTCGACGTAGTAGAGGGGTTCGCCGGTCCGGTTCTCGAGAATGACCTTGCCGAGCATCTGCCGCTGCTCAGCGGAGACCATCGTGGGCAGCAGCATCCCGAAGCGGAGCATGAGCACTTTGGGCTGTGGGAGCGACCCGTTGATCCGCGTCGCGATGCTGCGGAACAGCTCCCAGTACGCCGGGATGAGGCGGCTGCGGTACATGGAGCGGTCCTGCGGGTCCTTCGCGTTGAGGAACTGCCCGAGGATCGAGTGGACCCGCTTGGAGACCTCACCTTCGCCGGTGAGCGCGGTCTTGTAGTAGTTCTTGTCGTTGAAGAGGGGTTTGGGGTCGTCCTCGGTCTTCGCGGGGCGGGTGAACGTCGTGACCGACATGTCGACGTCGCCGGCCGGTGTCGGCTCGTCGTCCGACGGGGTGTTGTCTTCGAAGAGATCGCCGAAGTCGGGTACGTCCTCGGTGTCCGCGTCCGCGTCAGCCGCGCCGATCAGCTCCGCGACCTCCGGGTCCATATCGCCGGAAAAGAGGTCTCTGCTGTTTCCGCCCGAGCTACTCGCCATGATGCAGGAAAAACGACTGGAGGTGACGGGATTCGAACCCGTGACCCCGTGAATGCCATTCACGTACTCTAGCCAACTGAGCTACACCCCCGAACGTCGGACTCACATAATAGGAAACGGCCCTGCCCGTGTCAAGACAGGCAGGGCCGGGGCGCGCTTACGCCATGAACTTCGAGACGAACGGCGAGGTCTCACCGCGGCGCAGGAAGTGGCCCGATGGCCCTTCGCCGAGGAACTCGCTGAACCACGATTCGTGCTCGATCTCTTCGTGCAGGATCGCCTGCGCGAGCGCGTACGTCCGGTGGTCCTTGCCGGCTGTCATGTTGCAGATCTCCGAGTAGCCGCGCACCGCGCAGCGCTCGGCCCCGACGAGCACCTTCAGGATGCTCATCGCGTCGTTCGCGTCCGCGGGCAGACTCGCCGGCGGGCACGCGGAGATGTCGTGGAACTCCTTCATGTCCTTCGGCAGCTCTCCGCCGAGCTCGTAGATGCGCGGGACCAGCGCCTCGAAGTGGTTGCGGTCCTCGATCCGCGCGGTCTCCGCGATCTCCTTGATGCCTTCGCCCTGCAGTCCGATCAAATTCACCCGCAGGATCGTGTAGTAGTAGAACGTCGTGAGCTCCGCGGATGCGTTCTTGACGAGAAGCTCGACGAGCTGATCCACGTCAACTCCCGCCTTCTCTACCATTTCTCGTGCGACTCGTGCCATTGTGGCCTCCTCCAAAAAGTATGCGATCGCGACAACGTCGCGATAAAACCAATAATCGGAACGATTCCTATTTAGGGCAAATGCGGTCCCGGTCGGAACGCAATGCCGACGCCTCCTGCTCGGACGCCCGCTACGCGTCGGCGGCGTTCCGCCCGGCCCTACGCGCCTACGCGGGTCCCGTGTTGCCGGCCGCCGCCCCGCACCGGTCGCACACGCCGTAGAACTCGATACGGTGCCTGCGGACCGTGTAGGGCGTCGCCTCGTTCACCTTTCGGTCGAGCGACGGATCGATCGGCACCTCCAGGTCGATGATAGCCCCGCACCGCTCGCAGACGAAGTGGTAATGCGGCCCGGTGTTGCCGTCGAACCGGTCGTACGTGCTCCCGAATTCGATCTTCCCGATCAGCCCCTGCTCGATCAGGACGTTCAGGTTCCGGTAGACCGTGCCCAGGCTCAGGTTGGGGAACTCGCCCTTCAGCCGGCCGTAGATCCAGTCGGCGGTGGGGTGTCCCTCGTGCCCCCGAACCAGCTCCAGGATCCGTTCTCGCTGTCTGCTTCGCTTATACCCGCCTCGCTCGTTAATCGCTCAACCCTCGTAGTAATAATCGGAATCGTTCCTGATTTTGGACCGATGTGCCCCGGCTGTCAAGCGCTCGCGCCGGGGTCTACGCGAGCCACCGCTCCAGTACCGGACGGCTGATCCGCTCCTTCACCCCGACTTTCGTGATGAAGTACTCCACGAGCGCCTTCTGCGAGATCCGCCCCAGCTGCCGGATCCCGTCGGCGATGCACTTCACGTACGCTCGCGCCGGCGGCGTGACGTCGGCGTAGCCGCTCCACTCGGCGGTCAGCGTGAATACCGGCCAGCTCTCGCGCGTGGCGAGCAGCAGGATCCGTCCGTACGGCAGCGTTCCAACCGGGGATGGCTTCGACGGCGCGTCGGGGGTGAAGTAGCTCTCCCGGTTCTGTTCGGAGTAGGCGTAGTCGAGCTTCATCTCGCGATCGCCGGGGCGGCGGCCGTTCTCCTGGCAGGCGATGTCGAGGAACTGCTCCTCGGTGATGAGGTAGGCGCGGCCGAGCGTCTGACTCCGCGATGGTTCGGACCGCACGAACGCGACGCCACCTCCCCATCGCTCGGAGAAGCGGGCGAAGTAGAGCTCCCGGTTGATCGCGAGCGCGTAGTCCCGGATCGGGTCCTGAGCGTTTCGGCACCCCGGCAGCGGCGCGCCGTTGAAGCGTGATGTCCCGCCCCTGATGTACTCGAGGAAACGGTCGCGGTTCACGTTCGACCCGAAGGCCGCGTACCAGAGCATGTTCATAACGATCCCTCACCCTAACTCTACCGGAACTCGGGCCCGCGACAAAGCAAAAAACGTCGCGACGCGCTATGATCTCATCCGATGGCCGGCGAATCGTTCGAGTTCAGAGGGGCTCTGATCAAGGAAGCGGGGGTCACCTTCGCGGTGGTGGAGGTGTCGCCGTCGGTCCTCAGCGGCGGCGACCGACGGGTGTCGGAGGAGCGTCAGCGCTACGCGCCCATCTTCAGGGACGTGCCCATCGTTCTCGCGGCGAAGGGAGCCGACGGACGGGCGAGGTACTCGGGGCGACCGGACATCGTGCGGTTTCTCGCCTCGACCGGATGGTCGCGGATACCGTGGAAGCGCTACAAGGCGCGGAAGAAGGACCGTAATCCGTTTCGCGACTGGGGGTAGGCCGCCCCGCCGCGACGCCCCGCACGGCCGCGGCGCGGTGTCCGGTGGCGGCGCGCGGCGGCCGTCAACAATTTCGGCACCAGACTACGCGGTGAGCACCGCCTCGCGGGTCGCCTCTTCGAGCTCGGCCTCTTCGATCGGGCAGAGATACCCGGTCCTGACGCACGACTCGAGCAGGTCGGAGCTGATGTACTCGCACGACTCACGAACGCCGTACTCTGCGATGCTCGTGATGCGCGCGTCGTACCCGCCCGGCGCCTCCGAGAGCAGCTCAATGTAGGTCTCGATGCCGGACATGCCTTTCACGCGGAATCGCCTGTTCATCACATCCTCCACACTGTAGAATGTCGGAGCAAATCGTGCCGGCATTGAGCGAAGCCTACACCCGATCGATCAGATCGGCCCTCGACGATGGCGCAACCGTCGTGCTCCCCTCCGAGCTCGCCGCCGAGTTCTGGCGCCGCGAGATCATTCGCAGTGGCGCACGGACGGCCATCCGCGAGGACCGGATCGTCTCCTGGGACCGATTCAAGGAGCAGGCGTTCGATCTTCGCACCGACCGGATGCCCGCCAACCGGACCGCGCGCGCCGTCTTCGTCGACCGGCTCATCGCGGAGAACGCCGCCGCGCCCTTCCTGCAACGGCTCATCCCGCGCTCTTCGGCCACGCACGCCGATGGCTTCCGCGCGCACATCACCCGCTCGCTTCCGGCCCTGCCGCAGGCGCACACGCTCGCCGCGCTGCTCGACGGCGACGCTGCCTCCGCAGGCCTCGGCGCGCTGCTCGCAGATCTCACCGAGATCGAGCGGCGCTACAGCTCCTTCCTCGACGAGCACGGTCTCTTCGAGCCGGCCTGGCTCGAGCGTGTCCCGGCCTACCGCGGGGGCGACCATTTCCTCGTGATGCCGGAGCTCGCCGAAGACTTCCCCGAGTTCGAAGCCGCGCTCGCCGGCGTGCCTCGCTCGGGCGTGCCCCGTGAGGGCGCCGACGTGCTCGCCGAGCTCCAACAGTTCGACGACAGCCGCGCGGAGCTCGATTCGACGCTCGGCGCGGTCGCCGCGCTGCTGGACGCGGGTACGCCGCCGGAGTCGATCGTCCTCACCGTCTGCGACCTCGAATCGGTGCGGCCGCGGCTCGAGCAGGCGGCGCGGCTTGCGAGCGTGCCGCTGAACGTGCGCCAGGGCCTGCCGCTCTCCGAGAGCGCACCGGGCAGATTCTTCGCCGCGATGGCGGACGTCGTCGGTTCGGGCTTCGGGCTGGACGCGCTCAAGCGGTTCCTGCTCAACCGGGCGGTTCCGTGGCACGACAACGCGGTCAACGCGCGCCTCGTCGTCGCCGGCGCGAAGGCCGGCTGCCTCGGCGGGCGCAGCCGGCCGGACCCGCGGTGGCGGCGCGTCCCGCCGGGCGCGGAACGCGATCTGATCGACCTGCTCGTCCGCGAGCTTCCCGGTTTCACGCGCGCTCGTTCGGCGGTGGATCTGCTCGCGCGCTGGAGAACGCTCCGCGATCGGCTCGTCGACTCGAGCCGGTGGTCGCCGGACGACGAGGCGGTGCTGCAACGCTGCCTGGTCCTCCTGCGCGAGCTCGCGGAGTTCGAGGAGCGTCACGGGATCCGGATCGAATCGCCCTACCGCTTCTGGATCGATGGTCTTCGCGAGCAGCTCTACGTGCCTCGCGGCGAGACGCGCGGAGTGACGGTCCTGCCCTACCGCGTCGGCGCGGGGATCTGCCCCGAGCACCACTTCGTGGTCAACGCGGGCAACGTCGCGTCGAGGGTGCGCCTCGCGCGCTTTCCCTTCCTCACCGAGGCCGAGCGCGAAGGCCTGGGCGAGGCCGTCGCCGACCGCGACCTCAGCGAGGCCTTCGCGCTCGCCTACGGAGTCTCCGGCAGGAGCGTGAGCGCGTCGTGCAGCCGCACGACGTGGGACGGCCCGGCGCTGCCGCCCGGCGAGTACGTCGCGGCGGGTCGTCTCGCCGAGCCGGTTCCCCACGCCTCGCCGTTCGAGGCCTGGCGGCGGGAGGAGCGCTTCCTCGACGAGCCGGCGAGGCGGATCTACCGTATGCAGCGCGACGGTGCGGTGGCGTACGCGCGGGGCGCCGAGTCCGCCGTGGCGCGGCTCGACCTGACGAAGCACCCGCTCTCGCAGGACGACCTGATCCGGGGCGCTCTCGCGGCCCAGCGCCACCGTCGGCGGCCGGAGCTGCTCTCGCTCTCAGCCTCGGACCTGCAGAGCTTCCGCGTCTGCCCGTTCTCCTACCTCTTCGAACGAGCCCTCGGCGCGCGCGAGCTCGACTTTGCGATCGATCCCGACAGCGCCGCGAACATCGGCAGCCTCTACCACGACACGCTCGAGGCGTTCTACCGAGAGCTGCACGAGGCGGGTGTGCGGTTCGACCCGGCCCGCCGCGACGAGTACCTCGATCGGCTGCTCGAGATCTTCGGCGAGAAGTCCGAGGCCGGACCGGGAATGGTGCCCGCCTTCGTCTACGCGGCGCTCGAGCCGCTCGCGGCGCGCGTCTTCGACCGGTTGCTCGCCAACGACGAGCGGCTCATCGCGGGACACCGGATCGAGTTCATCGAGGCGTGGGAGGATCGGCCCGACCTCGCGACCGGCGTCTACCTCGTCGGGCGGATCGATCGCGTCACGCGGGGGCCCGACGGCGCGCTGACGCTCGTCGACTACAAGAAGCGGAGGCTCGCGAACCAGAAGGAGCAACACGGCGGATCGAAGGATCCCACCGGCGTCGCGCAGCTGCCCCCGGCCGAACGCACGGCCGAGCGCGAGCTGATCCAGTCGGTCCAGATCCCGTTCTACATCCGGCTCCTCGAATCGGGAGGGGAGCACGTGGGGACCGCAGCGTACTACAGCCTCGAGGAAGGAAAGCTGATGAGCGTCGTCGGTGAGGATCCGGCCGCAGGGAAGACGGTGATGAGCCGGGAGCGGATGGACGAGGTGCTCGTGCTTCTCGACGACATCGTCCGGGAGACGACCGACCGGGTCGCCTCCGGCGACTACACGTGCGGCGAGAGCTGCGACGGATGCGCGTTCCGCGGCATCTGCCGGACGAAGTTCGTGGTGCGCTGAATGCAGTTCGATACCGACCAGCGAGCAGCGATTGCAGCCTCGACGAACGCCGTGGTCAGCGCCGGCGCCGGCTCCGGGAAGACGTCGGTGCTGACCCGGCGATACCTCAGACTCGTGACCGAAGAGCGCATGCGCGTCGGCGAGATCCTCGCGCTCACCTTCACGCGCAAGGCGGCCGCCGAGATGTACGAGCGCATCTACCGGGCGCTCCTCGAACAGACCGACGACGCCTTCGTCCGCGAGCAGCTTGCCGATTTCGACAGCGCGGTGATCTCCACGCTCGACAGCTTCTGCTCCGGGATCGCGCGAAACGGGTGCGCCCGCTTCGGCGTGCCCGCCACGTTCACGATCGACGAACGGTCGCTTGAGGCCATGGCCGGCCAGCTCGCGCTCGCCTTTCTCACCGAGCACGCCGCTCATCCGGTCGTCGCCGATCTGATCCGTCTGAACTCGTTCGGCTCGCTCTGGAAGGACGGGCTCGCGCGCCTCGCGGTCGACCACTTCTCGGTCGCCGACGACCGCGATCTCTCATCGTACCTGCCCGCGCAGAGGCGGTTCCTCGTCGACGAGCACGCGAGGCTCGCCGCCGCGCTTCGACGCGCGCTCGAGGCGATCGCGGCGCTCGACCCGGAGGGGCCGAAGTGCATCCGCGACGCGCAGGCGCTCGTCGACGCGCTCGACCTGGACCGCGTCCTTGCCGAGCCGACCGAGGTCGAGGGAGCCCCGGAGACGGCCGATCGTATCGCGGGCGAGCTCGCGGCCGTCGACCGGATGCACAGGAAGTGGGGTGCGAGCAAGCACCCGGACGTTCCGCTCTACAAGGAGTACCTCGACGAGGCCCAGGAGCTCGCTGCCCGCTTCGTCGTCGCGACGTATACGCTCGCGCGCTGGGACGACGCCGAGCGGCTCACCGAACTGCTCGAGCGGTTCCGCGAGCGGGTGGTGTCCGAGAAGCGCCGCCTCGCGCTGCTCTCCTACCACGACGTGACCCGCCTCGCGATCCGCACGCTCACCGAGGACACCGCGTTGCGGTCGTTCTACAAGGAGCGGTTCGGCGCGGTCATGATCGACGAGTTCCAGGACAACAACGACGAACAGAAGGAGCTCCTCTACCTCGTCGCCGAGCGCGCGGACATCACGACCCCCGGCGTCCCGCCGGCCTCGGCGCTCGATCCGGGCAAGCTCTTCTTCGTGGGCGACGAGAAGCAGTCGATCTACCGATTCCGCGGCGCCGACGTCAGCGTCTTCCGGACGCTCGCGACCGAGCTCGCGCCCACCGTCTCCTCCGCGCCGGGTTCGGTTCCCGCGCAGGCGG
>CAZICD010000001.1:31956-35376 GCA_964537725.1 uncultured Spirochaetaceae bacterium | reverse complement strand
GCGAACTACCGCAGCGAGCCGGGACTCATCCGCTTCTTCAACGAGCTCTTCCCGCTCGTGTTCGCCGATCCGCAGCACGACTACGAGGCGCGCTTCGAGCCGCTTCGCTCGCGCGAGCCGACGCCGGGGATCACCCCGCGCGTCGAGCTCTGGCGCCTCGAGCAGGGGGAGAGCCCGGACACGCTCTTCCTCGACGATACCGACGCCGAGGCGTACCACATCGCGAGCTGGATCCGGTCGGCGGTGGACGAGCGCGCGCTCCACGTGCGGGCGGAGGACGGCGGGGTCAGGCCCGTCGGGTACGCCGACGTCGCGATACTCATGCGCTCGAGCTCGAACCAGATCCGCCTCGAACGGATGCTGCGCCTGTTCGGCATCCCCTACGTCTCGCAGGCCGCGCGCAGCCTCTTCCTCGAGGCGCCGGTGAACGACATCTACCAGGCGCTGCAACTCGTCCTCTATCCCAACGACCGGGTGGCTTTCGCCGGGTACCTCCGATCGCCGCTCGTCGGTCTCTCCGACGAAGGGATCGTGCGGCAGCTGCTGTTCGAGGAGGAGCTTCTCGGCGAGGTCGCCGGGCACAGCGCCGACGACGAGGCGCGAATCGCGCTCGCGCGCGAGCGCTACGAGGAGCTCTGCGCGCTTGCCGATTCACGTCCGATCACCGAGTTGCTCCACGCGATCTGGTACGACTGGGGCTACCGCTACCACCTCCTGCGGCGCGAGCAGTACGTGCCCTACCTCGAGTACTACGACCTCTTCTGGGAGCTCGCCCACAGCTTCGAGGCCGATGGTCTGGCAGCCTTCGTCGACGAGGTCCGCCGCCACATGGGCCGGAACGAGAAGCTCGACGAGCTCGAGATCATCCGCGGGGAGTCCGACGGCGTTCAGATCATGACGATCCACAAGTCGAAGGGGCTCGAGTTCCCCGTCGTGATCGTCGCGAACGCCGGCAACCGCGGCCGCAACGACTCGGTCTCCGCGGAGCCCTTCTACTGGTCGAGTACGCTCGGCCTCGCGTTCAACACCGGCGTGCTTCCCCCGGGAGCGGTTCGCGAGAAGGCCGCGAACTACCTCTACACGCACGAGCTCGACGAGCGGACGGCACAGGACCGCGCGGAGCTCAAGCGCCTGCTCTACGTGGCGGCCACGCGCGCGGAGTCGCATCTCGTGTTTTCCGGCATCGCGCGCGAGGACGCGCGCTCGCTCATGGGGATCCTCGCTCACGCCTTCGATACCGCGCGCGAAGCGCTCGAAGGCGCCGATGACCTCGTGGTGTCCGAGCGGGATCTCGAGCCGGTGCCGGCCGAAGAGGAGCGACAGGCGCGTCGCTCGGAGGCGCGTCGCGACATAGGCACGCTCGCCGCAGCCTACGCGGCCACGCCGGTCGTCGACCGCGCCTTCCCCCGCGTCGAGTGGACCGCGACGGCGCTGAACGCCGTCGCCCGGGAGGCGGCGGGCACAGCAGAGGGCCCGCGCGGAGCGCCGGGCGGCGCGTCCGTCGGTGTCCGAGCCCTCGCGGTCGACACCGCGATCGAGGAGCACGGGCTCGCCGCGCTGTTCGGATCCTACTGTCACTACTGCATCGAGCACGGCGACGAGCTCCCCGACGACGGTGCTCCGGACCCGCGAGGCCTGCCCGCGGCGGTGCGGGTGCCCGAGCGCGTGCCGCAGCGCGAGCGCGAGGCGTTCTATCGCGACGGCGCCGACCTCGCACGCGGCTTCCTCGCCTCCGCGGCCGCCGCCCGCCTCGCCGACGCGCAGTCGGTCGAGCACGAGGTCGCCTTCCTGCTCGACGCGCGCGCGCTCGAGCCCTCTATGGCGAGGGCAGCCGTCGGGGCGGGCGGTGCCGGGCCGGTAGCGGCCGGCGACGCCGGCGACGCCACGGCGGCCGCGGAAATCGTCCGTGGCCAGATCGACCTCCTCGCCGAGTTCGAGGACCGCGCGCTCGTGGTCGACTTCAAGAGCGACCGCGAGCTCGACCCCGCGCACTACCGCACCCAGATGGCGGTCTACCGCGCCGCCGCGGCGGCGCTTACCGGAAAGCCGGTCGACGTCGAGCTCTTCGACCTGCGCAACGCGACGTCGCTCCCCATTTCCTTTTGACACCTCGCGAGGAGGGTCTATACTCGAAGGAGCCTTTCCCGGCGGGTGACTATGAGCAGCGAAAACCTGAATCCCTTCACCATCGCGCAGCGGCAGTTCGACGAGGCCGCCGCGCAGATGAACCTCGACGAATCCGCGCGCGCCTTCCTGCGCGAGCCCATGCGCGAGTTCGTCGTCACCATCCCGGTTCGCATGGACGACGGGAAGGTCCGCGTCTTCCGGGGCTACCGCGTGCAGTACAACAACGCGCGCGGTCCAACGAAGGGTGGGCTGCGCTGGCACCCCGAGGAGACGATCGACACGGTGCGCGCGCTCGCCGCGTGGATGACGTGGAAGACCGCGGTCGTGGACCTGCCGCTCGGTGGGGCGAAGGGCGGGGTGACGTGCGATCCCCGTGCGCTCTCCCGCGGCGAGCAGGAGAGGCTCGCGCGCGGGTACGTGCGCGCGTTCGGGCGGGTCCTGGGGGCGAGGTCGGATATCCCCGCACCGGACGTGTACACGTCCGCAGAGGTGATGTCGTGGATGCTCGACGAGTACGAAACGATGACCGGACGCGCGGAGCCCGGTGTCATCACCGGCAAGCCGGTCGCGCTCGGCGGGTCGCTTGGGCGTCCGGATGCGACCGCCCGCGGCGGGATCACCGCGCTGCGCGAAGCGTTCGCGCGGCTCGGGCGTGACCCGCGCGGCGCGAGCCTCGCGCTGCAGGGGTTCGGCAACGTCGGCCGCCCGGCTGCGCTGCTCGCCGACGAGCTGCTCGGCCTGAAGGTCGTGGCCGTCTCCGACATGAACGGGGCCGTCTACGATCCCGACGGCCTTCCCGTCCGCGAGCTCGCCGAGCACTCGCTCAAGACCGGAAGCATCGTAGGTTTCCCCGCGGCGTCGACCATCGAACCCGAGCGGCTCTTCGGCCTCGAAGTCGACGTCCTGATCCCCGCCGCGCTCGAGGCCGCCATCACCGGGCACAATGCCGCCGGGGTCAGGGCCCGGATCGTCTGCGAGCTCGCCAACGGTCCCACCACGCCCGACGCGGAGGCCGTCCTCTACGACAACGGAGCGTTCGTCATACCCGATCTGCTCGCCAACGCCGGTGGCGTGACGGTGAGCTACTTCGAGCAGGTCCAGAACGCGTACAACTACTACTGGAGCGAGCCGGAGGTGCACGCGCAGCTCGATCGGCGGATGAGCGAATCGTTCGCGGCGGTGTACGAGCTGCACGAGAGACGCGGGCTGAACATGCGAACCGCCGCGTACATGATTTCGATCGATCGCGTCGCGACAGCATGCCGACTCAGAGGTTGGATCTAGGGTCCAACC
>CAZICD010000001.1:27612-31856 GCA_964537725.1 uncultured Spirochaetaceae bacterium | reverse complement strand
CTCAGAGGTTGGATCTAGGGTCCAACCGCGGGCGGGTTACCCCAGCAGCCCCAGCCCCCGGCCCTCGTCGGCGCTCAGCCACACCGACAGCCTTCCGGGGCCGTGGGCGTCCAGATCGACGACGGTGATGCACGCCGCGACGTCGGGCGCCGGGAGGTCCTCCGGAGCGAGGAGGCCGGCGAGCGCGTCCGGTGCGGCGGCGATGAAATCGGCGTCGAACCGCTCGCCCTCCTCGTCCGGGAAGAGCGCGAGCGGCACGATATCGGCCTCGATCAGGTCCTGGAAGAAGTGCGTGCCGTAGCTCACTTCCGGGGTGTAACCGGCGCGGCTGCTCCCCACCTCGGCGAGGACGGTCGCGTGGTTGATGTCGCCGTAGGTGACGCGCACGCCGAGCTCCAGATTGCTCGTTCCCCACCGTCCGGGACCGATCACCATGGCCCGCTCGCCGTCGAGCGCGCGGTTGACCCGTCCGAGCGTCCGCGCGACCTCGAGCTTACGCGGCGCCTCGCCGAGCGCGTGGTAGCGCTCGCCGTCCACGAAGACGAGGTAGCGGATCCCCTCGCGCACGGCGTTGCCGAAGATGTCGCGGTGCGTGTCGAAGAGGACGCGCTGCCTGCCCTTCGGTTGCGGGATGCTCACCGCGGCTTCGCCGTGCACGGTGCCGGCGAGCGGCCTGCACTGGAGAACGTAGAGCATGCCCTCGTGCCACGCGAACTCGACGTCGACCGGGACGCCGTACGCTGCCTCCAGGCGTCCGAGCACATCGCGGAGCAGCGCCGGGAAGCTGCCGTCGCGAAGAAGCCCGTCGAAGCAGATCGCAGCCTCGCCGTACGCGAGCCGGTCGGGGAAGAGCAGCGGTTCGCTCAGTTTCCCGTCGGCGACGACCGAGACTGCGTACGCCGGCTCGTAGCGCTCGCCGGCTTCACGAGCCTCGTTGACCAGGTCGACGAAGTGGACCGATTCCACCTGTTCCGACTCGAGGTCGAGCGCGTCGACGTAGCGCTGCGAGTACTTCAGCTTCTCGCCCTGCGTACCCTCGGGTCGCAGCTCCGGGTGGCTGAGCGCGACGAGCCGCGGATAGTCGTCGCCGCTGCGGTCGACCGCCCGGGTACCCAGTCCGAAGACGAGCCGCGCGACGCCTGCGTCCGGGTCGATCCGGGGCGACCAGCGGTACTGGTTGCGGCTGAACGCGACACCCGCGGCATCCGGGAAGAAGTAGCGACCGTGACGCGACCCGACGACGCGCTGGACGAGCACGCACATCATGTCGTCGTAGTCGAGCAGCGCCTTGTCCTTGCGGTATTCGAGCACCGAGCTGGAGAGGATGCTGATGTAGACGCGTTTCACCGCGTCGACGAGCCCGTCGATCCGCTCGGCCCGGCTGCCCTGGTTCGCGATGAAGACCGATTCGTACTTCCCGTAGAACGGGAAGCCCATGCTGTCCTCGAGCAGGCTCGACGAGCGAACGATCAGCGGCCCGTCGCCGAGCGTGTCGACGAGGTCGCCCATCGATTCGAGGATATCCTCCGGGAAGGCGCCGCGACGGAACCGTCGTTCGAGCTCCGGCCGCGCGAGATCGCGCTCGTCGGGCTCCATGTACTTGAGGCTGTGCCCCTCTTCGAGCCGGTTGTGCTCGACGAAGCGGTTGAAGACCTGCGCGGTGAGGAAGTAACTCTCCGCTTCGGCTATTCGATCCTCGAGACCCGTCGTTTCTCCGAACACCGGACGGAGAATCCGGTTCGCGAGGATCACGCCGGCGCTCTTGCCGCCCACACGGCTGCGCTGACCGTACTTGCCGACGAACCGATTCATGAGCGCGGCGACGTCGCGCATGGTGATGTGGTTCTTGGCCACGCCGATGTAGAAGAGGTTGTCGCTGATGAGCAGACTGATGAGCTGGACGCGGATGCCGATCGCGATATTCGGCGACACCTGCGACTCTCCCAGGGGCAGCTCGGCGAACTCCTGGAGGAGGCGCTCCACCTCGTGGAGGTCGACCGGCTCGTCGCGGAGCCGCAACCAGATGCGCCGGGCGAGCGTTTCCTTGTGCGAGAGATTGACGATGTCGCGGATCTGAGCGGTGTCCATCCGGTCGAAGAGCGTCTTCACCAGAAGCGCTCCGTAGACACGGTTCGCCTCGGCGTCGTCGTCGGGATCGTCGGCCAGGTCGCGCGCCTGCCGCGCCAGCGCATCGGCGTCGATCAGACCCCGGTCGACGAGCACCTTCTCGATCGTGTGGACCGCGTCCGCGAGCGGGCAGGCCCGGTCGAGGAGCTCGTGGTACAGCAGGTGTTCGAGCAGTTCCACGCCGCCAGTATAGCAGTTTGGCAGAGGCCGGTGGGCGTAGTATCCTTTGCCGCATGAGTCCCGACCCCAACGAGGTCACGAGGACGGTCGGCGATCTGCTGCGCGGGCTCGCCACGGTCATCAAGGGCAAGGACGACGTGCTGCGCCTGCTCGTCTCCACGCTGCTCGCCGGCGGCCACGCGCTCATCGAGGACGCGCCCGGGTTGGGCAAGACAACGCTCGCCCGCACGCTCGCCTCGCTCATCGGCGGCTCCCGGTTCAAGCGCATCCAGTTCACCCCGGACCTGCTTCCCTACGACATCACCGGCGTGGACGTCTACGATCCCAAATCGACCGACTTCCTCTTCCGGCCCGGCCCCATCTTCGCGGACATCGTCCTCGCCGACGAGATCAACCGCTCGACACCCAAGGTACAGAGCGCGCTGCTCGAAGTCATGGCCGAGCGTCAGGTCACCGTGGGCACGACGACGCACGTGCTCGAGGGGCTCTTCTTCGTCGTCGGGACGCAGAACCCGATCGAGATCGAAGGAACGTACCCCCTGCCGCTCGCGCAGGTGGACCGATTCATGACGCGGTTGCGGATCGGGTATCCCGACGAGGAGACGGAGATCTCCGTGGTCCGCGGCGACCCGTCGCACCGGGTGATGCCGAACCTCGACCCCGTCTGCACGGTGGAGGAGATCCTCGCCGCGCAGGAGGCCGCCGGCCGCGTGCACTGCGACGACAAGCTCGTCACCGCGGCGGTCCGCGCGTGCCGCGCGACGCGCGAGCACCGCGGCGTCGAGCACGGCGCGTCTCCGCGCGGCGCGCTCATGCTCGTGGCGGCCGCACGGGCGCACGCGCTCGTGGCGGCGCGCGACTACTGTACCGACCACGACTTCCTCGCGCTCGCCGCGCCGGTCGTCGGGCACCGACTCAAGATGCGCGACCGACGCGTGGACCCCGAGCGTCTCGCCAGCGAGCTCGTCGCGCGCGAGCTGGAGCGGCTGGAGCTGTAGCCATGCCCACCCCACGCGGTCTCGCCATCGCGTTTCTGTTCCTCGGCATCCTCGCGGTCGGGCTCGTGCGCGACGAGCTGGGCGTGGTGGTATGGTCCGGGGGGCTGCTCCTGGTCGAGGTCGTGGTAATCGTCGTGGCCGCGGTGGCCGGTGCCCGCCTGCGCGCGGTCTCCAGGCGGTTCGCGACCGAGCTCGAGCGGCCGGTCGTCGAAGCCGGCGAGGCGGTCGGCGTGAACGCGAGCGTGCCGACGCTGCCGCTGCTGCCCGGCCTCTATCTCGAGCACGCGCTGAAGTTTGCGTGGGCCGATCGCCGCGCGCTTCGGGTGAGCTCGGTCGTCGAGCCCGGCGATCGCAGCCGCTGGACCTTCCGCGCGCCGGCTCGCGGCGACTACCGCTGCGAGGCGAGCAGGCTCGTGCTCCGCGACGCCTTCGGGTTCACCGCGACGACGATCACCGACAAGCGTCCGCTGCGTCTGATCGTGCTGCCGGGCGAACTCGACCTCGAGCCCGAGCTTCCCGCTACCCGCGGCGGCGAGCAAACCGCCGAGGACTCGCCGCACCGGGTGCGCAGCGACGAGCTGCGCGAGGTGCGTCCGTACGTGCCCGGCGACGACGTGCGGAGGCTCAGCTGGAAGCACCTCGCGACTTACCGCGAGCTGCTCATCCGCATCGGCGAGGCCGTTCCGCCCTCGCGCGGCGAGGTGCGCTGCCGGGTCGACGACGGGGTTCCCGACGGGGTGACGGCGGTGGCCGCGGGTGACGCGCTCATGCAGGCGCTTCGCGCGGTCGTGCGCACGGCCGACGAGCGGCGCCTCGATCTCGTGTGCAGGCTCCCCGGCGCCGGCGAGCTCGGGCTGACGCTCGATTCGATGGGAGTCGGCGCGAGCGAGGCGGTCGACGAGCGCGTTGCGGCGGCGGTCGCGGGCTTCGTGCCCGGCG
>CAZICD010000001.1:0-27512 GCA_964537725.1 uncultured Spirochaetaceae bacterium | reverse complement strand
AGGCGCGCGGTCCGTCTCTCTCGGTCGCGCGGCTTCTCGAGCCGGTCGGGCCGGACCGTCCCGTGTGGCGGCGCCTGCTCCTGCGGGAGGCCACGTGACCCGGCTGCCGCGATCGGAGGGGTCGACTTCCGCCGGACACGGCGAGCTGGTCAGGGCCGTGCTGCCCGCCGCGCTCCCGGTTCTCGCGCAGCTCGTCCTCGTCGTCCTCTACGCGCGCGCGATAGGCGGGCTCGCCGGCTCGTTCGCGCTGGGGGCCACGCTCGCGGTGGCGGCGCTCGTCGGGCACCTCGTCGCCCGCACGCGGCTTCGTGGGTGGGTCATCGTCGCGGGCGGAGCGGTTGCGGCGGTCGCGGTGCGCTGGGCGCTGGTGAACGCGGTCGCGCTCCTCGCAGCCTCCAGTGTGTCACCCGGTATCGCCGCGGTGCTCCAGCGGCTCGACGCAGCCTCGCTCGCGGCGCTGCCGGTCGCCGCGATGGGATACCTGGGCGCAATCGTCTTCGTCCGCCGCCCGTCTCTCGCCCGGTGGGAACCGGCCCTGCACGGGGCGTTGCTCCTCGTGCTGCTCTGGTCGCAGGCTCACTACGATCTCACGTACTTCGAGCGTCCCTGGGCGTACGTCGTCGTCGTCGGCTCGCTCGTACTGCTCGACGCGCTCCTGCTCGTCGGCCCGGACCGGCTGTCGCGACGCGTCGTCGCGCGGGTCGCGGTGCTCGTCGCGCCCGTCTTCGCGATCGCGATCCTCCTGTCGGTATTCTGGTACACCACCGGCGGCACCGCCGCGGGTGGTGGCATCCTGCGCCCCACGCTCTTCCGCTTCGACTTCGCACCCTTCGTCCGGCTCGAGAGCGAGATCTCCATGAGCGACGACCTCGTGCTGCTCTACAGGCGATCCGGGCGGCCGCGACGCGATCTCATCAGGCGGTTCGTACTCTCCGATTATGACCCGCGCCGGGGGTTCTCCGTCGCCAACGGCGACCCGCTCGACGCGGGCGCGGATGTACGCGACCGCGAGCTCGTCGAACAGGAGTACTTCCTCGTCAACCTCGACCCGCAGACCCGGCTCGCGCTCAACGAGCCGATCGGCTACGTTCCGTTCGAGACGTGGGACCAGTCGTCGTTCACCGCGGCCTTCGCGGCCGAGAGCATGGTCAGTCGCGCGCCGGCGTTCAGGCTCGCGCGCGTCGACGACGTCTCGCTCGACCCGGCGGCGACGCAGCGGCTCACCGACTACGGAGGAAACGAGGCGATCCGCGAGCTCGCGCTCGAGGTCGCCGGAGACGAGGTCGGGCCCTTCGCGCGCGCGCGCGCGATCGAGCTCTACTTCCACGAGAACTTCTTCTACTCGCTGCGGCCGGGCATCGCCGCCGACGGCGATCAGCTGACGCACTTCCTCTTCGAGGCGCAGAAGGGGTACTGCTCGTACTTCGCCTTCAGCATGACGCTGATGCTGCGCTCGCTGGGTATCCCCGCGCGCGTCGCGGTCGGGTTCTTCGTGGATCCCGGGCAGGAGGTGCTCAATTTCTACCCGGTGCTCGCGAACATGGCGCACGCCTGGGTCGAGGTCTACCTGGGCGAGTACGGCTGGGTCACCTTCGACCCGACCTCGCAGACGCTCGCGCCGGGCGAGGAGTACGACGTGGGCGCCGGCGCCGACCCGGACGAGCTCGCGTCGCTGCTCGAGGAGATCCTCGCGCAGGAGCTCGTGCCCGCCAGCCCCATGGTCCCCGACGAGGAGGTCGACGAGCCCTACCGGCTTCCCGCCTTCGTCGAGGGTGCGCTCGCGCGGTGGTATCTGCTGCTTCCGCTGCTCTATCTCCTGCTCCTCGGCGCCGTCAGGCTCCTGCCGCTCGCCACGCTCGCGCTCACCGCAGACCCCCGGCGTCGGACGGTCGTCCGGATGCGGTCGCTACTCGGCTCGCTCGGGCGGTGCGGCATCCGTCGACGGCAGGGAGAATCGCTGCTCGAGTTCGGGAGGCGGGTCGATGTCTCCGGCTCGGCGCGCGCGATGGCCGCGTACGAGCGGGCGCTGTTCGCCGAACGGTTCACCCGCGAGGACGAGCGCGAGGCCGCCGACGCGGCGCGGCAGGTCCGCGAGGGGATTCGTCGCGCGGTGCCGCTGTGGCGGCGTTCGCTCGCGGCGCTCGACCCCCGGCCCGCGGGTGTCGCCCGACGCGCGTCGCGCGAGGAGGGGAAGCCGTCGTGAGGCGCGTCCGTTCGTTGCGCCCGCTCCTTCTGACCGCAGCGCTCGTGCTGCTCGCGTCCGCGTCCGGCGCGCAGGAAACCGCCGAGTGGTACCGCGAGCAGGCCGACGAGGCGATCCGCGCGGAGCGCTACGATCGGGCCGTGGACATCCTCAGCGAGGCGCAGCTTCACTACGACGGGTCGATCGAGTTCTTCATGCGCCTCGGCGACCTCTACTACGACGAGGAGCTCTACGAGCTCGCGCTCGCCGAGTACCAGCACGCCGAAGCGGTCGACCCCGGCGCGTACGAGGTGCTGTCGGCGATCGCCTTTACGCTCGGGCTGCTCAACCGCGAGGCCGACAGCGCCGACACCTGGTCGCGGCTCGCCGATCTCTACCCGCAGCGCATCGAACCGGTACAGAACCTGGGCTGGCTGCTGTTCAAGCTCCACCGGCTGGAGGAGGGAGTGGAGCTCCTGCTCGAGGCGTGGGACAGCTTCGGCCCGGACGCCGATATCGCGATGACGCTGGGAACGCTGCACGCGGAGCTCTACCGGTTCGGCGAGTCGAGTCGGTGGTACCGGCGTTCGATCGAGCTCGCGCGCGCGAACGAGAGCGAGAGCTTCGTCGCCGTCGCCTTCTACAACCTCTCGCTGATCCAGAAGCTCTTCCACCGCTACGACGACGCGATGGAGTCGACCGAGCAATCGCTCGCGATCCTGCCGCGGCCGACCGGCTATCTCGCCCGCGGCGAGCTCTACGAGCTGCGCATGGACTACCGGGCCGCGCACGCCGACTACCTCCGCGCCTACGAGACCGACGATGATACGCCGCTCGGCCGGCTCAATCTCGCGCTCCTCTACCAGCGCTTCGGAAGGCTCGACGAGGCGCTCGCCTTCGCCACGAGCGTATTCGAAGAGAGCGACAACTCGTGGCTCTATTACTACGGTACCGACGTTCGACGCCACCGGATGGAGCTCCACGACATGCTCGCGGACATTCACGACGGGCTCGCCCGCACCGCCCGGATGCGCGCGACCGCCGGGCCCCTTCCCTGGCTGCGCCGCGCGTGGGACGTCGTCCGCCACACGGTGCTCGGCTGGTACCATCGCGCCCGGTTCCGCGACCACGCGAGCTCGGTGGGCGAGGAGGTGCTCGCCGGAGGCAACCTCATCGACGGGAACTGGTACCTCTATCGAGCGAACGAGGGGCACGCGCGTGTCGCCGCCGCGTACCTGGGCAGGGCCCGCGAGCTCGAGGTCGCCGCGATCCCGGAGGCCGCGCCCGCGTACGCGATCGAGGCCGCGCTCCTCGACGGCGACGGCCGCGAGCTGCTCCGCGTTGCCGACGGTCTCGAGTCGGCCTGGCAGCGGCGGTTGCTCGAAGAGGCGCTCGCAGGCGCGTTGATCAACGACGGCGGGCTCTCGCGCGAGACGCGCACGCGCGCGGCCGCCCGACTCTACGCGATCAACCGCGGTGCGCTCCGGCAGCACGGCGTCGAGCTCCCGGTGCGGCTGACGGTCGACGCCGAGCGCGCGTCGACCCGGCGCACGGTGCGCAGGCTCCTCTCCCGCTCGGGCTTCTCCCGCGTCGACCCGGCGACGCGCGCGCCCCGGCTCGCGGTCGTCGTCCGCCCGGCGGAGCTCACCGCGACGCTCGACGTCGCGGGCGAGGTGGTCACCGCGAGCGCGACGGCGGAGGGTCTCTCGCGAGGCGCGCTCGCCGATGCGGTCCGCGAGCTTGCCGACGCGCTCTTTGTCGTTGAATAATGCTCTCGTGACCCGATGGCTGTCCCGGATGCTGTTCCTCGCGCTCGCGGCGGGTCCCCTCTGCGCTGAGACGACCCCGTTCGTCCCCTTCGACGCCGACGGCGCGCTCGGGCACGCGACGGTTACCGCGGTCGTCGTGGGCCCCGCCGGCTTCCTCTGGATCGGCACGGAGCGAGGTCTCTTCCGCTACGACGGAGTGGCCGTCGTCGACGCGTCCCGGACCGATCCTGCGCTTCCCGAAGACGCCGTGACCGCGCTCCTGACCGACCGCTTCGGCGCGATGTGGGTCGCGACGCGACGTTCCGGTCTCTACCGCTACGATCCGGCGGTCCGCCGGTTTTCGGCGGTCGAACGCATCGGCGGCGCCGCGCGCGAGATCACCTCGCTCGCCGCGGACGCGGAGGGCCGGATCTGGGTCGGCACACGGCGAGCCGGAGCGCTGCGCTACAATCCCGCCGACGGGTCGGTCGACCGCCACGAGCACGACCCGCTCGCTCCCACCTCGCTCGGTGCCCCAGGCGTCGCCGACATCGTCGTCCATCCGGACGGTCGGGTCGTCGTCGCGAGTCCCGATCGTGGACTCACGGTCGTCCACCCGGATGGCCGCCTCTCCATCCATCGATTCGGCGTCGGCGCGACGCGCGGGCTGCCCTCGGACGCGCTCACCGGGCTCGCCGTCGACGCCTCGGGGGCGCTCGTCGTGGCCGACCGCCGCGGCCGGGCGGGGCGGTTCGACCCCGGAACCGGCGTCTACGAGCCGATCGCCGGCGCGCCGCGGCCGGGAGTCGCGGTCACGCTCCTCGAGTCCACCGACGACGGCGCGCTCTGGATCGGCTGGCGCGACGGGCGGCTGGTTCGGATTTCTTCCGACGCCACCGAAACGTTCGCGCCGCCGGCGCCGGTCGTCGCGCTCGTCCGCGATGGCGCCGGGCTCGTGTGGGCCGGAACGTTCGCGGGCGGGCTCGCGCGCTACGACCGCCGGGCCGACGTCTTCGAGCGCATGCTCGCTCCGGAGACGGGCGGGCGACGCCGACTGGTGACGAGCCTCGCCGAGGGCCCCGACGGCACGGTCTGGGCGGGTGTGGACGCGGAGGGGCTCGTCGCGCTGGGGCCGCGTTCCGGCGCGGCGCTCGCGCCGGAAACCGACGTCGAGCTGCGCGGCGCGCCGGTCGTGCTCGACGTGCACGCCGGGGCCGACGGTATCGACCTGGCCCTCGGCGCCGCCGGCCACGCCCGTGCGCGCGTCGTCTCCGCCGCCGACGGTGCGGCGCCCGCTGCGCCGGCGGAGCTCCCGCCGGTGACGAGCGTACACCGCGACGGCGGGCGCCTGCTCCTCGGTACCGCGGGGTGGGGCGTGGTGGTGAACGCGCCCGGCCGCGAGCCGGTGCGCCACGACCTTGGCGGCGCGACGGTGCACGCGATCGAGTCGGCCGGCGACGGGCGCTTCTGGGTCGGTACCGACGGGCCGGAGCTCGTACTCTTCTCGCCGGATGGGGGTGTCGTCGAGCGGGTGGTTCTTGGCGCGGGTGACGCGCCGGACGAAGCGGGGTCCGCCTCCGACGACGCGATCCGGACGATCGACGTCCAGCCGGACGGCACGCTCTGGGCCGCGGCGCGACGTGCCGGGCTGGTTCGCTACGAGCCCGACCGCGGCGTGACCGTGCGGCTTCGCCCCGGCGTCGACTTCGAGGCACAGTCGCTGCGCGGCGCGGTATCGGACCGATTCGGCGGTGTCTGGTTCACGACGAGCGACGGGCTCTACCGCCTCGACGAGCGCAGCGGTCGGCTCGACCGCTACTCCGCCGCCGACGGCACCGGTATGGACGAGTACGCGTCGGGCGCGATCCTGCGCGCCGCCGACGGCACGATCTACGCGGGCGGTCCGGCCGGAGTCGTCCGCTTCGACCCGGCGCGGCTCGGCCCTGCCGTCTACCATCCGCCGGTCGTCATCGCCGCGGTCAGCGTCGCCGGGGAGCCGGTCCCGTGGTCCGATCTCGCACCGGTCGAAGGCCCTCACTCCCACGATCCGCGCCTGCTCACCGTCCGCCGCGGCGCCGCGTTCTCGGTGACCGCCGCGTCGCTCGACTTCTCGGACCCCGGATCGCTGCGCTACGCCTACCGGCTCGTCGGCACGGGCGACGGTCGCTCGCGCGCCGCAGCCTGGGTCGACGCGGGCGCCGGGCGCACGTTCTCGTTCGCCGGGCCGGCTCCCGGCGCGTACCGGCTGTACGTCCGAGGGACGAACGGAGACGGAGTTCCCGTGCCGGAGCCGGCCGTACTCGACGTCGTCGTCGAGCCCTCGTGGTGGCGCACGCCGGGAGCGATCGCGCTCTTCGTGCTCGCCGGGATACTCGTGGTAGTGCTGGTCGCGGGCTGGGTAGGCGCGCGGCGCGCGCTCGCGGGCATCGACGCCCGGCTCAACCCCAGGTGATCAGGTTCCCGCCGTAGGAGAGACCCGAGCCGAACCCGATGGTGATGACCGTCTGGCCCGGCTCGAGCAGACCCTGACTCAGCATGTCTCCCAGGGCGATGGGAATCGAGGCGGCCGAGGTGTTCGCGTACTCGGCGATGTCCTTGAAGAAGATCGATTCCGGGTAGCCGGCTCGCTTGCACGCCGCGTCGATGATCCGGACGTTCGCCTGGTGGGCGACCACGTGGTCGATGTCGCCGATGGCGAGATCGTTGCGCTCGAGCAGTTCTTCGATCGTGTCGATGATCGCCTGCACCGCGAAGTTGTAGACCCGTCTGCCCTGCATGTGCAGCTTGGTCCGCTCCTGTGGGGTGTCGGCTACGCACAGCTCGCGCGACCCGCCGGCGGGTCGATAGAGCGACTCCGCGCCGCTGCCGATCGAGTGCAGCACCGAGTCGCGAATGCCGCTGCCGTCGCCCTTGCGCACGAGCACCGCCCCGGCGCCGTCGCCGAAGAGCACGCAGGTGTTGCGGTCCTGCCAGTTGAGGATCTTGCTGTAGACCTCGGAGCCGATCACGAGGACCGTCTTCGCCTGGCCCGAGTCGACGAAGGCGGCGGCGGTAGAGAGGCCGTAGACGAAGCCCGAGCACGCCGCGACGACGTCCATGGCGCCGGCGCTGTTCGCGCCGATCCGGTCCTGTACGATCGACGCCGTCGCCGGCAGGCCGGGGTAGTCCGGGGTGGAGGTGGCGAGGAGGATGAGGTCCACGTCGGCAGCCTCGACGCCCGCCCGCTCGAGCGCGGTCTGCGCCGCCTCGACGCCCAGGTCGGAGGCGGCGACGCCTTCGTCGGCGATGTGCCGGGTGCGGATGCCGGTGTGGGTGAAGATCCACTCGTCGGAGGTGTCGACGATACCGGCGAGCTCGTCGTTCGTCATCACGCGCGGAGGGACGTACGTTCCAACGGAGACGATATGTGCTGCCACTGGTGGCTCCTTCCTACTCGAACTCTTCGAAGATGCGCGCCAGGGAGGATGCGGTGCCGGCGATGTACCCGTTCATGTCCTCAACCGTCACGTCGCCCGGATTCGGGCCCGGGAACTCCTCGCGCGCGCGCGCGATGTTGGACTCGGTGATGAACCCCTCGATGGGCGTCACCGGCGTGTAGCTCGCGATCTCGCCGATGACGAGGTAGCCGTCGGTGAACTGCTCGAAGGTCAGATCCTCTTCCATGCCCTCGGTCAAGGTGTCGCTCGTGACGGGAGCCTCGGCGTAGGGCGAGGCCGACACGTCGAAGCCGACCGTCGTGGCGCCCTGGGGCAGCTCGTCGATCGCCTTCTCCATAACGCCGCCGACGAGGTAGCCGTAGCCGAAGCGGCTGCGCGTGTCGCGGACCGGCATGTGGAAGAGCGCGGTCATGACGCGGTTGCCGAGCCGGTCGGCGAGGATGTTGCCCATCCGCTCCTGGTTCGGGAATCCCTGCTCGGTCATCCGCTCGGTATACTGCGGCTGGACGAAGTCGGTGAACGCGTGCTCGAACTTCGTGTAGACGAGCCCCTGGTGGCCCGGATCGACGATGCGCTCCATGACCGTCCGGGCCATGACCTCGTCGGGGACCCCGTCGGCGAAGAGGCGTTGCAGGATATCGGCATCCTCCACGTCATCCTGCTCCTCGATCAGCGTGTAGTCGATCTCGTGGCTCAGCCCGATGATCCTGAACGGCTGCTCGTCCTCGTCCTTGCCGCGGTTCACCTGCCACGCCGCGCGGAACACCGAGCGGTGCTCCTCGTAGCCCATGATCACCATGTGGTCGAAGAGAATCTGCTCGGCGAGATCTTCGTCGAAGGTCGTCGCGGTCAGCAGCTCGTCGATACGGTCCTGGTCGCTGCGGTTGGCGTACTGGAAGCCGAGGTAGTGGACGCCGGCGGCGTCGAGCCGCGGAATGAGGTCGGCGAGGAACTCGAGTTGCTGCTTGACGTAGCCGGTCTCGCCGAGGAGCACCAGATCGTGCGCGTCGAACGAGTCGAGGACGAAGCGTCCTGCGTCCGGTGCAGACGAGAGGTAGTCCACCATCTGCTGCTCTATCTCGCTGTTGACGCGCATCTGCGGGATCGAGTTCGTCTCGAAGAGCCGGAACGGATCGACGATGAACAGGAATGCGATTGCGATCGCAACGAACCAGATGATGCGGGAGCGCCGATTCTGCATCTGGTAGAGTATATCGTCTCCGCCGTGATGGCGACTACCGACGCCGAGCGAACGGTGCTCACGCTCGAGCTCCCCGGTGCCTCAATAGCCGACCAATAGTGTAAACCTTGACACTGCCCGGGGAGCTTGCTACGGTTCCTCTCGGCTTACGGAGGCTCCATGAAACGCTGCTTTCTTTTCCCCGGACAGGGTGCCCAGTACGTGGGCATGGGACAGGACCTCTACGATCGCTACCCCGAGGCGCAGGAGCTGTTCTCGATCGCGAGCGAACGTGCAGGGTTCGACCTGGCCGCACTCGTCTTCTCCGGCAGCGAGGAGGACATCAAGTCGACCGACAGATCGCAGGTCGCGATCACCGCCGTCAACCTCGCCGCCCGCCGCGTCCTCGCGAGCCTTGGCATCACCTCCGCGGCCGCCGCGGGTTTCAGCCTGGGCGAGTACGCCGCGCTCGTGGACGCGGGCATCCTCGCGGAGACCGATGCGCTCTCGCTCGTGGTCGAGCGCGGCCGTATCATGGAAGAGGTCAGCCGCAGCCTCGACTCGCCCGACGGGTCGCCCGGGATGGCTGCGGTCCTCGGGATCGACGCCGATGCGATTCAGCAGGCGCTCGGCGGCGCCGGGATCGGCGACGTCTACCTCGCGAATCTCAACAGCCCGGTGCAGACCGTATTGAGCGGCACCGCCTCGGGGCTCGAAGCCGCCGGCCCGGTCCTCAAGGAAGCAGGCGCCCGGCGCGTCATCGGGCTGAAGGTGTCCGGGCCGTTCCACTCGCCGCTGATGTCCGAAGCCCGCGACCGGTTCGCCGACGTGCTCGCCGGCGTCGCGTTTGCAGACCCGCAGAAGCCGGTCTACTCGAACGTCACGGGTACGCTCATCAACACCGGTGAGGAGGCGCGCGGCCTGTGCGCAGACCAGCTCGTGAAGCCGGTCCGCTGGGTCGACGAGGAGACGCTCATCGCGCGCGACGACTACGGTGAGCTCCTCGAAGTCGGGCCGGGAGAGGTCCTCTGCGGGCTCTGGCGCGCCTTCGTGAAGGCGAACGACGATATCACCACGCCGTGCCTGCCGGCAGGCACGGTCGACCATATTGCCACGATAACCGTCTGAGACGGATGGAAGGAGAGAGTATGTTGCTCGAAGGAAAGAAGGCGATCGTTACCGGCGGCTCACGCGGCATCGGGCGCGAGATCGTGCTCGCGTTTCTCCGTGAGGGCGCATCGGTCTGGTACATCGACCTCGCCGAAGGCGATTCACTCGCCGAGTACCAGACGCTCGCGAAGGAGCACGGTCAGACCGCGACCTTCAAGGAGGGGAACGTCGCCGACGAGGAGAGCGTTTCCGCGGTGATCGGAGAGATCATCAAGGAAGCCGATACCGTCGACATCCTCGTGAACAACGCGGGTATCACGCGCGACAACCTGCTCTTCCGCATGAGCGGCAAGGAGTGGAACGACGTGCTGTCGGTCAACCTCTCGAGCGCGTTCTACACGTCCAAGATCGTGCTGCGCCAGATGGCGAAGCAGCGCACGGGCTCGGTGATCAACATCGCGAGCATCGTCGGGATCATCGGCAACGCCGGACAGGTCAACTACTCGGCGTCCAAGGCGGGCATGATCGGTCTGACGAAGAGCTCTGCGAAGGAAGTCGCCTCGCGCAACGTGCGCGTGAACGCGGTGGCCCCCGGGTTCATCAACACGCATATGACGCAGGAGCTCAACGAGGAACAGCAGAACGCGCTCAAGGTCCATATTCCGATGGGGCGCATCGGCGAGCCGGCCGAAGTCGCGAAGGCGTGCGTCTTCCTCGCGAGCGACCTCGCCTCCTACCTCACCGGACAGGTGATCCACGTCACGGGCGGACTGGGGATGTAGGATGAGCAGGAGAGTAGTGATAACCGGTCTGGGCATGCTGTCGCCGCTGGGCAACAGCGTGGACGAGACCTGGCAGGGCATGATCGAAGGGCGCAGCGGCGTCGACCGGATCACCAGGTTCGACGCCTCCGAATATCCTGCGACGATCGCCGCGGAGGTCAAGGATTTCGATATCCGCGAGTACGTGGATCGCCGCGAAGCGCGCAAGATGGACCCGTTCTCGCACTACGCGGTGGCCGGCTCGATCCAGGCGATGAAGGACGCGGGTCTCGCCGACGGCGGCTTCGATCCCGAGCGCACGGGTGTCGTGCTCGGCGTCGGGATCGGCGGGTTCGAGACGCTCGAGAACTCGTACGAGGCGCTCTTCCTCAAGGGACCCGACCGCGTACCCCCCATGACGATCCCGAAGCACATCGCGAACGAGGGGCCGGGCAACGTGGCGATCGCGCTCAACCTCCAGGGGCCCTGTCTCGCGGTGACGACCGCGTGCTCGTCGGGCACCGACGCGATCGGCACCGCCTACCGGATGATCCAGTCGGGCCTGATGGACGCGATGGTCACCGGCGGCGTGGAAGCGTGTATCACGAAGCTCGCCGTCATGGGATTCTGCGTCATCCAGGCGCTCGCGACGAACTTCAACGATCGGCCGACCGAGGCCTCGCGACCCTTCGACAAGGATCGCAGCGGCTTCGTCATCGGCGAGGGCGCCGGTATCCTCACGATCGAGAGCCTCGACCACGCGCAGGCGCGCGGGGCGAAGATCTACGCGGAGATCGTGGGCAACGGGATGATGTGCGACGCGCAGCACCTCACCGCACCGCACAGCGAGGGACGCGGAGCGATCCAGGCGATGAACATGGCGCTCGGCGAGGCGGGCCTGAAGCCCGAGGACGTCGACTACATCAACGCGCACGGCACGAGCACGCCCATCAACGACCCGTTCGAGACGAAGGCGATCAAGGCGACGTTCGGCGAGCACGCGAAGAAGGTGAAGATCTCGTCCACGAAGTCGATGACCGGGCACTGCATCGGCGCGGCCGGCGGCATCGAGGCGATCGCCGCGACGAAGGCGATCGCCGAAGGCGTCATCCCGCCAACGATCAACCTGAACGAGCCCGACCCCGAGTGCGATCTCGACTACGTCCCCAACGAGGCGATCAGGGCCGATGTGAACGTGGCGATGTCCAACACCTTCGGCTTCGGCGGGCATAACGGGGTGCTCGTCCTGAAGAAGTACTCCGCGTAGGACGGTCTGCCGGGCGGCGCCTCCCCGCGTCGTCCGCGCGCGCCGCCCGCGAGCGAACCTCCATGGAGCCCATCCCGGTCTTCGTCGACTGCGACAATACGATGGGACTCCCGGGCGCTGAGATCGACGACGGGCTGACCATCCTCTACCTCCTCGACCAGCCGGCGGTGCGCCTCGTCGGCGTCTCCGCCACCCACGGCAACGCGGATGTCGACACCGTTATGCGGCAGACGCGCGCGCTCGTGGACGCGCTCGGGCTCGATCTGGCGGTCGCGCGCGGGGCGCGGCCCGCTGATCCCGACTCGCCCGGCCCGAACGCGCCCGGCGGTCCTGCTGCCTCAACCGCCCCTCCCGCGCCCGCCGCTACCCCCGGCCGCGCGGCCGACGAGCCGGGCGCTGCCGGTGCGCTCGTCGCGGCCTCGCGCGAGCACCCCGGCCGGCTCGTCGTGCTCGGGCTCGGCGCGCTGACCAACATCGCCGCCGCGTCCGCGCTCGACCCTGGCTTCTTCGGCCGGCTCGCCGGGATCCTCGTCATGGGCGGCTACCTGGGCCCGCTGCGCTTTCCGCGCCGCGAGGTCGCCGAGCTCAACTTCTCCGCCGACCCGGTCGCAGCGCACACGGTGCTCAACGCTCCGTGCCCGGTGACGGTCATGAGCGCCCAGCTCTGCCTCGCCGCGCGCTTCGGCCCCGCACACCTGCTCATGCACAACCGCGGCCCGCGCTGGCTGCGCCGCACCGTCCGCGGCTGGTACCGCGCGTTCTCCGGCGCGACCGGCGCGCGCGGGTTCTACCTCTGGGATCTCGTGCCCGCGGTTGCCGTGTGCGAGCCGCATCGCATCCCGCCGCGGCTCGTGCGGTTGGCGTCGAGCCGCGCCGACCTGGACACCGGCCGTCTGCGGCTCGAGCGCCTGGAGGGGACGCGCGCGACGGGCGCGACCGGGCGCGATGACGCGCAATTCGCCCGCGAGCCCGGTGTCGTCTCGGTCCCCGACCGGATCCTCCGCAGGCGGCGTTTTGCCGCCGATTGCGCGGCCTCATGGGCCCGCTCGGCCCGTGCACGGGCGCCCCGCGGCGGTATGCTCCGGGGCGCAAATACGGTATAAAGGGTCGTGGTCTCCGACGAGGTAATCACGGTAGAGGAACTCCATCACCTGGTGGGCACCGACCGTATCTGCCTCCTCGACGCCCGCGAGCCCGAGGCGTACGCCGACGGCCACATCCCGGGCGCCGCGAACTTCCACCCCTCGCTTCTGGAGGCGACCGAACTGCTCGACAGCGGAGAGGAGGTGCCCAGCCAGCTTCGCCCGGTCCACGATCTGGCTCCCTACCTCCGCGCCGCCGGCGTGTCCAACGACGTCCCCGTCTGCATCTACGACGAGGGGGGCGGGTATCTCGCCGCGCGGCTGTGGTGGGCGCTCGACGTCGCGGGTCATCCTCGACCCCGCGTGCTCGACGGCGGCTACTTCTGCTGGATGACCTCGTTCAACATCGCGGCGACCGACTCGCCGGCCGTGCGGCAGGGCAGCTTCACTCCCTCGCGCAAGGAGGGGCGCCGACTCGAGTTCTCGGACATGATCACGGCGGTGGGCAACCCGCGGGTCGCGCTGTGCAACTCGCTGCCGACCGAGTCGTTTCTGGAGGAGACGCTGCCGGGAAGCGTGAGCTTTCCCTATACCGACACCTTCGCCGAGGACAACTTCCCGCTGCTGCGCACGCGCCACGAGCTGACCGCCGCCTTCGCCGAGCGTGGCATCACCCACCGGCACCACATCATCTGCTTCTGTGGCGTAGGCTACAGCGCATCCCAGCTCTACTTCGCGGCCCGGTACGCGGGCTTTCCGGAGGTCAGCCTCTACGACGGGAGCATGGTCGACTGGTCGGCGCGCGGCGGCGAGCTCGTTCCCGGTTCGCTGTGACGCGGCCCGCGTGCCGCGGTCTACCGCAGCGCGGAGAGCCCCCCGTCCACGTGGATTACCTGACCGGTGACCCATCCCGAATCGGGCCCGAGGAGGTACGCGGCGGCCGCCGCCATGTCGTCGGGCGTGCCCACCTGCGCGAGGGGGTGGCGCTCGGCCGAGCGGGCGCGCTTCTCGTCGCTCGAAAGCAGGCGCTCGGCGAGTCTCGTGTCCGTGATCGACGGGGCGACCGCGTTGACGCGGACCTTCTTCGTCGCGTACTCCGCGGCGAGCGAGCGCATGAGCCCCTCCACCGCGGCCTTCGCCGAGGCGACGCTCGCGTGGTAGGCCATGCCGGCGGCGACCGCCACCGTGCTGACGAGCACGACGCTCCCGCCGCCCGCGCGCGCCATCTGCGGCACGGTCTTCTGGAGTACCTTCACCGCGCCGAGCAGGTTCACCTCGAGGTCGGACCGGAACGCGTCGAGCTTGATGCGCTCGAACGGCGCGAGGTTGATCGACCCCGGGAAGTAGCCGACCCCGGCGAGCTCATCCGGAATCTCCACGCCGTCCAGGTCGCCGGTCACGTCGACCTCGTGGTGCTCGCAACCGAGCTCTGCGAGCTCATCGCTCGACGAGCGCGACCAGACGACGACGTCGTGCCCGGCATCGGTGAGGCGTCGTGCCGTCGCGAGTCCGATGCCCGTGCTTCCGCCAACTATCAAATATCTCATATATGGTTATTCTCCTCTTCGCCTAAAATAGGGCTCCCGACGCGCGATCGGCCACCGCGGAACGGAGCCGGCGGTCGAGCGAGGCCGTGCGGTCGTTGCGCCGTCGGGTCCGATCCGGCCATACTGGGCCGATGCCTTCGCTCACCTACGTTCACGCGGACGAAGCCGATGTCCCCGTCCTCGCCGAGCTCCATCGAGCCCTTCTCGACCAGCAGAGCATTCGGGCGAACCCGGAACAGATCGAGCTCGAGGCGAAGATGCGCGGGTACCTCTCGGAGGGGTTCCAGGCGGTGCTCTTCCGCTGGCGGGACGCCACCGTGGGATACAGCCTCTACAAGCTCTATCCGAAGTACGCCTTCGTGCGCCACTTCTACGTCGAGCGCGGGGTCCATAAGCGCGTCGGCGTGGAGGAGGCGTTTTCGCTCCTGCGTCAGAACGAGTTCGCCGACTACGCGTCGGTGCGGCTCGACGTTCCCGAGCAGGCGAAGGAGAGCCTCGCGCAGTGGGAGTCGATCGGCTTTCGTCCGCGCACGATCCGCCTCGAGCTGCATACCGCGCGCAAGCGCAAGACGCGCAAGTCGTGCGGCGCGGTCATCTACCGCCGTCGCTTTCGTCGCACCGAGTTTCTCGTCGTGCAGCACGAGAGCGGCGGGCACTGGGGCTTCCCGAAGGGGCACGTCGCTTCGGGGGAGACCGAGATGGAGACCGCCCGGCGCGAAATCGACGAAGAGACAGGCCTTCGCGTCGGCTTTCGGGAAGGGTTCTACGAGCGCATCTACTACCTCACGCCCAAGGAGCGGCGCAAGGAGGTGGTCTTCTTTCTCTCCCGCGTACGCCGGCCGCGGGTGCACGTGCGTCGGGCCGAGATCCGCGCGTACCGATGGCTCCCCTACTGGCAGACGCGCGAGCTCGTGACGTACGAGAATACCAGGCTCGTCCTCGACCGAGCCAACGAGTTCATCATCGAGCGCGGGCCCTGAGTGTGTCATAAACGTCGGTCGGCGGGCTGACTCCTGACTATTGCACGCGGCGATCCATGACCGGTACTCTTTAAGGTAGAGTGCAATCTCCAAGGAGGAGGCGTATGAGTAAGACTGCTGCGCCTGCTTCGGTGTTTCGCAAGTGTTTTGAATGGCAGGACGCTGCGAATGCACGCGAAAGCGGGCTCTATCCCTTCTTCCGCCCCATAGGCGAGGCGCGCGGGACGAAGGTCATCATCGAGGGACGCGAGCTCATCATGGCCGGTTCCAACAACTACCTGGGGCTCGCGACCGATCCGCGCATGAAGGAGCGGGCGATCGCGGCGATCGAGCACTACGGTACCAGCTGCTCGGGCTCGCGGTTCATGAATGGAACGTTGTCTCTGCACGAAGAGCTCGAGGCTCGCCTGGCGGCCTTCGTCGGCAAGGAAGCGGCGCTTTGCTTTACGACGGGCTACCAGACCAACCTCGGTTCCATTTCAGCGCTGGTGGGGCGTGGCGACCACGTCATCAGCGACAAGTACAATCACGCGTCGATCATGGACGGCATCTTCATGACGGCCGGGTTGAACAAGTCGGTGAACGTGCATCGCTACAAGCACAACAACATGGACGACCTCGAGAAGGTGCTCGCGAAGATTCCTCTCGAGGAGTCGAAGCTGATCGTCACCGACGGGGTGTTCTCCATGGAGGGCGACATCGTGGACCTGCCGAAGGTGCGCGAGCTCGCCGACCGCTACAACGCGGCGATCTACCTCGACGAGGCGCACGCGATCGGCGTCGTAGGTCCGACCGGCCGCGGCGTGACCGAGCACTACAACGACCCCTCGCTCGCCGACCTGGTCATGTGCACGTTCAGCAAGAGCTTCGGGTCGATCGGCGGGTTCGTCGCCGGCGACGCGATGGTCATCGACTACATCAAGCACTTCGCGCGGCCGCTCATCTTCAGCGCGAGCATGCCTCCTTCGAACCTGGGCGCCGCGATGGCTGCGCTCGATATCATGGAGGAAGAGCCCGAGCGGGTGACGCGGTTGCAGCAGATCGCCACGAAGATGATCGCCGGCTTCAGCGAGCTCGGGTTCAACGTGGGAACCGCCGAGACACCGATCGTGCCGCTCGTGATCGGCGATAACGAGAAGACGTTCATGTTCTGGAAGAACATGTTCGAGCGGGGCGTCTACGTGAATCCGGTCATCAGCCCGGCTGTTCCGCCGAACCGCTCGCTCATCCGCACGAGCTACATGGCGATCCATCAGGACGACGAGCTCGACCGCATCCTCGAGATCGCCGGCGAGGAAGGCCGAAAGCTCGGCATCGTCTAGGGCGGCGCGGTTTGCCGGCCGGGCCACGGCGTCGACGTGTGGCCCGGCTCATCCCCACGGCGACGTATCGATACCGTACTCTTTCACCTTGTTCAGAAGCGTCCGTCTCGTGATGCCGAGCTCCTCTGCGGCGTTCGTGCGGTGTCCCTCGTGGCGGTGGAGCGCCGCTACGATCGCGTCCTTCTCCAGCTCGCGCAGCGTGCCTCGTCGGACCTGACGGACGGTTTCGCCGCCGAGCGGGAAATCGTGTGAGCCGAGCTCGTTCGTGTCCGCGAGGATCATCGCGCGCTCGATGAGGTTCTCGAGCTCGCGGACGTTTCCCGGGAATCGATACGCGTGCAACCGCTGCACCGCCTCCGCGCTGATCCCGGTGACCGCGCTGCCGGTCCGGTCGCGGTAACGCCGGATGAAGTGCGCCGCGAGCGGGCCTATGTCCTCGGGCCGATCGCGCAGCGGCGGGAGCTCGAGGCGGATCACGTTGAGGCGGTAGAAGAGGTCCTCACGGAACTCGCCCGACGCGACCGACGCGTCGAGGTCGCGGTTGGTCGCGGTGACGATCCGCGCGTTGATGGGTATCGTCGCGGTCCCGCCGAGCCGTTGCAGGCGCCGGTCCTGCAGCACGCGCAGGAGCTTCGCCTGGAGGTGGAGCGGCATCTCGCCGATCTCGTCGAGGAAGAGCGTCCCCCCGGCGGCGAGCTCGAAGAGCCCCTGCTTGCGGCGGTCGGCGCCGGTGAACGCCCCCCGTTCGAAACCGAAGAGCTCGCTCTCGACGAGCTGTTCCGGCAGAGCTCCCAGGTTGATCGGCACGAACGGACCCTCGCGGTGATGAGAGTGCGCGTGAACGTAGCGCGCGACGACCTCCTTGCCCGTGCCGGTCTCCCCGGTGATCAGCACGGTCGAGTCGGTGGGAGCGACCCTGTCGGCGAGCCGGTAGACCGCCTGCATCCGGTCGTTCGTGCTCTCCCAGAGCTCGTTCTCCGGGCGTTCCGCCAGCACCTGACGGCGGATGATCTGCTCGTCGCCGGCGCGCCGGATCCGCAGCAGGAGCTCGTCGGGGTCGAACGGCTTGACCAGATAGTCGATCGCGCCCAGCTTCATGGCGCCCACGGCGTCCTGGATATCGCCGTACGCCGATATCATGATCGTGGGCACCGATGGACCGCCCTCGCGCATCCAGCGAAGCAGCTCGGTACCGTCCATCCCCGGCATGCGTATATCGAGCACCATCACGTCGTAGTGCTCCTCGCTCACCCGTTTCTGGGCCGCCAGGCCGTTCGATACCGCATCGGCCTCCATGCCTTCCGCCTCGCACAGCTCGGCGACGGCATCGCGGATATTCGCCTCGTCGTCTACGATGAGAACCCTCATGATGATTTCCCCTCCAGAGTCAGCGTGACGACGGTTCCGCCGCCGTCACGCTCGTCGATGGTGATCGACCCGCCGCCGTCCTCGACGAACCGACGCGTGATCGCGAGCCCGACCCCCGACCCCTGCGTCTTGGTCGTATAGAACGGGTCGAAGACCCGGGACCGCAGCTCCTCGGGAATGCCGGGTCCGCGGTCGGCGACCGCGATGGTGACGCGGTCACGGCGCGCGGCGACCTCGACGCGGACAGGTTCACGCCCCTCGTGCGCTTCGGCCGCGTTGCCGAGCACGTTGCGCACGACCGACTGGAACCTCTCGGGATCGAAGGTCACCGTGGCGTCCCGGTCACCGCGGATCTCGACGTCGATCCCGAGTCGTGCCGCGGTATCCGCGATGACCCGCGCCGCCGCGATGCGCTCCGGGCTGCCCGAACCGCTCTGCAGGAACTCGCGGATCTGATCGGTCAGGCTGCGGATTCGGTGCAACTCCTCGTCGAGGACGTCGAGCCGCGGACGCTGCTCTTCGTCGTTGGCTCGACGCATGAGCGCGGTCTGCATCTGCGCCGCGGTGAGCGGGTTCCTGATCTCGTGGGCGAGGGTGCGCGCCGCTTCGCCGAGCTGCGCGAGCCGTCGCTGTTCCTCCGCTCGGCGCGAAGCTCCCTGCAGCCGCCGGTAGAGCACGACGACGATCGCGAGCACACCCGCGGTGAGGATGCCTGCGAGCACGAGCGCCCCGCGCGCCCACGCCTGCTGCAGCGCGGGAACCGAGAGGTCGTAGTCGAGCAGGACGAACTGCGTGGCGAACCCCGGCATCCGCCGAAGGCCCCGCCCCGGGTTCGATACGCCGGGACCGCCGGGAGCAGACATCATGGGCCCTCCTTCCGGCATCCCCGGCGGCGGGGCCCCGGCGCCGCCTATGGGGCGCACGAGCCGGAGCCTGTCGTTGCGCCGGTCGAGCCGGTCGCCGTCGCGAGGGGGCTGGATGGCCGGCGGCGCTGAGCCCGCAGTGACGATCGACGCACCGCGCGCGTCGTAGATGCCGAACCCGTCGACCGCCGGCGGGAGATCCGGGACGGTGCCGCTCTCGACGTACTGCTCGACGAGCACCGCGGCCTCGCGCACCGCGGCGTATTCGTTCCGGAGTCGGTCGAACTGGCTCTCGCGAAAGACGATGAGCGCGACCGCAGCGGCGAGCAGAACCGCCGCCGCCGCGACGCCGACCCGGAAGAGCCTTCGCAGCCTGGAGAGTGCATCCATGGTTCTATCCTATCACTGCCTGCGCGGGAGGGCCCGCACCGCTGATCAGCACGAAGCGTGCCACGCGGCCATCCGCACGCGCTCGGGTGACCCGGCGTGCCGCGCGCTGACGGCCTCTGCGGTCCGGAGCGCGGCGGACCGAACGGCGGCTCCGGCCCAGGGGGGGAAAGACGCGCCGGCGTGGGCCTCTCCGGGAAAAATGTTCCCGTCCCGTAGCGACTGTCACCGAGCCCGCGGGTCGGCGGCGGTCGGCGGCGGTTGACACGAGAGGCCGCACCTCGCGAGAATCCCACCATGCGTGTAGGGTTTATCGGCGCCGGCAACATGGCCGGTGCGCTCGCCGGGGCGATCGAGTCGGCGCGGCCGGACACCGAGTTCATCGCCTCAGACGTCAGCCGGGACCAGCTCGAGCGGTTCACCTCCGGCCTCACGCGCGCGACCACCGCGCCGGACAACCGGTCGGTGGTCGACGCCGCGGAGCTGACCTTCCTCTCGGTGAAGCCGCAGGTGCTCGGCGACGTGCTCCCGGAGCTCGGCGATACGCCCGCGCTCGTCGTCTCCATCGCCGCCGGCGTGCGGATCGCGACGCTCGAGCGCGCGCTGCCGAACGCGCGAGTGGTGCGCGTCATGCCCAACACGCCCGGTCTCGTCGGCGAGATGGCGGCGGGGTACGCCGGCGGGACACGCGCCACGGCGGACGACATCGCGCTCGTGGGTCGGCTGCTCGAGAGCGCCGGTGTCGCGCTTCCCATGGACGAGGGGCTCCTCGACGCGGTGACCGGGCTTTCCGGGTCGGGGCCCGCCTTCGTCGCGCGGCTCGTCGAGGCGTTCACCGACGCGGGCGAGGCGCACGGGCTCGACCGCGATGTCGCCTACCGGCTCGTCCTGCAGACCTTCTCCGGTACCGCGCGCCTGCTCGACGAGAAGGGCCTCTCGCCGCAGGAGCTCGTCGATATGGTGAGCTCGAAGGGCGGCACGACCGTCGCCGGTCGCGGCGTGCTCGAGGCGTCCGACTACGCCGACGTGATCCGGCGGACCGTGGATGCCGCGGTCGCGCGCAGCAGGGAGCTCGGGTCATGAGCACGCGCGGTCGCACGAGCGCAGGGGAACCCGGGAGCGTACGCGACCAGGTGGCATCCGCGAGGCAGGCCGCATACCGGCTCGCGGTCGCATCCACGGACACCCGCGACAGGATCCTCCTCGCCATGGCCGACCTCCTCGCGAGCGAGCAGGCGGCGATCCTCGAAGCGAACGCGCGCGACGCGCAGGCCGCCGAAACCGGCGGGCTCGCGAAGCCGCTCTACAAGCGGCTCGTGCTCTCCGAGCGCAAGCTCGCGACGATGGCCGACAGCCTGAAGAGCGTCGTCTCGCTCGCCGATCCGATCGGGGACGAGGAGCTCGTTCGCGAGCTCGACCTGGGACTCGTGCTCACGCGCGTTCGCGTGCCCATCGGCGTGGTGGGCGTGATCTTCGAATCGCGCCCGGACGCGCTCGTGCAGATCGCCTCGCTCGCGATCAAGAGCGGTAACGCGGTGATCCTCAAGGGCGGCAGCGAGGCGAAGGAGTCGAACCGGGCGCTTCACGCGCTCTTCGTGCGCGCGATCGAGTCGGTCGAGCCCGCGCTCGCCGGCGCATTGCAGCTCGTCGAGACGCGCGAGGCGATCGGCACGGTGCTCGAGCTCGACGACGACATCGACCTCATGATCCCGCGCGGGTCGAACGAGCTCGTCCGCTTCATCCAGCAGAACACGCGGATTCCCGTCCTCGGCCATGCCGATGGCATCTGCCACCTCTACGTCCACGAGGACGCCGAGCAGGCGATGGCCGTCGCGCTCGCGAAGGACGCGAAGACGCAGTACCCCGCGGTGTGCAACGCGATCGAGACGCTGCTCGTGCACGCCTCGGCGGCATCCATGCTTCCGGCGATCGCCGCGGCGATGCCGGAGGTCGAGCTGCGCGGGTGCGAGCGCACGCGCGCGGTCGTCGACGCCAAACCCGCCGACGAGGAGGACTGGCGTACCGAGTACAACGACCTTGTCCTCTCGGTGCGCGTGGTCGACTCGCTCGACGAGGCCATCGGCCACGTCAACACCTACGGCTCGCACCACACCGACGCGATCGTCGCCGCGAGCGACGAGGCGGCCAACCGCTTCCTGCGCGAGGTCGACTCGAGCTCGGTCCTCTGGAACGCCTCAACCCGCTTCGCAGACGGCTTCCGCTACGGGCTGGGCGCGGAGGTGGGTATCTCCACCGGCAAGGTGCACGCGCGCGGCCCGGTCGGACTCGAAGGCCTGACGACCACGCAGTATCGCGTCGCCGGGCACGGCCACGTCGTCGCCGACTACGCCGAAGGCCGGCGAACCTTCACGCACCGCGAGCTCTCGTGAACCGGCTCGCGATACGGGGACTCCCATGAGAATACTGGTCAAGATCGGAAGCGCGCTCATCAGCGACGGACCGCGGATCCGCTTCCCGTGGCTCGCGCAGAAGGTCTGGGAGATCGCCGCGCTCGTGGAGGAGGGACACAACTTCCTCATCGTGAGCTCGGGCGCGGTCGCCGCGGGCATGGAGCTTCAGGGGATATCGGTACGGCCGAGCGACGTGCTCGAGCTCCAGCAGCTCTCGGGGCTCGGCCAGGTCCGCCTGATGACCTACTACAAGGACCTCTTCCGGGAGTGGAAGGTGCCGGTCGCGCAGATCCTGCTCACGCACCACAACTTCGCGAGCACCGGCGAGCGCGATACGATCACGTCGATCATCAACTCGTACTTCGCGAAGGGCGTCGTGCCGGTGATCAACGAGAACGACATGGTCAACAAGGAGGAGTTCGACTATCAGCGCAGCTTCTCCGACAACGACATCCTCGCGGCGCTCGTGGGCGTCAACGTGAACGTCGATCTCGCGATTCTGCTGACCGACGTCGACGGCCTCTACGCGGCCGACCCCAAGAAGGACGACACGGTCTCGCTCATCGAGGAGGTCGAGCGGGTCACGCCCGAGATCGAGGCGATGGCGAGCCGTGAAGGCAACACGCTCGGGCTCGGCGGGATGAGCTCGAAAGTGCTCGCCGCGCGCAGGCTTACCGAGGCCGGCATCCCGACGCTGATCGCCTCCGGGCGCCATCCGCTCGCCCAGGTCGTGAGCCGCACCGCCCCGTCCACGCGCTTCCTCGCGCAGCCGCGCGACGGAGGCTCGACGGCGACCGGATCGGGCGGCGTCTGATGCCGCGCGACGAGCGCGTCGTCATCGTCGGCGCCGGCATCATGGGCCGCGCCGCCGCGTGGCAGCTTGCCCTCGTGGGGGCGTCGGTGGAGGTGCTCGACCGTCAGCCCGACCCCGGCCGGCTGGCCGCCGGCGGCGAGCGCGCCGCCTCGTGGACCGGCTCCTCGCACGGCGCGACGCGCGGTCTGCGCTACGCCTACGAGGATCCCGCCTACGCGCGACTCGCGATGCACGCGGAGAACTGGTGGCGCGTCGCCGAGCGGCTGTCCGGACGCGAGCTCCTGCGCATGACCGGCGGGCTCGACATCGGCTCGCCGGACGCGACTACGTTCGAACGTACGCTGGAGACCGTCGGCGCGATCGGCCTCGAGCACGAGCTCCTCGACGCGGCCGCGCTCCGCTCCCGGTTTCCGGCCTTCGAGCTGCCGCCCGGGACGCGGGCGCTCTACCAGCCCGGCGCGGGCCTGATCGAGGCCGCGGACGCGATGGACGCCTTCGCTGCCCTCGCGCGCGACGCCGGCGCGCGCTTCTCGTTCGACAGCAGCGTACGGCGGGTCGTCGTCGACGATGCTATCACGGTCACCGTTGATCGCGGCGGCTCGGCGGAGGAGCTCGTCTGCGATCGACTCGTGCTCGCCGCCGGGCCGTGGACGGAGGACCTGCTGCACGCCGCGGAGGGCGAGCTGCGTCCGGTGAGGCCCGACCTGACGGTGCTCAGGTGCGAGCCGGTCTACCTCGAGTCCGAAGCCACGGTCGATCTCGACGTCCTGTGCTACGTGCACCCAGACCCGCCCGGCGCGGCGCGAAAGCCGGCGGCCGCCGGGCCGGCGAAGCGGCGCTTCACCGACGGCGTCTACGTCCAGCCGCAGCGCCCGGCCGGTGGCGGCGGAACGCGGATCAAGGTCGGTCGCCACGGCGGCGTTCGCGTCGCGCGGCCGGCCGACGCGGTGGGCGACGAGCCGCTCGAAGACCACAGGCGTCTCGCCGCGCGACTGGAGGCGATGCCCGCCTTCGCCGACGCGCGAGTCGTGGGACGCGATACCTGCTTCTACACGATGACACCCGACGAGGGGTTCGTGCTCGACTACATAGACCCGGGGCGACGGGTCGTACTGGCCGCCGGATTCTCCGGTCACGGCTTCAAGTTCGCGCCGGTCGTGGGGCGCGCGATCGCCGAGCTCGTGCTCGAGAGCGGTACGGATTTCGAGATCGCCGGGATGTCGCTCGCCCGGTTCGGCTGAGCGCGGAGTCGCGCGGGGGCGATCCTCGTGCCGCCGCTACGACCCGGGGCGCTCCCGGCGGTTGTGCCGCGCGACGAAGTCTTCGGTCAGGACGATGTGGTCCTGCGTCTTCTTCGCCGTGGACGCGAACGGCGTGTCGTTCGTCCTGATCAGGCGGTAGAGGTAGGCGTCGATCTCCTTCTCCGGCATGCCGATCTGCTCGTTGACCCACGTCTTCATCTCGTCGATGCTGATCTTGTAGCCCTTGTTGTAGAGCTTCTCGCCGTGATTCACCGCGTAGTCGACCATGCCGAAGATGAACCGATCGCGCGGTGCGGTGTCGATCAGCTCCGAGATCTCGGTATTGGACCGGCGGATGCGGTCGCTGAGCGCACGGATGATCTTCAGCGCGAACGTGCCGTTGGTGCGGATCAGGTGCTCGAAGGCGCGCTGATCGATCGGGACGAGCTCGGTGGGTTCCGAGGCGACCGCGGTCGCCGAGCGCGGCGAGTCGTCGACGAGCGCCATCTCGCCGAAGAAATCGTTGCGTCGATTGCAGACCTTGAGCAGGCGTTGTCCCCCGCCGACGCGCTTCTTGATCTCCACCTCGCCGGAGGCGAGGATATACATCTCGCTGCCGCGACTGCCTTCGGCAAATACGATCTCACCCGGTTCGAAGTGACGAGTCTTCCGGGAGTGTCCTTCGCTCATGCGCCGATTATACCCGGAGGCGGGGAGAGTTCGCATCCTAAACGGTAAGTTTGACCGGCCTAAAGGCCGATAGTGGGACTGGTAGGGTACATACACGATGGCGCAGATCGACGACATAGCCGAGCTTTTCCAACGGATCGATGGTCAGACCGAGATCACGAAGCGTCTCGACGCGGTGACCGGCTGGATCGAGCGGCTGCCTGGTGTGCGGGCGGCGCGGGTCGTGTGCCGCGACCAGATCCCGCTCGGGGCCGCCGACGGCGAGATCGCGAGGATCGCGGCGTCGCAATTCGCGATCATGCCGAAAGATATCGCGATCCTGAACGGAAAGAGCCCCATCCCCCACCATCTCTTTCCCGAATCGACCTCCACCCCGGTCACCGTCTACGCGCCCTTCACCGACCGCACCGGCGACCTCGCCGGAGCGATCCTCGTACGCGCATCCTCACCCAAGAGCTTTGCGCGCAAGCACGAGTCGGAGCTCCGGGTCCTCGCGTCGAAGACCCGCGACGCGGTCGACATCGCCTCGCTCAACGCCTCGCGGCTCGCATCCGGCGGCGGGGGCGATCTCACGCCCCGCGTCATCGGCACGCTGATGGACCTCGTCCAGCTCCCGGTCTACGTTCTCTCGTCGACCGGCGAGTTCACCTACGTCAACGATCGCTTCCTCGAGCAGTTCGGATACGCCGACCTGGAGGAGCTGAACTCACGCACCGAAGTCTTCATCCGTCGCAGCGATCCCGCCGAGGATCTCAGGCGGCTGACCTCCGGGAGCGGCTTCGAGCCGCTGACCACGACGATCCGCACCGGCACCGATCGCGTTCGCAGCGTCTTCGACTACGCGATGCTGATGGGTAAGGACATCCTCGGTGTCCTCGTCGACGTGTCGGACTTCGTGCAGATGAACGATCGGCTCCACGAGGCTCTCGAGGGTCAGACGAGGCTGAACGAGCAGCTGTCGTCGGCGACGAGCATGCTGCAGAAGACGCAGGCGACGGCGATGAAGAGCCTCGCGAAGCTCGCCGAGTACCGCGACAAGGAGACCGGTGGCCACCTCCAGCGGATCTGCGAGTACATGAAGCTCGTCGCCATCGAGCTCAACCGCGAGCAGCCGTTCTCCTTCCACATCGCGAACGAGTACGCCGACGACATCTACCTCTCGGGCATGCTCCACGACATTGGCAAGGTGGGCGTTCCCGACCAGATCCTCCTCAAACGCGGACCGCTCGAGGGCGACGAGTGGACGGTGATGCAGAAGCACACGACCTGGGGCTATACGATCCTCAACCAGGCTGATCACGAGCTCGGCGAGCAGAGCTTCCTCACGCTCGGCTCACGGATCGCGCTCCACCACCACGAGTGGTACAACGGCGAGGGGTATCCGCACGGCCTCAGCCGGGAGGGCATCCCGCTCAGCGCGCGCATCGGCGCGATCGCCGATGTCTACGATGCGCTCACGTCGCGTCGCCCCTACAAGGACGCGTGGAGCCACGACCAGGCGGTTCACGAGATCGGTCGGCTTCGCGGGAAGCAGTTCGATCCGGTCGTCGCCGATATCTTCTTCCGCCTCGAGGAGCGCTTCCGCGAGGTACGGAGCCGCTTCCCCGACGAGCCGGAGCTCGCCTGAGCCGCCGCCGACGCGAGCCTGCGCCCGGCGCCGTGCGACGGCCTACCTCGCGAAAAACGGAATCGTGCCCTCGGCGATGGCGCGCGTCCTGATGCCGTCGGCCGGCGCGATTCCGAGAAGCTCCGGCGGCACGTCCTGCGCGAGCTGGTAGGAAACCCGAAACGCGTCGCCGGCCTCGTAGGCCTCGGTGTCGAGCAGATGGACGTACTGGACGCCGTTCGCGCCGAGCGTGTTGAGCGCGACGAGCCTGCTGTCGGGAGACCACAACGTGTACCCCCGCTCGTACTGGTCGATGAACGGAACGATCTGCGCGACGAAGGCGGGTGCCGGACGGATGGATGCGACGACGGTGCTCTCCCCGGTGATCATCGAATACACGACCACCCGATAGGCGAGCGTGTTCGATCCCGGCCCCTGCGCCTGGAACGGCTCGAAGTAGAGCAACCTCGTCCCGTCGGGCGACCAGACGTGCGCGATCGCGAGGTCGCTCAGGAGCTGCGGTTGTCGCGATCCGAAACCGGCGACGTACAGGCGCCCGGCGAGTGCGCCGCTGCGGGTGTAGAGCCCGTCCAGGTACGCGAGGCGGTTCCCCGTGGGTGACCACGCCACCGAGGCGGCGCTCCCCTCGAGCGTCACGAGCCTGCCCAGGTCGTCTCCCGTTTCGTCGAGGAGGTGGATGCCGCTCTCCTCGCCGCCGCCGAGCACGACCGCGATCCGCGAACCGTCGGGCGCGTAGTCCGGCGTCTGGAAGAGGCCCGCGTCGAGGCCCAGGTCGGTGGCCGGGCGGACCGGTTCACCGCCCGATCCGAGCGTCTGGATCGCGAGCCGCGAGCCCACGCGACTGCCGGGCGAGCCGACGTGCGTGACGAGGGTCGTGCCGTCCGGCGACCACGTGGCGTAGAACGGCTGCCCGATCCCGTGGTCGGTACGGTTCCCCGTCTCCAGCTCGACGCTGCCCATGGCGAATCCCGACGCCCCCGCGCGACCCCCCAGGTAGCCGACGCGCGACCCGCCCGGCGACGGCGACAGGAAGAACGGTGCGAACCCCTCGTCGCGGAAGAGCTCACGGGCCCGCCCGCCCGGACGGACCGCGTAGAGGGTTGTCCCGATCGATCCGGTCTCGTCCGCCTCCTGCGTGGCGTAGACCACCGACTCGCCGGCCCACGCGTACGCGGAGTAGCGAAGCGACCCGGACTCGAGGTCCGCGCCGTCGGTGAGCCGGATCAGGTCGGCGCGCCCGGCGTCGGCGACGTAGAGATTGCCGTCGCTGCCGGTGAACACGAGCGAGCCGGCTTCGAGCTCCGGGTCGCCTCGTTCGAGGACGGGGACCGTATCGACCGTCGTGCACCCGACGAGCAGAGCCGAGGCGACGACGGCAAGCAGTATGCGTCTCATATGTCAAAAAAGGTAACTCTCTGGGTCAGGAAAGCAAACCGTGTGAACTGTCACGAACCCTGGGGCCTGAAGTGAAGCACGAGGAGCGTTTGGCGCGTTG